>DASUKA010000040.1:0-10633 GCA_036278935.1 Gemmatimonadaceae bacterium
TTCATCCGGTGGCCGAAGCTGTTCCGCGCCTACGCCATGATCCTGGGGAGCGACCGGGATATCAAGCCGGGCATGTATGCGCTGCAGCCGGGGCTGAGCTACCACGCACTGCTGCACGCGCTGGAGCAGGGCGAGGGGCTCGAACGGCGCGTGACCATTCCGGAGGGGTATTCGCTGCGCGAGATCGTGCCCTTGCTAGCGCGCACGCTCCGGGTGCCGGTCGACTCCGTCAAAGCCGCCGTGCGCGACACGGCGCTCCGCCGTGCGCTGGGCGTGCCCGCCTCAACGCTGGAGGGCTATCTCTTTCCCGATACCTACACCTTCGCCTACGGCACGTCGGCGCGCGAGGCGGTCCGCCAGATGACGCAGCAGTTCGAGGCGATGTGGAAGAGCGCATGGAATGCCCGGCTCACGCAGCTTGGCATGAGCCGGAACGACATCGTCACGCTTGCCTCGATTGTCGAAAAGGAAGCGCTGCTGCCCGAGGAGCGGCCAGTGATCTCGGCCGTCTACCATAACCGGTTGCGGGCGCACATGCCGTTGCAGGCCGATCCAACCGTGCAGTACGCGCTCGGCGAGCACCACGACCGGCTGCTCTACCGCGATCTCGAGGTGGACTCGCCGTACAACACGTACAAGCACTCCGGTCTCCCGCCCGGACCGATCGCGTCACCTGGAGAGGCGAGCATCGAGGCGGCGCTGTTCCCGGCGCACGTTCCCTATCTGTTCTTCGTTGCGGATCCGGATGGTCACCACGAGTTTCGCACGACGTTCGCCGGGCATAAGGCAGCCAAACGCGAGGCGGCACGGGAGCGGCGAAAGCGGCCGTGACGCGGGGGCGGGGGCTCGGGCTACTGCAGATCCGGCCGGAGGCCGCGGGCCTCTCGCAGATATACGTGGGCGATGTCGCGACGTGCCTCGGTGGATTCCACGTGCAGAAGGACCCGGATGCAATGCGGGAGCGCGCCAGGCACCGGAATCTCCATGGTGCACAGGAGCGGCACGTCGAGCCACCCGAGCGCGCGCGCCGCGTGTGCCGGGAAATCGCTCGTGAGATCGGCGGTGACGCTGAAGATCGCGCTGATGACGTGCTCCACGCTCAGCTGGTTGCGTTCCAGAATGTGCTCGAGCAGCTCGCGGGTGGCCGACCGAATCTGCGTGGGGTCGTCGGCCTCCACGGTGGTTGCGCCGCGGATGGCGCGGACGTGCCGCTCACTCATGGAGGCGCATGGTGTTCGATTCGCACATGGTGCCTGTGGTGGCTATTACCGATGATCTGCGTGATGGGCGGGACGGGCTGGTCGCCCGGGCGCTGGGCGCGGTGCGCGGGGGGGCGACGATGGTGCAACTCCGCCTCAAAGATGCGGACGCACGGACGCTGGTGGAAGTGGCGTGCGCGCTGGTCGTGGCCATGCCGGTTCCCGTCGTCGTCAACGACCGGGTGGATGTGGCACTCGCCGCCCGCGCCGCCGGTGTGCATGTTGGTGCCGACGATCTGCCCGTGGACGCGGTGCGCCGCATCGCGCCGCCGGGGTTCATTGTCGGTGCATCCGTGGGGTGCGATGCGGAAGTCGCCGGCGCGCGCGGTGCGGACTACGTGGGCATCGGCCCGGTGTACGCCACGGTCTCGAAGCGGGATGCGGGCAGCGCGATCGGCGTCGCCGAGTTCGAACGCCTGGCCCGCGCGTGCGGCGTGCCCGCGGTCGCCATCGGCGGCATTACGCCGGAGCGTGTCCCACCGCTCATGGCCGCAGGGGCTAGCGGCGTTGCGGTGATTCGGGCCATCCTCAGTGCGGCGGATCCGGAAGCCGCCGCCCGGGCCATGCGCCACGCCACGGGAGCATGAGGGTTGTTTGGCTCGCGCTCCCGCTCGATGACATGGAATCGACACGATGGCTATGACAGCTGACGATCCACTGACGCAGCACACCGTTCAGCCACCCGCGGACGACGCCCTCACTCGGCGCGACTTCCTCGAGCGCGGCGCAATCGTCGGGCTCGCCGTTGGTGCACTGTCCACCGGGCTACCGCACCTGCTGCGCGCCGCCAGCGCGGGAGCGCGGGCTCCGCTCGCTGCCGCTCGATCGCGGATCGACGGAGGGGAGATCTCGCTTGCCAACAGTACCATCGAGGGGCTGTGGACCGTCACCAACGGCACGTTCCAGGCGGTGCGCGTCACCGACCGGCTGAACGGCACGGCGCTCTCGCTCCCCCCGAGTGCCTTCACCCTGCAGCTTGCCGATGGCACTGCGATCGCGTCGGCCGAGATGCGAGTTGTCGCGGGGCCCACCACCAGGTCGTTGCCACGGAACGCGCACGCGGCACGCCGAGTGGAGCAGCTGGGCGGGCGGCAGGTCATCGTCACGTTGCGGGACCAGGCCGGCCGACTGGAGGCGACCTGGCGCGGCATCTTGCGTGACGGCTCCCACTACCTGCGGCAAGAGGTCACCCTCCGGAGTCTGGGCGGCGAGCTGCCGGTGCGGGAGATCGTGCTCGTGGATCTCCAGGCGCCGGGCGCCTACGTGTCGGGATCTGTCAAGGGCAGCCCGGTCGTGGCCGGCCCGCTGTATTTCGGTTTCGAACATCCGCTCTCACAGAGCACGGTGGAGGGGGATCATGTGCACTGCGCGCTCGCGCGGGAGCTGCCGCTCCGCCCGGGCACGTCGTTCGACGTGTCCTCCGTGATTGGTGTGACGCGGACGGGACAGTTGCGGCGGGATTTTCTCGCGTACGTCGAACGTGAGCGGGCGCACCCATATCGCACCTTCCTCCACTACAATTCGTGGTACGATCTGGGCTACTTCACTTCGTACGATGAGGCCGGCGCGCTCGCGGTGATCAACGCGTTCGGCATCCACCTCGCCAGGGAGCGGCACGTCGTGCTCAGCTCCTTTCTCTTCGATGACGGCTGGGACGACCACCGCACGCTCTGGCACTTCAACTCCGGCTTTCCGAACGGGTTCACGCGTGTGCGGAAGGCGGCCAGGCAGTACGGGGCCGCGCCCGGCGTGTGGATGTCGCCGTGGGGAGGGTACGGGAAGCCGCGACAGGAGCGCCTCGCGGCCGGCCGCGCGCAGGGGTTCGAGGAGAACAAGGGCGGCTTCGTGCTCTCGGGGCCGAAGTATTACGCGCGGTTCCGCGAGACGTGCTTCGAGATGATCCGGAAGTACGGCGTGAACCAGTTCAAATTCGACGGCACGGGGAACGCGTCGAGCGTCTACCCGGGAAGCGCCTTCGACAGCGACTTCGATGCGGCGATCCACCTGATCGGGGAACTGCGCGCGGAGGAGCCGGAGCTTTACGTGAATCTCACGACGGGCACCTATCCCTCGCCCTTCTGGCTTCGCTACGCCGATTCCATCTGGCGCGGCGGCTCGGACCACGACTTCGCCGGTGTCGGCTCGGATCGCCAGCAGTGGATCACCTATCGCGACGGCGACACGCACCAACATGTTGTTGGACGCGGTCCGCTCTATCCGCTCAACTCGCTCATGCTGCACGGGCTCATCTACGCCCGATATGCGAAGAAGCTCGACACCGACCCCGGCAATGACTTCACCTCCGAGATCCGTGATTACTTCGGGACGGGCACGCAGCTCCAGGAGATGTACGTCACGCCATCGCTGCTCACGCGCGAGAACTGGGATGCCCTGGCCGAGGCGGCAAACTGGTCGCGGCGCAACGCCGATACGCTGGTGGATACCCACTGGGTGGGCGGCGATCCGGCGAAGCTCGAAGTGTACGGATGGGGTGCCTGGTCGCCCCGAGCGGGGATTCTCACGCTGCGCAACCCGAGCGATCGGCCACAGTCCTTTGCCGTGGACGTGGGTCATGTGCTCGAGCTGCCGGACGGCGCACCGCAGCGGTACACCGCGCGCAGCCCGTGGCGTGAGTTCCAGAACCGGGCTCCGCTCGGCCTGCGTGCGGGCCAGGATCACGTCGTCGACCTCGCCCCGTTCGAGGTCATCACGCTCGAGATGGTACCGGTGAAGTAGGAGACTTCCATACGAGGAATCTTCTCCCTGGGCGAGGAGATTCCTCAGTCGCTCTGCTCCTTCGGAATGACAAGCGTGGTTTCGGCCAGTCCCGAGTCCCCGACACCCTACACCTCACTTCCCACCCCGTCGTTCAGTCCCCCGACACCCCACACCCGACTCCCACCCTCCTCGTCGTCCCCATGCGCATCACCTCCCTCGATTGGCTGATCGTCCTCGCCTCGATCGTCGTGTGCTTCCTTCCCGCCATCCTGCTGGCCAAGCGGGCGGGGTCGAGCACAGCGGAGTTCTTCACCTCCGGGCGCGCGGCACCGTGGTGGCTGATCGGCGTCTCGATGGTCGCCACCACCTTCAGCACCGATACCCCGAATCTCGTGACCAACCTCGTGCGCGAGCATGGGGTGGCGAACAACTGGGCGTGGTGGGCGTTTCTGCTCACGGGGATGGCGACCGTCTTCTTCTACGCGCGGCTCTGGCGCCGGTCGAAAGTGCTCACCGATCTCGAGTTCTACGAGATTCGCTACTCGGGGCGGCCCGCCTCCTTCGTCCGCGGCTTCCGCGCTATCTACCTGGGGTTCTTCTTCAACCTGGTCATCATCGCGTCGGTGAATCTGGCGGCCGCCAAGATTGCCAACGTGATGCTCGGCTGGCCCATGGCGCAGACGCTCGCCATCTGCACCGCGCTGGATATCGCCTTCGCGGCGACCTCCGGCCTGTGGGGCGTGATGGTCACCGATCTCATCCAGTTCGTCATTGCAATGACGGGGGCCTTTGCGGCGGCCTACTACGCGCTGAAGCAGCCGCAGGTGGGCGGCCTTGCCGGACTCGTCCACCGCATCCCGGCACACACCCTGAGTCTGCTGCCCGATTTCGGTGACTGGAAGCTCACGCTCACCGTCCTGATCATCCCGCTCACGGTCCAGTGGTGGTCGGTGTGGTATCCGGGAGCTGAGCCGGGCGGCGGGAGCTACATCGCGCAGCGCATGCTGGCGGCACGGAGCGAGAAAGACGCGGTGGGCGGGACGCTGCTGTTCAACGCCGCGCACTACGCGCTGCGCCCCTGGCCCTGGGTGATCGTGGCGCTCGCGTCGATGCTCGTCTTCCCGAATCTCTCCGACATCGCGCGCACGTTCCCCTACGTGGACCCCAGGCTGGTCGGGCCGGACATGGCCTACTCGGCCATGCTCAAGTTCCTGCCCGTGGGGATGATGGGGCTCATGATCGCGGGGCTGCTCGCCGCGTACGTCTCGACCATCTCCACCCACCTGAACTGGGGCACCTCGTACATCGTCCACGACTTCTACCGCCGCTTCCTGCGGCCGGGGGCGGACGAGAAGCACTACGTCAAGGTGGGGCGCATCGTCACGGCGGTGCTGGCGGTGCTGGCGGCGCTGCTCACGTTCGAGCTGGAGACGGCACGGCAGAGCTTCGACCTGCTGCTGTCGATCGGAGCGGGGACGGGGCTCATCTATCTGCTGCGCTGGTTCTGGTGGCGCATCAACGCGTGGAGCGAGATCGCGGCGATGGCGAGCTCGTTCCTGATCGCGGCCGGCATCTTCGTCGCGAACAAGTTTGGAGCGCAGATTCCCGATTACGTCTCGTTGCTGATCACCGTGGCGGCCACCACGGTGGTCTGGGTCGCCGTCACCTTCGTCACCGCGCCCACCAGCCGCGCGACGCTGGTGAGCTTCTACCGGTTGGTACGGCCGGCGGGGCCGGGCTGGCGGTCCGTCCAGGCGGAAGCGGGCGTCGGGCCCTCGCCCGACAGCCTACCGCAGTCGTTCCTCGGCTGGGTGCTGGGGTGCACCTTCGTCTACTCGGCGCTCTTTGGCACGGGGAGCTTTCTGTACGGGAAGATCGCGCAGGGTGTGGTGTGGCTCGTGCTGTTCGTCGTGAGCACCGTGGGGCTGATCTATGTGTTGCGGCGACTCTGGTCGGGGCATGGTGGGGCGCCGGAGGACTCCAGCGGGTCTGGCGCCGGCGGGATCCCCATGGTTACGGGCGGCGAGACGACCAAGGCGGTGATTCTCGCGCGCGGGCTGGGCACGCGCATGCGCGCCGCGGATGATGGTGCGGCCGTGGCGCCGGAGCAGGCGACCGCGGCGGACGCCGGCCTCAAGGCGATGATCCCGATCGACCGGCCCTTTCTGGACTACGTATTGAGCGCGCTGGCCGATGCCGGCTTCCGCGAGGTGTGCATCGTGATCGGGCCGGAGCACCGGTCCATTCGTGAGTACTACACGCGGGGCGTGACCTACACGCGCCTCCACGTGAGCTTTGCCGTGCAGCACGAGCCACTCGGCACGGCCAACGCGGTGCTTGCCGCCGAGCAGTTTACCGCCGGCGAACCCTTTCTGGTCCTCAACTCCGACAACTACTACCCGAGGGAAGCATTCGCCGCGCTGCGCGGGATTGGTGAGCCGGGGCTTGCCGCGTTCGGACGGGAAGCGCTGCTCGCCGATGGACACATTCCGCCGGAACGCATCGCGAAGTACGCGGTGCTGGACGTCGGCCCGGACGGCTATTTGCGGCGCATCATCGAGAAGCCGGATGAGGCGACGTTGACGCAGTTCGGCAGCAATGCCTACGTGAGCATGAATTGCTGGCGCCTCACGCCTGAGATCTTCCGTGCGTGCCGCGAGATCGCGCCGTCGCCTCGCGGCGAATTGGAACTGCCGCTCGCGGTGCAGTACGGCATCGCCACGCTCGGGCTGCGGTTCCGGGTGCTCACCTTCGACGCTCCGGTGCTTGATCTGTCCAGCCGCGCTGACATCGCGGGCGTCGCCGCGCGCCTGCAGGGAGTGGATGTGCGGTTGTGAACGAACGGATGATGCTACGCTTGCTGGGTGCGGGGATGAGCCGCGAGGAGGCGCCGGCCAAGGCCGCGTGCCTGGCGGAGCTGGGGGAGTCGATACACGCATTCGAGGGGAGATCGGATGGTGCGTCGAGCGCGTACTGGGTGCCGGGGCGCATCGAGTTTCTGGGCAAGCACACCGACTACGCCGGCGGGAGGAGCCTGCTCTGCGCAACGGAGCGTGGCATCTGCCTGTGCGCGTCCGAGCGGCCTGACCGGCGGCTCCGGATGCGGGATGCGCGCACAGGCGAGGACGTGGAATGCTCGCTCGACCCGGATCTCGTTCCTCCGGCAGGCGACTGGCGCGCGTATCCCATGACCGTTGCTCGTCGCATCGCTCGCGACTTTCGCGGTGACCTTCGCGGCGCCGATATCATCTTCGCGAGCGATCTGCCGCCCGCGGCGGGATTGAGCAGTTCGAGCGCGCTGATCGTGGCGACCTTCCTCGCGCTCGCCGATATCAACCACCTCACCTCACGCATCGAGTATCGCCGGAGCATTCACACGATCGAGGAGCTGGCCGGCTATCTGGGCGCCGTAGAGAGCGGGCAGCGGTTTGGAGCACTGGCCGAGGACCTCGGCGTGGGCACCGCCGGAGGGAGCGAGGACCATACCGCCATCCTGTGCGCTCGGGCCGGCGCGCTCGTGCAGTACGCCTTCTGTCCGGTCCGGTTTGAGCGTTCCATCACGCTCCCGCGCGACTGCTGCTTCGTCATCGCCACGAGCGGCGTGCGCGCCGAGAAGACGGGAGGGGCACGAGAGCGGTACAACCAGGCAGCGCTGGCGGTGCAGGCCATTCTGGATTGCTGGCGGCACGAGTCGGGGCGCGACGATGCGACGCTCGCCTCGGCGCTGGCATCATCGGCCGATGCTCCGGATCGGCTGCGCGGCTTCGTGGGCAAAGGGCGCACGGGAGCATTCACGGCGGAGGATCTCGTCCGCCGGCTCGAACACTTTCTCACCGAGGATGGCGAGATCATCCCAGCCACCGCCGATGCGCTGCAGCGCGGCAGCCTGGACCGTGCCGGGGTGCTGGTGGATCGATCGCAGGCCAGCGCCGAGTCGCTGCTCGGGAACCAAGTGCCGGAAACCACCACGCTCGCCAGCACGGCTCGCGCACTAGGCGCCGCCGCGGCGTCCTCGTTTGGTGCGGGCTTTGGGGGAAGCGTCTGGGCGCTGGTGCGCGCGAACGATGCGGCCATCTTCCAGCGGCGGTGGCTGGAGGCCTATGCGTCGCGCTGTCCGGAGTACGCGGACCGCGTACGGGCCTTTTCCACACGTGCGGGCCCGGCAGCTATCCGGCTTGGCGTGCCGGAGCCCTGAGCGGCACCGCGCTCGACTGCCCCGATCATGTCCGACTCCGCTGTGGTCGCTGCACGTGGCGCGCGCCGCTGGACCATGGGGCACCCGTGGATCTACCGCAGTGATGTCGTCCAGACCCCGTCGGGTCCATCGGGGGTGGTCCTGGTGCGGGACCGCGCCAGGCGCGCGCTCGGCTGGGCGCTGTGGAGCGAGACGTCGGAGATCTCCCTCCGGCTGCTGGACAGGAACCCGGACGCGATCGTCGACGCCGCATGGTGGCGCGCCACGCTCGAGCGCGCGATCGCCCGGCGGGCATCGCTCGCATCCCAGGCCACCGCGTACCGATTGGTGCACGCTGAGGCCGACGGGTGCCCGTCGTTCATCTGCGACCGCTACGATCGCTGGCTGGTGGTGCAGCTCCTCAGTGCGGGGCTGGAGGCGTGCCGGACCGATATCGTCGCGGCGCTGCGCGATGTAGTGGCGCCCGACGGGATACTGGCACGGAACGACGTGCCGGTGCGGTCCAGGGAAGGGCTTCCGCGCGAGGTGGTGCTGCTGGCCGGGCGCGTGCCGCGTGAGGTCGCTGTGGAGGAGGAGGGGGTTCGCTATCTCGCGGCGCCGTGGGATGGACAGAAGACGGGCGCGTTCCTCGACCAGCGCGAGAATCGCGCGCTGGCGGGGCGCATCGCGCGTGGTCGAGCGCTCGACTGCTTCAGCTACCACGGCTCCTTCGCGTTGCATCTCGCGCGGCGCGCGGAGGCCGTGGCCGCCATCGACTCGTCGGCGGCCGCATTGGAGCGCGCCCGGGAGAACGCCGCGCTCAACACGCGCGGATCGCCCATCGACTTTGTGGAAGCGAACGTGTTCGACTATCTGCGGGCGCAGGAGAGCGCGGGCGCACGCTATGAGACAATCGTGCTCGATCCGCCCGCGTTCGCCAAGAGCCGACGCTCGCTCGCCGGCGCGTTGCGCGGTTACAAGGAGATCAATCTGCGCGCCATGCGGCTGCTCGCGCCGGGCGGTCTGCTGTTCACGGGAAGTTGCAGCTTCCATCTGGACAAGGCACGCTTTCTGGAGATGCTCGGTTCGGCAGCCGCGGACAGCGGACGGCGGGTGGCGCTCCGGGAGATGCGCGGCCAGCCGCTCGATCATCCCGAGGTGCTGACGATTCCGGAGAGCGGCTATCTGAAGGGGGCGCTCCTGGAAGCGCTTGACTGAAAGGGAGCGCGGAATCCCGTTGCTGACGGGGCTTGCGCATGCAGCCGCAGCCCGTAGCTTTTTCACCTCTCTGTCGACTCCCTCCCGTCCTGTCCATGGCACACCGTCCACGCTCTCTCAAACACGAGTACGAGCTGTACGTCGAGCAGGAGATCGAGTACTACAAGGAATCACTGCCGCGGCACGCGATGCTTCGTCTGGGAGACGAGGCCGTCAAGTCGCTGGCCGCACAACAGCAGTTGGCCCTCACCGAGGTGCTGCTCTGCGCCGCGGTGGATGACATCGTCCGGAGCCGCGTACGCCTGCCCTCGTACTCCACGTGGCAGCGCAAGCGACTCAAGGCGCTCAGGGAGTTCGCGCGGCCGGAGCGATGGGGCTGGGCGCCGGATGGCGCGATCGCGCGCACCGCAACGGCCGCGAGCCATGGTCACGTGCTGGTGGCTGGCGCGGGCGCGGAGGAGCGGGCGCTGTACCTGGCGGCGAACGGGTGCGCGGTAACGGCGCTGGATTCCAGCCCCGATGTGGTGGAGCACGTGATCAGCGTCGCGGCGCAGGTGGGACTGACGGGGCGGATTCGCGGTCTCGCGATCGATCTCGGGAGCTGGGCGCCGGACACGCCGCTCAGCGCGGTCGTGTGTGCGGCGGCCGCACTGGCGCCACTCTCGCCGGTGGAGCGCGCGCGCGCTATCGCGCTGTTGCAGGAGGCCACGTCCGTTGGCGGGATGCACGTCGTGGAGACCGGCACGGACGGAGCGTGGCTCGTGCCGCTGGAAGAGCTGTCAGCGATCTACAGCGGGTGGCAGACCTCGGTGGAGCCCGGCGTGGAGAGCACGGAAACGTTCCTGGCGCGGAAGGCCGCGGCATAACGATTCGACACGCGCAGCGCAGCAGTATGTGTCATTCCGAGACGGCTGGGCGTGATCGCCCAGCCGTCGCTTGTTGTTTATCTCGTTGTGGATAAACGACTTGGTGGTATGATGGCAGATGGCACGACAGGTGCTTGAGAGTGGCGCGCCGCAATCATTCCGTGGAGCAGCACTTCGAGGATTTGCCATGCCAACAACTACTCGGTCAAAATCGAAAAACGAACCTGTGGGGATCGTGATTTCGCGCGGGCAACGTGACGAACCGGTGCCGGCGTTCTGGGCGTACGTATGGGGCCCGGTGTCGGAATCGGAGATCCCGGTGAACGAATCGAAGGCGGCGTAGCCCGCCTCTGGTTCCATGCATGAAGCGCCGCCCCGCGCTCGCGGGGCGGCGCGTC
>DASUKA010000041.1:0-16354 GCA_036278935.1 Gemmatimonadaceae bacterium
CGCGGCGACACCGTGCGGCTCGGCGTACTGGCCGACTCCATCCAGCGGGTGAGCGCGCGCAGCTACTACGGGCGCGACTGGCGGCTGGCGGCGCATGTGCGCGGGCTCATCGCCCTGCACGGGCAGCGCTACGCCGAGGCCGAGCGGGACTTCCAGGCGGCGCGCTGGGGCGTGGCCGGCTGGACGCGCACGGTAGCCGAGCTGGCCCGGGCGCAACTGGCCCAGGGCCACGCACGGGAGGCCATCGCCACGCTCAGGGATGGGTACAAGGGGCCGCTGGACGCCATGGGCCGCTACGAAACGCGGAGCCAGCTCGATCTTCTCATGGCGCTGGCCTTTCGCAGTAGCGGAATGCCGGACAGCAGCGCGGTGTACGCGCGCTACGTGCGTACCGCGTGGCGCAACGCTGACCCCGAAGTGAAGGCGCGGCTGGAGCAGCTGAGAGTCGGGAATCAGGGGAGTAGTGTGGCCGGGGATCGGGAATAGGAGTACGGCAGGGTGTAGGGAATAGGGTATCGGGTGTAAGGGAACGGCCTCAAGCGCCGCTGGCATTCCGCGCGGCAGCGAAGCGACTGAGGAATCTCCGCGCGCGGGGAGCAGATTCCTCGCTGCGCTCGGAATGACAGCAGTGGCTCCGGCCGGTCCCTAGTCCCCAGTTCCCAGTCGCCCCACACCTTCGTTAGAACACCAGTCCGAACGTGATCGGGATGTAGCGGATCGACTTGCTGTTGATCACCCCTTGATCCGTATAGACGTTCTGTACCTTTCCTTCCACAAAGAAATCGACTCGGCCGAGATCGAGCGCAATGCCGCCGCCGCCATCGATCCCGAAGTGGGTCTGGGACGCCGAGCCGGCGCCGCCCGCGGAATCCACTGCCACATGGAAAGCACCGAGGCCGGCCAGCAGATAGGGGCGAATGCGACCGCCCTGGGCCAGGTTGAGCCGGAGCGTGGCGAGGCCGCTCAGGATCGTGCTCGTTGCCGCTGCTTCGGCGTTCGACCCCGCGAACTGGGGAGCCTCCGCGCCGGCCAGCGGGTTCTTGAAGCCGAAGTGCTGATAGCCCACGTCGAGCCGGATAGCGGGGATCGCTGTGCCCAGGTGGAGCAGGGGGCCCAGGTTGAAGAGGAGGAAGCCCTGGCCGTGCCAGCCGGTCTTGAAGGTGCTGTCCGCGTAGCTCGTGGGGACGCTGAAGCCGCCGCCCAGTCCGATGCGGACCGGGGGCTCACCGGATGGCGTCTGCGCGCGCGCCAGCCCGGCGCCGGCGCACAGGGACAGACCAATGCCAGCCACATATCTGCCGATCGTCGACATCTGCGACTCCCGAGAGGGTAAATCCGCATGGATGCGTAGGTGGTGCGCAGGATACTGGACGGCGTCACGCGCACGTCAATTCGTCAACGCCTGATTGGACAACAGGATAGCGCTCCGGGAATTACATTGACGCGCTGTCCCATTCTCCCGCACTGTCGTCGCATTTCATTGTCGAGGCCCGATGCCCGTCTCCAACCATTCCGGCGTACTCGAGCGGTACGCCATGTTCCTGCCCATCACCGAGGACACGCCGCGTCTCACATTGCACGAAGGGAGCACGCCGCTCATTGCGGCACCGCGGCTGGCGGCGTGGGTGGGCGTGCGCGAGTTGTCGCTCAAGTTCGAGGGGCTGAACCCCACCGGCTCGTTCAAGGACCGCGGAATGGTGGTGGCGGTAGCGAAGGCGCAGGAGCGCGGCGCGCGTGCCGTGCTGTGCGCGTCCACCGGGAACACGGCCGCCAGCGCCGCAGCGTATGCCGCCCGCGCCGGGTTGGAGTCCATCGTCCTGCTGCCCGGCGGCAGGGTAGCCCCGGGGAAGATCGCCCAAGCCGTGGCGTGCGGCGCGCGCGCCATCGCGCTCGACACCGGATTCGATGGCGCGCTCGATCTCGCTCGGCTGCTCGCCGAGCGGTATCCGGTGACGATCGTGAACTCGGTGAACCCCGACCGGATTGCGGGGCAGGCGACGGCGGCGTACGAGGTGTGCGATACACTGGGCGATGCACCCGATGTGCTTGCGCTCCCGGTGGGGAATGGGGGGAACATCACCGCGTACTGGATGGGCTTTCGCCGCTATCGCGAGTGCGGGCACAGCACGCGGCTGCCGCGCATGCTCGGCTTCCAGGCAGCTGGAGCCGCGCCTCTGGTGATCGGCCATCCCGTGGATCAGCCGGAAACCGTGGCCAGCGCCATTCGCATCGGGCGGCCGGCGAGTTGGGATGCTGCGCTGGCGGCGGTGGCCGGTTCCGGCGGCGCGGTGCACGCCGTGCGCGACGAGGAGATTCTGGAAGCGCACGGAGAGATCGCGCGGCGCGAGGGAGTGTTCTGCGAGCCGGCGTCGGCGGCGGGCGTGGCGGGACTGCGGGCCAGCGTTCGTGCGGGGCGCGTGGAGCCGGACGCCCGCTGCGTGTGCGTGCTTACCGGACACGGGCTCAAGGATCCCGAGCGGGCGCTGGGCGCGGAGTTCCGGATCACGGAGCTTCATGCGGATGCGGACGCGATAGCACTCACGCTGGGCTGGCGACAGGCTCAATGAGCGGCGCCATCACCATCCGCGTGCCGGCGTCAACCTCCAACCTTGGCGCCGGCTTCGATTGCGTCGGCGTGGCGGTGGACCGTTGGCTCACGCTCACCGCCTGGCGCGTGGAGAGCGGCAGCGCAACCGGCCTCGTCCGCCGGCGAGGCACGTTGCTCGCGCTCGCACCGGGCGAGGGGTTGATCGAGCAGGGCGTTGCGGCTGCGTGTCGTGCGGCAGGCTGGGCGGCGCCCGCCGGCATCGCGCTCGAGGTGGAGTCGCGGATTCCGATCGGACGGGGGCTCGGCTCGTCCGCCGCTGCCGTGGTGGCCGGCGCCGCGGCGGCGAACGCGCTGCTCTCGCTCGGGCTCGAGCGCCATGCCATCGCCCGGCTCTGCACGGTGATCGAAGGGCACCCGGACAACGTGGTGCCGGCGGTGTACGGTGGGGCGATGCTGGCGGTGTGGGGAGGGCGCGAAGCATGCGGGGGAACAGGAGAAGAAAGAGGAGCTGGTCCGCTCGTCGTGGCTCCGCTCCAGATCCATGAGTCGCTCGCGCTGGTGTTCGCCGTGCCGGATTTCGCGATCGAAACCAAACGCGCGCGCTCGGTGCTGCCCGCTATGGTGAGCCACGGGACCGCGGTTCGCGCGGCGGCGCGGAGCGCGGCGCTCGTACGCGGGCTGGCACTGGCACATCCGGCGCTGCTTGCCGCCGCGCTGGACGACGTGCTTCATGTGCCGTACAGGCGGCAGCTGGTGCCGGGTTACGACAGCGTGACTGCCGCGGCCGTGCAGGCCGGTGCCTTCGGCGCCACGCTCAGCGGCTCCGGCCCGACGATCGTCGCCGTGAGCCCACGCGGCGTGGCGCGCGCCGTGGAGGGCGCAATGACGTCGGCATGGCGCGGCGCCGGCGTCGCCGCCGAGACGTTTCAGAACATCGGCGCCGTGAGTGGCTACACGATGGCTGGTCCCGCGGCGGTCGATTCGTAAGGCGGAGCCGCGCACGAGACGATCCCGCATCCCCCCGCCCCTCGCCAGATGTGCGGAGCGCCGCGAGGGTGGCGACCGTGATCCCCGTCAGGCCGAGCCGATCGCCTGTACGCACTCGCGTAGGCGGTCCACGGCGAAGGCGAGATCGGAGGCGGCAGCGGCGAACGAAATGCGGATGTGTCCCTCTCCACGCGCTCCGAAGGCGGTGCCGGTGAGCGCGGCCACGCCGTGCTCCTCGAGCAGCCGTGTGGCGAAATCCTCGGCGGTGAGGCCGTGCGGCGCGAGCACGCGGGTGAGATCCGGAAAGACGTAGAACGCACCAGCGGGCGCCGGGCAGCGCACACCGGGAATGGCGCTCAGTCCGCGCACGACGAGCGCTCGGCGGCGCGCGAACTCCTCGCGCATGGCGCGCACCGGCTCCTGCGGTCCGGTGAGCGCGGCAATACCGGCGCGCTGCACAAACACCGGGGTGCAGGTATGTCCATTGACGGCGAGGGTGACCAGCCGCTCCACCGCGTGCGCCGGGACCACGCCATAGCCGAGCCGCCAGCCGGTCATCGCGTACGTCTTGGAGAAGCTGTCGATGATGATGGTGCGCGCGCGCATGCCATCGAGCGCGGCGATGCTTGGCGCCGTGCCTGGAGCTTCCGACGAGTGTGACACGTCCGGTGCGTCCGACCCTCTGGGCGTATCGTCACTACCGTATACGAGCCGCGCGTACACGTCGTCGGTGATCACGGCCAGATCATGCCGCTCCACCAGCTCGGCGATGCGCTCCAGCTCTGAAGAGCTGATCGCGCCGCCGCTCGGGTTGTGCGGCGCATTCAGCACGAGCACACGGGTGCGCGGCGTGATCCGGGCCGCCATCTCGTCAAGATCCGGTGCGTAGCCTGCGTCGCCTCGCAGTCCGTACGCAACCGGGATGCCGCCTGCGAAGCGCGCGGCCGAGGGGTAGATCGGGAACCCGGGATCGGGGAAGAGCACTTCGGCGCCCGGCTCGACCAGCGCGAGCATGGCGTAGAACACCATCGGCTTGGCGCCGGGTGTGACGACGATCTCCTGTGGCGTGGCGGTGATGTGGCGCTGGGCGAGGGTGGCGACGATCGCCTCGCGCAGCTCCGGGAGTCCGCGCGGAGAGGAATACTTCGTATCACCAGCCTGAAGCGCACGCACCCCGGCCTCGACGACGTGCTCGGGGGTGGGGAAATCGGGCTCGCCCAGCTCGAGGTGGACAACGCGGCGTCCCATCGCCTCGAGCGCGCGGGCGCGCAGGAAGACATCGAGTGCGCCCTCGCCCGAGATGACGTCCATGCGCGAGGCGAGGCGCGCGTCGCCCTGCGACGCGGCGGCAGTCGGCAGGGTGGCGGTGCTGGTGGTGGGGGCAAGCGGCGGCAAATGACCACGGTGTTCGGTTGTGGCGAGGAGTCTATCGGGGGCCCGCTGCCACGTCAACCAGGGCGCTTGGCTAATGTCACACTCCGCGCCCATGACGGCGCCAGCCTCGATTGCGCGAGCGTCGCCATGGAGCGGTGGAGCTCCATATCTTCCAGGTAGTGGGGAACCCGTACGCGTTCGTCACGTTCTACCTGAACGACGAGGACGTGCGCTTCACCGGCGGATTCGACGCCGCGGTGCGCGATGGCGATGAAGTCACAATCGTTCCGGCGATCGCCGGAGGGTGAGCAATGAGCGAGACGGAAACAGAGAGGCGCCCGACCCCAACAGGAGCCGCGCCCCCGCCGGCGGCGCCCGACGCGCGCGCTCCGCTGTCCGGCCGGCTCAGTGAGCTGCCCGAGCTATCCAACGAGGAAGTGCTTCGCTACAGTCGGCATCTCATCCTGCCCGCCGTCGGCCTTACGGGGCAGCGGAAGCTCAAGGCGGCCCGCGTGCTGCTGGTGGGGGCGGGCGGGCTCGGCTCGCCGCTGGCGCTCTACCTGGCCGCGGCCGGCGTGGGGCATCTGGGGCTCGTGGATTTCGACCAGGTTGATGTCACCAACCTGCAGCGCCAGGTGCTGCACGGCACGGCGGACGTGGGGCGCTCCAAGCTCGCTTCGGCGCGCGACCGCGTGGCCGACATCAACCCGCATGTCGAGCTCGAGACGTACGAGACGCAGCTCACCTCCGCCAACGCGCTGGAGATCATGCGCGACTACGATGTGGTGGTGGATGGCACCGACAACTTCCCCACGCGCTACCTGGTGAACGATGCCTGCGTGCTGCTCGGCAAGCCGAACGTCTACGGGAGCATCTTCCGCTTCGAGGGTCAAGCATCGGTGTTCGCTACGCAGGCGGGGCCGTGCTATCGCTGTCTCTTCCGAGAGCCGCCCCCGCCGGGGCTCGTGCCGAGCTGCGCCGAGGGGGGAGTGCTGGGTGTGCTGCCCGGGCTGGTGGGGACCATCCAGGCGACCGAGGCGCTCAAGCTGATTCTGGGCGCGGGAGAGCCGCTCATCGGCCGACTGCTGCTCATCGACACACTTGGCATGCAGTTTCGCACGCTCACGCTCCGGCGCGATCCGACCTGTCCGGCGTGCGGCACGCACGAGATCACGGAGCTCATCGACTACGAGGAGTTCTGCGGCGTGCGGAAGGCGGCCGCCGAGGCACGCGCCGCGCAGCCGATTCCCGAGGTCACGCCGCGGGAGCTGGCCGAGCGGCTGGCGCGTGGGGACGACATCGCTCTGATCGATGTGCGCGAGCCGCACGAATGGGAGATCGCACGGATTCCAGGCGCGCGTCTGGTGCCGCTGAGCACGCTGGCCGAGGTAGCGCCGACACTCGATCCGAAGCATGAGTTGGTGGTGCACTGCAAGACGGGCGCGCGGAGCGCGAAGGCCGTACGGCAGCTTCAGGCGGCTGGGTTCCAGCGGGTGTGGAATCTGGCCGGTGGCATCACCAGGTGGAGCGACGAGGTGGATGCGGGGGTAGCGAAGTACTGAGGACGGAGAGGAGAAAGAAGAAAGGCGGGACAGCGCTGCCGCTTCTTCGGAATGACATACCGGCTTTTGTCATTCCGAGGGCAGCGAGGAATCTCCCATCCAGGCGAGGAGGAGATTCCTCAGTCGCTGCTGCTCCATTGCAGTCTCCCCGTCGGGGCGGCGTGAAGTGTGCAGCCCCGATCAGGTGATGGCCGGCCCGGCGCCGATTGAAACTCCGCCCCGGTATCCGTCCGTAGGGCGGGGTATCCGGTCTGGATGCTCGCGCCTGAGAGGTGTGCTCATGTGGCAAGTGCTCAAAACGTTGATGCTCGGCTGGTTCCTGCGTCGGTCCTTCGGGCTGGTGCTGGGACTCCTGTTGCTCGTGGTCCTGCTCTTCGCGCTGCTCCTGATGAGCATCGGCGTTCCGATCGGCTTCGTGCTGCTGCTGCTCGGCATCCCGGCGCTCCTGTTGCTCGTGCTGATCGGCCTGCCCAAGAAGCTGGCGTTCGGCGGGACCGGCGCGGTGATGGCCGTGGTCTTCACCGTACTCAAGCTCGGATTGCTGTTCCTCAAGATCGCGCTGCCGATCCTGCTGATCGTCTGGATCGTGCGGTGGATGTGCGGGCCGCGGAACCACCGGCCGTGGGGCGGCCATCCGGGGAGCGAGCCACCGTCGCCGCCAGCGTCACCCCCGCCCCCACCTCCGCACCCCGCTGAGCCGGGGCCGGGCACGGCAGGCGCGTAAGAGCATCTGACACGAGGAGCCCGCCGCGCGCGACGGGCTCCGGGGCGAATCGCGAGGGGGGAGCGGCGCGAGCCGCGGCTCAGGGCGCGGTCGCGCTCCGCGTGGCCGCAGCCGCGGTGATGTCGACCGGCCCCGCGGCCTCGCGGCGGAAGCCGACCAGTCGATCCGTCACCCAGGTCGGCACCAGGAGGTCGTCGGAGATGGCCGCGATCTCCTCGGCCTCGCGCCACGCCTGCTCCAGCTCGGCCAGCTCGCCCTGGAGCGCGCGTCGCTCCACTTCCTCGTGGAGCGACATCTCCAACGCGAGCCGCACCACCGCGGGGAAATCATGGATCCAGCCACTGCCGCGCTTGGCACGGTTGAGCGTGAAGCGCAGGTAGTGGTCCGCGCTCCCCGCGTGGTCGATGAGCTTGACGGCGTTGGCCACTGCCCGGCCCGCTCCGCCAAAGACATTGAGCGCCGGCACCACATGGCCGAGCGCACGGCGGGCGTCCTCTCCGCGCAGCAGCAGTACGCCGTCCGCATGGTGAAGCGCGAGCCCGTACCGATCACCTCCGTCGCGAAATACGCGCGTGCTCTCGGCGTCCTCCATGCGAAGACGGAGCAACTCGCCATGCACGCGGAAGCGCGTCACGACCTGCCGCTTGGGTCCGCCGGTGAGCATCCATCGACCCATGCCGTAGCCGGCATATACGGCCCAGCCGCCGAGCCCGATGGCGAGACCCGCCGACGCACCGGCAAAGCCGATGAGTCCGGCGCCGGCGAGCAGCCCCGCGCGAATGCGGCGGCGTGTGAACTGGCGCCCATAGCGCCACGCGGCGAATTCGGGACGGAGCGGGCGGCCTATGCGGACGAGGGTGAGCGCCCCGTCCAGCTCCGCCAACCCGATATGCTCGGTCGAGGCGCGGATGCGCGTTGCGCGGTACAGGCGCTCACACGCGTCGATGACTTCCCACCGCTCATCGAGCGGGGAGAGGTTCCAGCAGCCGCATCGCGGGCAGATGACCCAGAGCCGTCCCTTCTCGGCGTCGAAGGCCAGCCGCCGCCCGATCGGAAAGCGGGGCAGACGCTCATTGCGCCCCAGGTCGGCGTAACAGTAGAGGCAGGTTGAGTACACGCGATGGCGATGCCTCCCAGGACCTCACGGGGAGTGCGGCTGAGCTCCATTGCCGCATGGAATGCGCCACACCCGAACCTTCGTGGTGGGCGATGTGCTTCCGTCCGCAACGTACGCGTACGCTCGTCCGGTCACGGTGTCGTGCGCACCGGGCGGATGTCTAAGATGAATCCCCACCCCCACGCGCCACCAGTCCGGAAACAACATGAGCGCCGTGCTGTCGCTCGCGGCGTTGCCCATTCCGCCATTCGGCGGCGTGGTTGGCGTACGCGGCGTGGACGAGGCCGAGTCCGCCGCGATACCGGTTGCCCGCGGGTCGAGCGGCGGTGTCCACCGACCGAAGGTGAAGCCGTAGCACACATCGGGCGGCGGGCGATCGGCCGTATCCGCTTGCGTGGTGTCGCGTTGCGCCAGAGCGCGCTGCGGGAGCTCGACGCTTCCCGCCAGCACGAGGAGCGATGTCAGCACAAGCGAGACGTGCAGGGACGCGTGCCGCATAACCGAATCGTACCTCGGCGCGGCGAGGAGCGATAGATGCCCTCAGCGCGCTCTGGCGCGGCGCTTCGTGCCGCCGGAAGCGGCGGTCTTCCGCTTTCCGCTGCGCGCGGCCGCCTGTTGTTCGGCGACCGCCCGGAACGTCGCCTGCCGCCGCTCGAGCACCTCCTGCGCGTTGGGCATGCTCATGACCACGGCCTCCACGTGCTTCAGGAAGTTCGGCACGTTCCTCCGGGCGCGAATCTCCCCGAGGAACGGCTGCAGCTTGGCGAACGTCCCGACGATTTCCCCGTGGGCGGCGAGGAACATCTCGCTGTCGATCGCCCCGAAGGTCACGAGCGATGCCGCCATGTCCCAGTAGCCGGTGAGCATGCGGAGCGATGCGTTCCGGTCGCCAGCCATGGCGCGCATGAAGTCGTCGGCCGTGGCGGGGTGGAACTGGCCGAGGAACCAGGCGCGAGCTTCCCGGAGCACGGCTTCTCGGCGGAGCTCGAACAGCTTCAGGTTGAGTTGCGCGCTCTCGAAAGGAGTAGGCATGGGTTGCGGGTTATGAGTTGTGGGTTATGAGTGGGCGCGCCACAGGCGCGCCGCGAATGCAACACGGCGCACCCCATTCCCGTTCCCATCCACTCACACCCCACCCCCTACTCCCGAAACCCGCTCTCACTTCGTATCCCCCTCCCGTCCGGCATCCAGGTGATCGAAGTTGAGAATCGTGTTGAACACGAGCGGATAGCTTCCGATCGTCTCGCCGCGGTAGACCGGGTTATTGGCGAAGAGCACCACGTGTCCCTTCTGCACCGGCACATCCACGACCACGGGGCGCTGCGCGATGTCGTTGCCGCCATCCAGAAGGCCGGAGGCCAGAAGATGGCTGCGTTCGGTGAAGCGAAGCACCACGCGCGGGCGCTGATCGGGCGGAATGACGTTGAGCGGATCGCGGAGCTGCTCGGCGGTCAGCGGCGCCGCCTGCCATGGCTTGACCGTGGGCCGTGGCGGGGCCATGAAGGAGGAATCGAGCGCCGGGCGCCCCTGCACGACGTCCGGGTCGTGCACGGTGCCGCGTCCCGTGGGGCGGGTGGGTTCGCCGTTGGAGCCGCGGCGGAAGCCGCGCCCACTGCGCATGTTGCTCACGCTGAAGCTCTCGCCATCCTCGCTGTAGACGGCCAGGTCGTTCCGGATGCCGTAGGCGATGGGGCTGGTGCTGTCCACGACCGTCGTCCGGAGCAGACTGCCCACCACGTGGCCGTACGAGGGGTGGTGGTCGCTCACGCCGTTCGTGAGTCCGTACGAGATGGCGAAGTCCGCCGTGTTGCCGACGCCGACGAGCACGCCGCCCTGTGCCACGAAGTGCTGCAGGTGCTCGAGGCCGTCCCAGCCGAGTCCCGGGCGGATGTCATTGGTGCTGTCGAGGATACCGATGTTCGGCGTGAGGGCGGTCTTCTTCCACGGCATCGGGTTGCGCCACATGGGCATCCCTTCGATGATCGAGAGGCCGTTGCCGCCCGCCGGCGGGAAGAGGATGACGTCGTACTTGGCGTTGAGATTCGCATCCCGCGCCACGTCCTGCACGTTGATGTAGGTGTAGGGGATGTGAAGGAAGTCGAACGCCTCGCGCCACCACCCTTCGGTCTGCGTGCCGGACCAGGTATGGAGGATGGCGATCCGTGCCGCGCGCAGCGGGTGCGTGGCGACGTGCGGCGCCGCGGAGACGGCATAGGCTTCGAGCCCCAGCGCCTTGGCCGCCGAGTCGAGATTGGCGGCGGAGACGTTGCTGATGATGAACGAGCCGCGATCGAAGCTGTGGCCGGCCGCTGTGAAGGGCGCTTCAGCCGCCTGGAAGTCGGCGCTCTTGAGCTGATAGCGCAGGGTGGTGAGCGCGTTGTCGGCGTTGTTGTCGATCACGAACACACCGCCGCTTCCCGTCACGCCGCCCGGCGCACGCACCTCGCCGGTGACGCGCCGCATGGGAGCGTCGAGCACCTTCGGATCGGTCACGCGCACGGCGTCTACCGCGAACCCTTCGGGGAATGTCCACCCCGTGTCGTCGTACGGGTGCTTCTGCGGGTCGTCCGGGCTCCAGTACTGGTAGTCGAGCAGCGCGTCCGCAATGCGCGAGTACGGCTGATCCATGCGCACGATGTAGCTGCCGGCGGGGAAGGTGCGAGGGGAGAGAGGAGAAAGGCGAGAGGAGGGACTGCCGGCGGCGGCGGAGTCCTTACTCGCTGAGTCGTTCATCGCCTCTCGCCTCTCTCCTTTCTCCTCTCGCACCTTGACCGTAAACGGCGCCGTTGCGCGCGAGATCTCCACGTGCTGCTTCTGCAACACGCGCAGCAGTGCCGCCTGCGCGCCCAGGCGGGGATCATCGGCCGGCAGGACGTAGGCGGCCGGTCCCTCGGTGTGGGCCTTGAGAATGGAGCGCTTGCTCTTCTGATAGAAGTTCTGAAGAAAGAGCTGCCGGTTGTTGGCGAAGTAGTGGAGCGAGACGAGGAGCCCCGTCTCCTCGTAGTTGTTGTTGTCGCGGATGGACCACTTCACGTGCGGGAGCGGCGGGTCCTGGCGGTACCAGGTGCGTGAGGTCTCGTCAGGCGAGAGAGTGCGCTCGAGCGTTTCGGGGGTGCCGCCGTTGCCGAACGTCTCGTACAGTCGGCTGATGCCGTTGTGCATGGCGGCCAGGAACATGAGGTAGCCGGGCGACCAGGTGTCGAAGTCGCCGTGCGCGAAGACGCCGGGCATCCCGAAGCGCGTCATCTCCTGCACGTTGTTCCACCCGATCATCCGCCACTCGTTGGCGAGCAGCGGGTCGATCCAGGCGTTGTAGGGGCCGTCGCCAACGGTGTTGTCGTAGAGGAAGGGGACGGACTCGTGCAGATCGTGCAGCACCTGCGCGTGCCAGTGGAGATAGGTGTTCAACACGTTCTGCGACAGCTTGAGCGTCAGCCCCATCGCATCGCGGTTGTTGTCGTGCGCTACGTAGTGTCCCCAGTAGACGAGGCGCGGATAGGTCTCGTCGGGGTGTGCCATGTGCCAGCGGGTGACGTCCACTTCGCGATCGCGCCCATCGACCTCCACGATGGGGGTGATGAGCGTGATGAGATGGTCGCGGATGTCGCGGATGTACGGACTGTTGTCGACGGCCAACCGGTAGGCCAGCTCCATGAGCGCCGAGGGAGCGCCGGACTCGGGGGAGTGGATGGTGCCGGTGATGTAGTAGACCGGGACGGTGCCAGGGATGAGCTTGGCGGCCTCGGCGTCATTCATATGGATGGTGCGCGGATCGGCGAGCTTGGCGAGTTTGGCGTCGTTCTCGTCCAGGTGCGCCATGATCTGCTCGGAGGCCACGGCGACGGCGATCATCTCGCGTCCTTCCTCGGTCCTGCCGATGGAGTACACGCGCACACGTGGGCTCGCCTTGGCGAGCATGCGCATGTATTTGTAGACGTCGGTCGAGTACGGGAGCTTTGCGGGATTGCCCGCGATGTCGCCGAGCACGGCCGCGGGCGTGGGGACGGTTTTGGACGCCGGCAGGTAGTCGACCAGGGGCGAGCTGAAGAAGGGCTCCGTGGTGTACTGCTTGATCTTCTTCGTGTAGGCCTCGTCGATCGGCTGCTTCGGGTCGCGACCGGGCTTGGCGTGCGCCAGCGCGTCGGCCGCGGCCGCGTTCTGTGCGGCGCCGTACTGCTGGGCGTCCGCGTTGCGGGCGGGGAGCGCCAGGAGGAGCGACGAGACGAGTACAGGGAGGACGGCGGAGCGCTTCATGAGCAACCTCATGGGGGTGCGGATGGAGAGAGCCGGACGGGAGTGGTGGCCGACGCCCATGAATTAGCGCATGGACGCGGCGAGGGGAAGATGAAAGCGGCTGGGCGGGTGACTCGGCGCAGACATGATGACATCGCGGCGTTCGCAGCGTCGACCGAGGGGTCACACTGAATCGGGTTTACAGCACGCGGCTGAGCCGGCCGCCGCCGCTCGCTCCGCCTCCCGCACCGTCCGGCGCATCCCCCGCCCCTTGGCCTTCCCCGGTGCACCCATTATTGTCGAAAACAGAGATGCGCGTGTCCGCGACAGCCACACCCGTATCTCCAAGTCAGGGCGCCCGGCCCATTCGCCCTCGCACGTCCGTCGTGCGACCGCGAAGAGCTGAGCCGTGAGTGCGCGTGGCGATGCCGCGCACGGTTCGTACAGACACGGCCCGCATGTAGACCGTCATGTCCACCGTTGCACCGTCCGACACGCCGAGCACTCCACAGGCCTCGGGGGGACGGGTGCGCGCACGTGCCGGTAGTTCATACCAGGGATTTCGTCCTCACTACCACCCATCACACCACCATGTCGCTCCTCTCGTTCGAGCGCGTCTCCAAGCGCTTCAACGGCATTGTCGCGGTGGACGACGTCACGTTCACGGTCGACCGCGGCCAGGTCGTCGGATTCCTCGGCCCCAACGGCGCCGGTAAGTCCACGACCATGCGCATGATCACGCAGTACTTCGAGCCTGACGCCGGACAGATCCGGCTCGATGATGTTCCGCTCACCGATGCCGGCCGCCAGGCCAAGGAACGCATCGGCTTCCTGCCGGAGAGCAACCCGCTCTACACGGAGATGCTCGTCTCCGAGTACCTGGACTTCGTCGCACGGCTGCGCGGCCTGGCCGGCGCCGAGCGCACGCGGACCATCGACGAGGCGGTGAGCGCCACGGGGCTCGACAGCGTGTTTCACCGCCCCATCGGCGAGCTCTCCAAGGGCTTCCGCCAGCGCATCGGGCTCGCCGCCGCCATCCTGCACCGCCCCGATCTGCTCATCCTCGATGAGCCCACCGAGGGGCTCGACCCCAACCAGCGCGTGGAGATCCGCCGGCTCATCGCCGAGTTGGGGCGGGAGCGGACGGTCATGCTCTCCACGCACGTGCTCTCGGAGGTGCAGTCGATGTGCTCGCGCCTCCTCATCATCAACCGCGGCAAGGTGGTGGCGGACGGCACGGTGGATTCGCTGGTGAGCCGGGCGAATGCGGGCGTTCGCGTGAGTGTGGAGGCGGCGGGGGACGACGTGGAGAAGCGGCTTGCCGCGCTCGCGGGTGTGTGCGGCGTGGAGCGGCACGAAGACGGCGCCAACGGACGGGTGCGATTGAGTCTCACGGCCACCGGTGACGATGACGTGCGCCCGGGGATCTTCGGGCTCGCCAAGGAGCATGGATGGACGCTGTTCGAGCTGCACCAGGAGACGGGAAGCCTGGAAGATCTCTTCCGGGAGCTCACCGCCACCGAGGAGGCGGCCGCATGAAACGCATCTGGACCATCGCGCAACGCGAGCTGCGCTCGCTGCTGAACCACCCCACGGGGTACGTGCTGCTCATCGCCTTCGTCGCGATCAACGCCTTCCTCTTCTTCCGGCAGGCCTACCTGATGTCGGTCGCCAGCCTGCGGCCGATGCTCGATCTGCTCCCGTGGGTGTTCCTGCTCTTCGTGCCTGCGGTGACCATGCGGACGCTGGCGGAGGACACGCGCAGCGGGCTGCTGGAGCTGGTGCTCGCGCAGCCGCTCACCGAGATGGAGCTGCTCCTGGGCAAGTACATAGGTGCGGTGCTCTTTCTCTGGCTGGCGCTCGTGCTCACCATTCCCATTCCGCTCGGGCTCTCGCTGGGCGCGGACATGCACTGGGGGCCGATCGTCGCGCAGTACGTGGGCGCGGGGCTGCTCTCGGCGGGACTGGCCGGCGTGGGCGTGTGGGCGTCGAGCCTCACGCGCAGCCAGATCACGGCGTTCATCCTCG
Organism: Gemmatimonadaceae bacterium; assembly: GCA_036278935.1. Lineage (GTDB taxonomy): Bacteria > Gemmatimonadota > Gemmatimonadetes > Gemmatimonadales > Gemmatimonadaceae > DASSNR01. The sequence continues at coordinate 14,574 of DASUKA010000041.1, forward strand.
CCGTGGTCGTGACGTTCGTGCTCATTCTGGTGGGACTCAATCCGCTCATCGTCGGGCTGCCGCCGACGCTCGGCGCCGTGGCCGCGAAGCTCGGGGTGCTGTCGCACTTTCAGAACATCGGGCGCGGGGTGATCGATCTGCGCGATGCGATCTATTTCGTCTCGCTGGCGGGGGTGTTCCTGGCGCTCGCCTACGGAGCGCTGGTGAGCCGCAAGCTCTCGCGCCACGGTGCCACGCTGCCGAGGCTGCGCACCGGCGTCGGCGTGCTGGTGGCGATCCTGATCGCCGTCAACCTGCTGGGGAACGACATCGGCGGGCGGCTCGACCTCACGCCGGGTCACGCATACACACTGTCCAAGGCGACGAAGCAGATAGTCGGCGGTCTGGATGACATTGTCACCATCAAGCTGTTCGCCTCCGATCAGCTGCCCACGCAGGCCGCGCTGCTGGAGCGCGACGTGAACGATCTGCTGCGCGACCTGCGCTCGGCCGGGCACGGCAAGATCCGCGTCGTGCGGCGCGATCCCACCAAGGATGCCGCGGCGCGGAGCGACGCGCAGAGCCTGGGCATCCAGCCGGTGCAGTTCAACGTGGTGGGGCAGTCCTCGCTCCAGGTGAAGCAGGGCTATCTGGGGCTCGCCATCCAGCACGGCGGCAAGACGCAGGCGATCCCCTTCGTGCAGCAGACGGACGACCTGGAGTATCGCATCGTGGCGGCCATCCGCTCGCTCACCCGTGCGACAAAGCCGGTGGTGGCGATCGTGGATGATGCACAAGGCCCGAACAGCAGCGTGCAGCAGCTCCAGACCCAGCTGGCGAAGTCGTACAGCGTGCGGCACGTGTCGTTGGCGGACAGCACGCAACCGGCCACCGATGTGAAGGCGCTGGTGCTGGTGGGGATGCCCGACTCGCTTCCGGCGGGCGCCGCCGCGAGGCTTGCGGCGTTCTTCAAGCGCGGCGGAAGCGCGCTGGTGCTGGCCGGCGGGATGCAGATCAACACCCGCTTCCCCATGGCGAGCCCGCGTCCGGTCACCTGGAACGCAGTACTCAAGCCGTTCGGCATCTCGGTGCGGAGCGACATGGTGTACGACCTCGCGTCGAACATGGTGATCCCGGTTCCGGCGCAGTTCGGCCAGGTGTTGCAGCGGTATCCTTTCTTCATCCGCGCGGCGAGCACGGGGGCGTCGGTGGTGAATCAGGAGCTGGATGACGCGGTGCTCACTTGGGCCAGCAGCATCGACACCACCGGCGCGGCGGCGGGCACCGTCACGCCGCTGCTCGTCTCCAGCAAGGCCGCGGGGGCGTCGACGGGGGCCACCTCCATCGATCCCTCGCGCACCTTCTCGCAGAGCGATCTGTCGCCACGGCTGCTCGCGGTGCAGGTGACGCCCAAAGCGAAGGCCGGCGCCACCGCGCCGGGGCGGGTGATCGTGGTGGGGAACTCGGACTTCGTGACCGACCACTTCGTGCAGGGTGCTCCGGAGAATCTGGCCTTCGCGCTGAACGCGGTGGACTGGCTGGCGCAGGATGCCGCACTCATCTCCATCCGCTCGAAGAATCGCGGTCCGGCGCCGCTCGCCTTCAGCAGCGCGAGCGAGCGCGACACGGTGAAGTACATCAATCTGATCGGGATTCCGCTACTGGTGGCACTCGTGGGCTTCGTGCATCTGGCGAGCCGCCGACGCAAGGCGCGCGAACCCTATTCGCCTATGCGGCCTGAACCGGTGGGGGTGGCATGACGACGAAACAACTTACCCGACTGGTCGGCGTGCTGGTGATCG
>DASUKA010000042.1:0-2305 GCA_036278935.1 Gemmatimonadaceae bacterium
CTGACGCTGCTGATACTGCGCTTCCTGCTCGGCGGGGGGCAAGTAGCCGGGTGGCTCCGCCGTCACCGTGCGACGAGCGACGCCAGGTGCGAGCGCTGGCTGGCGCTCGCGGCCGGCCGCATCACGAGCTGCCATCGCGTCCTGGGATCGTTCCCGCCCTGAAGCTCGAGCCCGTACCACGCGAGCGCTTCGTCGTAGTCCAGCTCCGCGGTCGTGTCGAGCGCGCGATGAAAGCAGGCGGAGAGATCCGTGCCCGCCACCTGCGACGCCGTGGCGCGGAACTGCGCGGGCGTGAACCCCATCACGACTGTGGGAGCTCGCTCATGTCCTCGAGGGGGCGGACCTCACATTCGCCCACAAAATCCGGCCAGTGCATGCGGTGGAGCTCCATGAACCTCGTCGCCAGCGCGACGGCCTCCGCGGGCGTCCTGGCCTCGATCAACGAGTAGCCGCCGATCACTTCCTTGGCCTCGCTGAACGGCCCGTCGGTAACCGTGATGCGCCCGCCGGCCACGCGGACGCGCGTCGCCTTCGCGAGTGGCTGCAGCCCTGCCCCGTCGATGAGCGTCCCGTTCTTGATGTGCTCCTCGACGAACTCACCCATCGCGGCGAATAGAGATTGCGGGACCTGGCTCATGACCGTGCGCGTGTTGCCGCTGAACTTCACGCGGGCCCCCTTCGAGCTCGCGGCGAGCCCCTCGGCGGCGAGGAGGATACCAGCGAGAGCGTAACCCCGCATAGCTATCTTCTCGGCTCATACCGCAGCGCCACCACCCCCGAGCCGAACTCCAGCCGGCTCACGAGCTTCAAACCGACAGGCTTCGACAGCCCCGCGAACAATGTCGGCCCATGGCCCGCCAGCGTAGGCTGCACCACGAACTCGTACTCATCGATCAATCCCAGCTCCGCCAACGCACGAGGGAGCGTGACCCCTCCCACGAGCAGCCCTTTCCCTGACTCCCGCTTGAGCTCTTGAACGGCCTGTCCCAGATCCCCGCGGACGAGCTCCGCGTTCCAATCAACCCGGTCCAGAGTGCTCGACACGACGTACTTCTTTGCCGCGTCCATCGTCTCGGCGAACGGTTCCATCCATTCGGTCATCCAATCAGGCCTGGTTCCCGTCGGCTCGGGTGACCGCCATGCTGCCTCCATCATTTCATACGTCACCCGTCCGAAGAGGAGGGCATCGGCCCGTGCGATGTTGGCGGCCGCGTGACGATGCACGGCTTCGTCCACCACGGGCATCGCGCGATGATCGCAACACGCGTCCAGTGTGACGTTGATGGAGTACCGAAGGGGTCGCATTACTCCCTCCTGAAGCGGGCTGGCGCCGGAGTGTAGCGGCGCACGCGGCGCGTTCTCTGGAATGAGTGCTGAGTGCGAAGTTGCTCGTGGTCACGAGGCGGGCCAGCGCAGCGTGGCCCCGAGCAGAAGCACCGCTGCCGCGGCAAGCATGAGCGTACCCACAAACACGCCACCGAGCGTATAGGCAAACGCTGTATCGACGATGACCATGGCCGTGCAAAACACCAGCAGAGGACGAGCCGACTGGACGCCGCGCAGCCCAGCCCAGCACGCTACCGCCGCCAATGCGAGGAGGTGCCACGCAAAGAAGAGCCACAACCCGGGAGAAGTCTGGCGCAGAAACGGAGGCATGCCCGCCACCGACACGGCCTTCGAAACGTTGGCATAGCCTCTGGCGTGCAAGGCGGCCGTCAGGAGCAGAATCACCGCAGCAACCGCCGCCAGAACTCTGGGGAGCTTCGTTGTTCGCATGACGTAAGCACCTGACGCTCGTTCGGTTATCGTCGTCTGCCGCGAGGCCGTACAAAGATAGCCGGCGCCCGCAACACGCAAGGATAATCGCTATCGAGGCGCCGCGCTGCCGGGGCGCTCCCTCTCGGGTTGACATTCGACCCGAGCGCACATATCTTCGGGTAGAATGTCGACCCGAGACAGACCGCCACTCCTACAGGGCACGCTCGACCTGCTGATTCTCCGCACCCTCGCCTCCGGGCGTGCGCATGGGCAGGGCATCGCGCGCGCCATCCAGGCCGCCTCGCGCGAGCAGATCCTCGTCGACCACGGCTCGCTCTATCCGGCGCTGCAGCGGCTCGAAGAGCGGGGCTGGATCGCGGCGGCGTGGGGATCATCAGAGAACAACCGCCGCGCCCGCTTCTACGAGCTCACCGCCGCCGGCCGCAAGCAGCTCGGGCGACAGACGCGCCAGTGGTGGGCGCTCGCCGACGCCATCGCCCTGGTGCTCGGCCCCCAGTCATCGGAGGGGTGACAGATGTGGAATCCG
>DASUKA010000043.1:0-11448 GCA_036278935.1 Gemmatimonadaceae bacterium
TCGAGCAGCGCGCGCCCCTTCCCCACCTTCGCCAGATTCGTGAACTCCGCGGTGATGCCCGGAACGGTCATCGCCGTGTCGAACTTCGCCACGGCGCGCTGGAACATCTCCGCCGTCGTCATTGGACTCCCGAAGCTGAGCGACCCATCATCCTCGATCGTGCTGAAGGGCACGCCCGAACAGTAGTCCTCACCAAAGAGCACGGTGGCCTCGCCATCCAGCCCGTAGGCCAGTGCGCGATTGGCGGAGTCAGGCGCGAACTCCGTGAACCGGCGCTCCGCCAGATCCGCCGCCGCCCGCGCCTGGCTCAGGCGATCGAACATCGTTTCGTTGCTTCCGTTGTCGAACGCGATGTTCCGCTGATCGATCTCGTGCCGCGTCGGGAAGGTGCCCGCGGAGAGAAACTCGTCGGCGAGCATTCCGCCGTAGCCGATCTGGCCGCTCGACTCGTTTCCATCGCCCGGACCCTGGTACGCCACCTCGAAGCTGCCGATTGCCCCGGCAATAACGGTGGGCAGCGCCTCCGGCGTGTTGAGGGTGGTCGGCGCCAGCACGTCCGGGTCGTCCACCTGGAGAATCTTGTCGGTGTTGCAACCGGCAAGGGCGGCCGCACCCACCAGCGCCGCCATGGAGAGCGTGAGGGGCGCTCGTACCGTCCGCCAGAGCCCCCGCACACGAGTTGAAACGCGTGTATGTATCATGGAAGTGATCATGGTCATGAGAGGGGCCTCGCTCACCAGTTGACGTTGATGCGGGCCGTGTAATAGCGCACCGGTGGTTGCGTCAGGAAGTCGGCCGTGGTGAAGTTGGCCTGCCCAGCCTCATTCACCTCCGGGTCGAACCCGGTGTAGTTGGTCCAGGTGTGCAGGTTGCGGCCGGCAAGCGTCAGGCTGAGCCCGCTCAGGCCGGCGCGCTTGCTCCATGAGTTTGGCGCGGTCAATGTGACCGAGAGCTCCCGAAGCTTCCAGAAGGCCGCGTCCTCGATGTACCCCGCCTGCGTGCCGTCCACGAAGTCCGCCACCGCGCGCGCCTGCTCGGCCAGTGGGGCGGTCGGATCGTTGAGGGCCCGGCAATTGGCGAACACCCGGCAGCGGAAGTCCTCCGTGCCGTTGTACAGCTTGTAGCCCCCGCGGTAGTCGAACAGCCCCGAGAGCTCCACATACTTGAAGAGCGTGACGCGCGGCGTGATGGACAGCTCGTACTTGGGGAAGGGGCTACCCAGGAACGTCGCTGTGTCGCCCACCGTCACCTCATCCGCCCCGATGATTCCGTCGCCGTTCTTGTCGGCGAAGCCGAGGATCGGCTTCTGCCAGTAGCCACCCAGCGGGTAGCCGTTGGTATGGCGCTGCGTATTGGCGCCCAGACCGAAGATGATCGGCGGAATCGGCGTCCCGTTCACCTCGCCCAGGTCGATGAGCTTGTTGTGCAGAATCGACCCGTTGAAGGTGATATCGAACCCCACCGGCTGCGTATTCACCACGTCCGCGTGCAGAATCCCTTCGAGCCCATCGTTCTTCACCTTGCCGAGGTTCACGAACTGGGATTGTGACCCGCCCAGCGAAGGCGGTAGCGGGCGTGCGACGAGCGCATCGCGCGTGGTCTTGTTGTAGTACGTCATCTGCAGCGTCGCCCGGTCGTTCAGGAAACCGGCATCGAACCCCATCTCGTATTCCGAGGACTTCTCCGGTTTGAGATCGGTGTTGCCCGTTCCACCAATGGTGATGCCGCCCACTTCACCCGTCTGGGCCGCCACCGCCACCGGCTGGTAGAAAGTGATGGCGTCGCGGAAGTTGGGCTTCTGTCCCGACACGCCGAAGGCGCTCCGGAGGCGCAGCGAGCTCACCCACTTGTTCTGCGGGAACCAGGGCTCCTCGCCGATCACCCACGAGAGACTGGCGTTCGGGTAGTAGACGTAGCCGAAGTTCACGCCGAAGGCGCTGTTCCGATCCGCCCGCAGGCCCACGTTCCCGATCACCCTGTCCCGCCACGACAGCCGCTCCTGCACGTAGCCGCCGATCGTGATGACATCCTGGGTATTCTCGCCCACCGCGAACAGCGATGTCGCGCCGTTGAGCGATGAGGTGCCAGCCACGATGTCCTGGCCGAACGCCTGCGTGCCGTGCAGTAACTGCCGCTCGTACTGCACGCCGCCCGAGGTGGCGGAGGTGAGCGCGGGGGTGAGCCCGAACGTGGCCGTCACGTTCCCGTTGGCCGTGTAGTCCCAGATGCTGTTCGGGTTCGACTGGCGCTGTCCCTGATTCTCGTTCAGGCTCAGCGATGTGGGGATGACGCCCGGCGCGATGAAGAACTGGTCGTACCGGCTGGAATAATCGATGCCCGCGATCCCGTTGGCAGAGAGCCAGCTCAGCGGCTCCCAGTTGGCGGTGATGCCGCCGGTAAAGCGCTCGAGATCCTGTTTCGTGTCGAGCTGGAAGAGGTTCTCGGGCTTGGTGGAGAGATAGCCGAACTTCACGCTGTCATCCACGGATTGGCCCAGCAACCCTTCGGAGATGATACCATCCGTGTTGTTGTCGTTCTGCGGAAAGGCCACGCGGCTCTGCAGATAGCCGGTGGTCACCGTCACGTCGAAGTTATCGGCGAGCTGGCTGTGCAGGTTGGCGCGGAGATCCACCTTCCGCACCTTGTTGGGGTCGTAGATCCCCTGGTTCCGGTTGAAGTTGCCGGACAGGTAGTAGGTGGTGTTCTGGCCGCCACCCGCAGCGCTCACGCCGTACTGCTCCTGCCATCCCTGAATGAAGGGACTGTGCACCTCGATCGGGTTGAAGGACCGGAGGTTGGCAGCGGAGCAATGCCCGGCCGCGATATCGATGGTCAAACACTGGGTCGCGTCCCCGACGACACCGGTGAGCGTGGTATCCAGTGTCGTGCCGATCTGCGTGAAGTTCGCCGGGAACTGGGTCTCCTCGTTCACCGTGCCGTACTCGGCGTGCGCGCTCCACCGCGTGGTACCCGGGCGCCCGCGTTTGGTGGTCACCCGGATGACGCCGTTGGAGGCGGAGGTGCCGTAGAGCGCCGTGGCTGCCGGCCCCTTGAGTACTTCGATGCTCGCGATATTGTCGGGATCAATGTCATCGAAGCGCGACGGCGTCTGCCCTCCCACGCCGATGGTCGTGGCGTTGGCGTCGTTGTCCACCCGAATCCCATCCACGATCAGGAGCGGGTCGTTGGACAGCGACACCGAGTTCGACCCGCGGATGCGGATGCGGGCACCGGTGCCCGCGGTGCCGCCCGAGCTCTGGACTGTCACGCCGGGGATACGCGCCGAGAGCACGTTGCTGAAGTTCTGGACCGCCGCCTGCTTGATGGTCGAGTCCACGTTCACGAAGCCGATGGATGCCCCGCTCTCGCGGCGTCGCTCCGTCTGTCCGGTGGCGGTCACCACCACCTGGTCGATCTGCACCGCTGTTTGCTTGAGCGCGAAGTTCACGGTGGCGCTTCCGCCGCCGGTGACCGTGGCCGTGTCCGTGCTGGACGCGTACCCGATACGCTGGGCGCGCACCCGTACCTGGCCTGGCTTCACGCCGTCGATCGTATAGCTCCCATCCGCCCTGCTGATCGCGCCGCGCGTGGTGCCGACCACCACCACCTGCGCGCTTGGCACCGGGGTCTGCGTGGTTGCGTCCGTCACGCGCCCGGTGATCCGTCCCTGTTGTGCCGCAGCCCACGTGGGGAACACCGCCAGCGCTGCCAACAGGGTACCAAACTGACGAAAGTGTCGTACCATGTTTCCTCCTCGTGCACCTCTGGTGAGGGTATCGTGATGGAGCGATGACGCACGGATCCTCCGGCGACCGTCCATCGTCCGACTGGCGACCGTTCATCGCCTGATTTGATGAGTACAGCTTCCTTCGGGTCGGTTCCCGCGCCGCAGCCGGTGGGCCGTGCGCGCTGCCAGCCGTCAGGCGGCCGCCACTCCGCGCACATTCGTTCACCTGTCCGGCTGCTTCGGCATTCTGCCGGAAGCCATTCGCGGAGGATGCCCGCGCGACAGGGCCTGCTACAACGAGATTGGGGCGAGCGCCTGCCAGCGTGTGGTGAGCCGCCGTTGGAGCGTGGCGAAACGCAATCGGGCGCTGCTCCGGAGGGGAGCAGCGCCCGATTGCGTTGCAGAAGTGCCGCGCGGCGTCAGGGAACCTTGGGAGCGGATGCCGGAGGCGATGTGGCCGGCGCGGCTGGCGCCGGGGTGGTGAAGTCCACCTTCGGCGCCTGCTCAGCACCCGGGCTCGTCACCTGGAAGTACGGCTTGGGCTTGGCGCCGATCGCCTTGCCCGTGACCACCTGCGGGAAGGTCCGGATGTATGTGTTGTACTGCTGCGCCGCCTGGTTGTAGTCGGTACGCGCCACGGCAATGCGGTTCTCCGTTCCCGCCAGCTCATCCTGCAACCGGAGAAAGTTCTCGTTTGCCTTGAGTTGTGGGTAGTTCTCCGAGATCGCGAGCAGGCGGCTCAAGGAGCCGGTCAGCTGTGCGTCCGCGTTGGCCATGGCCGTGGGATTGTGCGTCTGGATGGAGCCCGCCAGCTTGGCCCGCGCCTCCGCCACGCGCGTGAAGACCGTGTCTTCGTGCTGCGCATACCCCTTCACCGTCTGGACGAGATTCGGGATAAGGTCCGCACGACGCTGGAGCTGGACCTCGATGGTACTCCGTGCGGCGGTCGCCTGCTCGTCGAGCGCCTGGATCTTGTTATAGCCGCAGCTCGCGACGACCATCGGGAGCAACAGCGCGAGAAGCCAGCGTCGTTTCATGGCCGTGGACCTCCAGAGAACGAATGAGGGGATAGTTGGAATGTAACGAGAAGCTAGGGAGTCGGGAGTCGGGTATCGGGTAGGCGGGCGGAGAACTCCTCTCGCCCACGCCGTTCCCCGACACCCTACTCCCGGCACCCTGTCCTCACGCCTCACTTCCCCCACCTCCGCCATCGAGTCCGTCGATGTGGCTGGCCAGCTTCTCCGCACCAGCCAGGTAGCCGCCGAGGACTGCGGGGAGGTCGCGCTCGGGCAGGCGCTCGCCGCCGCGCACGTGGCGCACGACGCGCAGGAACGGCTCGGCATCGAAGCGGGCACGTGTGGCCACCTCGCGGCTCAGCGCCTCGTAGTCGGTGGGCGGCTCATCGCCGGAGAGCCGGATGAGCGACCGGAAGATGACCATGAAGGTGGTGAGACTGGCAGCCAGAAGTGCCACAAGGCGCTCCTGCTCTCCGTGCGCGGCAATGATCCCGCGGCGGAGCTGGAGCAGTTTGCCCATGGCTTGGTGCTCGAGCTGGAGCCGCAGATTGCGCGGATCTACCTGAATGCCGTCGAAGGGCGGCTCACCGTGTAGCACCCGATGATGCGCCAGAATGTCGGCGTATTCCATTGGGAAGATGTCCGCGGAGCTGCGCCATTCCTCGGTGGTGAGCGTGAGCGGCGCGGCGTTTCCCGCCTCTGACCATGCACGCGCCACCGCCGCCTCCTTGCGCAACGCGTCGAGATCCAGCCTGTCAGCGATCACGAGCACATTCAGGTCCGACTGCTTCGCGATATGCTCCCCCGTTGCGGCGGAGCCGTACAGCACCACGGCGCGCAGCTCGGAGCCCAGAGCGGCCACGAGCTGCGCGACGAGCGTATCGAGTGTCATCTTCCTGGGCATAGCCTCTCCTCGGGGTCACCAGCTCGAGCCGCCGCCACCACCACCGAACCCGCCGCCACCACCAAATCCGCCAAAGCCACCACCGCCACCTCCTCCCCAACCACCGCCGCGATATCCTCCGCCCCAACCGCCGCCCCAGGGAATGAAGATCGGCCAGCACCCGCCGCAGCCGCGCCGGCGGCCCTTGCCCAGCGAGCTGAGGAAGACGAGCAGCACGATAAAGCCGATGATCAGCAACTGGACGGGGATACCGCCCTGGCGCCCACCGTTCCCGCGCCCGCCCTGCTCCGGCGGTAGCGCCTGCGCCAGACTGGTGTCGAGCGTGAATTTGAATTCCTGCGCGTACCGCTGCGCCACCTCGTAGGTGAGCTGCTCCAGCCCGGGTCCATACTGCCGTTGGGCAAAGGCCGGAGTAACCGAGCGGCACATATCTCCCGAGGTCGCATCCGTAATGAATCCCTCGGATCCATAGCCGACGCCGATCCAGCACCGCCCGCGGCCGCTGGAGTTCGTCTCCTTGGGCACCAGCAGGATTACCACGCCGGTGTTGCGCGTGACGTCGCCCGGCTTCCCGAACTTTCCGATCTTCCACTGGCGACCGATCTGCAGGGTGACATCGCTCGGCGCCTGCTGGCCGATGTCCGGGAGCGTGACCACCACGATCTCGCCGCCCGACTTGGCACGTACGTCGTCGATGATGCGCTGGATTCCCTGCTGGTTCGCGGCCGGGATCACGTGGGCGAAATCGTTCACGTAGCCCACCGGCTTGGGAAGCTGGATTCCCTGTACCAGCAACGCGACGGTCAGGGCGTGCCCTATGCCGTGCCACCACATGTGTCTGTCAGTCTCCTTTCCCGCGTGCGCCGGCAGGCGGCGCGCGAAGGTGCTGTCATGAGACGCTGCCCGGCACCAGGGGCGCGCGCATTGTATAATGGGCTTGGTATATTGAAAGCTATCACCGGCGCGGAGCCGCGCCGCCCTGCCGCGCCGCCTTTCTTCCCATACCGAGGACCCATGCTCTTCACCAAGGTCGTTGCCGGCGCCTTGATCGGCGCCGCGCTGCTCACCACTGGCTGCGGCTCCAAGGGAGCGGACAGTCACGCCGCGCCGTCATCCAGTGCCGCCGATACTGTCCATCGTACACCCGAGCAGGATTCGCTCATCGCCCGAGCCGATCGCGCACGCATCCAGGGCAGTGCGACCGCCCCGGTGTGGATTATCGAGGTGAGCGACTTCCAGTGCCCCTTCTGCCGGCAATTCCACCAGCAGACCTACCCGACCATCCTCAAGGACTACGTGCAGACGGGGAAGGTCCGCTTCGCCTACATCAACTTCCCCATCCCCAGCCTGCATCGCAACGCCTGGCCCGCCGCGCTCGCCGCCATGTGCGTGGCCGCGCAGGGGAAGTTCTGGCCCATGCACGACTCGCTCTTCAATGCGCAGGATCGGTGGGAGTCTGGTGATCCATCCCCGGTCATCGATTCCCTGGCCGCATCGCTGGGCCTGGACATGAAGTCCTACCACAACTGCGTGAGCTCCCAATTGATGCGGCCGCTGATTCAGGCCGACAAGGACCGCGCCGAGTCGCGCGGGGTGAACTCCACCCCGACCTTCCTCATTGGTGACACAACGCTCGTCGGTGCCCAGCCGATCGGGAACTTCCGCCAGGTGCTCGATTCGATGCTCGCCAAAACGGCTGCAAAGGGAGGCTGATCGCCGACGCAGGAGCCGCGGGGCTCATCGCGCCTCCGCCTCTATGTAAAAGAGAGCGGCCACCGGAGCACTGCTCCAGTGGCCGCCGCCCCTTGTAGCCGGCTCGTGGCGGACGCCAGGAACCGGTCCCGGTTACCGGGTGGCGATCAGGCGACCGCTTGCCCAGGACGAGCCGGCCGTGGGACTGGAACTAGACAATGGATCACCTCCTTGTTCAGGGTTCAACAATGGGCGGAACATGTCGCGCCAGGCGCAACACGTTCTAGGGTAACGTCCCGCACCCCCGTTGGCAACCGCTGGTGAGGCACACGCTCTGTCGCTACACTCCCGTACCGTGCATCCCCTCCTCCGGCTGGCCTACGAGGGCGCCGCGCGCGCGGCGAATGTCGCGGCCAGAACCGCTCCGGCCGGCGACGCGAAGGTGCTCCGCGCGCTGCGTGCACGGCGGGGGCTGGTAGCTCGCTATCAAGCGTGGGCAGCGGCCTCGCGCGATCCCGCTCGAGCGCTCGTCTGGATCCACGCCCCATCCGTGGGCGAAGGGTTGCAGGCCCGCCCAGTCGTGGAGCGCCTACGCGCGAGCCACCCCTACCTGCAACTCGCCTACACTTTCTTCTCGCCGAGCGCCGAGCGGTTTGCGCGTGCCCTGGGGGCGGATTTCTGCGAGTACCTGCCCTTCGACAGCAGGGCGGACGTTCGTACGGCACTAGCAGCGCTCCGCCCGACGGCACTCGTCTTCAGCAAACTGGACGTCTGGCCCAGCCTGGCTGCCGAGGCGGCCCGACGCGGCGTGCGGCTCGGTCTCATCAGCGCCACGCTCGCCCGCGAATCTGGTCGCCGGGGCGCGCTGGCGGCCGCACTGCTGCGCGATGCCTACGCGAGCCTCGACGCCGTGGGGGCCATCGACTCCCGCGACCAGGCGCGACTCGTGGCGCTCGGCGTGCAGCCGGGGGCCATCAGCGTGACCGGCGATACCCGCTACGACCAGGTGTGGGCACGCGCGCGGGCCGCCGATCGGGACGGCGCGCTCCTGGCGCCGCTCGCCTCGGATCGCCCCACGCTCGTGGCCGGCTCTACCTGGCCCGCCGATGAGCGCGTGCTCCTTCCCGCCTGGCTGGCGCTCCGGCGCACGTGCCCGCGTGCGCGCCTGATCATCGCGCCACACGAGCCAAGCCCTGCGCACCTGACGCCGATCGAGCGCTGGAGCGCTGCCGCCAGCTTGCGTGGCGCACGGCTGGGTGCCGCGGCGGACTGGCAGGACGTGGATGTCATCGTGGTGGATCGCGTGGGCGTCCTTGGCGAGCTGTATGCCCTGGCCGATGTGGCGTTCGTGGGCGGCGGGTTCCACCGCGCCGGATTGCACTCCGTCCTCGAACCGGCGGCATTCGGTGCGCCCGTGCTCTTCGGGCCGCGCTTCGGCGCGAGCCGCGACGCGCGCCTCCTGGTGAGCCAGGGGGGCGGAGCAGCTGTAACGTCGGCACGCGAGCTTGGCGAGCGTCTCACCCGGTGGATGATGGACGCGTCCGCGCAGGAGCAGGCCGGAACCGCCGCGCGGATGCTGGTACAGCAGGGACTGGGCGCCGCGGACCGCTCAGTCGCGCTGGTCGAGCGGCTCCTCGCGTGAGCGTTGAGGCCTGTCAGGCGCGTGGTCCGTGGCGCCGGGAGCGCCGGGCTGCTCCGGCGGGCTGTCCGCCAGCCCGGGGTGCGTGGTGCGCTCCGGGCGATTGAACAGGAAGCCCTGCACGAGCGGTACGCCGAGGCGTTTGACGGTCTCCAACTCTTCAGGGCGCTCGATCCCCTCCGCAATGACCATGGCCCCCTGCTCGGTCGCGAAGCCGACCAGCGTTTCCACCAGGTTCTGCTTGATGAAGTTGGTGTCGATCGAGTTGATGAGCGAGATGTCGAGCTTGATGAAATCGGGCTCGAGATTCGCGATGGAGCCGAGCCCCGCGTACCCCCGGCCGGCGTCGTCCACGGCGAAGCGGTAGCCGCGTTCGCGGAAGGTGCGCAGCATCTCCCGGAACTTCGGGTAGTTGGTGATCGCGGTGCGCTCGGTGATCTCGATGACCACCCGCTGCGGGTCTACCGAGTCCAGCTCGAAGGCGGGGTCGGTGAAGTCGTGCGGGTCGGCGTTGACGAAGAGCAGCTGGTCGCCGCGCAGCCGGCCGCGCATCCCTTCCAGCGCGCGGCTCCGGCATAGCCGACCGAGCTCCCAGAGGAGGTCGGCCTCCGCGGCCACATCGAACATCACTTCCGGGCTCCGCAGGCTGCGCAGCACACCGCGCGCGAGCGCCTCGTAGCCGAAGATCGCGCCCGTGTCCGCACGCAGGATGGGATGGTAATCGATGTAGACGCTCCGCTCGTGCAGCACCTGCTTCAGGTCCGCCACGCGGCGTGCCCGCTCGCGCTGCTCCACGCTCCGCGCCGCGTTCGCCGCGTCGCGCACGCCTCGATAGATCACTCGCTCCAGACGGAGCTTCGGGGTGTCGTACACCTGCGCGTGCCCGACGTACATGTCGAAGAGCTCCGCGATGTCCTCGCCGTGGACTGCTTGCAGCCGCGAGCGCACCTGGTGCTGCAGCCGTGCGGCGCCGGCCACGATGTTGCCGGCGGCGGCCGGCCCCTCCTCCCGCGGCGGCACGTGAAAGACGATGATGTCATCATCGTGGATGAAGCTGGTCATCGTCCGCACGGGGTGAAAGGCGCTCGAATCGAAGAACTCGCGCACCGCTGCCATCGTCGTTTCCAGCACGCCGTCCAGCTTCTCCCATCCGTAGATCTCTTCGATCTTGCCGGAGCGGACGAACTCGAGGTAGAAGATGGCCAGCTCGCCACGCTCCCGGATCAGCGAGCGCATGCGCTCGATCATCAGGGGCAGCGCGGCCGCGCCGGTGAGCGGATCGTAGAGCATCTCCTCGTACGCCACCTTCTCTACACGCTCGGCCAGCTCCGCGCCGCTCACCGCCATGCGGCTCAGCGCGGAACGCACGCGCGAGGCGATCTCTTCAGGCGTCGCGGGCGGGGTATACCACTCCTCGATGCGCAGCGCCACGGCCCGACGCCGCGCGGTCTCGTCGCCGCACGCCAGGAGCACGGGAATGTGGCGGAGCCGCGAGCGCTCCACCGCCGCACGCAGGAGCGTGGGATCCGTGGTGGACAGCAGAACGGCGCGCACATCGGGCAGGAGATCGATGGCCTCGAGGATGTCATCGGGTCCCCGCACCGTGGAGCGCCACGACGGCAGCAGCGCGGCCGCCGCGATGACCACCGGATCGAGACCGTCGGTGAGCAGAACCGCTGGATTCACGCGGACCCGCGCGGTGCCAGAGGGCGCATCAGGACGCGCGCTCGATGAGCGCGAGGTTGCGCTCCACGCGCGCCGCGAGCTCCACGAGGCTCAGCGGCTTGGTGACGAAGTCATCGGCACCGGTGGTGAGCGCGGCCTGTTTGTCGTCCCATGCTGTGCGCGCCGTCAGCATCATGATGCGGACCTTCCGCCCATGCTGGGGATGCTGCTTCATGATGCGGCACACATCCCACCCGCTCCGTCCCGGCATCATCACGTCGAGCAGGACGAGCGCGGGCCGCACGCGCTCGAAGACCTCCAGCGCCTCGTCGCCATTGTAGGCGACGAACACGCGATACCCGCGCGCCTCCAGCAGATGCCGGACGATCTCCGTGCTGTCGTGGTTGTCGTCGACGACAAGGATGGGCAGAGCATGCTCTGTATTCATGGACCGCGCATGGCTGTAGACCAGCGTATGGGGCAAGATGCGGACCCGAAAGGCGAGAGAGGAGAAAGGAGAGAAGCGGGACTGGGAGGCAGTGAGTCAGTGAGTCAGTGGGTCAGTGGGTCAGAAACGGCTCGAACGCGCACAGCTCGTCCCGCCGGGGCCGTTCCTGACCGACTGACTCACCCTCTCGCCTCTCTCCTTTCTCCTCTCCCGCCACTCGCCTCTCGCCTCCCGCTACCGCAGTCCCGGCGGCCGATAGGCGAGCGCCAGGCCGAATCCGGTGTTGTCGCCGCTGAAGGTGTTGCCGCCGGCGACCAGGATGCTGGCGCGCAGTGAGAGCTGCGGTGTGAGCTCGAG
>DASUKA010000044.1:0-69563 GCA_036278935.1 Gemmatimonadaceae bacterium
CACCTTGTTGTGCTTGAGGTGGTGGAGCAGGACGACCGGGGCCCCGGTGAGGTCGGAGGTCATGAAGACCGCGGTACCGGGCACCCGGGGCGGCTTGCGGCGCTTGACGTCCCGCAGGAAGTGCTCGATCGGCAGGCTGGCGTTAGCCAGGATATCCCGCAACACCTCCCGTCCACTTTTCCACGTGGTCATCATCGTGTACACCACCGCCGCAATGACGATCGGTACCCATCCACCGCTCGCGATCTTGATGACGTTGGCGGCCAGGAATGAAACGTCAATGATCAGGAAGAAAACGAGGAAGAGGATGGCGTTCCGCTTCGACCACCCGAGCCTGGACTGGGCGATGACGAAGAAGAGGAGCGTGGTGATGACCATCGTCCCGGTCACTGCGATGCCGTATGCGGCGCCCAGCGCATCCGCCGACCTGAAGTACAGCACGAGCAGGATGCACCCCACCATGAGTGCCTTGTTGATCTCGGGCACATAGATCTGCCCGGACTCCTCCGCGGAAGTATGCCGTATCGTGATGCGTGGGCTGTAGCCGAGCTGCGCCGCTTGTTGCGTGAGCGAGAACGCCCCGGAGATGAGCGCCTGCGAGGCGATGACCGCCGCGGTGGCCGCCAGCACGACCATGGGATAGAGCAGCGACGTCGGGAAGAGCCGGTAGAACGGGTTCTGGGCCGCGGCCGCGCTGCGGAGGAGGAGCGCACCCTGCCCGAAGTAGTTGAGCAACAGCGCCGGGAAGACGAGCGCGAACCAGGCGAGTCGGATGGGACGCCGCCCGAAGTGCCCCATGTCCGCGTACAACGCTTCGGACCCGGTGACCGCCAGGATCACGACGCCAAGAATGAAGAACCCCTGCACACCGTTGTGCGCGAAGAACCGGACGGCATACCACGGGTTCACGGCGAGGAGGATCCGAGGCGCCAAAATGATCTCCCGCGCGCCAAAGACCGCTATGCTCAGGAACCAGAGCGCCATGATGGGGCCAAAGACCACGCCGATGCGCGTCGTGCCGTACCGCTGGAGCAGGAAGAGCACGAGGAGGATGACCACCGTGAGCGGGACGATGACGGTGCTGAGCACCGGCGCCGCGACTGTGAGCCCGTCCATTGCGCCGAGCACCGAGATGGCGGGCGTGATGATGCCGTCGCCGTAGAGCAGCGCGGCCCCGAGCAGGCCGAGCGCCACGAGCACGGCGGCGCGAGCACCGGCCGTCCGCGCGCGGAACTGCTGTTGGATGAGGGCAAGCAGGGCCAGCACTCCACCCTCCCCGCGGTTGTCCGCGCGCATGATGAACAGGAGGTATTTCACACTGACGATCAGCGTGAGCGACCAGATGAACAGCGACAGCACCCCGTACACATTCACGGGCGTGCGCCCGATCGCGTACTCGCCGCTGAAGCATTGCTTGAGGGCGTACAGTGGGCTCGTCCCGATGTCGCCGTAGACGACGCCGAGCGCCGTCAGGGACAACAGGCCGAGCCGCCGCCCCGTGGGGGGCAGTTCGGCGGCGTGATGCCCATGCTCTGTCTGTGGTGTGGCTGTCGGGGTCGGTGACACTCGCTCCGGTGCTTGCGAACCTGTTGGACGGACGTCTGGATACATGCCGGTGATTCACGTGGGACGGGTAGGCGCCGGAGTGGCCAACGCGTCCGGCGCTGAGCCGGCCGCGGCCCGGCGCGCAGGCACGTACGGCACGCTTTCAAGCGCGACGGAAGTCTATCCGGGAGGGCGTTAAAACCGCGTGAACGCGGCGGGGGCAACCGGGGTGGCGGCCGCAGGCAGCTCGAACAGGAAGATGCTCCCGCCCCCCGGGCGCGGCTCGTAGCGCACCGCTCCGTGCTGCGCCTCGGCCAGGCGCCGGGCAATGGCCAGCCCCAACCCCGCGCCGCCGACGTCGGGCCGCGCCCCGGGGGGCCGATAGAACGGCTCGAAGATCCGGTCCTGTTCGCCAGGCGGAATGCCCGGGCCCCGATCGGCCACACCGAAGCGGAGCCGGCCGCCGCACCGCTCCACGAAGAGCTCCACCGGCGTCACAGGCGGCCCGTACTTGAGCGCGTTCTCGACGAGATTCGCCAGAACGCGCATCGACTGCACGATGTCGAAGGTGCCGAACAGCACGGCGCCGCTCTGGTCATGCCGCACGCATAGCGCCTGCGCACCGGGGAGCTCGCGCACGTGGTGCACCACCGCTCCCACCAGATCGTCGGCGGTGTTCAGCTCCAGGTGCATCGACATGTCGCCGGCGTTGAGCCGCGAGAGATCGAGCAGGTCGCCGACGAAGCGGTCCAACCGATCGGCTTCCTCCTCGATCGATGCGGCGTCCGGACTGCCGTGGCTCGCCAGGCGGTGCGCGATGGCCTTGATGGTGGTCAGCGGCGTTCGCACATCGTGCGAGACCCCGGCAATCAGCGCGTTCCTGAGTGCATCGGCCTGCCGCAGTGCTTCCGCCCGCTCCGCCTCCGCTACCAGGCGCACGCGCTCGACGCCGAGTGCCGCGTAGTATGCCAGTACATCGAGAAACCGACGCTGCGCGGGATCCAGGGCAATCGGCGCCGAGTGCGCGATGCGCAGCACGCCGACGGTGCGCGCACGGACCTGCAGCGGCACATTCATGATGCTCGCATCGCTGGCCGCGGGCGTGGGCCCGGCGCGGTCGAGAGAGATGTCGCAGTGCTCCACGCCAAGCGTCGTGCGGATGACGTTCGCGATGGCAGCCAGCGCATCCTCCGCGCGGCCGACGTTCAAAGTCTCCGCGCCAAGCACCGCCAGTCGTTCCACTTCGATGGCCCGCTGCCGCGCTTCCTCGGCACGCTGCTGCGCGCGATTCAGCAGATGTGTGGCGACGATGCTCGTCACGAGGAACGCGGCCAGCACGATCCAGTCGAACGGATCTTCGATCGCGACCGTGTAGTAGGGCGGGAGAAAGACGTAGTTGAACAGCACAAAGGCGAGCACCGCCAGCAGGAGACCGAGCGTACGCCCCCCAGCGGCGCTTCCCAGCAGCACGACGAGCAGAAAGGTGAGTGCGACGTGCGCCGTGGTCAGATGTCCGCGAATGGCCGCCATTCCCACGGTCACCGCCGCCAGCGCTATGAGCGACAGCACCCACACGACCACGCGCCTCGGCGGCGCGCGATGGCTACGTGCCATCCGGCGGCTCCGCCTCGAAACGATAGCCCACGCCCGGCTCGGTCAGCAGGTATCGCGGCGCGTAGGAGTCTCGCTCGATTTTACGCCGCAGGTGGGCGACGTACACGCGGAGGTAGCTCTGCGGATCGCCGGACGACGGCCCCCAGACCGCACGAAAGAGCTGTTGGTGCGTCATCGTGCGGCCGGCGTTGGTGACGAGCGCCTGCAAGAGCGCCCACTCGGTCGGCGAGAGGTGCATGGCCTCGCCATCGCGCAGCACTGTCCGGCGAGCGACGTCGATGGTGAGATCGCCCAGCACGAGAGGGTGATCGCCGCCCGGCACTGGCGCCATTCGGGCGCGCCGGAGCTGCGCGCGCACGCGCGCACGAAACTCGAAGACGCTGAAGGGCTTCGTCACGTAATCGTCCGCGCCGGCATCCAGCAGGCGGACCTTCTCCTCCTCGGAGTGCCGGGCGGATAGCACGATGATCGGCGCACTGGACCACTGGCGCACGCGCCGGCAGACGTCCACCCCCTCCATGTCCGGCAGACCGAGATCGAGCACCACGAGATCAGGATGCTCGGCCTCCGCCAGAGCCACGCCCGCCTGTCCGCTCGCGGCCTCCGTGAGGTGGTCCACATCGCCGGCCAGCGCATCGCGCACCACGGCGCGGATCTTCGTCTCGTCTTCGATCACGAGGACCCTCAGAGCGCTCAGGGACCCTCCGATTTCGCGGGCCGACCGGGATGTACGCTCGCCCGCTCGCTCGTGGCGACCGTGTCCCCGCGCACCTCGCGATGCCGATCCACCCAGTAGCCCCACGGCACGAACACCCACAGGGCGAGCGTGGTGACGGCGAGCGCTTGCTCGTTGGGGGGCGGGGGCCCGGCGAAGCCGCTCACGAAGACCAGGATGAGGACGACGGCAGCCAGCAGGCTGTGGGTCACCGGGTAGGAGACGACATCCAGTGGGCTCGCCGCCATGAGTCCAGGCACAATACGCACGTGCTCCACACCCAGCAGCAGCGGAATCGGCCACAGCTCATCGAGCCACTGTGCCGCCAGGATGGGCGTGCCGAGTGAGGTGCGTGGCGCGGCGCGCTTGGCCGCCAGCGCTACGGCGTAGTGGCCCAGAACCATGGCCCGGAAGCTAGTGCCGCGCGAAAGCGGGTGCCAGTCGAAGGCTCCGCGCGACGCGGCGCGCCGCGCCCGCGCGATGGCTGACTTGTCGATTTCCTACACCACGATGTTGACATTCGACAAGACGGCGACTATCCTCCGGTCAACCACTGGAGTCCGCATGGCGTCCTCGCCCGATCTGTTGCAGGGAACACTCGACCTCCTCGTCCTCAAAGTCCTCGCCCTCGGCCCCCTGCACGGCTGGGGCATCGCGCAACGCATCTCCGACATCTCGGAGCAGTTGCTGCGCGTGAACCAGGGGTCGCTCTACCCCGCCCTGCACCGGCTCGAGGGTCGCGGCCTCGTGGACGCCGAGTGGACCATGTCCGAGACCTTCCGTCGCGTACGCGTCTACCGACTCACGCCCGCCGGCCGGCGCTGCCTCACACGGGAGACCCGCAGCTGGCACGAGTACACGCGCGCCGTCAATCTCATTCTGCAGGCGGGCTGAGGCGGCGTCATGCCCACCGGCCGGGAGATGCTCCGCAACCTTCGGATGCTCGTGGCGCGGCGGGCCGTCGAGCGCGACCTGGACGACGAGCTGCGCGGGCATCTGGAAATGCAGACGCGCATGAACGTAGCGCAGGGCATGACGCCCGAGGCGGCCCGCGACGCAGCATATCGCGTGTTCGGCTCCATGACGTACGTCAAGGAAGAGCTGCGGGCCGTCCATGGCCGGAGCACCGCACCCGTCACCGACCTCCTCGGCCGCGATCTACGCCTGGCGGCGCGGACGCTTCTCCGCCATCGCCGTTTCACGACCGCCATCGTGCTGATCCTGGCGCTGGGCATCGGCTCCGCCACCTTGATGTTCAGTATCGTCTCCGGCGTGCTGCTCCGCCCCCTACCCTACGCGCACCCCGAGCGGATCGTGATGATCTGGGGCAACCTGCCCAACCTCAACATGGGCTTTCAGGAGCAGCCGCTTGGCGGCGACGAATTCCGCATCATGCGCCGGAGTACGCAGGCATTCCAGACGGTGGCCGCATTCCAGACCCAGCCCTTCAATCTTGGCACCGGCGTCGCACCGGAGCGTGTGGACGGCGCGCGTGTGACGAGCGACTTCTTCCGCACCATCGGCGTGCGTCTGGCGATTGGCCGCGGATTCGCCCGCACGGAAGAGACACCGGGACGCGACCACGTGGTCGTGCTGAGCTGGGCGCTCTGGCAACGGCGCTTCAGCGGAGACACCGGCGTCATCGGCACGACCGTCGTGTTGAACGCGGAACCGTACGTGGTCATCGGTGTCGCGCCGCAAACCTTCGCCTTCCCGCGCGGCGCACAGATGCCCGCCAACTTCCAGTTCCCGCCCCGTACGCAGCTCTGGGTCCCGATGCGGCCGCGGCAGAGCGGCCCGCGGTCGCTGGCCGTGATCGGACGAATGCGGCCGGACATCACCATGGCGCGCGCACAGGAGGATCTGGACAGGATCACGCGCATCGAAGATGATCGTCAACCCGCACGCACGGGGTGGTTCGGCACACGTGCGGTGCCGCTGCGCACGCAGATGATCGGTCATGTGCGCACCATGCTCCTGATCCTGCTGGCCGCCGTGGCTGTGCTGCTGGCCATCGCGTGCGCGAACGCGGCACAGCTCCTGCTGGCGCGGCTACAAGGGCGCCGTAAGGAGCTCGCCCTGCGCGCGGCGATCGGCGCATCGAGCCCGAGGATCGTGCGTGAGCTGATGATCGAGTCCCTGCTCGTGACCGCGCTGGCCGGCGTGCTGGGAACACTGCTCGGGATGATAGGCATCTCAGTCGCGCGCACCATCGGCCCCGACCGGCTACCCCGGCTGGCAACCGTCCGCTTCGATGCGCGCGTGGCGCTCATCGCGATCGCCATCACCATGCTATCGGGTCTGCTGTTCAGCCTGCTCCCGGCCATCGGGGCAAGCCACGTGCAACTGGGCGATGCACTCCGTCGGGGCGGCCGCCGTGCAGGCGACGGCGCTGCGCCGTCGCCTGCACGGCGCATGCTCATTGCCGTGGAGGTCGCGCTGTCGGTGGTATTGCTGGTCTCGTCGGGGCTGCTCATCCGCAGCCTGGTGCACGAGCTCGGCGGCGATCTGGGCTTCGAGGCGCCCCATGGAATCACGTTCGAGGTCACGCTGCCACCGCTCAGCTATCCCGAGACGCCGCTGGCGACGTCAACGCTGCATCCGAAGTCAGTCCCATTCTTTACGGAGGCCCTGCAGCGCCTCCGTGCCATTCCCGGTGTGGACGCGGCCGCCATCGGCAAACCGCTCCCCATGAGCGGCGAGCAGGATGGCTCGAGCTTTTTCCCCGAGAATGGCGATCTGCGACTCTACTCGGGCAAGCAGCGCCTGGCAGCCGAATACACTGTGGCGAGTCCGGGCCTGTTCCACGCGCTCGGCACCCCGATCGTGAGCGGCCGTGACTTCTCCGTGGTGGATCAGCAGACGACGGTTCCGGTGGTCATCATCAACCAGGCGATGGGGAGGTGGCTCTGGCCGGGCCGGAATCCGATTGGTAAGCGGCTCAAGCTCGGCCGGCTCACCACGCGCTCGCCGTGGATGACGGTGGTGGGTGTGGTAGAGAATATGAAGCTGTACTCGCTCACACAGGCTCCACGGCCGGAGATGTTCGTGCCGTATACGCAGAGCCCCTTCCCGAGCTTCTCCACCATGCAGTTCCTCGTGCGCTCCTCCCTGCCGCCCGCGCAGATCCTGGGCCCGGTCCGGCGCGCGATTGCGTCGGTCGACCCCACCATTCCCGTCGCCCGCGTGCGCACGGTGGATCAACTGGTCGCATCGGTCAGCGAGACGGCGCGCTTCGCCACGCTCTGCATGAGCCTCTTCGGGGGCGCCGCCCTGCTCCTCGCGATGGTGGGACTGTATGGCGTGATCGCCTACACGGTGCATCAACGCCGGCAGGAGTTCGGCATCCGCGCGGCGTTGGGCGCAACGCGCTGGCAGATCGTTCAACTGGTGGTGCGCGATGGGCTGCGCCTGACGGTGGTGGGGCTGGCGGCCGGCGGCGTGCTGTCCGTGCTCGCGGGGTGGCTGTTGCGACCGATGCTGTACGAGGTGTCGGTGGTCGACCCGGCCACGCTCGCGGGTGCGGGTGTATTGCTGCTTGGCGCGGCGCTGGCCGCGTGCTTGTTGCCCGCCGCCCGTGCATCGGCGGTGCGGCCGCGCGCGGCGCTCGACGATCTCTGACGATCGCACTCCGTCCTTCGCACTGACGCCCCCTGCCCTTCTCCGGACCGCAGCGAGCAACCGCATTCACCCCGCCGCCAAGACGTCTTGGTGATCGACAGGCCATCCAGTAGCTTGCCCGCATGCACGTTCTCGACGCTATCCAGACGCGCCGGTCGATCAAGCGGTTCACGGATCGGCCGGTCTCCCGCAGCGAAATCGAGGCGGTCCTCTCCGCTGCCGCGTTCGCGCCGAACCACCGACTCACGCTTCCCTGGCGCTTCTACGTGCTGGGGCCAGAGGCACGCCATGCCTACGGACTGGCGCTCGGCGATCGCAAGGCACGCAAGCTGACCGATCCTGACGCCGTGGCCACGCTTCGGCAGGCGATGGCCGCGGAGCAGCGCGCGCTACCCTGCATGATTGCGATCGCCGTCGTCACCCACGACGATCCGGAGATTCGTGAGGAGGACTACGCCGCCGCGATGATGGCCATCCAGAATCTCTCGCTCGCGGCAGTCGAGTTGGGACTCGGCACGCATATCAAAACGGGAGCCGTAATGAGCACCGCCGCCGCACGTGCAGCGGTGGGAGTGCCTGATGATCAGCGCATCATCGCCGTCGTCAACCTCGGCGAGCCCGCCAGTATCCCGCCGGAAAAACCCCGACGGCCCGCGTCGGAGCACACCAGGTGGCTCGAGTAGCCTGGTAACGCGAACGGCGCGCAGCAAAAGCGGGACGAACACGCTGGTGAGGGGCGCTCCGCTGAGGTCATATCGGCATTACCGCGCGATACTCGTCCCGATCATATAGACGCCGAGCACCACCAGAAGCACGCCGATCACGCTCCGGAAGGCGCGCGGCGGCAGATGGCCCAGAACCCGGGTGCCGAGCGCCGTGCCAATCACGGCGCCGGCGGTCGCGATGAGCACGGGCGGCCATACACTCGCGATCTGCCTGCCCTGCGTTGCGAGGTAGACCGGCAGGCGCGCGAGGTCGACGAAGATCGCGACGGCCGTTGCCGTCGCGACGAATGCTTCCTTGGGCACATCGAAGCCGAGCATCGCGGCGGACCGAATGCCCCCCTGATTTCCCACCAGCCCACCGAGCGCGCCCGAGAGTGCGCCCGCCGTCCACGCGCTCACGCGGCCCCACCGAACGTGCTCCATCCACCCGGATAGCTGGGAGGCGCCGGCGAGCACGAGCAGCACGCCAAAGATGACGGCGAGTGCCCGGCTCGACGCGCCTGTGTGAGCGAGCGCGCCGGCGAGCCCGCCCGCCGCGCTCGCGATACCGAAGCCGAGCAGGACGCGCCGGTCCACGTGCCGGCGGAGAATCCAGAACCGCTGCACCGTGGCGATGAAGTGCGGAATGGCGATGGCCGCAACGGCCAGTTTCGTGCCCGTCCGGAGCGCAAGCGCGGGCGTGAGCAGACTCCCGATACCGAATCCGGCAACGGAGGCGATCCCGCCGGCCACAATGGCGACGGCGGCGAGAAAGAGATGGAACAGCATTGGCCGCGCTCGGAGAAAGGTGGGTCTGGCGCTCGGAGTATAGGGGGTATGGCGTGCGCATTGCAGGCCCGGGTATGCCACGAAGCGATGGCCGAGTGCCGCGCCCCATGCGACCACGGCATGCGGAACGCGCTCATCACCTGCACCACGAGGCTGGACAATGGCGAATCCCAACTATCCCGAGAGCGACCCCCGTCATCACACGTCGAATATTCGACAGATGCTGGACGACACCGCGCGGCACGTGCGCGAGGACGTCGCGAAGGTGAGCGACCCCAGGGCCCAGGCCCTGTTCGAGACAACCGCCGAGGTGCTGGGCGGGCTGAGCAAAGCGTACCAGGACTTCGAGCGCAAGAACGAGCCCGCGTGGCGATAGACGTATCTTGTGCGCCACGACGAGCGCTGGGCCAGATGCCGCCTCCCGCATGCATATTCTCACACTGAACACCGGCTCGTCGAGCCTCAAGTTCGCGGTCTACGACATGAGCTGCACCGCGCCCGACGGTGGTGCGCTCCTCCGTTCCGGCGCCATCGAAGGGATCGGGAGCGCGCGGAGCCGAGCGCGCATCAGACAGTCTGACAGCGAGCAGACATTCGACGCGTCGATCCCCGATCGGGCCGCCGCACTCTCATGGCTCACCCGGGATCTCGAGCGAGAGCGGTTGTGGGAGCAGCTCTCCGCGGTCGGGCATCGCATCGTCCATGGCGGGGCGGCGTACCGCGAGCCGGTCCGTATCACGGCGGACGTGCGGGCCGCGCTCCAGAGGCTCGTTCCGCTCGCGCCAGTGCACCTCCGCGACGAGCTGCACGCGGTGGACGTCCTGGCACAACTGGACCCCGACCTCGCGCAGGTCGCGTGCTTCGACACGGCGTTTCATGGGGGGCTGCCGCTCGAGGCGCGATGGTACGGTCTTCCACGCGCGCTCGTCGAGGAGGGAGTCATGCGGTACGGCTTCCATGGCCTCTCGTACGAGTACATCGTGCGCGAGCTGCGCAGCCGTGACGCGCTGGGAATGCGTACCATCGTCGCGCACCTGGGCAGCGGAGCGAGTATGGCCGCGCTGCGCGAGGGTCGCAGCATCGACACGAGCATGGGACTCACGCCGCTCGGAGGCTTCATGATGAGCACGCGCTCCGGCGATCTCGACCCGGGCATCCTGCTCTACCTCATGCGCGAGCGAGGGCGCTCACTCGATGATGTGAGCGCCATGGTCACGACGGCCGGCGGGCTGCTCGGGCTCTCGGGGACCAGTGCGGACATGCGTGACCTGCTGGCGCGCTGTAGTGCCGACACCCGCGCTGCAGAAGCCGTGTCCATCTTCTGTTACCAGGCGCGCCGGTTCCTTGGTGCATACGTGGCCGTGCTCGGCGGACTGGACACGCTCGTGTTCACCGGCGGCATCGGCGAGCACGCGCCAATCATTCGCGAATGCATCTGCCGCGACCTCGACTGCGTCGGCATCCGAATCGACCCGGCCCGCAACGATGCAGATGCGGCCATCATCTCCGAGCGCGATGCGCGGGTGACCGTCCACGTCATCCAGACGAATGAGGAGTTCATGATCGCCCACCATACGGCGCGCGTGCTGCGCGCGAACAGCGAGAAGGACCATGACTGAACGCTCAGCCCGAATGCACGAGCTGCACGCCAACTTTCAGGCGGCCAATTATCTGAGCCTGGCGCAGCTCTACCTGCGCGAGAATCCGTTGCTGCGCGAGCCCCTGCGCCCAGAGCAGATCAAACCGCGGCTGCTCGGCCACTGGGGAACCGTGCCGGGTATCAACCTGGTCTACGGACATCTGAGCCGCCTCATCCAGGATACGGCAGCCAGCATTCTCTTGGTCGTTGGCACTGGACACGGCGCGCCCGGTGTGCTGGCGGAGCTGTACCTGGAGGGCACGCTTGGCGCGTACTATCCGGACTATTCTCTCGGGCTCGCTGGCCTCACGCGCCTGGTACGCGAGTTCTCCTGGCCGGGCGGGTGGCCCAGCCATCTGACGGCCCTCACCCCCGGGGCGCTGCACGAAGGGGGCGAGCTGGGCTACTCGCTGGCGCACGCCTTCGGCGCGGCGTTCGACAATCCGCAGCTCGTCGTCGCCTGCCTGGTGGGCGATGGCGAGGCCGAGACCGGGCCGTTGGCCGCGTCGTGGCAGTCGACCAATATGCTCAATCCGGCCACGGACGGCGCGGTGCTGCCCATTCTGCACCTCAATGGCTACAAGCTCTCGGGCCCGAGCATCTTCGCGCGGCTTTCGCCGCGTGAGTTGCACGACTACTTCGCCGGAATGGGATACGTCGTGCGCGAGGTGGCGGGCGACCAGCCCGAGGCCGTGCATGAGGAGATGTGGACTGCTCTGGACTGGGCGTACGGTGCGATTCGCGAGGAGCAGGTGAATGCGCGCTCCGGGCATGCCCCGGCCCGACCGCGCTGGCCGCTCATCGTACTGCGCACGCCCAAGGGGTGGACGGCGCCCGCGACACTCGACGGCAGGCCGCTCGAGGGAACCTTCCACGCGCACCAGGTGCCCATTGAAGACCCGGCCGCCAATCCGCGACATCTCGCCGTGCTCGACGAGTGGCTTCGGAGCTATCACCCCGACGTGCTGTTCGACGAGGAGGGCCGCCCGAGCGCCGCCGTCACCGCCATCTATCCCGGCGATGGACTGCGACTCGGTGAGAATCCGCAGGCGAACGGGGGCACGCTGCTCACCCCCCTCGCGCTGCCCGATTCCGCGCGCTATGCAGTCGAGGTGCCGGCGCCCGGCGCCGTGCGCACCGAGGGGACGAAAGTGCTGGGCGGCTATCTGCGCGACGTCTTCGTCAACGATCGCGACGCGCACAGCTTTCGCCTCTTCTGCCCCGACGAGACCTCGTCCAATCGCCTGCAGGCCGTGTTCGAGGCGACGGCACGCGCGTGGATGCTCCCCATCATCCCGAGCGATGAGTTTCTCTCCCGCGACGGGCGCGTGATGGAGATCCTGAGCGAGCACTGCTGCGAAGGTTGGCTCGAGGGCTATCTGCTCTCGGGACGTCACGGAGTGTTCGCGTGCTACGAGGCGTTCCTGACGATCATCGACTCCATGATGCAGCAGTACGCGAAGTGGCTGAAGATGGCCGCCGAGACCAGCTGGCGACAGCCGGTCGCCTCGCTCAACTATCTGGTCACGAGCCACGTGTGGGAACAGGATCACAACGGGTACAGCCACCAGGGGCCGAGCTTCATCAACATGCTGCTCACCAAGAAAGCCGCCATCACGAGGGTGTACCTTCCCCCCGATGCGAACTGTCTGCTCTCGATGGCGGACCATTGCCTCAAGAGTCGCGGCTACATCAACCTCATCGTCGCCTCCAAGAAGCCCATGCCGCAGTGGCTGTCCATGGACGACGCCCTGCGCCACTGCGCCGCCGGCGCCTCGGCATGGAACTGGGCCGGCACCGGTGACGGGCCTGCCGATGTGATTCTTGCTGCCGCGGGCGATGTGCCCACACGCGAGACGGTCGCTGCCGCGTGGTGGCTGCGCCGCGAGGTACCCGATCTGCGCGTGCGCGTGGTGAACGTTGTCGATCTCTACGCGCTGCAGTCGCCACGCGATCACCCGCATGGGCTGTCCGACGAGCGGTTCGTGGGGCTGTTCGGAAGCGCCACCGACGTCGTATTTGCGTTCCACGGCTACCCGAACGTCGTGCACGAGCTGATCCACCACCGTCCGAATCCGCAGCGGTTCCACGTGCGTGGGTACGTCGAGGAGGGGACGACCACCACGCCCTTTGACATGACGGTACTCAACCGGATGAGCCGATACGACCTGGCCATCGAGGCGCTCCACCGCACGGGTCGCGCAAACCGCACGGGAGTGTTCGAGCGCAAGCTGGAGGAGCACCGGCTCTACATCCGCGAGCACGACGAGGACATGCCGGAAGTGCAGGAGTGGCGATGGGCTGAGGGCGAGCCGGCGGCGGGGCTGACCCGCCAGCACGCGGAGGCGAGCTGAGCGCGTCCGAGCACGCGGTCCCGGTCACCGCCCAGGCGCCGCCGAAGGCTCCGGCGGCGCCTCAGAATCGCTCGCCCTTCGCTTCACGCACCTTGCTGCCCACGGGGCGGATGCGCGACCACGTGGTGTAGAAGAAGAGCAGAATCCCCGCGATCTGTGCGAATCCCGCAAGCACTACGAGCACGCGCAGCCATACCGCGCCCACGCTCGCGCGAAGCAGCTCGCCGACCACGCGCACGCCGGTGCCGCCTGCGAGCATCCAGTAGGCAGCTCCGGCCAGCCGCGGGCTGTAGCGCACATCCCCCTTCTCCGGACGCGGGAAGAGCCAGAGCGCCACGCCGAGGATCATCATCATGATGAAGCCAACGAACAGGGCATGGGTGTGCGCGCTCACGACGTATGGCGACGGATAGCGCCCGAAGAGCTCGCGGCGGACGATCATCCATCCACCAATACCGAGCCCGACGGCCAGGTAGATGATGGCGGTCTTGATGTAGCGGCGAACGAGGGTGTGCATGCGACCGTATCAGCCGCCGCGCGCCAGCCGCACGGCGGCGATGACGACGATCACGCCGACGAACGCATTCACGCGCGCGAGGAGCGCGGCTCGGCGGCGAAGCGTGACAGCGTGATGGGAACCCGGGGCGGCGCGCCCCGCCGCGGGTCCGAGGACGAAGTCGTGCGTGGCACTCACCGCGACCATCGTCAACACCGCCACCAGCTTCGCCGCAAGCGCGCGACCGAGCGCCGTGCTCCAGAAGACCGCGGATCCGAGCATGCCCGACCAGTGCAGCCACCCACGGAAGTACAGATTGAGCACCCCTGTGACAATAAGGATGCTTATCGCCACCCATCCGACACTGCGGAAGCGACGCCCCAACTCCTGGAAGAGGCGTTGCCGCACGGCGGGTGGCTCGATGCGCCGGAGCGCGGGCGCGCCCACCACTCCGAGGAAGAACATTCCGCCCAGCCAGAGCAGTGCCGCGAGCACGTGGACGGTGACGTTGGCAAGATAGAGCGTCTGCACCACGCTCAGCGCTCGGCGCGCACCGTGAAGGCCCGCGCGCATGCTGGTCGCATCCGGCGGCCACGCACTACCATGCGCCCGGCTGAATCATCCCCGCGTGCCACGCGGGATCCCATACCAGCTTCGTGCGCACCTCGGTGATTCCCGGCACGGTGGAGACAGAACGGAGGATGCCATCGGTGATCACACGCTCCATCGGGCAACCCGGCGTCGTGAGGGTGTGCGTGATGGTGACTCCCCCCGCATCGTCTACCCCCACATCGTACACGAGCCCGAGCGTTACAATGTCGAGCCCGATCTCCGGATCGATGACGGAGCGCAGGGCGTCCCAGGTGCGCGAGAGCGGCGTGTCAGTTGTAGCACTGTCGGTCGACATGATCGTGAATTCGCGTGAGTGACGCCGTGCCTGGCTGCAGCGCGCAGCGGCATCCTGTAGCATGAGCGCATGCGGCGTGCGTGGGCGTGACGGTTGTCACACGCGGCGGGTGACTCTGCGTCGCGAGTGGTGAAGGCGCCGCCTCGCGGTGATTGCCGCGCCTGGACGTTCGGCGCCTACGTACGGAGCTTGGTGAGCGCCGAGCCCTTGTGCATGGCGAGGTGATCCGTCTTGTCGCTCTTGATTTCGTATTGGGGATCCTCGGGGCTCGCGTGCACCGTGTAGCCCTTGAATTGGATGTGCGATGTCACCACTCTCATGATGTGGCCGGAGACGCGTCCAGCCTCCGAATTCCAGCTGACGTGGTCACCGATTTTGAAGTGCGTACTCGCCATGGTGTCGTTCTCCCCTCTTCACAGATGATCGCATGTCGAAGTCACCGGGCGCCGCTCGGTCGGCCCGTGGTGCCGGCTCGACGCTGGCCCGATCGCAACACGAGCTACCCGTCGTCCCGCCGTTCCGCCTCGATCTCACCGCGACCGCGCTGCGGCGCGTGCCGACGAACGTCGTGGACGTGCTGACTCCTGATGGAGAATATCTCCACGCGTTCGCCGCCGCACACGGTCCGCTCATCGCGCGCGTGGCGCAACGGCGCCCCGACGTGCTCGACGTGATCCTCGAAGGGGATGCCCGAGACGCCGACGCACGGCAGCGCGCGCTCGCACTCGTGGTCCGGACGCTCGGCCTCGATCGCGACCTGACGCCCTTCGATCGCGCCGCGGCCCGATTGCCGTGGCTCCGCTCCCTCGCGCGCCGGATGCGCGGCATCAAGCCGCCGCGCTACCGCTCACTGTGGGAAGCGCTCGTCAACGCCGTGGTCTTCCAGCAGGTGAGCCTGCACGCGGCGACCGCGATCGTGAAGCGGTTGATCATGGCCTTCGGGATGCCGCTCGAGAGCGGAGGGACACCGCTGTACCTCTTCCCGGGCGCGGAGCGTGTGATGAGCGCGACGGACGACGCGCTGCGCGGGCTGGGACTCAGCACCGGGAAAATCGCCACGCTCCGGCGCGCGAGCGACGCCATGCGCTCCGGCACCCTCACCGAGGACATCATCGAAGCCCTCCCGAGCGCGGATGCCACCGCGCTCCTCACTGGCATCAAAGGGATCGGACCGTGGACGGCCACGGTCATGCTGCTGCGTGGCTTCGGACGGCTGGACGTCTTCCCGATGAACGACTCGGGCGTCGCGCGCAGCCTTACGCTCGTAACGGGCGATACATCGCTCGATGTGGACCCGGTGCTCACCGCGCTCGGCCCACAGCGCGGGATGCTCTATTTCCACCTGCTCCTCGCGCGGCTGGACACGCGGGGCGAGATCGGGCAGCCGTCAGTGTTGCCAGATGGCGAGCGCGGTGAGGCGGGCCGTGCGCGCTGATCGCGCTCGTCACGCCGGGCTCAAGCTCTAGCAGGCCATGGCGGCACGTCGGTATGCATCCTGTCCCGCCCGCCACGTACACGTTCACCACCCCGCACACGGAGAGCTATTGCATGACGCATGGAATACCGCCGGAGAGCATCCAGGAACTCGAGGCCGACCTTCTGGCCCCCGACGATCCACATGAGATGAATGCTTCGCCGCTCCTGACGTCGGGCACCCGCCGCGCCTTTCTGCGTCGGGCTTCGGCGCTCACCCTCGCGATTCCGGGACTCGGCGCCGCACTCACCTCATGCTCGTCGGAGGACGATGAGCGCCGCCTGGGCGCGTCCGCAGCCGCAGCAGCTCGCGATACCGCGAGCGACACGACGCAGGGCCAGCCGCATCATCGCCCGTTGCGCAATCCTGACAGCAAGCTGGACACGTCGCTCCAAAGGCCCATACCGAAGCCGCTCTCCGGGACCAAGCCCGAAGCGAACGCCCTGGCCACGCCGCTCGTGCGCTATGATCCGCGCCTGCCGCCGCTGCCCAAGACGCGTGTGCTCGACCTGCACTTTCACTCGCGCGAGGTGCCCGTGCGCATCTCCCCGGATACCGTCGTGGCGGGCTGGACCTTCGAGGGGAACATCCCCGGACCGATCGTCCACTGCCGAGTCGGCGACACCATTCACTTCACGCTCACGAACGAAGCGAACCTCCCCCACTCGATGGACTTCCATGCGGCGCAGATCGACCCCAAAACCGCGTTCCGCTCGGCCGTCAAGGGTCAACCGGTATCGTACACATTCACGCCGCGCTATGCCGGCGCCTTCTGCTACCACTGCGGCACCGCACCCGTGCTCATGCATATTGGCTCGGGGATGTACGGTGCGATCATCGTCTCACCCCGCGCGCCGCTCCCGCCTGCCAAGGAGTTCGTACTCATCCAGAGCGAGTACTACCTGGGCGAGCCGGTCAATGGCGTGCGGCCATCCGATTACAGGAAGATGCTCGCCGGCGTCCCCGACGTCGTCGCGTTCAACGGGCGGCCGGACCAGTACAGTCGGGAGCCGATCCGCGTACGACGGGGGGACCGCGTGCGCTTCTGGGTGGTCAACCCCGGACCGACACTCGACTGCGCCTTCCACATGGTCGGCGAGCAATTCGATCGCGTGTATATCGGCGAACCGCCCGAGGAGCGCGTGCGTGGAGTGCAGACGTGGGCGGTGCCGCCGGGGGGCGGCATGGGGTTCGAGCTCACCTGCGATATCCCGGGCGAGTTCGTGTTCGTGAACCATGCGTTCGGGCACGGACAGAAGGGGGCGATCGGAAACCTGATCGTCGAGGCGTGAGGCGCACGGCGTAGCACCCTACGCGATCGGCCCCGGGATCAGCGTTGCACTGTCCAACGCGAACACGCGACGCACATCGACAAGCACCGAGACTGCCACCTCGCGCGCCCGCTCCGTGCCATGGCGCACGATGTCCATCACCTCGCCCGGGTCGCCCGCGAGGCTCTCACGTCGCTCGCGGATCGGAGCGATGAGCGCCTGCAGTACTCCGTCGAGCCGCCGCTTGAGGGCCAGGTCGCCCAGCCCGCCCTCACGGTATTGCGCTTCGAGCGCGGCCACGCCATCGCGATCGGGATCGAACGCGCGCAGGTATGCGAACACCACGTTCCCTTCCACGCGCCCGGGATCGCTCACGCGGATGTGCCCCGGATCGGTGAACATCGCGTGTACCTTCGCATGGATCTCCTCGGGGGTGGCTGAGAGCGCAATCGCATTCCCCAACGACTTGCTCGCCTTGCGGCCGTCGATGCCCGGCAGCCGAGGCGTGTCCGAGAGGAGGGCGCGGCATTCGCGCAGCACCGGCTGGCCCGCCAGATGCGCGAGGCGGCGCACGATCTCGTTCGTCTGCTCGATCATCGGGAGCTGATCCTCGCCCACGGGCACGAGCGTGGCGCGGCATGCCGTGATGTCCGCGGCCTGGCTCACTGGATAGCAGAGAAAGCCCGCCGGGATATCGCGCACAAAGCCGCGCAGCTCGATCTCGGCGCGCACCGTGGGATTTCGCTCGAGCCGCGCGACGGTGACCAGGTTGAGATACAGCACCATGAGCTCCGAGAGCTCCGGGATGGCCGACTGCAGCGCGATCGTGGTGCGCGCCGGGTCGATACCGACGGCCAGATAGTCGAGCGCAACCTCGAGCACGTTCCGATGGATGTCGGCCGCACGCCCCACGTTATCGGTGAGCGCCTGCACGTCGGCAATGAGCACCGTCTGGTCGTTGGCCGCCTGCAGTCGCACGCGATTGCGCAGCGAGCCCGCATAGTGGCCGAGGTGCAGGGGACCCGTGGGCCGATCACCGGTGAGGATCGTCTCGCGCGCGGCGCCGGATGACCAGCCATCCGGCGCCGCGTCCGTACCACCAGCGGCGGACCTTATGCGCGCAACCCGCCCTGCATCTTCTCCCACGCAGCGGCCTCCCATTGGCGCTCGAGCACGCGACCGCCAGGACGGCGTGGGTTGCGTGTGCCCGGCAGGTGGTAGTGCGCTTCGCGTCCCGGCACCGGGCCGCCCAGCGGCTCGCTCGGCGTACGACGCGTGGCACCACCCTGTCCTGGGTTGGCGACCGCCTCCGCATAGCGCTGCGCCTTGGTGGCCAGCTCCTCGAGGAACGTGCGCACCGCCCCCTCGCCCATGTCTTCAACCAACCCCGGGATGAGCCCCTTGATCAGCACCAGGCGCTCGCCGGGAGTCAGCGATCGCGCATCGCGAACGAAACCGCGGATCGCGGGTCGATCGAGCCATGCGTAGAACGGGCTCTCCGTCGCGTCGATGGTCGGCATATGTCCTCACACGTGAAGTGTCTGCATGAACGCTTGCGAACTCCCCCTCATAAACGCAAGCCACGCACCCGAGCGGAAATTGGCGCCGAGCCACAGTGCCTCTGGCCGGGAGAACCGCCGGGAAGCGTTCCCATCGTCCGTCGCCCGCCGCGGGCTACCACGCGGCACCGCGCCACTCCGGTACCGCTCTTGCCACCACCGCCATACACCTCACCCACGTACCATGGAGCGCATGATGGGCATCCGTCTTCAGGAAGTACACCCCTCACTCGTCCACCTGCCGATTTCGCTGCTGCCGGTCGCTATCGGCGCGGACCTTCTAGGGCGCGCCACCGGGAAGCGCGCACTGCTCGAGTTGGGGCGGCGGGGTATCGGCCTCGCCGCGGTCGGCGCCGCGGTTTCCGCCGCGAGCGGCCTCGTCGCACAGGAGGAAGTGAACGTCAAAGGCAGGACGATGGACATGCTCATCACCCATCGCAACATCAACCTGGCCGCCACGCTGGTGGCGGGCATCATGGCGAGGTGGCGCGCCAGGCACTACCGGCCAAGCCTCGCCTACCTGGGTGTCGGGCTCGCCGGCATCGGCGCGGTCTGCTATTCGGCGTACCTGGGCGGCACGCTCGTGTACAAGTATGGCGTGGGTGTGGAAGCGGCCGGCGGCCAGTACCGCACGAACCCGCCGGAGTTGGGCGCGGCGGGTGAGACCGGCGCATGGGCCAGAGACGCAGCCACGAATCTCGTGCACGGGGCGCAGCATCTGGCGCAGGAGCTCAGGCAGGGCAAGATCGTTCCAGCCCTCACCGGTGGACACGCCACAACACATACGGCTGAAGTGCCCGAGCACACCGAGGGCGAGGCGAGCGGGTGACCTGCATCATCACTGGCACGATGGAGCACCTCCGCATCGGGAGCGCTCGCCGACATCAGATTACACGCCTGCACCACGTGATCGTCTCCGGCGCTGGGTAGTTGCGGCCTGCGCATGCATCAGCGGGCGATTCGCCTCCCACGCGTCGATCCCTTCCGCGCGTCTCATGTGGTGCACGATGGCTACACGGTGCTCCTTACGCCCCGCGATGCGCAGATCACGGGCGGCCGCCATGGCCTTTTCGATTTCGATACGCGGATCGTGTCGCAGTACCGCCTCACGCTCGGCGGGCAGTTGCCAATGCCGCTGGATACGCGCGGTGATGGCCACCGATGGCACGCGCACCTGGTAGCACCGCTGCCGGGCGGGACCGCCGCCGGCCCGCACCTCCCGCAGGATGCGATCGAGATCGAGATCGAGCGACTGGTGGGATGCGGCATGGTGGAGCAGCTCGTCCTGCGGAACCATGGCGGCATGGAAGTCACGACTGAGTTGGCCATCACCGTCGACGCCGACTTCGTCGATCTCATGGCGATCGACGGTCGTGAGCAGCCGCCCGGCGACACTACCATCGATTGGGACGCGGGCTGCCGGGCACTCACCCTGCTCCACCATGTGTCGTACGCGGACCGGACGCTCGAGCGCGGGCTGCGGGTAACCATCGCGCACGCCGATAGTGCGCCGCACAGGGAGGCACGCACTCTCCGCTTTGCCGTGCATCTGACGCCGCACGGCATGTGGCACGCCACGCTCAGCTTTGCGTCGCTGGTCGATGGCCGCTGGAGAGATCGCCTCGGCGGCGACGGGTCTACCATGAGCGATCGGGCCACGGAGCGCGAGCGCTGGCGTCGCGTGCGCGCGGCCATGGAATCGAGCCAAGCGCTCGTAGCCGGTGCCTTCGAGCGCGCGGCGGACGATCTGCTCGCCCTCCGCAACTGGGAGTTGGAGCCCGCGCCTGATGCGTGGATCCCAAACGCGGGCGTACCCAGCTACACCGGCATCTTCGGCCGCGACGTCCTTACGGCCGGATGGCAGGCGGCGCTGCTCGGACCAGAGATGATGCGGGGCGCCCTCGCCGTGCTCGCCGCGCGCCAGGCCACGACCCAGTCCGCATGGCACGACGCCGAACCGGGGAAGCTGCTGCACGAGGCGCGGCGCGGTCCACTCGCCGAGCTGAACATCCTCCCGCAGCGTGCCTACTACGGCGAGGAAACGGCGCCCGCGATGTTCGTCGTCACCCTGAGCGAGTACTGGCACTGGACGGGCGACACGACGGCACTCGCGCACTACCGCGACGCGGCGCTCCAGATGTTCGACTGGGCCGCGCACTACGGCGACCGCGACGGCGACGGCCTGCTCGAGTACGTGCGCCGCTCCACGAGGGGGCTCAAGAACCATGCGTGGAAGGACTCGGACGAGGCCATCCGCTACCCGGATGGTCGCCTGGTGCCCAATCCGATCGCAACGATCGAGGAGCAAGCCTACTACTACATCGCGCTCCAGCGCATGGCCGAGATGCTGCTCGTCCTTGGCGACGACGAGGGCGCGGAACGGTTCCTGTCTACAGCACAGCGCGTCTACGAATGCGTGAACGACCGCTTCTGGATGGAGGATGAGCATTATTATGCCATCGGCCTGGACGCGGACAAGCACCCCATCCGCACGATCGCGTCCAACCCCGGCCATGCGCTCGCGGCTGGGATCGTGCCACCGGAACGGGCCCGCATGGTCGCCGACCGGTTGATGGCCGAGGACCTCTTCTCAGGGTGGGGCGTGCGGACGTTGTCCACGGCTCATCCGTCGTACAACCCATTCGCCTATCATCTGGGCACCGTGTGGCCGGTCGAGAACGCGACGTTCGCCCTCGGACTCAAGCGCTACGGACTCGACGAGCATGCCGAGCGGCTGGTGGACGGGATGTTCGACGCCAGCGCGCACTTCGAGGCGCTCCGGCTTCCCGAAGCACTGGCCGGCCACGCGCGGCGCCCCGGCGAGGCGCCCACGTTCTATCCGCAGGCCAATGCACCGCAGGCATGGAGCGCCAGCGCCATCGTGCAGCTCCTGCAGGTGCAGCTCGGACTCATCCCCTTCGCCGCGGCAAGGCTCCTCGCGCTCGTCCGGCCGCGGCTTCCGCCCTGGCTTCCCGACGTCATGTTGCGCCGCGTCCGCGTTGGCGAGGCGGTCGCATCACTGCGCTTCCATCGGAAGGATGACGGCAGCGCCGAACACGAGATCCTTGAGCGCGAGGGATCGATGCACGTGCTGGAGGTCGCACCGCCCGCAGACGTTCGCTCGGAGCGGACGCATCTCCTGGATCGTATCGAGCGATGGGGGATCGAGCACGCACCGGGCACGACTGCTCGAGCGCTCCGTATTGCCATGGGGCTGGAAGGTTCGCGGTGACGGAGACTCCGCGCGATGCCGTCGCGCCCCATGCCATGTGCGCTCCGTCACACTTCGCACCGCCGGCTGCCTCGCGCGTGTATAGATTCCCGATTATTGTCCAACTGGGCATGCCGTTCACCTGGGCGCACGCGGCACCATGCGGGCCGTCCAGGAGCACGGTTCGCACCCGCATTTTGCCTGGAGGATCTCCCCATGCCGGCGCCCATGCCGGGCGATGCGCCCTCGGCGCGCGAGCAGTATGATGCGATGTACATGCGCCGTTGCCTCGAGCTCGCCAGGCGCGCGCTCGCCACAGGCGACGTTCCGGTTGGCTCCATCGTCGTGCGTGATGGTCGCGTGATCGGCGAGGGCGTCGAATCCACACGCGAGCACCTCGACCCTACGGCGCATGCGGAAATCGAGGCGCTCCGCGCGGCGTGCCGCACCCTCGGCACCCTCGATCTCTCCACCGCCACCCTCTACAGCACGGTCGAGCCCTGCGTGATCTGCGCATACGCCGTACGATACGCTCAGATACGGCGTGTCGTCTTCGGCACGAACGCTCGCACGCTGGGCGGCGCCACGGGGCCCTGCCCACTCCTCACCTCCGCCATGCCGATTGGAGGGAGTGCACCTCCGGCGATCACAACCGGCATCCTCAGTGAAGACTGCGAGCACCTGCTCGCCGAACGCCGCGCTCCGTGATGGACGATCACGGAGCGCGCGCGGCTTTCGCCGGTTCAGGTTGGATTGACGGAGTGGGGTTTACTGCCCTACCAACGCTCAGCCGCACTTGCGTGCCCCACGGATCGCGCGCCACCACGTCCGCACCGTCCCACTCCATCGCGTACCCCGCGCTGGAGGCGCTCGCGGCCGCCGCCGCAACGCTCGCCGCCTCCGGCAACTCGATGGTCCACTCGGCAAGCCGGGTATCGCCCGCCTCGGGTGCGCGCGCACCGACGCCGGCCCAGGTGTTCGCACCCAGGTGATGGTGATAGCCGCCGGCGCTGAGGAAGAGCGCGCCGGGGTAGCTCCACACCGTGCGATCGAAGCCGAGCGCTTCGGAGAAGAAGGCGGCCGCCGGCTCGATCGCGCCAACGTGCAGGTGCACATGCCCCATCACTGTGCCCGCCGGCATGCCGCTCCAGCGCGTCCCACCCCCGGCCCGCACGAGCCCCGCGACGTCCACCGGATCGGTAGCCATCATCAACTGGCGGCCGACGCGGCGCCAGCTGCTGCGCGGCCGGTCGGCATACACCTCGATCCCGAGATTGTCCGGGTCCTGCAGGTAGAGCGCCTCGCTCACCAGGTGATCGCCGGCGCCGGCGCGGGCGCCCACCTCCGCGAGGTGCTGGGCGAATTGCCCGAGTGACGGACGGTCAGGCAGGAGGATCGCGAAGTGGTACAGGCCGAGGCGTCCGCGATGTGGTGCCGGCCGAGCCCCCGGGCGCTCGACCAGTTCAACCAACGGGCGGGCGGCGCCGTTGGCGGCGAGCACGGCGCGTGCACCGTCGCGCTCCGATATCCTGAGACCGAGCGTGCCAGTGTAGAAGTCGAGCGAGCGCGCGAGGTCGGCGATGTCCAGGCGCACAGGCCCCAACCGCGTGGCGGCCGGCAGCCGGAAGCCACTCGGCGGCTCACCGTAGCTACCTGGCGTTGCCGGTTCAGCGCCGTTCGCGCCGCCGAAGAGGTCGTTCGTCGTCGCGCCCATGAGTGCTCCCGCAGTAGTCGGTAATGTATCGCGCGACGTCTTTGTTGGTCGCGTCATCAACGCCGGCACCTGGGGATGGCGCGACCGGACGCATGATGTGTTGAAGAACGCGCAGAGAGCGGCTTCCGTTCCGGCATAGAAGGTGCCGCTCGATTTGGCGTTTACCAGTACAGGAGGAGCTCATGGCGACGCAATGCACGCATCTCGACCATGTTCACGATGTCGCCCCCCGCACGCCCAACGGCTGCGAGGAGTGCTTGAAGATGCACGCGTCGTGGGTACATCTCCGGCTCTGTCTGGAGTGCGGACATGTGGGGTGTTGCGACAGCTCACCCAACAAGCACGCGACCAAGCACTTTCATCAGACGCACCACCCGATCGTGAAGAGCTTCGAGCCGGGTGAGGATTGGGCCTGGTGCTACGTGGACCAGATCATGATGGAACCGGCCCCCGTACCAGACTGATCACGTCCGGTTCGCCCGCACGTCCGGAAGGGCGCGGCACGACGCACGGCTCAAGCGCGCTAGTCGTGCTCGCGATCCGGGTTGTCCAGCCGGAAGAAGTTGCTCCGACTGCCGTCCGACGTGTTCTCCTGATAGAGAAAGACGAGACTCCGCTGGTCGAACGGCTTGAACCAGTCGCTCCAATTGATCTGCACGAGGCTATGGCCCCCGTAGTCGGGGAAGTTGAACCGCAGCACGCCAGGCTCTCCGCCGTGCTCGGAGCCCGATACTGTTGCCGGCACCGCCCCGCGCTCCTGCGCCCAATGCGTGATGACCTCGTGGTCGCGCGTGGCCAGCGTCTGACCGGGGTGGTCTTCGTGCTCGCTGGGCGAGTGAATCCACCGCGCGCGCTGCGTGCTCCGGGAAAGCCCTTCCGGGTGCTCCTGCATGAAGCGCTCGTCCTGCTTGGAGGCGTTGCGGCGCGTGGTGGTCTTCCGCGCCGACGTCTTGGCCCGGCTCCGCGGCGCGGAGGTCGTCTTCCGCTTCGTCCCCGAAGAGTGAGCGGGCCTCTTGGCGGACGCGCGCGAAGTCTTCGTCTTCGATGTCGACTTCGTCTTCGCGGCCGTCCTGCCGGTCTTCGTCCGCGCGGCCGCCCGCTTGGTCCCGCTCCTCGGGGATGCCGTAGAGGTCCTCCCCTTTCCGCTCGTCTTTCTGCTCGTCGTCGCGCCGCGCCGCCCGGTGGTTTTCTTCCTCGCGGTAGGCTTGGCCCCACCGTGTTGTCTGCGTCCTGTCGTCTGTGCCATAGGTATCCGCTCCCTGCATCGCTGCGCCGTCGTATGCCGCGCGGACGCGCGATGAGAAACCGCGCGGATGAAGGTTGGCGCGCAGAGCGTGTGCCACGTAGCGCCACCCGCGTCAAGCAATGCCGGGACGCCGCTCCTCTACGCATCCACGAGAGCCCGGTCCCGCGGCTCCGATCCCGGCGGACGCACCATCGCACGTTCGCCATGCGCCAACCGCGCATGCCGCCTGAGCTCCCACTCCTTCCAGAGCGAGTAGATCGCTGGAATCACCACCAGGGTGAGCGCCGTGGCGC
Organism: Gemmatimonadaceae bacterium; assembly: GCA_036278935.1. Taxonomy (GTDB): domain Bacteria; phylum Gemmatimonadota; class Gemmatimonadetes; order Gemmatimonadales; family Gemmatimonadaceae; genus DASSNR01. Next base: position 25,153 of record DASUKA010000044.1, read on the forward strand.
TGACCATCCCTCCCACCATCGGCGCGGCAATCCGCTTCATGACGTCCGCTCCCGTGCCCTGGCTCCAGAGAATCGGCAGTAGCCCGCCGATCACCGCCGCGACGGTCATGACGATGGGACGCACACGCAGCACCGCGCCCTCGACGATGGCGTCCGCGAGCTCGGATCGCGTCGGCACGCGCCCGTCGGCCCATCGTCTCTCCCACGCGCGATCGAGGTAGACGAGCATGATGACCCCCGTCTCCGCCGCCACTCCCGCGAGCGCGATGAAGCCGATCGCGACAGCGACGCTCAGATTGTAGTGCAACGCCCACATGAGCCATACACCACCCACGAGCGCGAACGGCAACGAGAGCATCACGACGGCGCTCTCGATCACGCTTCCGAAGTTGGCATAGAGGAGCAGCGCGATGATCGCCAGGGCGATCGGCACAACGATGCGGAGACGCTTGTCGGCCCGCTGCATCGCCTCGTACTGTCCCGACCACTCCAGCCGATAGCCGGGTGGCAGGGTGAGTCGCCTGGCCACGAGCTGTTTCGCCTCGGCCACGTAACTCCCCACGTCCCGTCCGCGCACGTCGACGTAGACGATGCTGCTGAGCTCGGCGTTCTCGGACTTGATGAGCGTCGGCCCCTGCGCGATGCTCACGCGCGCCAGTGTTCCGAGCGCGACCTGCGCGCCCGATGGCGTGGCGACCAGCGTGTTGCGAATCACTTCCGGACTGTTGCGCAGCGCGCGCGGGTAGCGCACGAGGACCGAGTAGCGCTCCCGTCCGTCGATCACCTCCCCGGCCTCCATCCCGCCCACCGCCGTGCTCGCGGCCGTCAACACGTCATCCCCCGTCATGCCATACCGGGCCGCCGCGGCGCGATCCAGTGTGATGTCGACAAACCGGCCGCCCTCGGGCCGCTCGGCAAAGACCGAGTTCGTTCCCCGCACCGCCGGAAGCAACCCCTCCAGCTCCTTCCCGATCCGGCCCAGTGTGTCGAGCGAGGGCCCGAAGATCTTGATCCCCACCGGCGTCTTGATTCCGGTGGCCAGCATGTCCGTGCGGTTCTTGATCGGCATCGACCACATGTTCGCGATGCCGGGCGTGGTGACGGTGTGGTTCGCCTCGCTCACGATCGAGTCGTACGTCACCCCCGGGCGCCACGCGCTCCTGTCCTTGAGAATCGCGATTGTTTCGATCATGGACATCGGCGCCATGTCGGTCGCGGACTCCGCGCGGCCGATCTTGCCAAGCACCCGCTTCACCTCCGGGATCCTGGCCAGCGCCGCATCGCGCTGCTGGAGAATTTCCTTCGCCTGCGCGGTGCCGACGCCGGGCAGAAGGCTCGGCATGTCCATGATCGAGCCCTCATTCAACGGCGGCATGAACTCGCTGCCAAGCTGCGACCAGGGGACGATCGTGACCGCGAGCACGACCGCCGCCGCGAGAATCGCCGACCATCGGCGCCGCAGCACCACAGCCATCACCGGCCGATAGACGCGGATCAGGAACCGATTGATCGGATTGGCGGCCTCCGGCTTCACCCGTCCGCGGATCACGAGCCCCATCATGAGTGGGACCAGCGTGATGGAGAGAAGAGCCGCCGACGCCATGGAGAGCGTCTTCGTCCAGGCGAGCGGCTTGAACAGCCGCCCCTCCTGCGCCTGCAGCGCGAACACGGGCACGAACGACACGGTGATGATGAGCAGCGAGATGAAGAGCGAGGGCCCCACCTCCTTGGCCGAGTCCACCACGATCTGCCAGTGAGGACGCGGAGCGCTCGCGCGCTCGTTCCGTTCCAGGTGCTTGTGGAAGTTCTCCACCATCACGATGGCGGCGTCGATCATCGCGCCAATGGCAATCGCGATCCCGCCAAGGCTCATGATGTTTGCGCTCAAGCCGAGCACGTACATCGCGATGATCGCCATGAGAATGCCGACCGGAAGCGTGAGGATCGCCACGAGTGCGCTCGGCGCGTGCATCAGGAAGAGGATCGTGACCGCAGCCACGATGAGTGACTCCTCCACGAGCTTGCTCTTGAGGGTGGCGATCGCGCGCTCGATGAGGTTCGAGCGATCGTAGCCGTTCACGAAGACCACCCCGTTGGGCAGCGATGGCTGCAGCTCGGCCATCTTCGCCTTCACGCGGTTGATCACGGCAAGTGGGTTCTCGCCGTAGCGCATGATCACCCACCCGGTGACGATCTCACCCTTGCCATTCAGATCGGTAATGCCGCGCCGGATGTCAGGTCCGAGCTGCACGCGGGCCACGTCGCCCACCGTGACCGGCGTGCCTCCGGGGCCGGTGCCGAGCGACACGGAGCGGATATCATCGAGGCTGGCAAACCGTCCGCGGCCACGTACCATGTACTCCGAGCCGCCCATCTCCAGCACGCGCCCGCCGACATCCTCGTTCGATGCGCGGACCGCCTGCGTCACCCTGGCGAGCGGGATATGGTAGGCCAGAAGCTTGGCGGGGTCGACCACAACCTGGTACTGTTGCTCGTAGCCGCCCAGGGAGGCGATTTCGGCCACACCGGGCACGGCGGTGAGCGCGGGGCGTACGGTCCAGTCCTGCACGCTCCGGAGCTGGGCGAGGTTCCGCTTCCCGCTCGTGTCAGCCAGGATGTATTGCATCACCCAACCCACGCCCGTGGCATCGGGCCCCAGCATCGTCGTCGCGCCATGCGGCAGCTTCTCTCGCACGGCGTTCAGGTACTCGAGCACGCGCGAGCGCGCCCAGTAGAGATCCGTCCCATCCTCGAAGACGATGTAGACCGCCGACAGGCCGAACTGGCTCATCCCCCGCACGTACTTCGTGTGCGGCACCTTGAGCATTTCGGTTTCCATGGGATAGGTGGCCTGATCCTCCACGAGCTGCGGCCCTTGCCCCGGCCAGCGCGTCATCACGATCACCTGGACGTCCGAGAGATCGGGGATGGCATCCACCGGCGTGTGGTACAGGGTCCAGAGCCCTGCCGCCGTAATGGCGGCCGTCGCGAACAGCACGACGCTCTTGTGCCGCACCGACCATTCGATGATGCGTCTGAGCATGATCGCTACCTCCGCGGCGTGGTCGGCGACGGCGGCATCTGCATCCCCTTCACGTCCTGCATGCCGCTCATGTGCTGCATGTCCGCCGTGCCCATCTGCCCTATCATGCTCTTCATCACCTCGGCGAGATTCGACTCGGAATCGAGGAGGTACTGGGCGGACGTGACCACGCGCTGCCCGGGCTGCACACCAGAGAGCACTTCCGTGTTCGCATCGGTCACGCGCCCGGTCACGACCTCCATGGGCATGAGCTGTCCACCTCCCATGTCCATGAAGACCAATGTGCGCGCGCCGGTGTTCACCACCGCGGACGTGGGCACCGTGAGCGCGCGACGCGCAGGTGTGACGAGCGTGACGGTTGCGTACATCCCCGGCTTGAGGCGCCCGCGCGCGTTCGGCACCTGCACACGCGCCCGCACGGTGCGCGCGGCTGAATCGACCGTCGGGTAGACATACGCCACGCGCCCATCAATGGCCTGTCCCGGATACGCCTCCAGCTCGACCGTCGCGCGTGAGCCGACGCGCACGGCGCCCGCATCCTGCTCCCGGAGCGCGACGCCGATCCACACGTCGCGGAGGTCGGCGATGCGATAGAGCATCTCCCCCGCTCGGATCGCCTGACCCTGCACCACATGCTTCTCGAGCACCACACCAGAGGCCGGCGCGTGGAGCGTGAGCGTGCGCTGTACCTGTCCCGAGCGAAGAATCTGGTTGACCTGGGCGTCCGAGATGCCCCAGAGCGCGAACCGCCGCTTCGCGGCCGCAACGAGATTCGTAGAGGCGGCCGGCACGCCCGGCACGCTGCTCTCACCGACGCTCTGTTGCAACTTTCCGGCGAGGAGCAGCTCCTGCTCGGCGGCTACGAGCTCCGGCGAATAAATCGCCATGAGCGGATCGCCGGCATGCACCCGCTGTCCTGTGGCGTTCACGTAGAGATGTTCCACGTAGCCACCGAACCTGGGCGTCACCTCGGAGAGCCTGGTCTCGTCGACGATGACGGTGCCGACGGTACGCACGGTCCGGTCCAGCATCCGCTCTGCAACCGTCCCGAACGTCACGCCGAATTGGCGGAGCTGATTGGCCGTGAGCTGAACGGTCCCGGCCGACGACATCTGCATGCCAGCCATGCCGGCCATGCCGGCCGCGTTGCTCGTGCTGCCCGGATGGGCAGCCGCCATCGGATGACCGTCTCCGCGTGGCATCGCCATCCCGGCCCGTGCGCTCCCTGAAGTGGGCGCATGGCGCCGGCGCCATGCGAAGAGCACCGCAACCAGGATGATGACCAGCAGCACGATGGCGCCGATCATCGGGAGATGCCTCCGACCGCGCCCGGCGCGCTCAACCGCTTTAGGGTCGTGTGCCGGTTGGCCGCTCGATGCTGGTGTCGGCCCGGTGCCCGCATCGCCGTTCGCGGGCGTCGTGAAGTCGGTCATCGCAGCACCTCCGTGCCAACCAGGTGCTGCAACGCGGCCAGCGCCTGCGCGAAATCCGTGAGTGAGCGGTAGTATGCCGTCTCGATCTGGAACACGCTCGCCTGCGCATCCAGCACCGTGTCGAAGTCCAGCCGCCCAACCTGATAGCTGGCGACTGAGGAAGCGAGCGTTGCCTGCGCCTGCGGAAGGATGGCGGCCTTGGAAAGCGCGAGGTGGGTCCGCGCCCTCTCCAGCTCGCCCACCTGCTTGGTGACCTCGGCATCGAGGGTGTTCACCATTTCGTGATGCTGCGCCTCGAGCGTCGCGAGCTCCGCCGTCGCCTCGGCGGCCTCCGCATCCTGCTTCCGCCCCTTCTGGAGCGGGATGGGAATCGAGACGATAGCCGAGACCATGTCGGTGAAGCCCTGCCGTTGCGCGTAGTCCAGCGACACGGAGATATCAGGGAGATGCGCTTTCTGCGCGAGCGCCACCCTGGCGCGCTGCGCCGCGATGCGCGCCACATGCTCGTGGATCATCGGACTGTGAACGGCGGCCAGTGCCTGGAGCGAGTCGAGCGGGAGCAACGGCGAGCCGGCGGCCGCGGCGCCCAGCGCATCGGACACGAAATGCACGTGCGCCGTCGAGTCGGCGACAGCAGCGTGCACGATGCGCGTGGAGATCACCGGCGCCGGCACGGGCGTATCGCTCGGGCGATCGAGCACCGCATTGAGTCGAGCCAACGCAGACCGGCGTTGCGCTCGAAGCGCGCTGGCCGCGTCGCCCAACTTCGCCGTTTCCGTGCGCGCGCGCAGCACGTCGGCCTGCGTCCCCTGCCCCGTGGCGTACTGCGCGCTCGATGCGGCGACGAGATTCGCCAGCACCGCCTGGTTACGTCGCACGATATCGAGCGCGCGATCGATGAAGGCCAGCTCGTAGTACGCATCCTTCACCTGGAACGCCACGTCGAGGCGAGCCGCCCCGAGCGCGGCGTGTGCCGCCGTGACCTCGTCCCCCGCAGCGCGCGTCTGGAGCGCGAGCTTGCCGGGGAACGGAAAGGTCTGCGAGATGCCGATCATCTTCATCGTCATGAAGTCATTGAAGCCGGGCGCGCTGACCGGGAAGTTCTGGACGCCGGCCATGAGCATCGGATCGGGCCGGGCCCCAGCAGGCCCAACCCGCGCGCGGGCGGCCTTCACGCGTGCGGCGGCCGCATGGACAGCCGGGCTGGCGCTGAGCGCCTGCGCGACAAGCGAACCGAGCGAGCCTGCTGAACGTCCGGAATCGGCGCGCGGCGGCGCGGCAGGCTGGGCTGCGGCAGCGGAGGCGGCCTGCGCGCGACCGCGCGAGACCGCAACCACCATCGCCAGCGGGAGTGCAAGCACGATCAACAGCGCCCGCAGGAATGGAGGGGCAATAGTCCCTCCGGGCGTGCTTGGCGAGCAGCCCGCGCCATGCATGCGCACGATGGCCGCTGCATGGCAGAATTTGAATGACATGAGTGCTGACGGAGTTCAGAGGATGTGCCCCATCTCGCCATGACCGGTGGACCGATGGCGTGCACCAGCTCCGCGAGCACATGGCCCAAATCTCGGGGCCCTTGCTCGCGGTGCATGAACGCGACTGTTATGTGGTCCGGATTACGCGCGCGGCGGAGGGAGATCCGGTGGGAACGTCGGCAGTGGCGGTCTGAGGGCCACCATCGCGAGTACAGGAGGCGTGCGGGAGGGCCCGACGTTCACGACCACCGCCGGAGCGATCAGGGCCGTGATGCACGGCCCCATCGCATTGCACACGGACGGGTGCGTCTGCTGATCGCATGGCACTGGTTGCGGCATGCTCGCCGTGCCGGCGCTCGCGCTGGGCGACGCGCGCATCGCGTCGTGATCATGCATGGCCATGGGGGCGGAGGCGGCGCCGCGCATGCTCCCCTCCATCCTCGTGTTGCCGCGGGTCGACATGATGCATGCCATCCCGCTGCCCGTCAGCCAGAGCTGAAAGGCGAACAGGATGGTCGTCAGGATGGCCACGGAACGCGACGCGCGCGAGCGATGCATGATGCTGTGCATAATACCGGGGCATGCCGAGCAGGTCCAGTGTGACAGCCGCCCTGGTGGCTGCACGACGCCACGGTTCAGCGGAGCGTCGCTCCGATCGTCAGGTACAGGCTCCGCCCGATCCCCGGGATGATGCCCGGCCCTGGATACTCGGCGGTGCGCTTGGTGAAGTAGCGGGCATTCGTGACGTTGTTGACGCCGAACTGCACCCGGTACTGTCCACCGAGCGGCACCGCGCCCGACCAATCGAGTACGTCATAGGCGGGCACGAGACCGACTGCCGCGTCGTCGCTCGACACGGTGTTGTTCGCGTCAGCGTACGAGCGTGCCGTGTGGCTCCATTGCACGGTGGTCGCGAAGCCGCCAACCCCATAGCTGAGCCCCACGCGATTGATGATCGGTGGCGCCGATTCCACCTCGTTCCCCGCGAACGGCCCCGTCGCATAGTGCGCGTCGACGTACGCGAACGAATCGAAGAGCTGGAGCTGCCCCGCCGCCCCGTGCTCCTTTCCGAGCAGCGCGAGCGGGTCCATCTGCACGTAGCTCTCGATCCCCTTGTGGATGCTCCGCGCCACATTGGTGACCTCCGTGAACGGCACACCGCCCGCGTCGATTCCAGTGACGACGCCGGGACGGTTGTTGTAGCGCAGATAGAACAGGCCCACGTCGAAGCGAAGCCCTGGCCCCAGCCCACCACGCCAGCCGAGGTCGGTGGTGTAGCCGGTGGCATCCTTCATGGCGGGATCGATCCGCGATGCGCTCGCGAACGGCGTGAGGAAATCGTACGTGATCGGCCGGTACGCCTGCGTGATATTGGCGTAGAGCTGCATGGATGGCGTGAGCACGTAGTCTGTCCCGAAGCCGAAGAGCGGATAGCTCCGCGTTTTGGCGGGCGGCCGCACGGCGTGCGTGTCCTCGTGCCCGCGCGCGGTGGAATACAACAACTCGTAGCGCATGCCGGGTGTGAGCGACCACCGGTCGGTGAGATGAATCAGGTCCTGCGCGAAGAGCGCGACGTTCCGGGTGCCGAACGCGAGGTCGTTCTCGTACGCGCCGCCGTACAGCCCCATGTCGAAGTCGGCGCCGGTGGATCCCGGTCCACCCTCCCGCCGGCCGAGCGTACCCGTGAACAGCCTCGCACCAGTCGACAGTGTCTGTGCCTTCCCGAAGAGGTGATGTTCCACCTGGAGCCGCGCTTCTGTGGTGGCGTTGGTGAAGCGCTCACGCTCCACCTCGCGCGGGATGAAGTCGCCCGTCGCGGGGTCAATGCGATCGAGCGCTTGCGGCCCGCCATCTTCGTTGCGCCATACCAGGTAGCGCTGGCTGCGCATGAGTGAGGCGGTGGCGAAGAGCGTCACTGCGGGCGAGAACCGGTTCTCGACATGCAGCGCCAGGATGTTCCACGGACTCGCCAGCCAGTTGCGCGCACGGAAGGACTGCCGCGGGTCCTCGGCGAACTGCGCATCAGATAGTCCGCCAGGCATGTGGATGCGATTCCGGAAGAGCGAGTACTCGAGCCCGAGCGAGAGATGGTCGGACGCGCGGTAGCCGACCTTGCCATACGCCGACGTCTGATGAAAGTCGGAGTTGGAACGCCAGCCCTGTTCGTTGCGATACTGCAGGAAGCCGTAATACGTCCACGGCCCGCTGCCGCCGCCAACCGAGGTGAACGAATTGAACGTGCCGAAGCTCCCGCCAGTCTCGTGGACAGTGACCGTGGGCGGCGTGTCCGGGGTGCCGCTCTTCGTGACGTAGTTGATCGCGCCGCCGAACTGCGGCCCGAATTGGAGCGCGGAAGCGCCACGCACGATCTCAATGTGGTCGATGGCTTCCATGGGCGGCGTGTAATACGTCTCGGGGTAGCCGTAGAGATCGGCGGCCAGGTTCACCCCGTTCTGGCGCGTGTTGACCTCGACGGACTGCGTGGGGTCGAGCCCGCGGAAGCCGATGCCGTTCGACGGGAAGCCGCTCCCTTCTGTCTCGGAGATGTTGGCGCCCGGAATTCGGCCGAGGACCTGTCGCATGACGTCCTGCACGCGGTTGACGCGAAGGCTGTCGAGGGTGAGCCGCTCCGTCTTCTGGCCGCTGAAGATGATGCCGCGGCGGACCTCCGGCAGCCGTCCGACAGCACGCTGCAGGCTGGTGCCCCTGATGAGGACCGCTGGAAGCTGGGCGGTGGTGTCGAGATCCGGCGCGTGGTGGACGGTGTCGCGCTTTGTCCCGCCGTCGGCCTGGGCAAGGGCCGCACCGGCGGAGGCGATGAGGGCCGCGGCGAAGGTGGCGACGGCCAGAGCCGTGCGGCGAATGCGGTAGCAGAGCACAAGATGGACCATCGGGTAGGGACCTCGGAGCAGGATTTGACGAGGGTGAGAAGCCAGCGCTTCTCGTCTTCCGTGTCCGAGTATATGCGGCCAGCCTAATCCCGACAAGTCCTATCGGCTTTCCAGCTTCTCGCGGTCTGACGGCCATGGTACGGCCGTGGATACTCAGTGCGACTCCGGCCACGCCGAGCGTGCCGCGGCCCATCTCCAGCAGGTCGGCCGACACGAAGCGCATGGCGGACTGCATCGCCCCTCACGCATCAACGCCATCACGTCGTCGCGCGCTCGCCCGATGGAGCGTCTCACGCTCCCGCACACGGAGCGTTACAATTGTCCGATGCCTTCGCAGCCGGACGATATCATCGCGCCCGTCTCCGAGATACTCCGGGAGTGGCAGGGCCTCACGAGATGCCGACACTCGCACGCGCCGTCGTGTCGCTGGTGCGGCAGCGGTCGTGACGAGCGCCGTAGCCGTTTGCCCTGCTCGCCGAGGCAAGAGTAGCATTCTTGCGTGTTCCGGACGACTCGGACAGCCATTCCATAGAACGGTGACCAATTCGAGAGGCCTGCGTCCCATGACGGTTCCGGTACCGCCCTGATGACGATTCCAACATCCGAGCGTGCGCTGGCCCGGCGCCTGCTCGCCCGCGAAGCGCCGGAGGGTGACCTCGCGAGCGATGCCTCGGTGGCAGCAACCGCCGCCGAGCAGGTCTTCCAACGATTGCGCTCGCATCTTGTGACATGGATCGGGCCGGAGGGATTCCGCGCGCTCCTCACGCGCGCCATCGATCGCGCCCGCTCCGAGCATCCCCTCCTCGCCGGGCTGCCGCCTCGTGCTGAATCCGAGCGGCCGCTCGATGGGCTGGTCGATCACCTGCGCGCGACAGAGGCCACCGAGGCCGCCGAGGCGATGACAGTGCTCGTGGCCACTTTCATCGTGCTCCTCGCCCGTTTCATCGGAAATGGGCTGGCCGCGCGGTTGGTAGAGCAGAGCTGGCCGGTAACACCGGACGCCAACAGCAGATCAGACGAGGGAAACAAGCCACATGGCTGAGATCGAGAAGGTCGCCATCGCACGCCTTGATACCGGGGTCCCCGGCCTCAACATGGTTCTGGGGGGCGGACTGCCAGAGTATTCCTTCAACCTCCTCGCCGGCGGGCCGGGCGGAGGGAAGACGACGCTCGGCATGCAGATGTTGTTTGCCAATGCGACGCCCGAGCGGCCGGGACTTTTCTTCACCGTCCTGGGCGAGCCGACGCTCAAGCTCCTGCGCTACGAACAGCAGTTCAGCTTCTTCAAGCCCGAGGTGGTGGGATCCGCCATCCGCCTCCTGAACCTGAGCGACGAGGTGCTGCAGCACGACCTGGGCAAGGTGCTCGATCGCATCGCGCGGGAAGTGGAAGAGGTGAAACCAGCGTTCGTGGTGGTGGACTCCTTCCGGACCGTAGTGCGGACGGTACCGAACACTGGGAAACGGGCAATGCAGGTTGAGCACTTCGTGCAGAACCTGGCATTGCAGCTCACGTCGTGGGAGGTCACGTCCTTTCTGATTGGCGAGTACACGGACGCGGAGTCGCACAATCCGCTCTTCACCGTGGCCGACGGCGTCCTCTGGCTGTCGCAGGACGTGGACCGGAACTCGGTTGTGCGCAAGCTGCGAGTGGTGAAGATGCGCGGCCAGGCACCCATGCCCGGGCTGCACACCATGCGGATCACAGGCAATGGCGTACAGGTATTCCCGCGCATCCCCCAGCGCAGAGAGGAGACCGAGCGGCCGAAGTCGCGCCGGCGCCTCTCGACCGGCATCACGGGGATGGACGAAATGATGGGCGGCGGCATCCCGGCAGGCGATTCCGTGATGCTGGCTGGCCCCACCGGCTCTGGCAAGACGACCTTCGGCACACACTTTCTCGCAGCGGGCGCCCGGGCGGGTGAGTCCAACGTGGTGGCCGTATTCGAGGAGTATCCTGACGAGTACATCAGGCGCGCCGCGAGCTTCGGTCTGGATCTCCCCGCGCTGATGGATCAGGGGAAGCTCAAGGTCATCTACCTTCGCCCGCTGGATCTGTCGGTGGACGAGACGCTCCAGGAGATTCAGGATTGGGTGAGGCAGCTCAGCGCTACGCGCGTACTGATCGACTCATTGTCTGGCTTCGAGGTGGCGCTCGCGCCCACCTTTCGCGAGGACTTCCGCGAGTCGCTCTACCGGCTGGTAACCGCGCTCACCGCCACCGGGGTGACCGTCCTCATGACCGACGAGGTGGTGGAGAGCTATTCGAACCTGCACTTCACCTCCCGCACGGTGTCATTCCTGGCGGACGACATCATCGTGCAACGCTATGCCGAGCTCGATGGTGAACTCCGCACGGTGCTTGCGGTGGTCAAGATGCGGGGGAGCCGGCACAGCAAGGACTTGCGGATGTACGAGATCACTCCGTCGGGTGCGGTGTTCGGCGACGTGCTCCGAGATTATCGTGGCATCCTCAGCGGATCGCCCCAATTGCAGCGCCGCATCCGGCGGCCCGCCTATCCGGGGCTGACCCACGAGGAGATGATCGTGCTCGATACCGTCATCAAGTTGCGCGGGGCAGCGGCCGGGGACGTCAGGGCGCGGACCGGGATCGCATCCGACCCACTCGAGAGGGCGCTCGAGCGCCTCGTGACGCTCGGATACGTGACGCGATCGGAGGAGAACGGCATGAGCGTCTATCGCGCCGTGGCACGGATTGTGGACGGGTGATGGCTGTACTGAGGTGCGACCGAGGTGGCCAGCGGAAACAGGTGGTATGCTGCGTGCAGCACGGGGGTGCGCTGATGGTAGAACTGCAGCGTGAATGACCAGTCCGGCGACGTCACTCGCCCGCTGACGAATGGTGCCGGCTCGGAGCCGCCACTGAGCGGCGCGGGGCAAGACGGCCATGCCAATGCACCCGCGGACGCGAACCGCCGCCGGGAGAGCGACACGTTCCTCGAGTACGCGAGACAGTCGCCCCTGGCGCTCGCCGTGACCGAGGGTGGCACGCATCTCCTGCACTGGGCGAACCCGGCGTTCCGCCAGCTCACCGGCACGACGGACGTCCTGCTGCACGGCCATCCCATCGTCGAGGCCATTCCCGATTCCATGCCGAATGGCCTACTGGCGGTGCTCGATCAGGTGTACGGCACGGGCGAGGCACGGAGCGAGGTGCACCTCGAGCATCCCCGCGCGATGCACGGCCCTGCATGGTGGAGCTACACAATCTGGCCGACGGTGCACCAGAGTGGGCCGCCCGAGGGCCTCGTGATCCAGATGCGCGATGTGACACGGGAGCACCGGGAGCATAACGACGCCCAAGCGATGGTCGGGCAGATGCGCGCGATGAACGAGCACCTGCTCATTGCATCCGTGCGCGAAGAGGAACGCGCGGCGCAGGCGGAGACGGCAGCCCAGCGGGCCCGATTTCTGGCCGATGCGAGCGCCGTGCTCGCGTCCTCACTCGATCTGCACATCATCCTCCAATCGCTGGCCGACCTCGCGGTGCCGCTTCTCGCAGACTGGTTCATCGTGCACCTCACCGCCGAGGAGGGCGATGTCCGCCGAGTCGCGAACGCATGCGCGGATCAGCACGAGGCGGAACGTGCGCACGAACTGGAGCGATGCGTCCAACTGCGGTCCATGATGGACCGCGTGCTCGAACGCGGCGAGCCGGTCCTGCTCCCGGCGATCACCCCGCTCGAACCAGGGGGCAGCGACGCCGCGTACCGGAAGCCGGGAAGCGAGCTCACACCGAAGTCCGCCATGGTGGTGCCGCTCGTGAGCCAGCGCCGGACGATCGGCGCAATCACGCTCATCATTTCTCACTCGGGCCGGCACTACGGTGAGGGCGATCTCGTGCTGGCCGAGGCGCTCGCCGTACACGCCGCACTCGCTATCAGCAGCAGCCGGCTATACGAGGCCGAAGCTGCAAGCCAGGCGAAGTCACGCTTCCTCGCGACGATGAGTCACGAGCTGCGCACGCCGCTCACCGCCATCCTCGGCTATGAAGAGCTCCTGGTCGATGGCCTCAGCGGCCCGGTCACCGAGGTCCAACGCCAACACCTCGGCCGCATCAAGCGGGCTGCGGCGCATCTGCTCGAGCTCATCGAGGAGATCCTGACGCTCTCGCGCATCGAGGCCGGACACGCGGTCGTGCGACGCCAGCCGGTGGACGTTGCGCCCCTGCTCGATGCCGTCCGGACGCTCGTTGCGCCACAGGCCGACGCAAAGCACCTCATGCTCACCGTGCAGGGGCCCGAGCGCCCGCTCACGCTGGAGACCGATGCCGCGAAGCTGCGCCAGATTCTCGTGAACCTCCTCGGGAACGCGATCAAGTTCACGAAGAAGGGGGAGATCACACTGTCCGTGCGGATCGCAAACGGGACGACAGCCTTCGTGGTGCATGACACCGGGATCGGCATACTCCCCGAACACCTGGAGCGCATCTTCGAGGCCTTCTGGCAGGCGGAGCAGTCGGCCACGCGCACAGCGGGCGGAACGGGGCTGGGGCTCAGCGTCACGCGGCACCTGGCGCGAATGCTGGGCGGTGATATCACGGTCGAAAGTGCCCGGGGCGAAGGCTCGACGTTCACGCTGACGCTGCCGCTGGAATCGGGGGACGAGGGATGAGGCGCCCGCGTCGAGGCGTGCGCGTCGTACCGTGCTCGAGAGGCAGCTGATCGCGTCGATAACCGCGCGGCGCTCGTGACAGCGATCACGCGGCGGCAGTTGCGCACCGGCGCCACACATCCATGACGCGCGGTACGCCCTGCCGGTGCCATGGCGATGTCGGGGACGGGACCTGTTAGCTTTCGGAGTCCCCTAGCGTTCAGCGCGGCCTGCGCGTCTTCTCGGCGCGCGGCCGCCTGCTCGTCCACCAGAGGCAGTCCATGCAGCATGCCCTCCCTTCTCCGCTCGCGCCGGTCCTCGCCGCACGGTTGCGCGATGCGTCGACAACACTGACCGCGCGGTGGCTCGAACGCATCACCGCGCACGTCCATGTCGACCCGAACCGCATCTTTCCGACGGACGAACTGCTCGATCACATCCCGCTCCTGCTGCGCGGGATTGCGGATCATCTCGCGGACCCCGCGCATCTGGTGGCGGCCGACACCGCCGTGGTGGCCCATGCGCGGGAACTCGGCGCGCTCCGGCACGCGCAGGGCTTCTCGCTCTTCGAGATCCTCAAGGAGTACGAGCTCCTCGGCAGCATCGTGCTCGCCTTCCTCGCGCGTGCCGCCGGGGAGGCCGCGGCATCGTGTGTGGCGGCCGAGCTCTTCGGATGCAGCCAGCGCGTCTTCCACGCCATCGCACTCGTGCAGGAAGCGACCGCCGCCGAGTACCTCAACCAGATGCAGGAGAAGCTCGCCGAGCGCGAGGAGCGTCTCCGCCAGTTCAACCGGACCCTCACGCACGAGCTCCGGAACCGGATCGGTGCGGCCCTCGGTGCGACCCAACTGCTGGAGCTCACCGAGCTGCCGGAGTCCAAGCGGCGGGAGTTGATGCGCGTGCTGAGCCGCAGCACGACCGAGATGCAAGCGGTGCTGGACAATCTGCTCGAGATCTCCCGCGTCACCGGCGACGCACGTCAGCAGCGACACGTCCGATTGCCCGAAGCGGCGCGTGAGGCGGTGCGCGAGCTCCGCGACATGGCACAGGCCGCAGGCGTGTTCATCCGCGTGGCGCCGGACATGCCCGATTGCGAAGTCCCGGCTGCCGCCGTCGAGCTCTGTCTCACCAATCTCATCGCCAATGCCATCAAGTACGCCGACCCCACCAGGCCCGAGCGCTGGGTCGAGGTGCGGGGGTACACCACGACTGAAGGCGGCACCGGCGAGCGTGAGGCCGTCGTCGAGGTGCGCGACAACGGCATCGGCGTCCCGGCCGACCAGCGCGATCAGCTCTTCCAACGCTTCTTTCGCGTCGGCGAAGTGCGGGCGCGTGGCATCGAGGGCAGCGGCTTGGGGCTCAGCATCGTGCGCGAGACAGTGGAGGGGTTGGGAGGCCGGGCGTGGGCCGAGTTTCCTCTGGACGGCTCGATCTTCGCGTTCAGTCTCCCCTGCCGTCGCGAGATCGAGCGGGGGACACCAGGCCCCGCACCCACAACGGGCGCAGAAATGCGGAGCGTGCGATAGGGGACGTGATCAAGCGCGCTGGTGAAGCCCGGTGCGCGAAAGAGGGTCGCGATAGGGATGCTCCCGGGCGCCGTTACTCGGTTTCGGGCACAGGCGCCGGCTCCCCAGTGCCATGCACCGGGACAAGCTCACGGGTCCGTTCGAGAACGGCGCATGGCAGCGACACGCCGGCGCATCAGCGAGCCTCGCCGCTTCGCGGCAATACCAGCCTGAACGCTGCCCCCTCGCCGACGATGCTCTCCACAGTGATATCGCCCCGCATCGCTCGCGCAAGATCACGGCTGATCGCCAGACCAAGCCCCGCGCCGGCAACCGGGACCGTGAGACTGCGCCCGATCTGCACGAACGGTTCGAAGATCGCGTCCAACTGATCCGGTGGAATCCCGCAGCCGGTATCCGTCACGACAATGGCAACGTTGTGCGTGTTCGCGTGGCAGTCGACGGCGATGCTCCCGCCCGCCTCGGTGAATTTGACCGCATTGCCGATGAGATTCAGCAGGATCTGCTGCACCTTCTCCGCATCCGCATAGATGGACAACGCCGGATCACACGATTCGCTGCGGTAGCTCAATCCCTTGGCGTGTGCCTGTGGCACCATGAGGTCGTCCACCTCATGCAGCAACACTCCGATGGATACATCGTGTGCGCGGATGGTCACCGCACCGGTTTCGAGCTTGGCGAAGTTGAGAATGTCGTTCACCAGTGACAGGAGGTAGCGCTGGCTGCGCTTGATGCGCTCCAGATCGGCATGCTGCTCCTCGGTGACCGGCCCTCGAATGCCGAACTCCAGCAGCTGCACGTAGCCCGCAATGGCGTTCAGAGGCGTGCGCAGCTCGTGACTCATGGCCGCCAGAAAATCCATCTTCGAGCGGTTCGCCGCTTCGGCTTCCCCCCGTGCGCGCTCCGCCGCATCCCGCAGCACCTCGAGTTCCGTGTTCGACATTTCCAGCTCTTCGGTCAGCTGCTGCGCCTCCGCAATCTGGCTCTCGAGCTCGGTTGCCTGCTGTTGCAGTTGCGCGTTGAGCTGCTCGACCTCCACCTGCCGTTGCTCGGCCGCCGCCCGGGCAGCCGACTCCGCGGCGAGCGCGCGCGCCTGCTCTTCCTGGATACGGCGATCCGTAAGATCACGGGTGACTTTGCCGAAACCGACCAGCTTACCTTCATTGTCTCGCAGCGCGGTAATCACGACGTTCGCCCAGAAGCATGAGCCATCCTTGCGCAGCCGCCATCCCTCATCCTCGAAGCGGCCGGTGCGCGCGGCCTCCTGCAGCTCAAAGCCGGGCTTGTCCCACGCCTTGTCCTCCTCGGGATAGAAAATCGAGAAGTGGCGGCCGATGATCTCATCCGCGGTATAGCCTTTCAGCCGCTCGGCGGCAGGGGTCCAGGTGCGGATGTGACCGGTTGCATCGAGCACGAAGATGGCGTAGTCACGCACCATCTCGATGAGCAACCGATACAAGTCTGCATTGTACGGCGTATCGCCCGGCTGTTCCGTCATGGGCTCGTGTGCATGGCAATCGTGATACCCCAGGCGGTCCAGACGACCGTGTAGGAGTGCGAGGAGCGCATCAACACAGGGAGCGATGTTATTTCCTCATTCCGGGCGCGGCGCGGGATCTTCCCGTGCATGCCACACCTGGCCGCGGACAGGCCGGCAACCCGGTCCGTAGACCACGGGCGTGGGCGACCGAAGATATCGCCTCGCCGCCCGCCGAAGCCCCGCTGTTGCGGGCTGGCCTGTTGTTGCGCGGACTTCCTTGCTTGCTGGATCACGGAGCTCAGCTGTTCCGCAGTCATGTTGGTCTCATCCTTACAAAGCGTCCACACGCCGTGCACAATGGGTGCCCGCAGCACGCGGAGCAATGTCGTCCAGCAACACCCATCCCGTACGCGGGCGACGCTCCTTTCATCGCCTTCCGTTCCCCGGTTTTGCACGCCATACTGACACACGGTGCCGCTCAGCGCACCGGCGCGCTCGCCGTGCGTCCGCTCTCTCCGCGATCTGACCCCCAGGATGTCCGTCCCGCCCGCGTCCGACTCCGACCTCTGGACCATCGATGAGCGCTCTCTCGTCGAGTTCACGACTCGCGTCCAGATGCCACCGACATCGGCGCACTGGGCCGCGATCCGCCGCGAGGCCGAACATCTCGCGCTGATCCCTGGCTTCGATCGCCTGATCACGCTCGACGCGAATACCATCAAGGAGCTCCCACACCAGATCGACGTCGCCCGTCGGGTACTCCGCCAGATGGGCGCGCGGGCGATCCTCGCCGACGAAGTCGGGCTCGGGAAGACGATCGAGGCCGGCATCATCCTGAAGGAGCTCCTCGTCCGAGGACTGGCGCGCCGGGTGCTGATCCTCACGCCGGCCTCACTGGTCGCGCAGTGGCAGGCCGAGCTCGAAACCAAGTTCTTCGAGCACTTCGCGATGCCGTCCAAGCCGGATGACTGGCACCATGTCACGAAGGGGATCGCCTCCTACGATCGCGCGCGCACGGCACGTCACGCGGAGGCCATTCTGCGCTACCGCTGGGACCTGGTGATCATCGACGAGGCGCACAAGGTGAAGAACCACCGTGCCGCGACCTACCAGTTCATCCAGCGGATCGATCGGAACTATCTGCTCCTGCTCACGGCGACACCGCTGCAGAACGACCTGCGCGAGCTCTATAATCTGGTCACGCTCCTCCGTCCAGGCCAGCTCGGCACGTGGCGCGAGTTCCAGCGTCAACACCTCACGGCGGGCGACAGACGAAAGCCGCGGAATCCCGAGGCGCTGAAGGAATTGACCGCTCAGGTCATGGTCCGAACTCGGCGATCGAGCGTCGCGAACGCGCTCGCACTGCCGCCACGACGGCCGCGGCATCCCACCATCACACTCACCCAAGCCGAAGCGCAACTCTACCACGACACGACGCGGTACCTCCGGGAGCTGTACCGCGAGGGGTTCATCCATCCGTCCGACGAGGAGGGCGTGGCGGATCGCCGACGGCGAAAGCATCGCACCGGTAAGGGCATCTTCCAGCTCGAGCTCATGCGGCTGTGCCAGCGCCTCTGCTCGTCGACAGCGGCGCTGGCGGATTCGCTCGAGCGGCTCGCCGACGGTGAGCTGATCTCTCCGGCCTATCGAGTGCGCGCTCGAGAGCTCGCCGCGGCCGCGCGCGCCGTACGGACGCACGCAAAGCTGCGCGCCCTCACCCGCGTATTGCATACGACAGACGATCGGGTGATCGTCTTCAGCGAGCACCGCCCCACGTTGAAGCTGATCGCCGAGCTGGTGCGTGCCGAAGGACGAGCCGCCGTGGTGTACTCCGGTGGCCTCTCTCCCACCGAGCGGATGAAGCGCCTGGCAGCCTTCAAGCGTGATCCCACCGCGGTGTTCGTCGCGACACGCGCCGGAACCGAAGGACTCAACCTGCAGTTCTGTAACGTGCTCGTGAACTTCGAATTACCGTGGAATCCGATGGCGGTGGAGCAGCGCATCGGCCGCATCCACCGAATCGGCCAGACGCGCGACGCCCACATCATCAACTTCGCGGCGCAGGGCACCATCGAAGCGCATGTGCTTCGACTTCTCGACCAGAAGATCAAGCTGTTCGAGCTTGTGGTCGGAGAACTCGACGTCATCCTCGGCGACTTCGGCGGGGCCGACGCGCTCGAGGAGCAACTGACCGATGCCTGGTTGACGGCGGAGTCCGACGACGCATTCGAGCAGAACGTCGAGCAGATCGGGGATGCCATCGTGGCGAGCCGCGAGGCAGGACGTCAACAGGAGCAGCTCAACTCAGAGGTCGCCGCCGAAGACAACGCCGAGCGCCTCGTGCGGGAGTTCCAGCAGCTCACCATCCCCGGCCGCATCCGACTCGGGTACGGCACGAACCATCTGCGCCTCGCCCGTGGCGTGGAGGCGAAGCGCAATCAGATCGGGTTGCACGTTGCGGAGATCATCGAGGCACTCGAACACACCGCGCCGATCGAGGACGCAGGCGTGCACCCCGACTACGGGCCTATGGTGCATGTGACCGGCATTACGGGCGCCGGACGCGGCGTGCGCCTCACGGTGCAAGCCGATCGCTTGCCGATGACGCTGGTCGACCTCACAGCGGACGTCGAGGCGCCACTCCTGCCACACGATGCGCTCGCGACCGGTGATAACGTGACGCGGAGCCTCGGGTGACGATCCCGGAACAGACCCGCCTCGAGACGACGCCCCTCGCCGGCACGCTGACTCCTGAAGGGTTTCGGGATCCTGGGGAGCGCGAGCCGCTCGCCGATGCGCGTGTGCGTCCGCTCCTCGAGCGCTACGCGTCGGCCGCTGGCGCACAGGTCATCGACGTGAGCCATGGTCTGGTGGAGCTCGTAGTCCCACCCGCCGATCGTGCCGCCTTCCGGGATCGCGAGCGCATCCGCATTGCCTTCACCGTCGAAGCACTCGAGCTCGATCCGGACGCGGAGATCGCCGTCGTCGGGAGTGCCCTGCTCGAACAGCTCGTGGCTGCGATTCGCCTACGTGGGAGTCGGGTCTCGTACGGCCTCGTACCGAGCGATCTTCCCCAGTCGCCGGAGGCTGCCATGCTGCGAACGTCGGTGGCGAACGGTCGGGCGGGGATAGCAAGGGTGGACGTCGGCCGGCACCGCATGGTGCGTCTGCTCGCCCGCGTGATCGTTCGGGCCGGGAGCGCCGTCGAGGAACATCTCGTGGAGAGCGGCTTCCTCGATGCGTCCACGGGTGCGCGCGTCGCCGACGCGGTCGCCGCCCGATGTGCCGCCGTGATCAGCGATGATGGCGGCGAACCGCGCTCCGCCGCCGTCGAGCCGGGCGACCAACTCCCGTTGCACCCCGGCCGCCCGATCGACGAGCTCGTATCACTGGCGCTCGCCGACCTCCGCGCCGTCCTTGAACCCCGGGTGCTGCATCTGCGCCAGGCCGCACAGCTCGCGCTGCAGACCGAACTCCGGCGGATCGACGGCTACTACACCTCCCTCCTCCACGATGCCGGGGGCCGGGGGACGGATGTGCCGGATGCCAACACCCGCCGCGTCTATGAAGCGGAGCACGCTCGCCGCCGTGCCGAGGAAGAACGTCGACATCAGGTGCGCGCTGTCGTCCATCCCGTCCAGTTGACCGAGTGCGAGGTGGTCGTCCAACTGGCCCAATGGGAGCTGATCGCGACGAACGGCCACCGAGGCCGCCTGGCGGCCCAGCGCGCACTTGTCGGGGATGGCGCATGGGCCATCGCCTGCCCGCAGTGTGGGACCGCTTCACCGGCGACACTTTCGGTCTGCAAGTCGGATCACGTGGCCTGCGCGACCTGCGCCCGCGTGTGTGGCGTCTGCTCGGAAGTCTTCTGCTGGGATCACGGGATCGCAGCCTGTCACGTGGACGGACATCCGACCTGTCAGGAGCACGCGCGGACGTGCACCTCCTGCCGCGAGCCGTACTGCACGGGCCACGAAGAGCGCTGTGCGGACGGCGAACACTCTGTCTGCACGGCGTGCATCGACGACTGTGCGATCTGCGGGCGGCGAGTCTGCCGGTCGCACGCGACGGTGACCACGGCGACCGCGCCACGCGGCGCCCGATATCTCTGTCATGACTGCGTGCGCTACTGCGAGGGCGGCGCGAACGAGCCCGTGGGATGCGATGAGGTCACGCGGTGCGCGAGCTGCGATCACTGGGTGTGCGATGCGCACCGCGCAACCTGTGCGGTCGATGGCCACGTCCACTGCTCGAAGCACCTGCGCCGTACGGACGGCTCACGGCGCCTCGTGTGTGAGTCGCATCGGGCGAGCTGTGCCCTGGAGCCGGCCGCGATCCTGGCGTCCGACGAAGTCACGCCGTGCGCCGACTGCGGCCGCACCGCGTGCAACAGTCACTCCCACACATGCTGCGAGGATGGGCGGTCGTTCTGTACCGAGCACAGTGTTCCCCTTCGCGACAAGCATGGCTCGTATGCCTGTCGCGCGCACCATGCGGTGTGCCATGTCGATGGGCAGACATACTCGCTCGGCGAAGCGACCCCCTGCCCCGTCTGCAATGGCAAGGTCTGCAGCCGACATCGGCGACAGTGCGCGTGGTGCGGCCGCGAGGTGTGCACGGATGACTTCGACGCGGCGAAGCGGCAGTGCCGAACGTGCTTGCATCTCGCTCCCACGAGCGAGCCGTCGGATAGCGTGCTGGCGGCCGCGGTTACGATCCTTGGCAGCCGGCCGACCCCGAAGAACTGGAAGACGGCACGCGATGCCTGGCATACCGTCGTCGAGATGGACATGGGGTGGACCAAGCGCGTCGTGTTCGTGGTCCCGCACGGGGATACCCGCGCCACGGGCGGCCGGAGTCACTCGGTCCTCGGGTCCAAGTCGCTGGCGGTGTAGGGGGGAGAAGATGCGTGATCACGGCCGTGTTGCCGGTGCGGCGCCGGCGGTGACTGCCTCGCATCATACGCCACGCTCGGTGTGGCAGGCGCGGGTCCCCTCGACCAACGCGGGCATGTCATAGGCTGTGTCCGCCCCGAGCATGCGACAAGAGCCCGCGCGCGTCGGCCGCCTTCAAGATCGCCTGCAGAACGGCATCGGCAATGGTCCCGGCGATGAGCCGATCGCGATTCTTCGTGAAGACGGTCGGCGGCAGCATCGCTCGCAGCAGGCGCTCGGGCGGAATCGACGGGCGCCCCCCGCGCGAGTACATCGCCTGAAAGCGTGGCGAGAGCTCCGCCAGGA
Organism: Gemmatimonadaceae bacterium; assembly: GCA_036278935.1. Taxonomy (GTDB): domain Bacteria; phylum Gemmatimonadota; class Gemmatimonadetes; order Gemmatimonadales; family Gemmatimonadaceae; genus DASSNR01. The sequence continues at coordinate 46,854 of DASUKA010000044.1, forward strand.
TCGGGGTCGGCAGCGGCTGGATGGCGCGCGAGGGATGGTCTTCCGGGATGCGATCCTCGATCGAGCGGTAGATGAACTTCGCCGTCTGCGGCTGATCCGATCCACGCATCACGCTCGCTCGCCGTTGGGGTCGCGTCACAATAACCATCGCGCCGCCCACGCACCATCCCCAAATCCCGACGTCGTCAGCAACCTGCTAGAAGGCAGCCATGCCCTGGAGGCCGCTTGCGGCCGCGCCCGCGGGCGTGACCGGATGGGCCGAGAGCGTGCCCCCAGCGCCGACATCGAACGTCGCGATGTTTCCGCTGCCACCCTCGAGCACGTAAAGGAAGCGGTCGCCCGCGGCGAGATCGAGATCGATCGGTGTGGTACCCGTACCGGTGGACGCGGCCTGCGCATTGAGCAGCGTCACGGAGCCATCATCGGCGACGCCGATCGAAGCGATGGTGTTGCTCCCGGCGGTGCTGACGAAACCGATATGGCCGTCGGCGGTCAGCAAGAGCCAGCACGCTGCCGCGCCTCCGTCGTCCAACGATCCCGTGATGACGCTCAGCGCCCCCGTCGTCGTGACCGCGTACGAAGACACGGCGCCATCGGGCGCCGCCCCAGCCGCCTCGGAAACAATCACCTGGCTGCTCGGCGTAACGTCGAACCCGAACGGTACAGCACCGTTCGACGGTGTTACGACGGGGTCGCCCAGTCGACCGTCCGGTTGCACGGTGAATGTCTCGAGTCGGTTGGCGTCGCGCTCCGTGACGATCAGCAGCCCTCCGTCGGCGGAGAAGTGGATGGTCGAGGCGCCGGCAGCTCCCGCACTGAGTGAACGCGTGGAGTGTGGCATCGGGATGAGCGCCCCATTGTCCGTCACGCGGAAGCCGCTCACCGAGTTGTCTCCAGCGTTGAGCACGTAGAGCAGATTGCGCGTTATGGCAAGACTCACCGGGCGTGCCCCACCTGATGGCACGCGACTGATAAGGCGAAGCGATGCGTCGTCAGCGACATGGAAGGCCGACACATCGTTGCTTCCGGCGTTGACGACGAAGAGCGCCCTGTGACCGTCGGCCTCGCCGTCATCGAGGAGAATGGAGTACTGGGATTGCAATGGATCCACGGTCCCACCAACGCCGAGGCCACCCGTGGCGAACTCTCCGACAGGCGACAGGGACCCATCCGCGCCGCGGCTGAACGCGACGACCGAATTACCGCTCGTCGCGTTCGTCATCGTGTACACGCCGCCTGACGTGCTCGACGCGCGTCGGTTGGCAACCACATTGGAAATCTTCGGCGCAACCGGTTGGTCCGTACAGGCCATGCCAGCCGCAAGCGCGGCAGCGGCGCAGACCGAGATGAAGCGCTGGCCAGGACGATGCATAGTGAGCCTCCGTGAGTGAGGGCGAACGGGCCGCGGCACGCATGCGGTCGTGACGGACCGCAATCACGACGTACGTCGTCGAACGCGAGCACAGAACGTCTGACCCCGGAATCGAGTCGAACGCACACTTGCCGCGCGGTTTTCGAGTGGCCGCCCTGCGTGCATGACCTGCGCCAGTTGCTCGACCAAGGATCGAAACGGATACGATGATCTGGCGATCCGATGCATTGCGATCGCCGCGCGCTACGAGAAGCTGGCCGTCCGCTCTCACGCCACCCTCCAGCTCGGTATGCTCCGGGAGTACCTCCACGTCTACTTCTCAAACACATCCTGGATCGGATGAAGTTGCAGGAACGCAGTCGTGGCGCGGCGAGCGCGTGCGCCGATGTCGCGCGAACTCGGTCGCTCCACGACGCCGAGCAGCAGCCCGATCATCAAGTCACCCCACAGTAATGCGCCGAACTGCTCGGCCAGCTCGTTCGGACGGCCGCCCAGAAGTCCGGAGGACTGAGCTTGCGTCATGATCTGACGCAGCGCGGCACGCGTCGTCTCGCGTCCGATGGAATCGAGGGCCCGCGCGACCTCGGGCGCACCGACTGCTTCGGCGATCGCCAGTCGGAATACCGCAACAACCGCGGGGTCGGTTACCTCGCGGACGAGTTGCGTCCCGAACGACACCAGGACGCCCGCAAGCGTCTCGCGATCCTGCGGAACCGGCAGATCGGCCGGTAGCCGCAACCGGCTGGCGCGCGCGCTCACGCAGGCCGCGAGCATCTCCTGCTTGTTCCCCACCAGCGCGTACAGTTCGCGCTTCGATACACGCGCGCCGGTCGCGATCTCGAGCGTGGTGGTTGCTGCGTAGCCGTGCTTCATGAACGATACGAAGGCCGCGTCCAGGATGCGCGCGCGCACGTCTGGCGCGTCGCGCGGTTCATGTGATGCAGTCGATCGTGAGGCTGTCGTCATTGTACGATCCTCCTTGACAAACGGTACCGTATGGTACCACATTATGCAACCATTGGTACTGTTAGGTACCACATACAGGAGATGATCATGGTCAAGCCAAGAATCCTCGTTACCGGCGCGACGGGAAAGACCGGACGCGTCGTTGTGACCGAGATGCTGAACGCCGGCTACCCCGTGCGCGCGCTGGTGCACCGAGAGGACGAACGTAGCGCACGGCTCGCGGCGCAGGGTGCCGACATCGCTGTCGCCGATCTGAGCGACGTCGAGCGCATCGCGGACGCACTGCACGACGTGCAACGCGCGTACTACTGTCCACCGTTCGATCCCTACATGGTGCAGGGCGCGCTCGCATTCGCCGTCGCCGCCACAGACTCACGACTCGAGCACATCGTTGGCCTCACCCAGTGGCTGTCGAGCCCCTCACATCCGGCACTCACCACCCGGCAGCTCTGGCTCGTCGACCGGTTGTTCTCGATGCTTCCGGGAATCGACCACACGATCGTGCGACCGGGCTTCTTCGCCGACGCGTATCTCGCGCCGATCGCGTCCGCCGCGAACCTCGGGCTGTTCCCGTGGATCTATGGCGATAGCCGGAATGCTCCACCCTCGAATGAGGACATCGCGCGAGTCGCCGCCGCGGCACTCATGGATCCCGCGCGCCACGCCGGAAAGGCGTACCGCCCGACCGGGCCAGAGCTCCTTGGCGCTCAGGACATGGCAAACGCCATCGGCCGGGCTGTTGGGCGATCGGTGCGGGTCGTGCCGGCACCGACCTGGCTGTACATGAAGGCGATGCGCATGTACGGCTTTCCAATCGACTCGATCAGCGGGTTCCGCTACTACATCGAGGACCACAGGCGGGGCGCGTTCGAGCGCGGCGCGCCGACGAACGACGTGCTCGAGGTCACGTCCCGTCGTCCCGAGGACTTCGAGACGATCGCGCGTCGCTACGCGGCGATGCCGCAGAATCGACGGACGCGCGCGAACCGTCTGCGCGAGCTCGCGCGGTTCCTGATCACTCCGCTCAGTCGGGGCTTCGATCTCGATCGCTACGACCGCGAATTGCGTCGACCGTTTCCCGCAGCACCCCAGTTCGCTCCGGAGTCAGCGATCTGGCGGCGTGAGCACGCGGTCACACACACCGAGAGTCGTCCGCGGGTGGCGCCCGCGCACGACGTGCTCGCCATGCGCTGACACGGGCTCAATACGGTGCAGCGGAGACGCGATGTGGTGTTTGAAACTCGCGCACTAACGGTCCCCACGGAAAAAGCGCCTGGGACCGTTGGTCGCCAGGCGCTTCTCCCCTTCCAGGATACAACGATTTCCAGAGAGCGGGCGACCGGACTCGAACCGGCGACGTCCAGCTTGGGAATCCGGGAGAAACCAAGGGAGTGATTTCGGACGTCGTTGATTTGACCCGACATACGTCACGCTCGCTTGAGCCAGCGCCAAGGGGCTGGCGGCGACAATCGGGTTCTGTGGGTCCCAGGCGCCAATCCGCATTTCAGACGCGAAATCCCGAATTGGCGCGTCGAGGGAATCGCGGCAGCCTGCGGACCCGCTACCCCCTGAACCCCATTCATGGATCAGCCAGTTACTCAATTTGCTTCACGAGGACAAGCAACAACTTACGTGCTTGCAATAGGAGCAGTTGGCGGTGACAAATTGGCCGAAACCAGGTCGAACTGGCCCCCTAACTGCTCCCTCTGCACTACACCTGCCCGGAGCGGCGTCACGGCCCGTGGATATGCCATACCACGCGCGAGATTACGGGGAGGTCCCGTGCGTCTGGATTTCCAAGACGCACTCGGAGGATCATGGGTCAGCGAGCGATTCTGCGGCCGGGGCAAAGGGCCAGTCGGGGAGCAGCCGGCGCTGGTACTCTGTTGGCGGCACGCCCCACGCCCGCAGCTGCCCCGTGCCACCGGCGCACTCAAGCGCGCACGAGGTCCATCCGTGCGCCTCGGCCACGCGCTGGTTGGCGGCAAGCCGATCCAACACGGCCTCGTGCGCGGCCCAGCAACCCTTCCCCTGCGCGCGACCTTCAGCGAACGCGTCGAATCGCGCGTAGAGTGTGTCAAGCGGAATCAAGCGATCCGTCATGGCCGTCTCCTCATTCATCGATGTGATACTGGACCCGACGCGGCCGTAGTCGCCACCCGCGGGTGGCGACTACGGCAAGCAGTACGGGCTGCTCACGCTGCCGGCGGCGCGAGATTGCCGCAGGCAACGACCATCTGCGCATTGGCGGCCGAGGCACCGACAAGCACGAAGTAGCTGCCGGTCGTCGGCGTCAGCATGGGAACGGTCGCAGTCGCCTCGCCGCGGCCATCGTCACCGATCTTGATCGGAGTGTACGCCTGGGCGGGGCCGAAGACACCCTCGTCCGCACCGCACTGCCCGCGGTGTACCTGCCACGGGTGGATGCCCCCCGGTGTCGCGTTCGCGAGGCTGAGCGACAACGTAGTCCCCTCACTGTTCGTGCCCGGCTGCATCTCGGCCGAGCCGTTCATCTGCACCGCCCCAGCGAGCGTTGCCGGGCTCACGAGGGAGGCGTGCCAGCGGGTGTTCAGATTCGCGTCGCGGCTCACCTCGCTCGCCGGATCACTGTGAAACGGGTTGCAGGCGGCGAGCGCGAGCGTCACGACGGCAAGCGTCAACAATCGGCGATGGTGCATACTCCCTCCGGGAGGACCGGTGCGTATCCGCTGGTCGGTCGTGCTGCATGCGGCGAGCGACCACGTTCCACTCGCGTATTGACCAATCGGACAATGAATGATACCATATATTATCCATTTGGTCAATAGGGAGCGCACGGCGCGATGCTGCCGAGCGCATCGCATGCACGGAACCGGGCCGCACCTCGCGGACGACCGGAGCACAATCGCAGCGAGGGACACCATGCCAGGACGCAAGGCGCCGGAGGAGACGCGGCGCGAACAGATCGTGAGCGCGGCCTACGAGGTCGCGCTCCGCACGGGGATCGATGGGGTCACGCTGCGCACCGTCGCGGCGAAGGCGAAGCTCAGCCACGGCCTCATCGTCTTCTACTTCAAGCAGAAGGATCAACTCATCGGCGCCCTGCTCGACCGGGTGCTCGCGACCACGGCCATGCTGCACGTATCCCAGGACGTCGCGCGAATCCCGCACGCGCCTGAGCGATTGGGCGCACTCCTTCGACAGGAGCTCGACCGCCTCTCCCGCGACCCGCGTGGCATGCGCCTGTTCTTTGAATACTGGGCGCTCGGCGTGCGCCAAGGCGTCACTCGGCGAAGGATCGGCGCCGCACTCGAGCGCTACCGTGCAGCCTTCAGAACGCTGGCTGAAGAGATGCTCCCGACGGCTCCGCCGAACGGCACCGATGTGACGCCCGATGCCCTGGCGGCGGTCGCCGTCAGCTTGGTCAGCGGGTACGCGGTGCAGGCCATGATCGACCCGGGCCACTTCGACACCGGCGCGTACCTCGCAGCGGCTCAGTCCCTCATCGAGCGACTCGCCCCCGCTCCAGCCTAGCACCGCGGGAAACTGTCGCGCCCTGGTCGGTACGTCCGCGGCCGGCGTCGCACACTCACTGCTCCACCGGCATCTTCGGCCGTGACGCCACGGACGTGCACGTACGCGATCAGGCACCCTGGCGCTATGTTTGCTAGATGACATAACGGGGAGGAGCGACGGATTGCTCCTCAGTAGCTCACCGCCGAACAACTGATTGTGCGCCGGCGCCGACGGCCGCCGCCCCCATGACGCACCAGGATCTCATCTGCACTCGCGTGGACGCGAGTGAGGAGGCTCCGTGCGTCGACTCCGTGTCACTGTCCTCGATCTCACCAACGAGCGGCCCACTCGCGCCCTCTACGCACGGCTCATGAACGCCAACCTCGCCAGCATCATGCCGCAAGTCGTTGCGGTGTGGTGCGAGCAGGCCGGCCACCACGTCCGATTCGTCTGCTACACGGGCTTCGAGGACCTGGCGCGCGAGGTGCTCGTGGACACCGACGTACTCTTCGTCGGCGCCTTCACGCAGGCGGCGCATCTCGCCTACGCGATCAGTAATCTCCTCCGGCAACGGGGCGCCGTGACCGTGCTCGGTGGTCCGCATGCGCGATGCTATCCGCACGACGCCGCGCGCTACTTCGACTACGTCCTCAGCTTCACCGACCAGACCGTCATCGACGACGTGCTGCGCGAGTGTGCGCCACACCGCCCACTCGGCCGTCACGTCGGCGCGGTGCGCCAGCCGCAGACGCTGCCGAGTATCGAGGAACGATGGAAGTTCATCGCGCCCACGATCGCCAAGGCGCCGGTCCTCAAGGTCGTCCCCATGATCGGCAGTCTGGGATGTCCGTATACGTGCGCCTTTTGCATCGATTCGACGGTCCCGTACCAACCGCTGGGCTTCGATCAGATTCGCGAGGACCTCCGATTTCTGCTCACGAAGATGCCGCACCCACGCGTCGGGTGGCACGACCCGAACTTCGGCGTGCGCTTCGATGATTACATGGGCGCCATCGAGGAGGCCGTGCCGCCGGGCCGCATCGACTTCTTCGCCGAGACCAGTCTCTCGCTGCTGTCCGAGCCGCACCTCCAGCGCCTCCAGACGAACGGCTTCAAGGTGATCCTCCCTGGCATCGAGTCGTGGTTCACGCTCGGGAATAAGGCGAGGACCGGACGCGAAGTTGGGATGGAGAAGGTCACGCGCGTCGCCGAGCACGTCAACATGATGCTCCGCTACGTCCCGTACGTGCAGACGAACTTCGTGCTCGGACTGGACACCGACCAGGGGCCGGAGCCGTTCGAGCTCACCAAGCGGTTTCTCGACCTCGTCCCCGGCGCCTTTCCGGCGTTCTCCCTCCTCTCCGCGTTCGGGCGTGCGGCGCCCCTGAACCTCGAGCTGCAGCGCGCCGGGCGCGTGCTGCCGTTTCCGTTCCACTTCCTCGATGCGAGTCAGGCGATGAACGTCGTGCCCAAGCACTATGCGTGGCCGGACTTCTACGATTCGCTTCTCGACCTGGAGCGCTACGCCTTCTCCTGGCCCGTGATCATGCGGCGCCTGCGGGCGAACCGTGGGGCCATCCCCAAGTGGATGAACGTGGCGCGCGCGCTCTCCTCCGAGCGGTACGGACGCGTGCGCCATCACGCGCGCGTACGCGAGCTGCTCCGCACCGATCCGTCGGCTCGACGGTTCTTCGAGGGCGAGAGCACGACCCTGCCAACGTTCTATAGCGATAAAGTGCGACGCGACCTGGGTTCACTCTGGCATGCACTTCCCGCCGGAGGGCTGCGCCACGACCAGAATGAGTACCTCCACAGCCAGGACGCGGACGCACGGTCCGCGTCTGGCCCTGCGGCTGGCAAGCGGCCTGTTCGCATTCAGCGCCCGTCGACGCTCGCGTGACCGCCACTCCGTTGTTGCGCCCCGTGCCCACGCTGGCCGATGCTCCGCGTACGGAGATCGATGCGTCATGCTCTCGTTCGCCATCCCGATGCGGCACGCGAAATCGCGTGCCCATCATTCATCTCTCGACATCCGGATTCGGCACCGCCGCCTCGTCCTCTGCCGTCAGGTGGGGTTTCCCCATACGCGACGGTTCGGGAGGCGCACGTGCACGGGCACGCCGACGACATCCACGCTGAACACAACCGACTGCTACGCGCGCTGCCACGGGCGGACTATCAACGACTCCTTCCCGCGCTCGAGACCGTCTCGCTCGCCCAAGGCCGGGTGCTGTTCAACGACCACGAGTGCATCTCCCACGTCTACTTCCCCCAACACTCCGTCGTGTCGCTGCTCACGCTCGTCGGCGATGGCCCCGCCGTGGACGTGGCGATCGTGGGAAACGAAGGGATGGTCGGAGTCAACGTCTTTCTCGGCGCCCATACCGCCACGACACGGGCCGTTTCCCGGATCCCGAATGACGCCCGGCGGATGACGGTTGGAGCCTTCAGGCGCGCACTGACCGATGGCGTGGCACTCCGGCAGCTCACGTTACGCTACACGCAGACCCTCCTGGGCCAGATCTCGCAGTGCGCGGCCTGCAACCAGCGTCACCCCGTCGAGCAACGCTGCGCGCGCTGGCTGCTCATGGCGCACGATCGCGTAGGAGCCGATCACTTCTTCCTGACGCAGGAGTGCCTCGGTCGGGTGCTCGACGTTCGGCGGCCGACCGTGTCGGCGGCGGCACATCACTTACAGGAAGCTGGCGCCATTCGATACAGCCGCGGGAAGATCAGCATCACCAGTCGCGCATGTCTGGAACGCGCCGCGTGCGGGTGCTACCGCATCATCGAACAGGACTACGCGCGGGCGTTCGGTTCGCCGCACGGCTGAGGCTGGTCCTCCCCGCCGGCAGGCCGCGGCAGGCTCAGTGTGAAGGTCGAGCCCACACCCATGGTACTCTCCACCGTGAGATCGCCCCCCATCGCGGACGCCAGCTCGCAACTGATGGCGAGCCCCAAGCCCACACCCATGCTGGGGCTGGTGAGCGACGGATTGACTTGCATGAACGGCTCAAAGATCGCCTCGAGCTGGTCCACCTGAATACCGCGGCCCGTGTCTCGGATGCGAATGACGACATGCTCGTCGGTCCCCTCGCACTCCGTGCGGACGCTCCCGCCCGCGTCCGTGAACTTGAGGGCGTTCGTGAGAAGGTTGAGAAGGATCTGCCGGGCCTTCTCCGGGTCGACGCGAACGACGAGCGCCGGGTCACATGCGCCGGCCTGGTAGTTGAGCTGCTTCGCCGCCATCTGCGGCGCGATCATGTCCTCGACGCTCGCGAGTAGATCGCTTGCGCTCACGTCCTCGATGGCGAGCGTGAGCTGGCCGGCCTCCAACTTCGCGAAGTTGAGGACGTCGTTGATCAGTCCGAGAAGATGCTGCTCGCTCCGCGAGATGCTCAGGAGTGCGGTGCGCTGCGCCTCGGTGGTCGGTCCGTAGATGCCCATCTCGATGAGTTCCGCATAGCCGGCAATGGCGTTGAGCGGCGTGCGCAACTCGTGGCTCATGGTGGCGAGGAACTCGGTCTTGGCCAGGTTGGCCGCGTCCGCGGCCGTGCGCGCTGCTTCCGCCTCGCGGTAGAGCATGGCGTTCTCGAGGGCGAGTGCAGCCCGGTGCGCGAAGTCTTCTGCCAGGGTGAGATCGGTCGGCGTATAGCGCCGCTCCGGCCCGGTCGTCAGGAGCGTGAGCGCCCCGAGCACGCGACCGCTGGCGACGAGCGGCACGATCACCACCGACCGCGGCGTGAGCGCTGCGCGGCCCGCCGCCTCGCCGTCACTACCCACCAGAGTCGTCGCCATCGAGGCCGGCACCTGTTCGACAAGGAGCGGCTCGCCCGTCTGGAGTACGCGGATAAGCGGATGCGCGGGTGCCGTGGCGACCGGCAGCGCGACCTGCCGCACGCGCTCCGCCTCGGCCAGGTCCGGGCCGGCCACGGCGGCACGATGCACCTCGCCGCCCGAGTCCCCGTCGCGGCGCGTGACATCCACGATGCACCAGTCGGCGAGTTCTGATACGGCGAGGGACGTGATCTGATTCAGTGTCACGTCGTAGTCGACCGAGGCGCCGAGCACGACGCCCGCCTCTGCCAGAAAGTCCGCCCGGTGCGCGAGCTGCCGCTCGTGGGTCACGTCCTCGATCGCGAGCAGGACGAGTCGGGCGTGACCATGGTTGATATGCAGCTCGCGCGCACTGAGCAGCATGATCTTGTGGCCGATCCCATGGAACGTGTGCTCGACCTCGAAGTGATCCACCGACGACTGTGCCGGGAGCACCTCCTCCAGCAGCGCCCGAAGCCGCGGGATGTTCCACTGGCCATCACCGAGCGCGAAGAGTGGCCGGTCCTCGGTCTCCTTCGGGTTGACGTGGAACGTCTCGTAGAATGCACGGTTCGCGCGCTCGACCTGGAGCGCGCCATCGAGCACCACGAGCGGCTCCCGCACCGTGTCCACGATCGACTCGGCGTAGCGGCGCTCCTCGTCCAGCGCCAACGCGTGACGCTTGCGCTCATCGATGTCCTGGAAGACCAGCACCGCGCCGTCGATCCGCTGCCCCGCCGTTTTGTACGGCCGGATGCGCAGGGCGTACCAGTAGCCCTGGTCGTCGCGTACCTCGCGCTCCACGACCTCGAGCGTCTCCATGACGCCGCGCACCATCGCCACCAGGTCGGGGACATCGATGTTGGGCGTGATGTCGCTGAGGGGTCGGCCGACATCCGTGGGGATAACGTTCACCAGCCGCTCGGCGCCCGCCGTGTAGCGGCGGATGCTCAGGTCGCGCCCCACGATGATCACCGGCACCTGGATGCTGGCAAGGAGATTCACGAGATCGTCGTTCAGCGCGCCGAGGTCGGTGTTCCGATCGCGCAACTCGGCGTTGAGCGTCGTGAGCTCCTCGTTCGCCGACTGCAGCTCCTCCTTGGCCGTCTCGAGCTCCTCGTTCGTGCTCCGGAGCTCCTCGTTACTCGACTGAACCTCCTCGTTCGCGGCGCGGAGCTCCTCCAGCGCCACGTCATATCCGCCGGCCGTCGAGCGGAGGTGGCGCTCCATCGCGGCCAGCTCCTGCTGCAGCTGGCCCACCCCGCGCGTCTCATGGTGCGATGCCTCGCCCGCCCTCGTCCCGCCCCGCGCTCGCGTAGGCTTCGCTCCCGTACCGGCCACCTCCGCCGGCTCGAACAACACAACGAAGAACGGTCCCTTGGCGCCTACCATCTTGAAGGGCAGCACATCGAGGTCCACATGGTGGACCACGCCGTTCTCATGGAACGGCACGCCCTTGGCGCGTACGGAGGCGGCGCGCTGCCGGGCAGAGCGGATAGCCTTGTTGAGCTCGGCGCGGAGCTCCGGCCGGATCATCTTGAGCAGTTGGAAGCTCGCCGCGCCGGGCGCGGGCTCCAGATACGCGCTGGTTGCTCCACGGAACTGCACGATCTCGAGATCGTTGTCGACCACCACGCCGGCGCTGGCATAGTGCGCGAGGACGATCTGGTCCGCCTCCCGCTCGAGCTCGGGGAAACCCCGCGCCCGCCGATCACCCGCCCTCAGCGTCGGTGCGGGTGGCGTCAGCCCCGCCGATCGGACCGTGCCGAGCGCCGGCGCGCGGAGCGTGGCCGCGGTACGGGTGTAGATGCGATGCGTCGTGTCGAGCGGCGTGAAGAGCCCGGGGGACGGGCCCACCGACTCCGCGGTCCCGAGGAAAAGAATACCTGTGGAGGCGAGCGCATAGTGGAAGAGCGAGAGCACCTTGGATTGCAGCACCGGCTGCAGGTAGATGAGCACGTTGCGGCAGCTCACGAGATCCAGATGTGAAAAGGGCGGATCGCTGGTCACGTTCTGTATGGCGAACACGCACAGACCGCGCACCGCCTCGCTGATTCGGTAGCCGCGCTCCTCCTTGACGAAGAAGCGACTGAGACGCTCAGGCGAGACGTCGGCCTCTATACTCGCCGGGTAGCACCCGGCCCGCGCCGTGGCGATCGCCGTCTCGCTCACGTCGGTGGCGAAGATCTGCGGGGGGGGGGGTGGCTCGCGCGTCGTCGCCCAGAGATTCGAGCAGAGCGATGGCGATGGAGTACGCTTCCTCCCCTGTCGCACACCCCGGTACCCACACACGCACGGGCGTGCTCGGCGCGTGGTCCTTGCGCATCGCCGGAAAGCCGACGCGCACCAGGGCCTCGAACGCCTCGGGATCCCGAAAAAAGCCGGTGACGCAGATGAACAGGTCGCGGCACAGGGTATCGATCTCCGCCGGCTCGCGCTCGAGTAGCTCGACGTACTCTGGCACGGTGTCAATGTGCGTGAGCAGCATGCGGCGCCGGAGGCGCCGCGTCAGCGTGCCCCGTTTGTAGTGCGAGAAGTCAACACCGGACCGCCCCTTGAGGAGCTGGAAGACCTCGCGCGGCGGCTCCGGGAACTCGGATGCCGGTGCCTGTGCGACCGACTCCGCGTCGGGCTCAGCGGGCTCCACTTCGCGCTCCCGCACGTACGGGTGGCGGCTCAGGTACGTCAACTGCGCGGCGATCTCCGCCGGGGGCAGCACGAAGTCCACGCACCCGGTCGCGATCGCGGCGCGCGGCATGCTGTCGTACTGCGCCGATTCCGGCGCTTCCGCGAAGGTGATGCCACCGGCCACCTTGATGGCTCGAACCCCCTCCTCGCCATCCGAGCCGCTGCCGGACAGCACCACGCCGATGGCGCGATGCCCATTCGCCCCGGCCAGCGAACGGAAGAACTCATTGACCGGCGTCGGCGGGTGCCGCGTGCGCTCGCGCGGCGTGAGATGCAGCTGGCCGTCCGACAAGATCATGCTCGTGTTGGGCGGGATGACGTAGGCGTGATCGGGCGCTACGGGCAAACCGTCGCTCACCTGCGTCACCGGGATTGCGGCCTGCCGCCCCAGGATCTCGGCCAACAGGCTCTCGTGCGCGGGAGCGAGATGCTGCACCAGCACGTAGGCCATCCCGGTGTCGGCCGGCAGATGCGCGAGCACCTGCGTGAATGCCTCGAGACCACCGGCCGAAGCGCCGATGCCGACAACGGGAACGGAATCGGTTGGCGCGTTCGTTATGGTCGCCGCCTCATCACCTGGGTCCATGCCGGTGCGCTGTGCCTGTCCCGTCCCGTCACCCCTACGGATTTCTGTCGGGCTCAAGCCACACGGGCCGGCGGCAGGCGAGGCAGGCGGTTGCGTCTTGCGGCTCATCGCCAGCCTCGCCACGCTCGCGCGAACGGCGCAGAGATGGTTCGCGCGCCATAGCCGTGCTCGATGAGCAGGACCGTCTGCCGTGATTCGGGCATGGCACCTCTCGGGTTGAGCATGTGACACGCGACCTGCCCCTTGTTCCTCCCCCGCGTGCCACGCGGGGGAGGTATGTCACAGCGTGCATCGACCACTCGAATACTACCCGCGCGGCTCGGGATATGTTAGCCAGTGTCGATTGGCTGTGCGCGCCACCTCGGCGCCGATGGTGAGATGGGCACGATGTAGAACTCGCCCCCAGACGACAAAGCCTCGCCCGCGCTTATGCGGGCGAGGCTTTGCCTTCCACCAATCGGGACGGCGGGATCCGAACCCGCGACCCCCTGAACCCCATACGGCTCAGGGGGACCACTCAAAACGCTAAGTTGTCGGTATTTCAATGGCTTCCGAGCGTCGGTGCCGGGTGCTATTTCTGGAAATACCGGGGATTGTCGGGAGAAACAGCACCACAAACAGCACCCTTACTTTGTTGTAAAAAGTGGTGGAAAGTTGGCGGCCGGAGCGCCTCCCGTCCCGGTAACTGCCGACCGGCGACGTCCAGCTTGGGAAACCGGGGGAAACCAACCGAGTGATTTTCGCACTCGTTGATTTTTCACGACATACGCCACGCTCACTGCACTCGGCGCCAAGGGATTAGCGGCGAAAATCGCTCCGTGTGGGTCCCAGTGGGTCCCAAGAGCGAGTACGGCCAGCTGACCGCTGAACCTCCGCACATGAGACATCGGGAGTACTCTACTGCTGCTCAAAGCCGACCTCGGACCATCGAACCGTGCGCCGTCCAGCTCCGGAAGCCGAGAGGACACAGCGGGTTTGAGCTTAACGCACTTAATCCGCATCTTAGACGTGCCCTACGCACCAACAAACGGGAGGCTACAGCGCTCCGATGGCCCCCAGTGGCCCGCAAGATCTGGCTGATTTTGAACTCACCTGCGTCGTTCGAAAGGGCTCATTGCGGCTTGATGAGATGCTGCTCGAGCGCTGGATCAGCTGCGACCAGCGCGGCCCTGATCAGAGGGATGGTGCGTACGATCCACGAGAGGGCGAGCTTCCGTTCATTTTCTCCGGCAATCGTCGGATCGTACATCGAGCCTTTTCTGAGTCCACGGATTTCTTCTGAATCCGCGACGAGATCTTCGAGCGGCTTACCTCCCAGCGCCGCAGCAGCATGAAATGCGATCTCATGATGGCCCTGTCCCGACGACGGCTTCAACCCGTGCACGGCAAGAAGGGCGAGCGCAGCTAGGTGTCCTGCGTCGTAAGCGAGACGAATCGCACTATCTATGCTCAGACCGGGGAGCGTCGCGTCGTGCGCGGACTCTACAGCCTTTCGCCACACAGCCACGATATCAGCCTGCGCGAATTCCTGCTCTTTGATTCGATGGCCGTCAATCAGGAAGCGAATGTTTTCCGGAACGGTCGAAGCAAGCCGGTAAATTCTCCCCGCCGTCTTAGCGCGAGTCCTCTTCTCTGGCTCCATTGTTTATTCGGCGGCAATGCGATCACGTGGAATGCCTGCGGCGATACCTACCGGAGTCAACTCCTCGGGGCTGCCTGCGACCCATTGCTTCGGACCCGCCAACACCTCGCGAACAAATCGATATCCAGGAAGCGCACGATTCGCCAAACGCTCTGCGAGTTTCTCCAAGGTGTAACACGTTGGATTGACTTCCCTTCCAAGTAAGACCGCCGCTTCGGCGAGCTGTCGATGGAGCGCTCTGCGATCGGTCGCGGCTGCCTCAACGACAAAGACATCGACGTCGCTGTCTTCCTGCGCCGAGCCTTTCGCAATCGAGCCAAACACAAATGCCGCCGTCAGACCCTCTACGTCACAGAGGGCGTCGCGCAACAGGGCAGCGGGCTCGTTGGGATCGGCAACGAGGAATCGGATGCCGCGCCAAAACCGCGAGTTGAGCTCTGGGACATACCGAACGAGGCGGCCGTCCGAGGCGCGCTTAAGCGCCCCGATCTCTGTGAGACGTTCAAGGTCGCGCTGCGCCGACGCGCCGCCGAGACCAAGCTTCCGCTGCAACTCGCGCGCGTAGGGCCGCGCGGTTGGGTGCGTCGCGAAGTACCGAACCGCTTTCTCTGCCGACGGAGGAACGCCAAGCGCAGCGAGAGCTGTGGAAGGGTGGCTTAAGAGCCGCGCCGGGGCGCCCTTCGCACGCCTTATCTCTTTGCGGAGCGTAGACATGCTCCACAATCTAGATCAATATGTTATTCCATGCAATAGGGCGACAGGTCGTCGAAACCAGGTGGCCCGTATATGTAGCTCTTCCGCTGCTTTATCGCCGCCGATCCATACGCTTGGAGTGACAGGTCTTACCCGCTCACACGGAATTGCTGGACTTCCCCGCGGTTGATGGACACGGGGTTTATGCCGCTGTGAGTTCGTCCTGCTCGTACTGCACGGGACTGCGATAGCCGAGGCTCGAGTGCCGCCGCTGCCGATTGTACCACACTTCGATGTACTCGAACAGGGCCGCGCGGGCGGCAGCGCGTGTCGGCCAGTCGACCCCGTCGACCAGCTCTGCCTTCAGCGTCGCGAAGAAGCTCTCGACGACCGCATTGTCCCAACAATCCCCCTTCCGGCTCATGCTGCACTGCATCCCGTGCTGGGGGAGCAACGCCTGGTACTCCCCCGCGGCGTACTGACTGTCACGATCGGAATGGTGCAGCACGCCGGCCCCCGGCTGCCGCTGCGCCAGCGCCATCCGGAGCGCGTCGAGCGTGAGGGCACACTCGAGCGTGTGCCGCATGCTCCAGCCCACGACGCGCCGCGAGGCGAGATCCACGACGACGGCCAGGTAGAGCCATCCCTCGCGCGTGGCGAGGTAGGTGATGTCCCCCGCCCACACCCGATCCGGCGCGCCGACCTGCTCGATCGCAAACTGGCGAGCCAACACATTGGGCGCGACCGGATGACCATGGCGCGAGTCGGTGGTCACCCGAAACCGCCGTCGCTGCTTCGCGCGGATGCCCGCACTGCGCATCACGCGCGCGACCCGTTTCTCGTTCACTCGCACCCCCTCCGCCCGGAGCTCGGCGTGGACCCGCGGACTGCCGTACGTCCCGCGACTCCACCGGTGCACCGCCTGGATCTGGGCGGCGAGCCGCTGATCGGCGGCGGCCCGCGCGCTCGGCGGGCGCTTCACCCACGCGTAGTAGCCGGCCTTCGACACCGTGAGCACCCGACACATCGTCGTGATGGCATGCTCGCTCGCGTGGGTGCGGATGAAGGCGAACCTCACCGCGATTCCTTGGGCGTTGCAAGGCCGCCGCTTTTTTCAGGATCTCGCGCTCCTCCTCGAGCTGCGCGACCCGCCGGCGGAGCTGGCGGATCTCCTCGTCCTGGCTGGTCAGCTTCCCATTCCCAGGGAAGGGATCCCGCGTGCTGGCCGCGGTGGCGAACTGGCGTCGCCACCGCCGGAGCATGTCCGCACTGATCCCCAGCTCCCGGGCTACAGCGCCCGGGGACGTGCCGCTCTCCACCAGCCGGACCGCTTCGATCTTGAACTCCGCCGTGAACTGCCTTCGTCGCCTCGCCATTGGACCCCTCCTCCCGTATCATAGTCGGGCGTATTGAGGTGTCTATCAAGCGGGGGGAAGATCAATGTGCACGGCCGTGGTGAGCCTCTGCGGCCATTCATCGATGGGGCCAAGCGGGGTTCGACGCCCAGTTGAATGTGTGCACAAGGGCGCCCAGTTCGCCCCTGCCCGCGAGTGTCGCGCCATCAGCCGATGGGGGCGCGATGAGAGAGTACGTCTGCATGATACGCCGCTATCCACGTCGCCTCACACGAAGAGTCCGAGTGGAGAATCGTCTTCATCGACGTATGCGCCAGCGCCGGCGACCCGATGGGCTGCAAGGCTAGCGGTGCAGGCGAACTGGTTCAAGGCAAGTAGAGGCCGTATCCCAGGCTCATCGCGCTGCACCGTTGATTCCTGCACTTCGCGGAGCGAGTACCGCAATCGATGCACGCGCTCCGGCCTGGATGATGCAGCGCTCGACGCACTCGCTCGAGATCGTGTACGACATCAATGCCACGCACGCGCCGTTCGGCCGCGCCGGGCCGGCGCGGGGAGAGCCGTTCATGACCGGAGCCGCGATCACACCGCTCCACGAACGCTGGTTCGTCGACAACGCGAGGTATCCCGTCCAGTTCGACGCGATCTTCACGGCGACCACCTGGATCCCGGTCGGCATCGCCGCCGGGATCACGCTCCTCGCGGCACTCGCCTGGCGCCAGCGCCGCGGCCGGGCGATTGTGCCGGGACCGATCGAGCTCGGGATGAGTTGGGAGAACTACACGCGACTCCTCTCCTGGATGCCCCTCGTGATCGGCCTGCATGCCGCCGTGGTGCTGCTGGTGAGCGGCGTGAGCCTGCGGCTCTTCTTTCCGAACCTGATGCTCCCCAGCAACTTCCTCGGGGCGGTGCTCGGGCTCACGGAGATCGCCATCGGCCTGAGCTTCCTCTATGGCGCGCTCACCCGGCTCGGCGCCATCGCGCTCGCGCTCGCCTGGGTGGCGGGTGCCATCGTGTTCGGCCCATTGCAGTTGGTGGAGCACGCCGAACTGCTCGGGATCGCGTTCTTCCTATTCGCGACCGGGCGCGGCCCGCTCGCGCTGGACATGGCCATGGAGCGGCTGCATCGGCCCATTGCGCGGCTCGTACCCTATGCCGCGCCGGCGCTCCGCGTCCTCACCGGGCTGAGCATCGCGGTCGTCGCCTTTACCGAGAAGCTCTGGAACCTACCCATGGGGCTCGCGTTTCTCGCCGATCATCCCTTCAATTTCTTCCCGGCGCTGGGCCTGCCATCGATCGGCGACCGGGAGTTCCTGCTCATCGCCGGCACGGTGGAGCTCACACTCGGACTGCTGCTCATCTCCGGCGCCTTCATTCGGCTCCTCATCCTCATCATCTGGGTCCCGTTCAATCTCACACTCCCCCTCCTCGGATGGCGCGAATTGGTGGGGCATCTCCCGATCTACGGGATCATGGTGCTCCTGCTCGTGTGGGGTGAAGAGCGCACTCGCCCCGAAACGGCGTTGGTGCACGCGGTGGCGGAGCGCGCGGGAAGCGGGGAGCGACTCCGGGAGGAGCCCGCATGAGGCATGCTCACTTGCCGCGCTCGACGCACGCCGGCTGCCGCGCACGTCGCTCCTGCACGCCGGCGCGATATGTCGCGACACGTGAGGCGCTCTGCTCGGCACTCGGGGCATGAGCCATGAGCCATCAGTTACGCGTGCACGGCCTGCTCCCCCTGATGCCGAGCCGGCTCGTACGTTCCGGGCACCGCGCGGAACGGCACGGCAAGCCGGTTCCAACTATTGATGGCAGAGCCGCTGCTCCGCTTCGCCCCGCGTCCGCGTGTCCTTCGTGTGTATGTCGATGCAGTACGCACATCTGTTGATCTCGGACACTCGAGTCTTGACGAGGTCGAGCAGCCCCGGCTCAAGTCCGCTCTCCTTCACATACTGCTCCAGCTGCAGCATGGCGTGGATCCCGTCCGGCGCGACGCGATTGTAGGCGATCCGCTCTTGCTCCATCTCGCTCCTCCGTGATCAGTGTGCGGCGTGGCGCCGCTCGGGTCGGCCTCATCCTGCCGCGGCGCCGTGCGGTCTCGCCATCCCAGGTTTCGGGATGCACAGAGATGGATGTCGCCGGCCATCTGGCCACAGGATGCGGGCACAGCATGCGAGGGGTGTGCCGCCCGTTGAGAGAAGCGCGAGCGTCATGCAGGCCGATTCAATTCTGGGTGCCCGGTATGGCAGCCCTCAGGCGGTTCCCGCCGCCCTCCGCACCGGGAGCCAGAGCGTGAACGTCGACCCGCGTCCGAGCTCGCTCTCGACCGTGATGCGCCCGCCCAGCGCCTGCGCGAGTAGCTTGCTGATGGCCAGTCCGAGACCGGCGCCGGGCGTGTCGCCACCGTCGAGCCGACTGAACTCCTCGAAGATGTAGTCCTTTTTGTCCGGCGGTATGCCTGGGCCGGTGTCGGCGAACTCGATGAGCGCCCAGGCGCCCTCGGCGCCAGAGGGGCCCACTGGCTGGCGGCGCACACGCACCAGCACGGAACCGTGCTGCGTATACTTGATCGCATTGGACAACAGGTTGGCGGCGACCTGCCCGGCCCGGGCCCGGTCGGTTTCGATGAGCTGCCGGTCGTGTCCCACGTCCACGGAGAGCGTGAGTCCCCTCCCCTGCGCCGCGGCGTGGTACTCCTCGCCCAGCGTGCGCGCGAGCTCCGCGAGATCCACGGGCTCCGAAGACAGCGCGATCCTTCCGCTCTCGGCACGCGCCAGGTCGTGCAGCTCGTTGATCAGCTCGAGCGCCGTGTGGATGCTCCGGCGCAAGCGCTCGATGCTCGCCGCCTGGTCCGTGGACAGCTCACCGTAGACGCCCAGGCTCAACAGCTCGGCGAACCCGTCAGCCGCGCCAATCGGATTCTTCACGTCGTGACTGAAGCCGCGCATCAACCGTGAGCGGCTCTGGATCACGGTTTCCAGAGCTCGCCGCCGCTCGTGCGCTGCCTCCAGGAGCCGGGCCTTCTCATGGGCCCGCGCGGCGAGGTGGCCGAAGATGCCGGCCCGTGCCACATCGTCCGGTCGGAAGCGGCGGCGCGCGGGGCTCACGACGAAGAGCGCGCCTCTCGGCGCCGTGGCATCGCCGAGCGGCACGGCGATCGCCGAGCCGGCCACATCCTGCATCGCATCGAGGGTTCCCGAGCGCTCCCGATGCGCGAGGTCCGCGATGAGCGCCGGCTCGCCGCTCCTCGTCACGAGCTCCGTGTACGAGCCGGCGAATGGGCGCGTCACCGTGAGCGGCGGTACCCCGGTCCCGGCCGCCGCGCACACGGCCACGTCCGCGGGCTCGCCCGGCCGGCCGACGATGTGCTCGACGAACGCGCCGCGCCCCCTCATCGCCCCGAGCGCGGCGTGCACGATGCGCGGCATCACCTCGTCCATGGTGGACGCGCCGGCAAGGGATTCGGCAGCCTCGCGGAGCGCGGCCTCCCGTTGCGCGCGGTCTCGCGCTTTCCTGAGCGCACGCTGCACCGCCACCAGTCCGTCGACACGCCGCAGCGCGGCCGAGGCGAGATCGCTCACGCGTCGGAGCTGCCGCCGCTCGTCGTCCCCGAACGCTGGCGCCGCCGGATCACCAAGCAGCACGAGCACTCCGCGCGCTTCGTCGGCGGAGAGGAGCGGAACGACGAGATCGGTGTAGTGCGCCTCGTCACCCCCCGGCGCGACTGCGAGCCGACCGTCGATCGTGTCGACGTCGCCCGACACGGCTGGGATGCCGCGCCGCTGGAACTCCTCGGTGAGCGAACCGGAGTAGGGGGCGCGGGTGCAGGGCGCCGGCTCCCCTTCGCCCACCGTCGCCACGAACGCGACGACGCGCTCGCGAGAGATCCTCCATTCGACGCAGACGCCGCGGGCCGGCGTGGTCGCCAGTGCCCCCCTGGCAATGCCGCGGAGCGCCTCGCCGCGCGTCACCGCCGTACTGAGCCGCCGCGCCAGCTGCCGCAGGGCGGACTCCTCCACGATCCGGCGATGCAACGCGGCGGACAGCCGCCGCTCCCGGAGCGCCAGGACCAGCACGCCGGACATCGCAACGAGCGCCGCAAGCACGAGCGTCGCGTTGACGACGATGCTCAGGTGCTCGAGCGCGCGAACCTTGTCATCCTGCGTGGCCGACGCGGCCGCGAGGCGCGAAGACAGCTGAGCGATGGCACTCAAGGATGAATCGTACCGCGCCTGTCCGGTCTCGAAGGCGGCGGCGCGTTGGCCGCGTGACCCGCGCCACGCGATCAGTGCGTCATTGAACCGGTGCCACTCGCCGATCCGGCTCTGGAGGATGCGCGCGCGACCGGCCGCGGTCGGGTCGACACGTGTAGCCAGGCGCTCGAGTTCGGTGACCCGCCGTTCGTCGTCGTCGACACTGACGCGGTACCGCCGGAGCAGTATGTCGTCGCCGGAGAGCACGTAGCCCTGGAGCTCGGCGAACTCCTCCGCGAGACCGGTTTGCAACGCCTCGACGAGCAGTCGGGCCGGCGCGATCACTGTGGTGGTCAGGCTCAGAAGCCGCGAGATATGCCACGTCTGGCGCGCGGGGATGGCCACGGAGCCCAGTAGCGCGAGGCCGATGAGCGCCAGCGGAACCACACCCCAGATAACGGATCGCGATGTGCGCCGCTCCTGCATGGGAACGTCCGGTATTGCCCTGGCCCGAGTCACGCGCCTGGCGAGCCTATTCCCTTGGCAACCGACACCGCCTCGCGGAGCATCTGGTTCGCGTAGCCCCACTCGTTGTCATACCAGCTCATGACCTTGACCAGATCCCCGCCGATGACCCTCGTGAGCTCGAGGTCGACGATGGACGCGCGAGGATCGCCGATGACGTCCGACGAAACGAGCGGGTCGTGCGACACGCCGAGCACTCCCGCGTAGCGCTGCGTGTCGGCCTCACCCGTGAGGATCTCGTTCACCTCGTCGACGGTGGTCTTGCGCGAGGTGACGAAGGTGATGTCCGCGATCGACCCGATGGGAAGCGGCGCCCGGATCGCGACGCCGTCGAAGAGGCCCGCGTACTGCGGCAGCGCGCGCGTCGTCGCGAGTGCGGCACCGGTCGTCGCCGGGATGAGGTTCGCCGCCGCGGCCCGGCCGCGACGCAGGCCCTTGCCCGGTCCATCGACGAGCGACTGCGACGCGGTGTAGGCATGCACGGTCGTCATCACCGCCTTCTCGATCCCGATACGCCGACCGATGACCTCGATGATCGGCGTGATGCAGTTCGTGGTGCAGCTCGCGCAGGAGACGATGACGGGAATGCCGTCCGGCGTGTTCGCACCATGGACGACCGTCTCCACCTCCCCGCCCTTCGATGGCGCGGACAGGAGGACGATCCGCGCACCCGCACGGATGTGCTTCTCGAGATCCTGACGCCGGGTCAGCGCCCCGGTGCACTCGAACACGAGTTCGACCCCCAGCTCCCGCCAGGGGAGATCCAGAGGGTCGCGACTCCGCAGCGCCCGCACCGTGCGGCCGGCGACGACCAGGTCATCTCCATCGACCGCCACAGACTTCGAGTACCGCCCGTAGACCGTGTCGTAGCGAAGCAGGTAGGCGAGATGCTCGACATCGACCAGGTCATTGACGGCGACCAGCCCGAGCGACGGTTCATCCATCACCAGCTTCAGGATCGCGCGGCCAATTCGTCCCAGGCCGTTGATGGCAACGTTGGTGCTCATCCCGCGTTCCCCACGCTCGATGCGATGGCCGCTCCCCGAGTGCCGGCAGACTTCTCGATGTCGCCCGCATGCTCCGCCTGCTCGTGGGCGATCACATCCAGCGCCAGGGCCGAATGCGCGTACGCGCCGCCAGCGCGCATCTCCGCGGCGACCCAAATGGCTTCCATGATCTCCTCGGCTGTGGCTCCATGCCGGAGTGCCGCGCCGGTGTGGCTGCGAATACAGTACGGGCACTGGGTCACGTGCGCGACGGCCACTGCGATCAGTTGTTTCGTCTTCGTGGGAAGAGCCCCCGAGGTGAACACGCTCTGGCTGAACGCTCGAAAGGCCGTGGCCGGCCCGGGGGCCAGACGGGCTCGCTGCTCGGCGAGT
>DASUKA010000045.1:0-1768 GCA_036278935.1 Gemmatimonadaceae bacterium
CGCGATCCGGTGCTGCCTCTGGTGGCCCTGCGTGGCGATATCGACGCGCTCCCCATTCAGGAGGAGACCGGCCTTCCCTTCGCCTCCGAGCGCGCCGGCGTGATGCATGCTTGCGGGCACGACGTGCACGCGACGTGGGCGGTGGGGGCCGCGCATCTCCTCTCGCACGACCCGGCGCCGGGTGATGTGCTGATCGTCCTCCAGCCGGCGGAGGAGACGGGGCACGGAGCGGAGGCCATGCTGGCATCCGGTGCGCTGGATGGGGTGGGCGCGATCTTCGGTGGCCATGTGGACCGGCGCTTCGCCGTCGGGCAGGTGGTGGCGGAGGCGGGGCCGCTGGCCGCGTCGGCGGATACGTTCACGATCGATCTGATTGGCGGCGGTGCACACGGCGCGCGGCCGCACGAGGCGGCCGACCCCATCGTGGCCGCCGGCGCGCTCATTGGCGCGTTGCAGACGATCGTCGCGCGCCGTGTGAACCCCGCGCACCCGGCGGTCGTGACGGTGGGGAGCATCCACGCGGGCTCGGCGCCGAACATCATCCCGGGCCGGGCGACGCTGACTGGTACGCTCCGCGCAACCGACCCCGCCACGCGCGAGCTGCTGGTGGACGAGGTGCGCCGCATCGCCGAGTCGACAGCGGCGGTGCATCGGCTCCGCGCGGAGGTCACGATCGCGCTGGGGCCGCCGCCGATCGTGAATCCGCCCGGGCCCGCGGCGTGGGCGCGCGAGGCGGCCGTCTCGCTGCTCGGCGAGAGCGCCGTCGTCCCGCTCGGCGTGCTCAACATGGGCGGCGAAGACTTCGCCAGCTACATGGAGCGCATGCCCGGCTGCTTTCTGCGCATCGGGGCGCGCGAGCCGGGCGGGGAGAACATCCCCGCGCACTCGCCGCGCTTCTACGCGGCACAGGAGAGTATCTTCGTGGGCGCGGCGGTGCTGGCGGAGACAGCGCGCGTGGCGTCGGCGGCGGTGGGGTGGTGAGGCGAGGCCGGGGACCCTTCGTGCCGCCCCGGATTACGCAAACGGGTTCACGATGCGCACGCCCGCGAACGTCTGCCCGTGCTGGAGATCCTCGGAGTAGAGCGTGTCGCAACCGAGCGCTCGCGCTGCTTCCACGATGGCGGCGTCCCAATAGCTGAGCTGCCAACGCAGGCGGGTTGCGAGCGCCGCATGCAGCAGCGGCACAGTTATCTCGTGAACCGGAAAGCGCAACAGCGTTGCAATGAATCCCGCGGCGGCCTCGTGCGTGATAGGTGCAGCAGCGGTGGCGCGCGTGGCCTGCACGTAGAATTCCTGCAACACCTGCACTGAGAGCGCGAGGTCCGGCTCGTTCAGCACTGCTCCTGCGCGCTCCGCCTTGACGCGCTCGGCGGGCGCCGAGCTGATGGCATAGAGCAGGATATTCGTGTCAACGAAGCGCATGGCGGCCATGCACGTCGTCGCGACTCAACCGATCCGCGGCGGAAAAGCCGGGATGCGTGGCGCGGATGCGCGCTATGATTTCGTTCTGCTCGCGCTGCAGCCGCTCGAAGGTGGATTCTTTCTCAACCATTCGGGTGAGAAAGGTCCGCACCAGTGCGGAAATGGTGCTCCGCTTCTCGGCGGCCCGGACGCGGGCGCGGTGATACAGGTCATCGCTCACAGAAACTGTGATATTCTTCATAACATCACAGTAGCACAGTCGCAGTGGTTGTGCAAGGCGGTGAACCGTGCGGATCTACTCCTCCCGCAACGCTTCCACGGGATCCAACCGCGCCGCGCGCCAGGC
>DASUKA010000046.1:0-3201 GCA_036278935.1 Gemmatimonadaceae bacterium
GCGTACTCGGTCACCAGTGCGGAATCGGCGCGCAGGCGATCGCGGAAGCGGAGATGATCCCACCAGAGCGTGCCGCCGTGCTCCACGAGATGGAGATGATGCGTGTGCGGGCGCCCGCGACGAAAGTAGTGTCGTCCCGGAATACCGGATTCGCCCCGGTACTCGTACTCCAGGCTCTGGAGCGCGTCGATGTACGGCGCAGCATCGCTGTCCGCCGGGCGGCCGACCAGCATGTCGATCACTGGCTTGGCAATGAGTCCGGGAACCGAGGTGCTGCCGACGTGCTCGATCTCTGCCGTGAGATCGCCGAGCGCGGCGCGAATGCGCGTGCACTCGAGCGAGAATGCCGCGGGCCAAGCGGGATTGTACTCGGCGAGGCGTACGCCGTGGGGCGGCGAGCCCGCGAAGATGTAGTATTCCATACCATGAGAAAGATGGACGTGGCGTCGCCCGGCACCCTGGTATTGCTGCATGGACTCGGTCGCACCGCGCGCTCGATGCATCGGCTCGCGGTTGAAGGGTCGCGACGCGGCTACCAGGTGCGCAACATCGGCTACCCGTCACGCCGCGCGGGCGTACTCGTCCACGCCGAGCGCGTGGGACTCGCCCTCGCCGCGCTGCCGGATGGCAAGCCGCTGTATGCGGTCACGCACTCCATGGGCGGCATCGTCCTCAGGGCGGCGCTCGCCGGGGGGTGGCTCGCCCCAGAGCGCGTGGGGCGCGTGGTGATGCTCGCTCCACCCAATGCTGGAACCGAGATGGCGGATTGGCTCTGTCGGATGCCGCTGCTGCGGCACGTGCTCGGTCCCGCAACGCTGGAGCTGCGGACGGGGCCAGCCGGTATCCTCGCGATGCTGCCGCCCGTGCCCTTCGAGCTCGGCGTCATTGCTGGCGCGATGCGCCGCCGCTCCCTGTCCGCCTCGCTCTTCGATGGCCCGAACGATGGGAAGGTGAGCGTAGCCCGCGCGCGCGTCGAGGGCATGCGCGATTTCCTGGTGGTGGGGCGCGGCCATACGTCCATCATGAACGCGCCGGATGTCATCGATCAGACCTTTCACTTCCTGGCCCACGGCGCGTTCGAATGACCGAGTGCGGCGGACTCGCTGGCGTCGGGCGGAGATGTACTCGATCATGGGCATCGAGAGGGCATTACCCCGACGTCGACGTCTGACACCGTCGAGCTTGGGCATCTGCGCCCACCGCCGCTCACACCGACGGCGTCGGCAGCCTCCCTCCCACCAGAAAGGCGTCGCGTGCGAACGTGTACACCTCGCGCCCGAAGTAGTCGCGCTTCGCCAGCTCCACCACGTCGCGCGTGGCGATGCACTGCCAGGTCTCGAGATCGCGGGGCTTCGCCCGCCCGAATACGTCAGGGGTGAACGCGCCCACGTTCACGCCGCCGCGCGGATCGCGTGCGGAAGCATACCGGAAGAGCTGCACGCCCGCCGCGCGCATCGCGGCTCCCAGCGCCTGCGTGGCATCGTAGCGCACGGGCGACGCGATGGCGCGGCGGTGCGCGTCGAAGGGATGGGCCGTGAGATCCACGCCGCGCGAGGTGCGCGCCTGCACGCGAAACAGGGTGAGCGGTGTGGAGAGGGCACCGAGGTCGGCGCGGGTTCCCTCCAGAAAGATGAGGCGATAGTAGGCGACGTCCGCGAACGCCGTCTCGCGCGTCTCGGAGCCGTACCAGATGCTGCGCTCGTACCGGGTGCCGAAGCGCGTACCGTGCCGGAGCGGCGGATAGCGGAACGGCGTGAAGAGCAGATAGTGGCGTCGGCCGCGGGTGGGGTCAGGGGGCTTGGCGCTCTCGATGAGCTGCTCGAGGACGATCTGCTCCTCCGCGCTCGCCACGAGCTTGCGCGTCGAGAGCTGGTGCTGCGCTTCGACCGCGCGCCACGGCGCGAGCCGCAGCGCACGGATCTCAGAGTTTCCCGCGCATCGCGTCCAGATACTGGACGACATCGACCAGGCCCTCCACGGTGCGGATCCGGTCGGCCGGGATGCCGCCCAGATGCTCGTTCTCGGCGCGCAGCCAGAGGCGCGCCTTGCTGTCGTCGCCGCCCACGAGCGCGTCGAGCGAGCGGTACGCGCGGAGGAAGAGGAGCGCCAGCTCGCCCTCCTTGCTCCGCGGGTGCAACACGCGCGCGAACCGGAGCCGGGAGACAGTGGCTTCGCTCGTGCCGATCACGGCGGCGATCTCGCGTCCACGAAGTCCGAGCCGCTGGGCGGCGGCGAGGAGCGCGGTGGCCAGCACGGCCTCGGGTCGTGGCGCGATGCTCGGGCGGGGGGTCGTCATCAGGTGCAATTATATCGCATAATCCTTCCACATGCAATTCCCACCCCATCACGCCGCTGCCGCGCGGAGCGCGCGTCGCCGGTCGACGTGGAGAATGCCACCCGCCCCAGCGTGCAGCAGCAATGGCTCGCTCGTGAACGACGGCAGCGGACCGATGCAGTACTATCCGGTCCACAATATCGTCGCGACGACCGGCGCCACCTTCCTCGTACGCTCATCGCTTCCACCGGCTGCGTTCCGTACCGCCATGCAGCGCGCCGTGGCGGCCGTCGCCCCGTCCGCCCCACTGTACGACATCCAGTCGCTCCGCCAGCGCATCGATGCCACCGTCTCCGAGCAGCATCTCCTCGCCCGGCTTCTCACGGCGTTCACGCTTCTCGCGGTCATGCTCGCGGTGGTGGGGCTCTACGCGGGGATCGCGTTCTCGGTCGCCGAGCGCACGCGCGAGATCGGCGTCCGCATCGCGCTCGGCGCGCGGGCGGAGCAGATCATCACCATGGTCGTTCGCCGCGGCGCGGTACTCGGCGGCATCGGGATCGTGGTCGGACTCGGCGGTGCGGCCGTGCTATCACGCGTCGTCACGAGCCAGCTCTTTGGCGTGAGCGCGCTCGACCCCGCGATCTACCTGCTCGCGGCGGCGTTGCTGTTCGTGCTCGTACTGCTCGCGAGCGTGATCCCGGCGCGACACGCAACGCACGTGGATCCCGTGATCGCGCTGCGGGCGGAGTGACCCGCTCCCCAGCGCACCGCGGCCTGGCGACGTCAGCTGCGTGGTAGGAATCGCGCTGCCCGCGATCGGGCCGATGCCCGATCGCGGGCAGCGCGGGTTCGTGACGCTTGACACCGCGCGTGGGTGTAGGCATCCTACAGCCTAAGGAGTAGACGCACTACACCCTCAGCCGGTG
>DASUKA010000047.1:0-6941 GCA_036278935.1 Gemmatimonadaceae bacterium
CGTCGCGGCGGTGAGTCCGATGCTGCGGCTCACGCACGGTGTTGCCATCCTCGCTGACACCATGAACCTGGATATGGCTGCGGGCCGGCTCATCATCCTCGCGGTGCTGCTCGTGGCGCTCAGCGCTCTGCTGCTCTCGGCTGCGGGGATCTACGCGCTCATGTCCATCACCATCACACGCCGCCGGCGCGAAATCGGCATCCGCTCAGCGTTGGGAGGCCAACCCCGTCGGCTGCTCGCGAGCATTCTCTCCAGAGCGACGGGTCAGATTGCCATTGGAATCGTCATTGGCGTCGGGCTCTCAGGCCTGACGGACCGGGCGATGGACGGTTGGATGATGCACGGGCAGGGCACGTACCTTCTTCCGGGAGTCGCCGCGCTCATGACGGCGGTCGGTCTCGTCGCGGCGATCGGCCCCGCGCGCCGAGCACTTCGCATCCAGCCCACCGAAGCGCTGAAAGCGGAGTAGCGATACGGGATGAGGGGGTAGCGCCTCTACCCGGGTTATTGGTCAGGCGGCGCTCCTACGACGGCGCACCTTGACCGTGACATCGGCACCCGCGCGGGATAACATGTCGATCAGGGTGTCGATGCTGGATCGTTCGATGCTAGCGCGCGTACAGCGCCGACCTGCTGTCGCACCTCGTCGATGTCCTGCACGGGGCGCACTTCCACGCACCCGGTGCGCACCCAGGGAAAGTGCTCAGCGATGCGGAGAGCCTCTTCCATGTCGGTGGCCTCGATCAGGTTGAAGCCCCCCAGCACTTCCTTGGTCTCGGCGAACGGCCCGTCCACCGCTATGCGGCGGCCGTTGCGGATGCGCACCGATCGGGCCGTGTCCGGGCGGCCGAGCATCCGGGATTCCAGCAGCGTTCCCTCCCGGTGCAGTGCATCGGCGTGCGCCAGGCAGTCGCGCATGGACGCGTTGAATTCGCTCGTGGGCATTGCATCCAGGAGCTCACTCTCGTTGTAGATCAGAAGCATGAACTTCATGCTGGTCCCCCAGTATTCTGATGACGATGGCAGGAGGTGACGGGGCGGTTCGCGCGACGACCCGAATAATGTAATTCCGCCGCCGACTGTTCACATCCACGCGGGAGGCACCGGAGTTTCCGCGAGGCGTGCGCTAGCTACCGCAAAGCACATCCGCCGGCCGCTGCGCTCCCGTCTCCCACCGCCGAGTGGGCGTCGCCAGCGAGGAGTTGCCTGGCAGGGTGTAGGTCGCGAGTACCCCCTCGATCGGCCAGGCGAGCTCGAACGTCAGCCATGCGCGGTCCAGCTTCGTTCCCTGCGGAACACCGAGATCCAGACGCAGCGTGTCGTTGAACGCGCGAACCGTGGTGTCGAGCATGGCATGCTCCCGCGTCAGGCCGACCAGCGGCGCGATGCGCGCGGCGCGGCTCTCGGACACGAGCCGCCACTTCCCCGTGCCGCTGCACGTCGCCAGTCCCGCGCGAAGCATCAGGTCCCAAGCGTCCGCCGTCCCCTGATAGGTGCGCACGAGTCCGGTGGGCACGACGATATAGAGCCAGTCGCCGCGCACCGCGGCCGAGCCTTCGAGCCGCATCTGGATGCCGTACGCGCTGGGCATCGAGCTGGCGGCGAAGAGGATATCGCCCGTTGGCGCGCTGGCCATGCCGGAGCCGCCGTGCATCGCGGCGCAGCCGATCGCCACGATCGCGAGTGGCATGGCGGCAACGCAGCGCGGGGTCATCCGGCCATATCTACTATGTACATAGTAGTACAATGCACAGCATGCGCCGGTTGTCAATCCTGCTGTGGCCGTCAGCCTTCCCGCACCCGGCGCAGCCGCTCGGGCGATGCGGGTAGCTCGATTCCCTCGTAGATCTCGGCGAGCGTGAGGGTCAGCGCCGGGCACGGCACGCGCACGGCGGAGGCCCCGCCCTCCGCGCTCACCTCCTCCACCTGCCACGCCTGCCGATCGTCCCGCCAATGCCGCTCCACGCGCCGCGCGTCCTGCTCGACCATCAGATACGCGCGCAGGGAGTCGACGCGCCTGTACGCCTCGAGCTTCTCGCGCCGGTCGGTGCGGCGGGTGGATGGGGAGAGGACCTCGACGACGAGACAGGGATGGTAGACGAACACCTCCGCGCCGGTGTGCTGCTCACAGTCCACGATGAGATCGGGATAGTAGAAGTCGTCGCCGATGCGGAGCTTCACGTCGTTGACGTAGACGCGGCACGGTCCTCCGCGCGCGGCCGCGAAGAGCCGCGTGGCGATGTTGAGCGCGATCTGGTTATGGCGCAGCGTTCCCCCGCTCATCGCGTACACTTCGCCGGCGACGAATTCGCGCCGCACGGGGCTCGTCTCTTCTGAGCGCAGGTACTCCTCGACGCTTAACAGGCGGTGGGCGGCGGGCTCGGTCATGCATCGAGTATATGTTCGGCGGGAGCGCCGCGGAAGCCGGATGCGCGCAGCGTCGGTGTCCGTTTCGATCACCGGCTCCACGTGCCGGTGCGCGCCACGATCGCGGGCGGCCAGAACGGCGTTATTTCCGTCGCGCCCGTACCCGCCGGGCCGCCGGTGGCGTCCGCCGCCCCCGGTACAGCTCCTCGAGCGTCCACGCTAGCACCGGGTGGCCATCCTGCTCCGCGCGGCGGCGGAAGTTCGCCGGGAAGCGCCTCCCGGTCGCGTAGAGGAATGGCGACTTCGCGCGCAACGCCTCGCGCGCCCACGCATGGCCGGAGTTCGCCAGCGCCTGCAGGTCGCGCAGGTG
Organism: Gemmatimonadaceae bacterium; assembly: GCA_036278935.1. Taxonomy (GTDB): domain Bacteria; phylum Gemmatimonadota; class Gemmatimonadetes; order Gemmatimonadales; family Gemmatimonadaceae; genus DASSNR01. Next base: position 2,738 of record DASUKA010000047.1, read on the forward strand.
CTTCTGGTGGACGGCCAGACCGAGCTGTCCCCACTTGATCGCCCCGGTGAGCATGCGCCCATCGGTGAGCCGCGCGACGATATCGACCTCGCGGGAAGCGCCCGTCCGATCCGTCCCCTCCCACCGGCTCCATTCGGCGATCATGGGGAGCTTGAGGCGGGTGCGGAGCCGATGGTACGCCTGTTCCACCATGCGCTCGAAGACGAGTCCCATGTAGCTGTCAATCTCGCGCGCGATATACGCGCTCCAGACGTCCCGCGCGTCGTTCTTCTCCAGCTCCGGGCGGTAGCGCTCGACGAGCGTCGCGTGAAAGCGCAGCGCTGGATCGGCGAGCGAGTACCGGAACGGCGCCTTCGGCCTGGCATCGAAATTCCGGCCGGCAGCCACATAGCCGAGTGCGACCAGCCGGCCGAGCTTCTTGCGGAGTGGCGTTCCATTGGGGAGGCCCACGTACATGGCGATGTCGTTGAGCTGCGTCCGCCCCCCGCCCACGGCGCGCAGGATCGCTTTGTACTCCTCGGTATCGCGGAGTCCCCGCTCCTGATCGATCACCGTCTCCACCTGCGTGCGCACCTGCCCGCCCGGGCTGAGCACGTCGGCCGCGACGTTCTCCGGGAGCGACCGGTCCGCGCGAAGCGACCGCAGGTAACGGGGCGTGCCACCGTAGATCCCGTACGCGGTGGCGCACTCCTTCAGGCCCTCGCACGGCATGAGCGCGGCGGCATCCAGATAGTCGAACGGCTTGATGCGGAGCGTCTTGGCCAGACGTCCGTACAGCGGCGAATCGCCCGCCTGCAGGCTCTCCATGGTTCGCACAGCCGATCCGCTCAGCACCACGACGAAGGGGCGCCGGTCCTTGTGTATGTCGTAGACAGCTGAGAGATGCGATGGGACGCCCTGCCCCGTGCCCATCAGATACTGGAACTCGTCGAGCACCACCACGAGCGGCTTGGGCGAGGCGAGCCCGAAGAGCAATCGGAACACGGTTCGCCACGTGGGAAAGTCAGCGGGATCGAGGTCGAGGTGGAACCGACGACCGATGGCCGCGAGCAGCTCGCGGCGATTGACGGCGCCCGTACTCTCCGCCGCCACGAAGTAGAAGGTGCGCGACGCCGGCCAACTGTTGGTCAGCAGATAGGTCTTGCCGACGCGCCGGCGGCCGTACACGAGCGCGAGCGTCGGGCCATCGATGGTGAGGAGGTCGCGAAGCGCTCGGCGCTCGCGATCCCGATCGACGAAGAGGTCTGGCACGTGACCGGGTGGGACAGGAGGTGATGAGGACATGTCGCCCCGTGGCCGGAGCATGGGGTCCGAACGCGGAGGAATGCCAAGTCGCTTTACTACTATACTGGTATACTACTATAGTAGCAATACTCTCGCATCGCGGTAGCCATAGTGTTGCAGCGGTAGCAATAGTTTTGTATCGCCGCCCGCTACATCCCGTGTGCCGCCGAGGAGAGCGATGCATCGGTCAAGTATCCCCGCCTGATCGGCTTGCACAGACGCGACCCGCGTGTGCATGATCAACCTGCGCGTGCACCCGCCGGGGTACGCGCCCACGCGCTCCATCCGAGCGCCCTCCCGGAACACCGTACCGCCAGGGGCGACCATGCTTTCACTGCGCCGGGTTGGACCGGCTCTGCTGCCGATATCAATGCTGTTGCTGGCGGGGCTCGCACCCCGCGCGGCCGCGCAGCAATTCGATTCCACGCTCTACGCCGAGCTGCACTGGCGCATGATCGGTCCCTTCCGCGGCGGCCGCACGGTGGCGGCCTCCGGCGTGCCCGGCGAGCCCAATGTCTTTTACGTGGGCGTGAACGATGGCGGCGTGTGGAAGACGGACGACTACGGCCGCGTCTGGACGCCGATCTTCGATGACCAGCCCACGGGCTCCATCGGTGCGCTGGCTGTCGCACCCTCCGACCCGAACATCATCTATGTGGGAAGCGGCGAGGGCTTGCAGCGTCCCGACCTCTCCACCGGCGATGGGATCTACAAATCCACGGACGCCGGAAAATCATGGACGCACCTGGGGCTCCGCGACGGACAGCAGATCGGTCACATCATCATCGACCCGCACGACGCGAACCGACTTTTCGTCGCGGTGCTCGGCCATCCGTACGGTCCCAGCGCCGAGCGCGGCGTCTATCGCTCCACCGATGGCGGCCGGACGTTCCACAAGGTGCTGTACAAGGATGAGAACACGGGCGCCATCGACCTGGCCTTCGATCCCACCAACGCGCAGACGATCTACGCCGTGCTCTGGGCCGCGCGGCAGGGACCATGGGAGTATGGCAACGCCTACAGCGGGCCGGGGAGCGGGCTCTTCAAGTCGACTGATGGCGGCACTACCTGGCACCAGCTCACGCAAGGGCTCCCCACGCCCGCGCAGGGGCTGAGCCGCATGGGGATCGGCATCGCGCCGAGCGATCCGAACCGCATCTACGCGGAGGTAAACGCGGGCCGGCACACAGGGGTCTATCGCTCGGATGATGCGGGGGAGAGCTGGACACGCGTGAACAGCGCGAATCGCGTCTCGGGGCGTGGCGACGACTTTGCCGAAGTAAAAGTAGACCCCGCCAACCCCGACATCGTCTACGTCGCCAACACGTCGCTCTACCGCTCCACCGATGGCGGCCACCACTTCACGGCCTTCAAGGGCGCGCCGGGCGGCGACGACTACCACCGCATCTGGATCAATCCGCGCAACCCGCACGTCATCCTGCTCGGCGTGGACCAGGGCGCCACGCTCACCGTGGACGGTGGCCACACGTGGAGCTCGTGGTACAATCAGCCTACCGCGCAGATGTTTCACGTCACCACCGACAACCGCTTCCCCTACCGCATCTACGGCGGGCAACAGGAGAGCGGCTCGGTGGGCATTCTGAGCCGAGGAAACGACGGCGCCATCACCTTCCGCGACTGGCACCCCGTGGGCGTGGAGGAGTACGGCTACGCCGCGCCGGATCCGCTGCACCCCGGCATCATCTACGGCGGCAAGGTATCGCGCTACGACGAGACGACCGGGCAGGTACAGCAGGTGGGGCCGGACGTGCTGCGCAGCGGAAAGTACCGCTTCGATCGCACGGCGCCGATCATCTTCTCACCGGCCGATCCGCACATCCTCTATTTCGCCGCGCAGGTGCTGTTCGAGACAAAGAACGGCGGTCACAGCTGGCGGGTGATCAGTCCGGATCTCACCCGCGCGCATCCGGGTGTGCCCTCCAGCCTCGGCGTGTACTCCGATGACGCGCAGAAGACGGAGCATCGCGGCGTCATCTACTCCATCGGACCGTCCCCGCGTGACGCGCACGTCATCTGGGTGGGCACCGACGACGGGCTCATCCAGATGACGCGTGATGGCGGTGCGCACTGGAGCAACGTGACGCCGCCTGCGATGACCCCATGGAGCAAGGTGACGCAGCTCGACGCGTCGCACTTCGATGCCGCGACGGTCTACGCGTCAGTCTCGCGTCTGCGTGTCGATGACATGCACCCCTACATCTACCGCACGCATGACGGCGGAAAGACGTGGACACTGATCGTCACCGGCATCCCCGATGACGAGCCCGTGAACGTGGTGCGCGAGGATCCGGTGCGGCGCGGGCTCCTGTTCGCGGGCACCGAGCGCGCAACGTACGTCTCGCTCGATGACGGCGCACACTGGCAGTCGCTCCGGCTCAACATGCCGGCCACCTCCATTCGTGATCTCGCGATCCACGCCAACGACCTGGTGGCGGGCACGCACGGGCGCTCGATCTGGATCCTGGATGACCTCACCCCGCTCCGCCAACTCACCGCGCGCGTAACCGCTTCGGACGCGTATCTCTTCCGGCCAGCCCCGGCCTACCGCGTGCGGCGAAACACGAACACCGACACGCCGCTTCCGCCCGAGGAGCCGGCGGGACAGAACCCGCCGGACGGCGCAATCATCGACTACTACCTGAAGTCGGCGCCGTCCACACCGGTGGTGCTCGAGATCCTCGATCACGCGGGCACGGTGGTGCGCCGCTACTCGAGTACGGACACGCTCACACCCACCAATCCCGATTCGATCAACGTACCGATGTACTGGGTGCGGCCGCCGAGGAACCTTTCGGCCCAGCCGGGCATGCACCGCTTCGTCTGGAATCTGTACTATACCCCGGCCACCGACCGGCAAGGTGGCTATCCCATCTCCGCCATCGTGCACGACACGCCGCGG
>DASUKA010000048.1:0-7472 GCA_036278935.1 Gemmatimonadaceae bacterium
GGGCGGCGGGCGATGCGCGCCGCACGACTTCCTCGCCACGGGCCACAGTGCGATCTCCATGGCGCGCGCAGCCAGCAGGCCGGCGCTTCGCCATGCGATGGACTCGCCAGGCCGCACATCGCCCGAATGCGTACGGTACGCATCCGGTACGGCCCTCCACAACAGCCCCGTGGCGAAGCGCGACATTTCCGACGCCAACCACCAGAAATCCGTGGCGAACGGATTAGTTTCGGCGCACCCCTCGATGCCGGCGCTCCTTCACTCCGCCGCCCGCACCTCCACGAACGGCAGCTGGCTCTCTCCCTCCGCCTCCCCTCCATCCTCCGAGCCCGCGTGCGCCACGAGCGCTCGGCTGTGCGTGTCCAGATAGTAGAGCGACCGCAGCACCAGCGCCTCCAGCTCGCTCGTCGTCAACAGCGAGCGATACTCCTTCCGCTCGCCGCCGGGAATCGCGTTCGAGAATGCCGGCCCCTCTTCGCGCCACGGCGCGGTCGCATGCGCCGCGACGCTCGCGGGGTCGAGATCCGTGCGGTACGACACGAGCGAGACACCGGGACGCTCCGCGCGCAGCCCCAGCACGAGTTGCGCGCGCAGATGCGCTCCCCCTTGCGGCGCCGGCTCCGTGTCGTCCACCACCACGAAGTAGCCATCTACCGGCTCGAACGGCGACTCTGCGGAGACGCGCGCCCAGAGCCGTTGATACGGGAACTGGAGGTAGCACGATGGCGGTGCGGCAAGGTGCCACGCGCCCACGTCGAGCTCGGGTTGGGTGAGGAGCGACGTCACTTCGTCGCTCACTGCGTACAGCCGCCGCCCGAACGCCCAGAACTGATAGCCCTGATAGAGCAGCTCGCCGTACTCGTCCACGGCGTCGGCCGGCGCGTTGTCAGGCATGATGTCTTTCAGCGTCGCGCCCACCGCGCCGAGGAGGAGGAACTGGTCGCGCCGCCGCGTGTCGCTGCCGCGCTGCTCCGCTTCCGCGCGGATCGCGGGGAAGGCGGTGGACTCCAGCGGCTCGAGAATCATCTCGTAGGGGGTGAATCGGGCGCGCGTACTCATCGGTTACTCCTATTCCTTTCGCACGAGATGGTCCGTCTCCGCGAGAAATGCGCGGATGGCCGGAAAGAGCGCGTCGGCTGCTTCGACGTAGGGCACGTGGCCGCTGCCCGGCAGCGTGACGAGCTTCGCGTTCGGCATCGCCTGCGCGATGGCCTGTGACGAGGCGACGGGAATTGGATCCGCCTCTCCATGCACGATCAACGTCGGTGCCCGCACGGCGCGCAGTTGGCGCGTGAGGTCGAAGCCGTCCAGACTCTCCCACACCGATTGCTGCACGCGTCCGGTGACGCGAAATGGAGTGAGCTCGCGCGCGCGCTGCGGCTCCGCGAAGTAGCCGGCCACGCTCAGCTCGAAGAGCCGCTGCCGGTACGCATCGTGGTCGCGCTCCCTCAGCCCTGACGCAGCCAGCTCCGCGCGCATCGCCTGCACCTCCGCGCTCTGCTGCCGCCGCGCGAACTCCTGCTCGAACTGTGAGCGCAGATCGCCCGCGGCACTTGCCGGGTCGAGGAGCACCATGCGGCTGGGCGGCGGGGCACCCGCGTCATCATCGTCATCGCCGGCTGTTGCGCTTGTCACCACGGCGTAGAGCAACGCCAGCAACCCGCCCCACGAGAAGCCGAGGAGCGAGAGCGGTGTGAGCCCCAGCTCGCGCACCAGGAGGCTCAGGTCGCCCACGTGCGTGCGCCAGGTGATCGGCGAACGCTCGGACGTGACTGACCGGCCGCCGCCCCGCTGGTCGTAGAAGATGAGCGCGTAGTCGCTCGCCAGCTCCAGCATCTGCGGCAGCATGTAGTCGTGGTGGGCACCGGGGCCGCCGTGCAGCACGAGCAGTGTCGGTGCGCCGGCTGGCCCGTAGGCGGCCCAGTAGAGCGGAACCGGGGTGGAAGTGGTGAATCCGCAGCTGCGGGGCGGGGGGATGGGAGCGCTCATGAGGTCAACCGCGCGTGGGGAGCCGGTGCAGCGCTCCGGTTGGCGTCCCGGCCATCCGCCGGCGTTGCCCCGGTGGGTGCGGGGTCGTGTGGATGCCGACGGGCCAGACATGACTCGACATGGCGTGAAAGATAGCGGTCCATCGCCCGATGCCGGGCGCCTGGTAGTTGCGCGGACATTCAAGTGCCCCCGGCACCGCCCTCGTCCCCTCTCGCATCCCGCGTGACCATCACTCCGTGTGACCATCTGGAGTGCCCAGGTGTCTACCATCGGGATGGCACGGGTCGCTGAGCGCGCCTCGCCCTCTCCCGCCGGATCTGTCCGTCCCGCCAGCGCACCGTCGTGCGTGCTGTCGGCTCACGTCGTTCCCATCTCGACTCCCGATGGACTATTCACTCACCTTCGCGCGTCATTTCGCCCGGCTTGTCTGGCTCCTGTTGACCGATGACTCCGCCTTCGACGCGCAGATCGCGACGCTGCGATCGCTCGCCGAGGTGTCCAAGGACGGCGTCGTCGTCCTCGCCACTCATGACTGGCGACTGATCGTGAATGGCGAGCCGATTCCGGAGCGCTTCACCGGTGCGCAGGACCTCACCGCGCAGCTCATCGGCCATTCCATCGCCGAGCTGCGCATCGAGGAGAACAGCTCGCCCGCGGACCTCACGTGCATCGCGCGCATCCTCGCCTCGCAACCCGTTCCCGGCGACGGCGGACGGAACATCGAGACGCGGCTCCATGCGCTGGAGGCGCATACCATCCACGTGAAGCTCGAGACGCCCGAGGAGGCATCGCGCGCAAGCAGCGTGGATGGCGCGATCGCCGGTCCGATGGCGGGGATGATGATGACCGACACGTCGCTTCTGATGCCCGCCGGTCACGACCGAGTCCTGGATGGGGAGACGAGCGACGAGACCGACGACGCGCCGGCGGAAGGCGACCTGGTGCAGGAGCAGAGTCCGGAGGCGATGTACCAGGCGTTCGCGAACGTGTCGACGCCCAAGGGCTCAATGGTCAAGCTGTTCGAGCAGCTCGACGCCGCCAAGACCACGACCTCCGTCGTGCGCCAGCTGGATGGGCTGACCAAGCTCGCGACGGAATCGGCGCAGAAGGAGCGAGTGGATGTGGTGGCCGACGTCGTATATGGCATCGTGCAGCGGGAGGATGCGGCAACAGACCGGGCCATTCGCCGGCAGCTCGGGATGGCCATCCGGCGTCTGTCCACGCAGACGGTGCTCAAGTGCGTTGCGGGCCTGCTGCCCCGCCGCAAGGAGAATTACGAGCAGTACATGGCGGTGTTCACGCGCTTCGAAGACGCGGGTGTGGAAGCGCTGGTGGATGCCCTCATCTCGGCGCCGTCCATCGCGGATCGGCGCATGTACTTCGATTCGCTCCTGCGTCTCGGCACCGGAGTTCGCACGCTCATTCACATGCTGGGCGATCCGCGGTGGTACGTCGCGCGCAATGCGGCGGAATTGCTGGGGGAGATGCGGGTGACGGAAGCCGAGGTGGAGTTGACGCGGCTGCTCGATCACCGGGATGATCGGGTGCGGACCGCGGCGGCGGGGGCGCTGGCCAAGTTGGGCACGGTCGCGGCGGCCAAGGGAGTGCGGGCCACGCTGCGCGGCGCGTCGGCCGACGTGCGCGAACGGGCGGCGGAGGCGGTGGTGGGGCTGGGCGGCTCGCGCTCGGTCAATTCGCTCATCCGCGCCGTGGACCGGGAAGAGGACGACCGGGTGCAGATGGCCATGCTCACCGCGCTGGGGCAGATAGGCACGCCCGAGGCGGTGGAGAAGCTCATGGCGATCGCGGCCACCAACAAGGGAATCTTCCGGCGCACGCCCACGCCGCTGCGCGTGGCCGCAGTGCACGCCCTCGGCGAGGTCAAGTCGGCCAGTGCCCTTGCCGCGCTCCAGGGCCTGGTGCGCGACAAAGAGAAGGAGGTGCGCGGCGCCGCCTCCTGGGTACTGATGGGCAAGAAGCGCGGGAAAGCGGCAGGGAAGTAGGAGAGTGAGGGTGGAGGGAGTAGGGTGTGGGGGGTAGGGGAACGGCCTGCACCACCGCTATCATGCCGAAGGAGCGTAAGCGACTGAGGAATCACCGCGCCTGGGGAGAAGATCCCTCGCTGCCGCTCGGAATGACCGCTCCCGCCTACCCGACACCCTACTCCCGTACCCTCGCCGTCCCCCCTTCTACCTCGCCGTAAAGTCCGTCTCCGTGCTCACACGGCGGCATGCCTCCGCAATGAGCGTGGCGGCGCGGTCCAGGTCCTCCAGGCTCACCATCTCGTTCGGCGAGTGCATGTAACGGTTGGGGATGGAGACGATGGCTGTCGCCACGCCCTGGCCGGCGATATGGATGGCGTCCGCATCCGTCCCGGTCACGCGGCCCGCCGCATTCAGCGTGAAGGGGATCTTCTGCTCCTCCGCCGTCTGCCGCAAGAGCCGGAACACCACCGGAGAGATGACCGAGCCGCGCGTGAGCACGGGACCGCCACCCAGGGTGTGTTCGCCCAGCTCCTTCTTCTCGAGTCCTGGGTGGTCCGTGGAGAAGGTGACGTCCACCACAATGGCCATGCGCGCGCACAGATTGGTGGCGCAGATGAGCGCGCCGCCTCCGTGCCAGGCGATCTCCTCCTGTGTGGTGGCCACCGCTACCACACGCGCCGCCCCCGGTCGCTCGGAGTAGCGGCGCAGTGCCTCCAGCACCGTGAACGCGCCCACCCGGTCGTCGATGGAGCGCGAGACAATGCGCCCGTTGGGAAACTCCATGCTGCGGGAGTCGATCACGCCCGCGTCCCCCACGCTCAAGCGCGCTTCCGCCTCGGCCTTATTGGCGGCGCCGATATCCACCCAGAGGTCGGTGAACTTTGCCGCCTTCTCCCGCTCTTCCGGCTTGATCAGGTGGATCGGCTTCTTTCCGATCACCCCGTACACATCCCCGTCGCGCCCCATGAAGCGGATGCGTTGCGCGATGAGTACCTGCGGATCCCATCCGCCGATCCCCGCGATGTAAACGAATCCCTCGGCGTCGATGTGCGTGATGATCACGCCGATCTCGTCGATGTGGCCGGCCAGCATGATGGTCGGTGCACCCTCGGCGTTGACTGCCGCCATGCTGTTGCCGGCCACATCGGCGCTCACGGTGGCGAAGCGCCGCGCCTCCTCACGCCAGAGGGCGGCCGGCGCCGATTCGAAGCCCGATGGGCCAGGGCTGTCGAGCAGTTTCCTGAGAAAAGCAGTGGACGTTGGACTGAGCATGGCTGGAGATCTGAAGTAGATGTGAAGGGATGACGACCATCCCCCTAGTCTGGCACCGGAGCGTCATCTGAGCGTCATCGCTGAGGCAGAGACCACTCATTGCCGCGTGAACGCCGTCTTGCTGACGAGGAAGGTCGCCACCACTCAAGATCTGACCCCCGCAGTCCCCACGGCCGCGCCGCCGTGCAGACTCTGTACCCGTGTCCGCGGCATGCGCAAGGCCCCCGCAGGCTCTACGGCCACTTGCCGCAAGGCACATCGCTCCTCTCCGCGCGGCCGCGGTATGCCGCATGGCACGTGCATTGCCCCATCAAGCACGGTTCCCCGCAGCAATGCCTGGCGCGGCAGGTGCGCATCAGCCAGGCGGGAGTGGAGAGATGGCGGCACATAAGCATGGAAAAGCGCGGCGGCAGAAAACGCCCCGCATCGACCTCGAGCAGGAAGCACAGCAGATGAATCGTCAGGGCCCGTCGCCCGGCGACCCGATCGATGAAGAGGTCATTCGCAGCCCGAAGTCGGATTGGGTGGAGCCGAGCGCGCGCGCGGCAGGCGACCCGGTGACGGAGGATGAGTTGAAGGCCTTCGACCTCCTCGGCCGCTCTGAGGTGCGAGGCGGCGCGATTGAAGGGGTGAGCGGGGATGACGAGCTGACGGCACCGCTGGCGGGCAACGATCCAGGCGCAGTGCGGAAGAATCCGCCTCTCGCCGAGCTCTCGGACGAAATCGATATGTCGGGTGGCGGTGATGGGGGCGGTGGCGCGTCGGGCGGGGTGAGTGGTGGAGCGCGAGGGAACGCGGGGAGCTCGGCGAATGGCGCCGGATCGGCGGGGCGGGGAGACGACCAGGTGGCGCGTCGCGGACCGGCGGAGTTCGACGCCGCCAGCCGCTTCGACTACGACGCGCCGGACGACACGGTGGGGGACGAGGAACAGGAGGAGCGGGAAGAGCGCGAGTAGGCGTTTGCCCGATATAGATTGGGGGCCGGTGCACGGAGCCCGGAACACCGTCCCCGGGGCTTGTGGGAATCGGCGCGCAGTTGTAAACATGGTGGCGCGCTGTTCTCCCCACCATTGCCACCGGAGCCTCCATGAGCACGCCCGCCACCGCCGCGGCGCCGAAGCCGGTTTCCGCCTGGGAAGATTTCGTCGATATCTTCGTCTCCCCATCACAGGTGTTCGCCCGGCGGCAGAACAGCGGCTTCCTGCTGCCACTGGTCGTCCTCACTGTGGTGATGCTGGTGCTCTACATCGGTACCAGGTCGCTCTTCCAGCCGATCATGGACGCCGAGTTCAGCCGCCAGGTCGCCGCGGCCATGAAAGCGAATCCGCAGGCATCGGCGGCGGGCATGCAGACGATGCGGAAGTACATGGACATCTTCGGCATACTCGGCGTTCTGGTCGGCACACCCATACGCCTGCTGGTCACCGGGCTGGTGCTCTGGCTCGTCGGCAAGATGTTCGATTCCCGGCAGAGCATTGGCGCCGCGATGATGGTGTCCAGCTTCGCGTTCTTCCCGCTCATCATCCAGTGGGTCGTCTACGCGCTGCAGGCGGCGGTGATGGACCCGGCCAAGCTCACCTCGCTCTCGGGGATCAGCGTGAGCCTGGCGCGGTTCATCGATCCGGACACGGGCTCCAAGATCATGCTGGCGCTGGCGGGCCGCGTGGATCTCTTCCTCATCTGGATCACGGTGCTGCTGGCGATCGGTCTGGCGATCACGGGGAAGATCTCGAAATCCCGGGCCGGGATCGCCGCGGCAATCGTCTGGATCCTCGGCGTGCTCCCCGCGCTGCTCGGAGCGTTGCGCGCCGCGGCCTGACGGACCGCCGAGCGCCCTGCGGTTGTATCGCACCGCAATTGCACCACAGAGACACAGAGAGCACAGAGAAGTACCAAAGGAGACTGTGCGACTTGGGGGTCAGCTCTTGAACGGTGCACCGTTCAAGAGCTGACCCCCCGACTCCATTGTGGTGCATTCTGCGCACTGCACCCGAACGGAACCCTCGCTACTCGTCCGTCGGTGCGCAGCCGATGCGCTTGGTGCTCACGACGAGGTCGTCGAAGTAGCGGTCCTGCGCCACCGGTGAGCCCTTGTTCCAGTAGTTCTCGAAGAACACCGCGTTGATCCCGTAGTCGCTGTACGAGCCCAGCCAGTTGAGCGTCGTCTCCTGCGCCTCCAGCGCGCCGTCGATCCACAACTCGAAGCTGCCATTCGACTGCCCGGGG
>DASUKA010000049.1:0-15991 GCA_036278935.1 Gemmatimonadaceae bacterium
CCGGACCCCCCCGCCCCCCGCCTACTCGGCACGTAACGCCACGACCGCATCCACACGCGTGGCGCGGCGCGCCGGGACATAGCACGCCACGACCGCGACGACGAGCAGGATCACGGCGACTCCAGCGAACGTCAGCGGGTCGTGCGCCGTGACACCGAACAGCTCCGCCGCCATCAGCCGCGCCAATCCGAGCGCCGCGACGATGCCCACCGCCGCGCCGAGCAGCGCCATGCGCAGCCCCTGCCCGAGCACGAGGCGAATGACCTCGGCCCGCTGCGCGCCGAGCGCCATGCGTATGCCGATCTCGTGCGTGCGTTGGCTCACGAGATAGGAGATGACGCCGTACAGCCCGACGCAGGCAAGCAGCAGTGCCAGCGCCGCGAAGGCGGTGAGCAGCGTCATCGTCAGGCGACGCGGCGCGAGCGAGTTGGCCAGGATCGCGTCCAGCGACTGCACGCCGTAGATCACGTCGCCGGGCTCGACGCCGGCGATGGCGCGGCGGAGGGCGGTCATCACCAGATCGGGGCCGCCTCGCGTGCGAACAACGACGGCGACGCCGCCGGCCGCCAACGGCATCAGCTTCTCGGGGAGCTGCATGAAGGGATAGTAGATCTGTGCCTCGACCGCCGACGTGGGGTCGGTGTCCAATCCCCACTGCTTCACATGGCCCACGACGCCGACGATCTCCGCCTGCACGTCGAAGCCCGCGATGTTGATGCGCTTGCCGATCGGATTCTCGTTGGGGAAATACCTGCGCGCGAACGCATCGTCGATATCGATGACGACGGGCGCATGCTCGTCATCCTGATCGCGGACGAAGCGCCCGTGCTTCACCGTGATCCCCATCGCCTCGCGAAATCCGCCTTCGACGAGGTAGCACATCGTCAGCGGCATGTCGTGCAGGGTCGCGGGCTTCGCCCGGCCTTCGATCCAGAATGGCAGCGCGGTGTCGTGCAGCATCGGGCGCGAGCCGAGCGTCACGCTCACGGCATCGACGCCGGGCGTCGCGCGCATCGCCGCGTCGAGACGGCGCAGTCGCGCGCGTGTCTCGGCGGACGTGGTGTGCGACGTGGCCGGGAGCGAGATGTCGAAGGTGATCGCGTGGCCGGGAGTGAACCCGGGATCCACGTGCCAGAGCGCCACGAGGCTTCGCAGCATCAGCCCCGCGCCCACGAGGAGGACGAGCGCCAGCGCGACTTCCACGGCGACGAATATCTGTTGCAGCCTGTGTCGCGCACCACTCGATCCGCGTCCCGATTCCTTCAGGATGTCCTGCACGTGGGTGCCCGCGCCTCGCAGCGCCGGCGCGAGGCCGAACAGGAGCGCGGCGAACACGCACGCGGCGAGCGTGAACAGCAGCACGTGTCCATCGAGCGCGATGTCGCCGGCACGCGGGAACGTGCTCGGCAGCACATGGCGGACGGCGCGCGTGCTCATCAGCGCCAACAGCAGGGCAAGCGTGCTCCCGGCCGCGGCGAGGAGGAGGCTCTCCGTGAGGAGTTGGCGCACGAGGCGTGCGCGGCCGGCACCCAGAGCGACGCGAATGGCGAACTCGCGCGACCGTCCCAGCGCGCGCGCGAGGAGCAGGTTGGCGACGTTCACGCAGGCGATCAGCAGCAGGCAGCCGGCCGCCCCGAGCAGCACGAGCAGGAACGGTTGCACGTCCCCCACGAGGTCCCACTTGAGCGGCACGAGCGCGATGCCGATGTTCTTGTCAGCGACGGGAAATGCCGCCGCGAGGTTGCGGGCGACGACATCCATGTCCAGCCGGGCGCTTGCGAGCGTCGCGCCAGTCGCGAGACGCCCCACCGCGTGCGTGCTCACCTCCGCGCTTCGGTCGCGAAAGTTGACGTCCGTCCACTGGCCGATCGGCGTGTAGACGTCGCGCTGCGGCCCGTAGAAGGTGAACCCGGGGAGGATGACGCCGATGACCGTGTACGGCGTTCCGTTGAGCGAGATCGTGCGGCCAACCACCGATGGCGACGATCCGAACCGGCGCCGCCACACCCCGCCACCGAGGATGACCACGGGCGCCGCGCCCGGCCGATCGTCGCCGGCGCCGAAGTCGCGGCCGAGGATCGGCGTCTGGCCCAGCGTGCGGAAGAAGTCCGCGGAGACCATCATGCCGCTCAGGCGTTCCGCGGCGCCAGCGCCACCCGGGCCCGGCCCCCTGAAGTTGTAGTCCTGAGAGCGGTAGATCGCCATGGACGAGAACGACCGCGACATCTGCTGCCAATCGAGAAAATTCGGATAGCTCATCGATGCCCTGTTGAACCCCGGGGCGACTTCGTAGATCGCGACGAGCCTGGAGGCGTTCGGATACGGCAGTGGATCGAGCAGCACTCCGTTCACGACCGAGAAGAGCACGGTATTCGCGCCGATGCCGAGTGCGAGCGTGAGGATGGCGACGACGGTCACGCCGACGTTCTTCCTCAACTGGCGGACCGCGAACCGCGCATCGCGCACCCAGTCCCCGAGCCATTCCACCGTGCCTCGCCGCCGCGCCTCGCGTGTTGCGCGGCGCATCGCGTACGCACGGAACGCGTCGGAGTCACCGAACCGGCGCAGCGCTTCGGCGCGTGCGTCCGGTTCGCTCATGCCGGCGGCGCGCAACTCGGCTATGCGCATCTCGAGGTGCAGGCGCATCTCTTCATCCATGTCATTCAACAGGCGGCCGCGCGTCGCGGGCCGCCGGAACACGCGGCGGATACCGGGCGGGAGCTTTGATGCGAGATCGTGGATGGCCAACTCACGCCTCCTCGAGAACACCGGTAATGGCCGCCACGTAGCGCGTCCACGTCGCCGTCTCGGCGTGGAGCTGGCGCCGGCCGCGCGTGGTGAGCGAGTAGTACTTGGCGCGGCGATTGTGCTCGGACACTCCCCATTCGGCGGCGATCGCGCCGCCGTCCTCGAGCCGGTGCAGGGCCTTGTAGAGCGCAGAGTCCGCGATCTCGAGCTCGCCCCGGGTGCGCTGCTCGATCCACGTGCTGAGCGCGTACCCGTGCATCGGCGCCCAGGCGAGCGCCTTGAGGACGAGCAGGTCGAGCGTGCCGTGCAGCAGGTCGTTCGTGTCGCGCGCCATGGCTTCTTCCACTAGGTTAGGGAAGAAGGTGGCGCGGCGCCGTGCGGACGTCAAGCCAGGGCATGCGATCGAGCGAGCCCGGATGCCACGCTCAGGTCGCGCGCGACGTGAGCACCGATTCGTCGACTGCCGGGCGTGCGGCTCTCGGCATGCTCCCCGCGATCACCCATGCACTGGCGGCGATCGCCCAGGACATGCAGAGCGCCGTCCACGGAAGTCGTGTCGTGGGTGCGGCCACAACCGCGGGCACCCACACGAGCAGCGTGAACAGCGTGAGCATCGATGCTTCGGCGACCGCGGCCACACGCGGGAGTATCGAGAAGAGAACGCCGAGGCCGGCGGCGATCTGTCCGGCGCCGGTGAGATACGCCCAGCCCGTTCGATCAGGGAGCCACGCCGGCACGAGCGCGGCGGTCTGCGGAATGTACACGATATGGGAGAGTCCGATCGGAATCAGCGCTACGCCAAACAGGAGCTGCGCACCGCGGATCCCACGCGCGCCGGTGGCGAAACGCAACCAGGAGCCTTCCGGCAAATCGGCGTATCGCGCGAAGAGAACCCACCCGCCCGTCATCAGGACGACGATCTCACCTACGCCTAACCAGGTGGCTTCCACCGATGGCGCCGCGGCAATCGTGCTGGCTCTCAGCAACACCCATAGCACGAGATACGCAAACAGCACGCGAGTGGCGATCGCGGTGGTTTTCCTGAACAGCAGCGCGATCCCGCCCGCCAGCATGACGATGGCCGCCACGTAGGCCAGAGCGGTTCGGAACGGGAGTGACGCGGGAACAGGCTGCCACTGCAGTGCGAAATCGCCGTACACGATGCCGAGGACACCCAGGGCGATCATGCCTGTAGCGAGCACGATCCGGCTGATCTGATGGTCGCGGTCCATGTGCGCGTGCCTCATCGGGGGTGTTGAGTGAATCGTGCGACAGCGCGGTGCTCCGATGCCCGATTCACAAGACAGTTGGGGCTCACCATCGCGCAGCCGGTCCGCGCACGTGGCAGCGATGTGCATCGGACCGCCGGGGCCCCGATATCTATCCGAGTTGGGCCGATTTCGATCCCGCGGGTAACCGGAATCCTGCGAGCAATCTGAGCGAAGCGCCAGCTGCGCATGGACACGGTAGTCCTGGCGATCACCGCGGTCTCCATTGCGCCTTCGAACCTGCTTTTCTATTGATTCAAGTCGCCCGCGATTCGTACATGCTGCACGTCGGACGTGCCGACCGGACGGAGAGGCGAATGACACGCTGGAGAACTCTGCTCGTTTCGCTGGGGCTATGCATCCCGTTGGGCGCCATCGGCCGTTCTCAAGAGAGACCCGCGGCGCGCGCGGATGCGTTGGACACCACGCGCATCGACGCGTACATCACCGCGAAGATGCGCTCGGCGCGTATTCCCGGCGTGGCGCTGGCGATCGTGCAGCGTGACCGGATCGCCTACCTCAAGGGGTACGGCCGAGCGGATCCGTCCGGGCGGCCCGTGACGCCGCAGACGCCGTTTCTGATCGGCTCCATCACCAAGCCTTTCACCGCCCTCGCCGTGATGCAGCTGGTGGACGCCGGCAGGGTGGGGCTCGACGCTCCCGTGCAGCGATATCTCCCCTGGTTCCACCTGGCCGATTCCGCGGCCTCGGCACGCATCACGGTGCGTCAGCTTCTCACCATGACCAGCGGCATCCCTCAACTCTACGAGACGCAGGTGTGGACCGACCAGGACGATGGCGCCCTGGAGCGCGCCGTGCGCATTCTGCAAACGAAGAAGCTGGCGCATGCGCCGGGGACGTCCGTCGAGTACTCCAACGCCAACTACGATGCGCTAGGCTTGATCGTGCAGGCCGTGTCCGGCCGATCGTACGAGGAGTACGTCACACAACACATCTTCGCCCCGCTCGCGATGCGCAACAGCTTCGCGTCGCAGGACGAGGCGCTGCGGCACGGGATGGCCTCGGGCCATCGGTGGTGGTTCGGCATTCCAGTGGCGGTCACGTTCCCCTACAGGCGCCCCGAGCTTCCCGCCGGATACCTGATCTCCGGCGCGGAGGACATGGCGCATTTCCTGATCGCGCAGATGAACGAGGGGCGCTACCGGGATACGGCCGTGCTCTCACCGGCCGGGATGGCCGTGATGCATGCCGAGCCGCCGCCGAAGCATTACGGAATGGGGTGGGAATCGCTGAGAGCGAATGGACGACGGCTGATCAATCATGACGGCGGCGCGGCCAACTTCCAGGCCTCGGTATTCTTCGACCCCGAGGCGCGGGTCGGAGTCTTCGTGGCAGCCGATGTCATCAGTGCGCTGGATGCGTTCTCGTCGCCGCCTGGTAACTCGCGGCTGGATGGGGCCACCACGCGCGCGATGGCGCACACCGTGTTGAGCATGGCGATGGGGGAGCCCGTGCCGAGTCAGGGAGTGGGGATCGAGATGTTGACGGTTGCCTTCGATCTCACCATTCTCGCGCTGACCGTCGTGCTGCTGCTGTCGCTCATGCGCATGCGGGGATGGTACCGGCGGTTGGTGGGGCGTGGAGTCGAGAATCGGGCCGAAGCGGTGAGTGAGAGCGCCGAGGTGGCGGTGCGAAATTTCGTGGTGCCTGCGGCGGCGTTGTATCTGACGGTCGCGGTGCCGGCGTGGGACGCGCTCGTGATCTTCCAGCCGGATCTGGAGTACTGGGTGAACGCGGTGGCCATCGTGCTCTTCCTCAAAGGGGTGGTCGAACTGGCGTTGGTGTGGAAGGTCTCCGGCCACGCGGGACGGCATCTCGTGGTGGGGGGTGAGGCTCGCGAGTGATCTGAAGGTGAGTGAGCACGGCTCTCATCAGCGCTTCACCGCCCGCTCGTGAGTGGCCTGCCCGCTGCGCCTGCATCACCCGCAGCCTTTCCCTGCTCACCGCAGGCGCCCATCATTCACGTGTTCAGGACACGTTGCCCCTGCCCCCTGCTGCCGTGCACCCGAGCCGCCCCCACCACCACTCTTTCATCGCGACGGGCCGCGAGGCGTTCGAGAACCGCTCGTGGAGGCGCGCCTGCGAAGCGTTCGAGTCGGCGAGGGCGGCGGGCGCGCTCGAGCCCGGGGATCTGTGGCGGCTCGCGCTGGCCTCGTTCCTCACCGGCCGCACAGCCGCGTTCGTTGAGGTCTCGCAGGAGCTCCATCATGCCTATCGGGCGCTCGGTGATGGCCGAGCCGCCGCGCGCACCGCAATCTGGCTGGGGATCCACCTGGATAGCCGCGGTGATGTGGCGCAGTCGACCGGGTGGTTCGCTCGGGCGCAGCGGTTGCTCGAGGACGAGCAGGGGGATTGCGCCGAGCGTGGGTACCTGCTGCTCCCGACCTCGCGCCGGCGGCTGATGGCGGGGGACCACGAGGGCGCGTGCCGCCTCGCCGCCGAGGCGATTGCCCTCGCTCAGCGGTTCGACGACCCCGAGTTGCTCGCCCTCGCGCTGTACCTCGAAGGGTGCGCGTTGCTGCGCGGCGGCCGCATCCAGGAGGGGCTCGCGCGTCTGGACGAGGCCATGATCGGCGTCACCGCCGATGAGCTGTCTGCGCTGGTGACCGGTCTCGTCTACTGCAGCGTGCTCGGCGCATGCCGCGAGGTGTGGGCTCTGCGGCGCGTACGCGAATGGACCGAGCGGCTGGCCGACTGGTGCGCGGCGCAGCCCGAGATGGTGGCGTACACCGGCGAGTGCCGTGTCTACGGCGCGGAGGTCCGTCTGCACGGCGGTCGGTGGCGCGATGCGGTGGACGAGGCTCGCCGCGCGCGCGAGCGGTTCGCGCGTGGCTCGGTGCCGAGCGCGGCGGGGTTGGCCCACTACGTAGAGGCGGAAGTCCGCCGGCTCCGCGGCGAGTACACGGCGGCCGAGGAAGGCTATCGCGCCGCGAGCGAGACGGGATACGTGCCGCAGCCGGGCCTTGCTCTCCTCCGGTTGGCGCAGGGCGAGCGCGAGGCGGCATTGGCCGCGGTACGCCGCGCGCTCGCCGAGACGTCGGACCGCTCGAGGCGCGCCCGGCTCCTCGCCGCGCGCATCGAGATCGCACTCGAGACGAACGACGTGGCCGACGCGCATCGGGCGTGTGACGAGATGGCAGAGCTGGCACGTTCGTGCGCCAGCGACGTGATCGACACGATCCTCGCACAGCAGCGCGGCGCGATCGCGCTGGCGGATGGGAACGCGTCCGAAGCGCTCACGCAATTACGCGCCGCGTGGCGGGAGTGGCGCTCGTTCGACGCGCCGTATGATGCGGCACGCACCCGCGTGCTTCTCGGGCGTGCCTGCCGCGCGCTCGGCGACGACGATGGCGCAACGCTCGAGCTGCAGGCCGCGCGCGCGGAGTTCGCGCGGTTGGGCGCGAGGCCGGACGTGGCGCGAATCGACGCGATGAGCTGTCGCCAGGGCACGCTCGACAGGCACGGTCTCACCCCGCGCGAGCGCGAGGTGTTGGCGCTCGTCGCCACCGGCCGGACCAACCGGTCGATCGCGACGGCGCTCTCCATCAGCGAGAAGACCGTCGCCCGGCACCTCGCCAACATCTTCACCAAGCTCGGGCTCTCCTCGCGCGCCGCTGCCACGGCGTACGCGTACGAGCATCACCTGCTGGAGGGACAAACGCGGCGGCCGGCCCCGCGTGAATAGGTGAAGCCGGCCGCGCGCGCCGAGGCGGAGCCGGCCTTGCGTGCATAGAATTACCCACGGCGCGGCACTCACCGCTCTGGGTCATTCGACCGAAGCGCCGGTTGCGCATCTCTGATATCGTGTGAGAGGACCGGACGCTTCTCTCGCGGAGGGAGTCATGAGCAGCGACAGGCACGATCCGGAGCACGTCGAGACCGTGGTGATCGGAGGGGGCCAAGCCGGTCTCTCCGTCGGGTACCATCTCCGCCGCCGCAACAAGCAGTTCGTGATCCTCGAGGCGCGCTCGCGCGTGGGTGATGTGTGGCGCGAGCGGTGGGATTCACTCCGGCTCTTCACGCCAGCGGTATTCAGCGGCCTCGACGGCATGCGCTTTCCCGCACCATCGTATTCGTTCCCGACCAAGGACGAGATGGCGGACTATCTCGAGGCGTACGCGACGCGCTTCGGTCTCCCGGTGCGCACGAGCACGCGCGTGGAGCGCCTGACGCGAAGCGACGGGCACTACGTGGTCGAGACCGGGACGCAGCGGCTCGTGGCGGACAACGTCGTCGTCGCCATGGCCGACTACCAGCGGCCGAAGATTCCTTCCTTCTCTCACGAGCTCGACCCGTCGATCGTGCAGATCCACTCCTACGACTACCGCAACCCCGGCCAGCTTCGCGACGGCCCCGTGCTTATCATCGGCGCGGGGAACTCGGGGGCGGAGATCGCCAGGGAGCTCGCACCGCATCACGAGGTGTGGCTGTCTGGGCGCGACACAGGGCACATCCCGTTCCGCATCGATGGCGTCCCCTCGAAGCTGATCCTCGCCCGCCTGGTGCTCAAGGGCGTCTTCCATCATGTGCTGACGGTCGAGACACCGATAGGTCGCAAGGCGCGCCCGAAGATGCTGCACAAGGGTGGGCCGCTCATCCGCGTCAAGTCGCGCGACCTGGAGCGCGCCGGCGTGCGGCGTGTGCCGAAGACCACGGGGGTGAGCGCCGGCGCACCGGTGCTGGACGACGGGCGGCGGGTGGAGGTGGCGAACATCGTCTGGTGCACCGGCTTCCACTCGGGCTTCGAGTGGATCGAGCTGCCGATCTTCAGCAACGGCGACCCGGTGCATCGCAGCGGCGCGGTGCCGGAGTATACGGGGCTCTACTTCGTCGGGCTGTTCTTTCTGCACGCGCTGTCGTCGGCGATGATCCACGGCGTGGGGCGCGATGCCGAACGCGTGGCGCGGATGATCGCGCGGGCGCGGCCGAGAGGGAATGGTGAGGCGGCAGTCCGGTCGTTCGCGGGAGCGGCTGGCGTGAGTGCGTGACGCGTGGGGTGTGCGGGCCGACATGAGCCGGCGGGTGCTCGCGATGCCGCCGCCCCGCCTCGCCGCGGACGCTGCACGCCAGCGTCAGCCTCCGTTCGTCGCCGCGCTTCGTAATACCCGCACGACCGCGAGAATGGTGTTCCAATTCCGTGTCGTCACCGGCACACCGAACAGTTTGTCCATCCGGCCAAGATAGCTGATCGTCCTCATGTGACGGCGGTACAGTCCGAAGACGAAGCGGTCCTTCGACGCGATAACTCGTACGAGCCATTCCTCGCCCGGCGGAAGTGTGATCGGCATGGACGGCCGGACGTGGCTGGCTCTCGTCAGGATGCTCACGAATCGGACGATGTCAGGGCGTGCCGGCTCCGACCCAAACGGATTCTCCTTCTCCATGTGGACGAGTTCGCGGCCATCGCAGAGCACAACCTCCGCCTCGAACGGGAGCTTTCGGAGCAGCTCGGCACGAAACGTCGCTCGAGATCCCGGCTGGCGAACGACGAATGTGCCTACCGCACCCACGTTCACGACGTCATAGTTGCGCAGTTCTCTCGCGACAGCGCTCGGGCGAAATGTCCGGTGTCCGCCAACATTGACGCCTCGGAGGAAGGCAACGAGAGCCATATCGGGATCACCGGGAAGAGGATGGGCGCAGAAGCCAGCCGGCGAGGCGCGGTTGCATCATCTGTACGGTGCCGAACGATCCGTGCACGCGCCCAGAACCAGCAAGGGCGAGGCGCACAACAGCACACGCGATGGAAGGATCGGCCTGGGATTCCGCCGGTGTCGCATCGCCACCTCGACTGGAGAATGGAGGGCGCCGTCAGCCGGCAACAACACCGGTGCGCGCCCGGATACGCCGACGTTCCTTCGATCGCCATTGTACGTGCCGCGCAGCCCGCATGAGACGGCACCGGACCGCCGGAATCATCGAGACCCATAACCGCGCTTGAGCAGCATCACGCCGGCACGATCGAACTCCTCCTCCGTCGGCATCGCGAAGTCGAGGGCATCGGCGTAGCGCGTGATGATGTTGAACAGCGATGCGACGGCAATAGCATCCGTCAGGGCCGCGGCGCTCACTCCGGCGCGCAGCACGGCGCGTGCATCGTCCGGTGTCAGCTCCCAGGGGCGCACGGTCATCTTCTCCAGGAAGGCGAGCGTCGCCTTGAGACCATCCGCGATCGGCGCGGCCCGAAAATCCGCCAGGGCGCGGTCGACTGAGGTACGCGGAAGTTGCTTCGCCGCAATGGCGCTGTGCGCGCTCACGCAGAAGGTGCAGGCATTCCACTTCGCGACCATCGCCGCCATCAGCTCGCGTTCGCCGATCGTCCACGGGCTCGGCCCACGCATCGCCGCCTGCGTCCAGGCACCCAGCGGCCCGCCGAAATCCTTGTGGTAGAAGGCCACGCGAGCGGCATCCGGGAGCCGCATCCGCGTGACCATCGAGATGAAGCGGATGAGCAGACGGTTGCCGACGCCGTCGCCACGCTCGACCTCACGCAGGCGCATCGGTGACCTCCTCCAGTGCCTTGATCGCTCGTTCCCAGCGGAGCAGGCCGGCACCGACTGACGCGGCGAAGATCACTTCGAACGCGGCCTTCTCGCTCTGTGTCCCCTGGAGAACGTTCGCGACGTGAGCGTCCGTTGTGCGGCAGGCGGCGTCGCCGATCTGCCGGGCGAGCTCGTCGTAGGGCGGTTCCGCCGGCGGGCCACCCGCGGCACTCGCTGCCGCCGCCCGGCGAAGGGCCGGGTCTGACCGACCCGGCCCTTCGAGCACGCGACGCCGGAGGGCTTCAGCCAGCGCACGATGGTCGGGTTGGACAGAGGTCTTCATCGGTGGCGCTCCTCAATCGGGCGTGGCTGGCCGGCGACGCCCGGCGTTCGCCGCGCGCGCCCCGCGGCGAGCACGGCTCAGTCCTTCAGAAGGCCACCGAACCGCTGGAGGTAGAGCGGCCAGCCGTCCTTGCCCGCGATGCCGTCGCGCAGCGACTCCCACCCCTCGCCGTGGCGGTCGAGGTTGCGGTGCTCGAGCTCCACCCGCGTCCGCTCAGGTGACTCCGCGACGAAGCGGACTTCGACCTCGCTGGTTTTCTCGGGATCCGTTTCGATCTGCCAGTGCGGGCTGATGTCCCAACTGAACACGACCCGATGCGGCGGCTCGTAGGCGAGCACGCGCGCCCAATGGCATTCGCTTCCATCCACCCCACGATCATAGATGTGCCCGCCCACGCGCGGCTCGAAGACGGTCTCGGCGATGTCGACGCCGAGCAAGTTGTGCTCGCGTGGCTTGATCCGATCGAACTGCTCCGTGAAGACTCGGAACGCCCGCTCGACGGATGCCGCAACGACGATCTGCATCCGAACGGACGTGTCCTGCGCCTGCGTGGTCATGAGGGCCTCTCCGGTTGGTGTTCGACGACTTCCTTGTAGCTCGACAGGACGTTACGCCAGAACCGGTCGAGCTGGGCGCGCAGGGCGTTCAGGCCGTCCGGGTTGACGCGGTAGATGCGGCGAGTGCCGGCGGGCCGGTCGAGCACCAGCCCCGCGTCCTTCAGCACCTTGAGGTGCTGGGACACCGCCGGGCGGCTGACCGGCAGCTCGGCGGCGAGCTCACCGACCGAGCGCGGGCGGCGCGCGAGGCGCTCGAAGATCGAGCGCCTCGTTCGGTCGCCCAGGGCGGTCCAGCTATCGACTCGGTAAGTAACCATTGACGGTAAGTTATTGCTTACCGCTGCTGGCGTCAAGCGGACGGGGCGAGGTGCATTGGTCAGGTGGCCTTCATCCCCCGTTATGTCCCTCGCCACGGAGGCACCAGTTGCTGCTGGACGAACTCGATGAAACGCGCGATCCGCGGCAGTGGCAGACGACTCGCCTCCCTCCGGTCGCTCGCCACCGCCGCGCGAACCAGTGAGTGCCACCGGCTCGGCAGCGCCCGCAACGCCCACGTCGCAGCCCGCCGCTTGGAGACAACATCACCCGTGCGGTGGGTGTAGAGAATGCGGCACAGGGTGAGCACAGCGTACGCGCGGTAGAACCGCTGGCCGCGCCACCGGCTCGCGGGATCGGTGATCTCCGCGCGCAGATACGCGACCTCGCGGACGAGGGCGTCGAACATCGCGCGCTCGGTGATGGGCGGGAGGAACGTCTCGGGCGCCAGCCCGATGAGCGTGACGCCCGTCTCGAGCACGTTCCGCCAGATGATCGGATTGCCATCCGACCCGCATCGCGTCAGGGTACCGAACTGATAGAGCGCGCCACGCGTGTCCGTTCGGAGCAGACGGCCTCGCACCAGGAACTGCATCTGCAGGCGGCGGATCCAGTCATCGGACTCGGCGGCCTGAGCAAGCCACGCGTCCAGCGCGCGAAAGTGGGCATCGGTCAGGTCACGCCGAACGACGACGATGCAATCCACGTCGCTGCGTGCCGGGTCGAACGCTCCCTGCGTGAGCGACCCATAGAGGTATGCCCCCACGAGACTGGAGCCCAGGATCTGGTCGAGGGCCGCGGTGAGGGCGCGTAGTGTAGCGGCGAGCCGATGCGGCACGGACCGACGATGTCCGCGCTGAGCCATCCTACCGCCGCGCCTGCAGCGAGCGCAGCTGGACCTCGAACAGAACGGGCCACAGCTTGCCCGTCAGCAACAGCTGACTACCGTCCGGCGCGAGCGCGATGCCATTCATGACGTCCGCCGCGGGGGAGCGATCCGGATAGAGGTCGCTGAAGTCGAGCGCTTCGCGCACGACGCCCGTAGCAGGATCGATCCGGACCACCCAGTTGGTCTGGTAGACGTTGGCGAGCACCTCGCCATTGACGTACTCCAATTCGTTCAGCTGGTAGAGGGGCGCGTCCTTGTAGCGGACGTGCACAACGCGCTGCACCTGAAAGGTCGCTGGTGACATGATGCGCAGCGAATCGGAGCCGTCGCTCATGATCAGGCTCGTTCCATCGGTCGCGAGGCCCCATCCTTCCCCTGGATAGTGCACTGAATCGCGGAGGGTGAGCGTGGCGGCATCGTACACGTACGCCACTCCGGCCTGCCATGTGAGTTGATACAGGCGGCCGTCCAACAGCGCGAGTCCTTCGCCGAACCGGTCTGGCGCGAGCGCTCGCGACGCCAGCACTCGGCCCGAACGAAGATCGACGCGTCGCAACTCGGAGTGCCCGCGCAGCCCCGTGCTCTCGAACAGCACGCTGTCGGCCCACAGCAGACCCTGCGTGTAGGCGGTCGGATCGTGCGGAAAATGGGCCGTCACATCGTAGGCGGCAGGCTGGTGGTGCTCCATACCGCCGCACGCGGCGAGCACGAGACTCGTCAGAAGTGCGGTGAGCGAGCCGAGGACGAGGCGTCGGAATGAGAAGGACATGTACGCGAACGGTATCGTGATCAGGCGCTCCGGTTCAGCGGCCGTGGGCAGCGCTGGCGCCGGAACCGGCTGTTGACTCGCTCAGGTAGTCGCGACCAGCAGTTCCTCTGAATTATCCGGCGGGCGGAGCCCGTCTGTCCTGCCCGCGAAGTAGCGCTGCGCCAGCATGGCGGCCGATACATGCTCCGCTTTCGCGAAGCCAGCGTCGCGGGCCAGCGCCAGCATCTCCGCCGGGGTGAAGAAGCTGACGAACGGCGTGCCGCTCGCCCGCGCTCCTTCTGCGGCTCGCTCGACTCCGGGACGCACCGCGGGATCCAGCAGTTCGATCGGGAGCATGAACGACATGACGAGTGTCGAGCCCGGCGCGAGCGCCGCGATCTGGCGCAGCGTCGCCGCGATCGCCTCTCGGGTGAGATACATGCTGACGCCGGTGGAGGCCACGACCGCCGGCCGTTCCGCATCGAAACCCGCCGCTTGCAGCCGCTCCCACCACGCGTCGCCTGCCTCGAAGTCCACCGGCACAAGCCGCAGGAAGGATGGGATGCCGCGTCCGACCTCGATCAGGCGCTTGCGCTTCCATTCCTGCGGGCCGGGCTGATCGATCTCGAACACCATCAGGCGGGAGGCAAGCTCCGGCCGGCGCTGGGCGAAGGTATCCAGTCCCGCGCCGAGGATGACGTACTGGCCGACGCCACGAGCGGCCTGTTCCGCGACGAGGTCCTCGACAAAGCGGGCGCGCGCCAGGATGGAGGCGCGGAAGGGGCGCGTGAACGCACTCATGTCGGGGCGATCGCGCCATCCGTCCTCGGGCGCCGCCAGCTCGAGGCCGACCTCGTCTTCGAAGATGTGCGGGGGTGAATCCGCCTGGACGTGCAGCGCCCGCCACAACGCGGTCCGTACAGCCGTATTGTCTGGTGCCACCGCGTGGTTGTCAGGCATGATGTGCGCTTCGCTGATGTTCGAGCTGTCAGTATTGATGATGCAATACTCCTCAACGCTCGGCTGTCAGGTAAGATGCAGGTCGCTCCCGAAAAGGAAGAGCCCCAGCTTCCGCGCGACCGCCCGCGATGCCTCGTTCGTCCACGATGTGCTGTACAGCGGCACCCGATGCTGCGCACGCACCGCGCGTGCCCATGCGGCGACGACGTAGCCCACATAGCCGCGCCCCCGATAGTCGGGCGCCGTCTCGACGCCCGCCTCGTGGGCTCTCGCCGTCAACCGTACGCTGCAGCAGAGGGACACCGCCTGCCCGTCGACCGTGAGGGCGAACATCGGCTGCCAGCATGGCACCACGGAAATCCATTCCGGAAGGTGCGCCTGTAGGATGTGCGCGTTTGTCTCCGTGACGCGCGTGGTCTCCGGACCGGCGGGCAGCTCCAGCGGACAGCAGAATGCCGGGCCCGCCTCCACGCGCTGCACGGTCGCCGACCGCGCGAGGACGTCCGCATACCGCGACGGGTCGAGTGGCGCGTCGAAGACGCGCGCGACACGGAGATCGTCCCGCGCGGCGGCCTCCAGCATCGCTCTGCTGCCATGGTCGACATCATGGCGATACCGCAGCACCGCGCCGTGTGGCGTGCGTCCCAGGAAGAACCGCGGGGCGCTCGCTCCGTCGGGCTCGTTCACCCGGAGCAGGTCTCCCGCCGCGTCATGGGTGAACAGCGCCTCGATATGGGACTGCATCAGCTCCTGATGATTCAGCATGCGATGTGTTCGTCCATGGGCCTCGGGTTGCGTCGAACGCCCACGCTCAGTCGTGAACCGCCAGGGTGGATGGCAGCCGAGCGACGATCGCCGCCGCGACCTCCGCGGGCGGGTGCATGGTCTCGATCGTGGGAGCGGACAGGGCGACATACGTTCGGAAGCGTTCCCGGATGACGGCCTCCTCCCGCGCGGCACCTCGCCGCCCGAAGGGACGCCTGAGTTGCCTCCGAACCGTCTCCACAACGCAGGTCTCGAGATCAAGCGAAGGGAGCAGCACAAAGGTCGTCGGGCTCTGCGCGATCTCACGCCGCGCCTCGGCATAGCGCTCGTGGATCGCCGGCGGGTAGGTCATGAAGCCCGACGAGAGCACGAGCACGCCCTCGGGCTCGGCGCTGACGATGGCGTCATACAGCTCAACGTTCGCGCGCGCGTAGGCCGCATATCCACACGAGGCGATGAACTGATCGATATCGCCATGCTGCGCGTTGAACTGTCGGTCCAGATCGAGGAACGGGAGTGCCAGGCGGCGCGCGAGGACCGCGCCGACCGTGCTCTTGCCAGCGCCACCAGGACCAATCAGACGGATCATCGCATCTCGACTCAGGATCGGGCGTCCAGCGACCTGATCACCGCAGCAACCTCGCTCAACTCATTGTTGAGCTGATGATCGCGGCCGGGCAAGCGATGGACGCGCGCTTCTGGAAGCGCGCGAGCATAGAGCTCCATGTGCGACGGCGGCACGCTCTCATCGTCGAGCCCGTGGAACAGATGGACCGGAACACCTCTTGGAAGTCGCGCGCCAAGGTCGCGCGGAGTGTTCAGATCACCGGCCGGCCAGCCGCCCTCGCCCGCGAAGGGCGCGGTGATGATCGCTTGAAGATGCGCGCGCCAGGCG
>DASUKA010000050.1:0-79604 GCA_036278935.1 Gemmatimonadaceae bacterium
CGTGCACGCATCATGATATCGAATCGGATGCGCTGCGGCAGCGCGCGGGGAGCAGACGGTCGCCCCTGCTGGCGCGGTATATCTCGTTGCAAGCAGATCGCGTGGAACGCGTCGAGCGCGAGTTATGTCCGCGCTTCGCAATGAATGTGGTGATGTCAGCGGTCGATGCGGAGCGACTAGTCGCGCGGGCGCCCGGCGCCAAGACACAGGTGGTTCCGAATGGCGTGGACACGGAGTATTTCGAGACGCAGCCTCTGACCGCCGCAACGCCGGGCCGGGTAACGTTCACTGGCGGCACCTATGTCTATCCCAATCGCGATGCTGTGGAGCACCTGCTCGCTGACATCTGGCCGAAGATCAGGGACCGCGCGCCGAACGCCACGCTGCATCTGATCGGGCGCCATGCCGCCGCGGATCAGATGCGGTACGAGCGGGAGCCAGGGGTTCGCGCCCTCGGACATGTGGATGACATCCGCCCGCATGTTGCCGAAGCCGCCTGCACGGTCGTTCCCGTTCGGGTGGGTGGCGGCACGAGAATCAAGATTCTGGATGCCTGGGCCATGGGCCGCCCGGTGGTGTCTACCAGTCGCGGGTGCGAAGGGCTCGCGGCTGTGGATGGGGAGAACGTCCTGATTCGCGATGCGCCGGATGAATTCGCTGATGCCGTGGTGCAGGTGCTTGCCGATGCCCGACTCCGTGCCCAGCTCGCCCGCTGTGGGAGAGCAACCGTCGAGCGGCACTACAGTTGGCAGGCGATTGGCCAGTGCATGCGCGCTGCGTACATGCAATTGGTTGCCTGAGCACGCTGGGCCCGGCGGCCCAGGAGATGCCGGGCCTCTTACATCATCGTTGTCAGTTCTCTTCCGCCCGCTTGCGACCCTCGGCTGAGCTTGCCATCTGCTCCTCGACGCGAGCAATGCGCGCCGTATTGTACCGCTGCGACGCGAAGGCCTTGGCCACGTTCATGGCCGGCTTGCCGGGACGCAGCAGCTTCTGCGCGCCGATTGCCATCCATGACAGTGGAACGACGCATACGGTCGGAAGCCATACCGTCGAGAGGTCCGGGTTGGACGCCTTGAGCCGGCCCACGAGCTCCCGTCGTGTCGGCAACTGTGGCGAGAGAAGATGCAGCACCGCCGGCGCATCGTCGAAGTGGTTCACCATCCACGCGATCGTTCGGCCGGCGAACGCCACATCGGCAACCCCCAGTGGGGAGCGCGGCGAGCCGACCGCCACGAAGATGTTGCCGATGCGCTTGCCCAGGCGACCGGGGGCCTCGAAGTCCGCGTAGTTCACGAGCGGACCCGGACGTACGATCTTGACATCCAGGCCCAATTCCCGCCCCAACTCCACCGCGCGCCGCTCCGACTCGAGTTTTCCCCAGACGTACGGTCCGCGCTGCTTGCCGGACGACTCGAGCGCGCTCTCCTCGTGCAACGCCGTGCGGCTGCTCGCAGATGACAACACCGCCAGGCTGCTCACGTGGATCACCTGCTTCACCCCCGCCGCGGCCGCCGCATGCAGCAGCCGCTCGGTGGTGTCGATGGAGTTACGCTGATGTTCCTCCCAGCTTCCGGCGGTTTCCGCGGCGCAGTGGATGACGACATCGATGTCGCGCACCGCATCTTCCGGGAGCGGCTCAGCGAGGTCCGCCGACACGTAGTCGACGCCCGGCATGCGTTCCCACGCGGCCGGAACCCTTCGCGCGAGTACCCGGACGGGGCTTCCGCTCGACTGGAGCGCGCGCACGACCTCCTTGCCCAGAAATCCCGTGCCCCCGGTGATCAACGCGCGTGGGGCGCCGGCCACCTGGGATACAGGGGCCGATACCGTTGCGGCCTCTGCGGTGCCGGTCTCCAGCATCGCGGCCACCCGTTCCCAGATCCGCACCGTCTCGAGAATCTGCTCGCCGGACATGGGAGCCGGTTCGCCCGACTGGATGGACCCGTAGAAGGCATCGAATATCTCGCTCAGACCCGGGTAGCTGCGCTGCCGCTTGAGCACGCGACGCGTGAGCGCGCTCGTGGTTCCAAAGAGAAGCTGCCGAGCCTGACGGTAGGGGTTCAGCACCTTGTCGATGCCCGAAGTGCCCGGCCCGATGGAACGCTGGACCGTACCGCGCACGAAATCCGCATGGATGTAGCCGTTGGTCCCGGTGATGCGCAGGTAGCTTTCCACGGGGCGGCCGGAGAGCGTGACGACGAGGTTTCCCGTCAGCCGGCCGCGGCGCACGAGGGCGTGCAGCGTCCCCGCATCGTCGCCCTCCATGGCGGTGAGTTCCATGGCGCCGTCCGGGGCCGCCAGCTCGAGCACGTGCAGCAGCAGATAGACCGGGTGCGGCAGGATATCCAGGAGCTGGAGGTCCGCGCGCAGCGGCGCCCGACCGGTGGGCGAGCGTCGCACGGTGCGGAAGGAGAAGAAGCTCTCCACATGCACGATCCTGCCGAGCGCCGGAAGCAACGCGGTCGCCTCGCGCGCGGGGGCCTCATAGAGCAGCTGGTGGCCGGCGCACAGCTTGACGCCGTGCTCATCCGCCAGCGCGAGCAACCGTTCGGCTGCCGCAACGGACGACACGAACGGCTTCTCGACGTAGGCGTGGCAGCCCGCGGCCAGCACCGCTGCGGCCGTTGCCTCGTGCATGTGCGGCGGTGTACAGATATGGACAACATCGACCGTCTCGGCGTCCAGCATCTCCTCCGGCGTCGCAAACAGCGTGGCCCCATCGCAGATCTGCCGGACGGCGTCGGCCGCGGTCGGGGCCGGATCGACCACGGCCACCACCCGCGCGCGCGGCGAAAGGTGCGCAATGGCCCGGGCATGGTGCTGGCCCATCTTGCCGAAACCGATGACGGCAACCCGCAGCGGGGCCGAAGGAGCGCGCACCCCGGGTGTCTCCCCGCCGGCTTCGGATGGGTGTACTATATCGAACTGATGAGTGGCGGTCATGGATACGATCGTAATGGCATGTAAGAATCGTGGCGCGACGCAGTGGACAGCGACCACAGCAGATGAAGCTGGCACGCCGAACGGTGGCAAGGTGCACGCCAGCCGCGTTCGGCGCAGTGACCCGTATCGTATAGCTTGACGAGTGGCCGGCCTCTATGTTGCAGCAGTGCCACGTGAAGCGATGCCGATGCGCAGCGGCGCTGCCCACCGCAGCAGCCCCAGAGAATGTAACCGGCGGGATTTCACCATCGCGCCGGGTCTCATTCTTGCCCACCCGTACGTCCTCATGCAAAGCCGGTCTCCTGCCAGCCGCCAACGGTGCGGCGCTCTCCGAGTGGACGCTCTGATCATGACGATTCTGCTGTGCCCAGCATCACGGACGGTGCAGCGACCATGAGGCAGGCGACCATGCGGCGGAATGTTGGCCAGCCCCGCAGGGGGCGGGTTGCCGGCGCGTCGGCCGCTCAGCGGGAGCGGCCGACGTTCGCGCGCGATCCGCTCCGGATGGCGCTCTTTGCCCTGATCGTGGTGAGCGTCGGCCGTGTGCATAAGGTCATGCACATCGGGTTTCTCCATCCCGCGATGCTCCTCTTCCTGATCGCGGCGGGGTGCGCGGCGCTCAACCCGCGGTTGCTCGTGCACGACAACGTGTTCCGCTTCTGGCCGGCCAAAGTC
Organism: Gemmatimonadaceae bacterium; assembly: GCA_036278935.1. Classification (GTDB taxonomy): domain Bacteria; phylum Gemmatimonadota; class Gemmatimonadetes; order Gemmatimonadales; family Gemmatimonadaceae; genus DASSNR01. Next base: position 3,622 of record DASUKA010000050.1, read on the forward strand.
ATTGCGGGCCTCCTGATCTTCGCGTGCATCTCCGCACCGTTCGGCCTGTCGCTGGGCGCGTCGGGCATGTTCATCCTCACCGACTTTGCCAAGGTCGTCGTCTACACGCTGCTCATTATGATGGTCATCCGGGATGCCTCCGACCTCCGGATGTTCATCTGGGCGTACGTGGTCTCCTGTGCCGCCCTGGTGTGGATGGCCGTGTTCATCTTCCGGCTTCAGATCACCGGGAGCGGCATGGCGAGACTGAGCAACATGTACACCTACGATGCGAACGATCTGGGATGTGTGCTCGTAACGGGCCTCCCGTTGACGGTGCTGGCCTTTCAGGCCTCTCGCAGGCGCGGAAAGATCGTCTGTGGGATTCTTCTGGCGGGCATCGGGCTGGCGCTGGCCCGCTCGGGCTCGCGGGGGGCGTTCCTGGGTCTTGCGGTGGTCGGCGTGGCGATTCTGGTGGCGCTGAAGGAAGTGCCGGTCCAGAAGCGCATTGCGTTCGTGGGCGTCATGGCTGTCGTCCTTCTCCTGGCGGCACCGCGGGGATACTGGGAGCAGATGCAAACGCTCCTCCAGCCGACCCAGGATTACAACTGGACATCCCAGACCGGGCGCAAGGAAGTGTGGGAACGTGGGCTGGGCTACATGGCAAAGCATCCGATCTTCGGACTGGGCATCTCGAACTTCGGACGCGCGGAAGGCACGGTGTCTGAACGGGCACGGGACTACATGCCCGGTGAGGCCGGCATCAAGTGGACGGCACCCCATAATTCGTTCATCGAAGCCGGCTCCGAGCTGGGCATTCCCGGGCTCATCCTCTGGTCGTCACTCGTGCTGGGCGGAATAGTCACGGCATTGCGCTTTCGAAAGCGGTTGCCCGAGTCCTGGTTGCATGGTGACCGGGATCAACGCACGATCTACCTGACCAGTGTCTACCTGCCGATCGCGTTCATCGGTTTTGCCGTGACAGGATTCTTCGTGTCCTTTGCCTGGGTCGACCCGATCTACATTCTGGCGGCGTACATGGTTGCCCTCCATCGGTCAGCCCAGAACAAATTGCGGTCCATGTCCGAGGCAGCGCCGGCCGAGCTGCCTTCGCGTCGAATACGCCCGCCGGCATCTCCGAGGGCACGCGCGCTGCGCCACGGGCGCGGTGCTCGGTAGTGCGTGACGGCCGCGGCGCTCCAGGTGTGAAAGCGAGCTCCATCCCCAATCGACAATAGCACGCGTATGTGTGGTGTGGCTGGTATCTTCTCGATCGCGACACGGAGCGAGGACGCCCTCACAAGCGCCGTGCAGCCCATGGTGGCGTGTCTCGCCCATCGCGGCCCGGATGACAGCGGCATCTGGGTCGATGCCAGATTCGGGATCGGCCTGGGTTTTCGGCGATTGGCCATTGTCGACCTCTCGGCGCAGGGTCATCAGCCCATGCGCTCTGCATCCGGTCGCTTCACTATCGTCTTCAACGGCGAGGTGTACAACCACTGCCAGTTGCGTACGTCGCTCGAGCAGGAGGGCTGGCGGTTCCGGGGGCACTCCGACACCGAGGTGATGCTCGCCGCATTCGAGCGATGGGGCGTTCGAGATGCCGTGACGCGCTTTGTGGGAATGTTTGCGCTCGCGGTGTGGGACGCCGAGACGGCCAGCCTCTCGTTGGTGCGGGACCGCCTCGGGATTAAGCCGCTCTTCGTCTCTGCCCGGTCTGGAGCGATCACGTTCGGGTCAGAGTTGAAAGCGCTCGTTGCAGGCCCCGGGTTCGACCGGACGGTGGACACCGATGCGCTCACGGATTATCTGCGGTATCTGTATGTGCCCGGGCCACGAACGATCTATCGGCATGCGTGCAAGCTGCGCCCCGGTCATATGCTGACGATCACCGATCCAGCACAGCAGCTGCCGGAATCAGTACCATACTGGTCGCCTGTGGAGGCGGCACAGCGCGGTCTGGCCGATCCGTTTAGAGGGAGCGACGAGGAGGCGGTTACCGAGTTGCGGCAGCGGCTGGCCGAGGCCGTGGAGATGCGCCTGCAGGCCGACGTGCCGCTTGGAGCCCTCCTCTCCGGCGGCATCGATTCGTCGGTCGTGGTGGCGCTGGCTCAAGCGGCGTGCGCGCGGCCGATCAAGACTTTCTCCGTGGCGTTCGAGGTGCGCGAGCACAACGAAGCGCCGCATGCCGCGCGCGTGGCCAGCTATCTGGGGACGGACCACACCGAGGTGCTGCTCACCGGTGAGGACGCGCTCGCCGTGGTGCCGCGGTTGCCTGAAATCTTTGATGAGCCCTACGCGGACACGTCGCAGATCCCGGCATTTCTCATCTGCGGCGTGGCACGGAAGGATGTCGTCGTCGCGCTTTCCGGCGACGGCGGCGATGAAGTCTACGGCGGCTACAACCGCTACATCTACGGCGAGCATCTGCTCAAGCGCATGATCCGGGTTCCGCGACCAGCCAGGCAAGCGCTCGCAGCGGGCATCGGTGCGCTATCGCCGAGCGCATGGGATCGGGCGTACGGCGTTCTCGCACCGGTGCTGCCGTCCGCCCTTCGGCACCGGCTCCCAGGAGAAAAGCTGCACAAGATGTCTCGATTGATGCGCTCCGAGTCCGTTCCGAACATGTACCGCACACTGGTTTCGGCGTGGTCGCAGCCCGAGGATCTGGTCATTGCGAATGGCGCAGGCGACGATCCATTCGAGCGGCAGCTTGGGATGAACGAGGTATCCCGGTTGCTCGATCGGATGATGCTCACTGATCAGCTCATCTACATGGTGGATGATCAGCTTGCCAAGGTGGATCGTGTGAGCATGGCGGTCAGCCTCGAGGCTCGGGTCCCGCTCATCGACCATCGACTCGTCGAGTTCGCGTGGCGGCTGCCGGCACACATGAAAATTCGCGATGGCCAGGGCAAGTGGCTGCTGCGGCAACTGCTCTATCGACTGGTTCCGAGCGAGTTGGTTGACCGTCCAAAGATGGGGCTGTCGGTACCGCTCGATCAGTGGCTGCGTGGGCCGCTCCGTCCATGGGCGGAAGATCTGCTCTCAGCTGACCGGTTGCGAAAGGAGGGCGTACTTCACGCCGCGCCGATCCGCGCCGCATGGAGCGAGCTTATTGCCGGACGCAGCGAGCGAGCCCTGGGCCTCTGGGCCGTGCTCATGTTTCAGGCATGGCGGGCTCGCTGGCTATCGTGAGGAGCTCAGGACGAGCGTTACGTGCGTCTGGCGCTCCGGGGGAGGCGACGTGAGCTGGCGCAGTCACGTGCGCGGCATTGGTGAACGCATCCTCCTGGCGAGCGGCATTCCGAACGTCGTGCGGGCCATGCGAAACAACGATGTCCTCGTCCTGGCCTACCACAACATCCTGCCAGGCGGTGCGCCAGCGGTCGGCGACCGCTCGCTGCACCTCCCGCAGCGCTCCTTCACCGCGCAGCTCGACTGGCTACGCGATCGCTGCTCCGTTGTCTCCCTCGACGATGCGCTCAGCGCGCCTCTTCCGGCGGCGCCTTCCACGCCCAGAATCGCCATCACCTTCGATGACGCGTACCGCGGCGCCGTCACCGTGGGTGTGCCGGAACTGGTGGCCCGAGGACTTCCGGCTACCATCTTCGTGGCGCCGACGTTCGTGGGCGGGGGAACGTTCTGGTGGGACGTGCTCGCGCAACCGGCTGAAGCGGGGCTGGATGCCGGCGTCCGGCATCACGCTCTGGAGGCGTGCCGCGGCGAGGACGCGGTGGTGCGCGAATGGGCCCGAAGCGCGGGGCAGCAGGAGGAGCCGATGCCCGGCTATGCGACGTGCGCCTCGGAGGACGAGCTGCGCGCTGCGGCTGCGCAATCGGGCATCTCAGTCGGCTCGCACACATGGAGCCACGCGAATCTCACTCGGCTGGACGGCGAGGCGCTCTGCAGCGAGCTCAAGCGCCCGCTCGCATGGCTCGAGGAGCGGTTCAGCGGCGTGAGTCGCACGCTCTCGTACCCGTACGGCTCCTGCTCGGCGCACGTCGCGCGAGCCGCCGCGGCCGCGGGGTATCGGGCGGGGCTCCGCATCGATGGAGGCTGGATCCGTGGACGGCCGCGGGACCCATTCGCCATTCCGCGTCTCAATGTGCCGGCGGGTCTCTCGATCGATGGTTTCATTCTCCGCACCGCGGGGCTGCTCTGCCGGTGAAGCACCATACCATTCTCATCACGGACGGTGAACAGCGCTCCGCGCTCGCGCTGGTGCGGGCGCTCGGCCGAGCAGGGCATACGGTGCACGTGTGCTCGGCGCGACGCCGGTCGCTGGCGGGCGCCTCGCGCTACTGCCGCTCGGCGCATCAGGTGGCGGATGCACTCGCTGAACCCGCGCGCTTCGTGGACGATGTCACCTTCCTGGTTCGCGCACATGGTGTGGATGTCGTGATCCCCGTGGCGGAGCCGGCGATTCTCGCGCTCCTCCCCGCTCGAGCGCGGCTGGAGGGCGCCAGCATCCCTTTCACGGACGCTGACACGTTCAGGCGGATCACCGACAAGGCGTTGCTGCTCCAGGCGGCTCCCCGAATGGGAATCGCCATTCCCGAGCAGCGGTTGCTTGCGGATGCCGGCGCGCGCGCGGCGCTGTGTGTGGAGCAGCTCGCTTTTCCACTCGTGCTCAAGCCATCGCGTTCCGTCGGTGAGCACGATGGGCGGCGCGCCAAACTCGGCGTGCAGTTCGCGGCCGACGCGGCGCAACTCCAGGCGCGGCTCGATGCGATGGACCCCGCCGCGTACCCGTTGCTCCTCCAGCAACGCATCGTCGGACCAGGGGTGGGGATCTTTCTGCTTTTGTGGAATGGGCGGGTGTACGCCACCTTCTCGCACCGGCGGATCCGGGAGAAGCCACCATCCGGCGGAGTGAGCGTCTATCGGGAGAGTATCGCCGCCGATCCCGATCTGGTCGCACGCTCTCGGCAGCTCCTGGAGCACTTCGGGTGGAGCGGTGTGGCGATGGTGGAGTACAAGATTGACGCGGCAACGGGGACGCCGTATCTCATGGAGATCAACGGGCGCTTCTGGGGCTCGCTGCAACTGGCGGTGGACGCGGGCGTGGATTTCCCCAACCTGCTGCTCGCCGCAGCCGACGGCGCCGCGCCGCCGCCGACGCGTCCCTACCGGGCCGGCGTGCGGAGCCGGTGGTGGTGGGGAGATGTGGACCACCTGCTGGCGCGCCTCAGACGCTCGGACGAGGAATTGGCACTTCCTCCGGATGCGCCCGGTCGCGGGCAGGCTGTTCGCGACTTTCTCAAGCTCTGGCGATGGAGCGATCACAACGAGGTGCTACGAATGGCCGATCCATGGCCCTTCGTGCGGGAGACGATCGAGTGGCTACAACGGCGATAATGGCCGGAGAGTGTGTGGGAATAGTGCACGTTCACAGCGACTACTCGCACGACGGCAAGGACTCTTTGGAGCGGCTCCGTGAAGTCGCTCTCCAGCGGGGAATCGGTTTCATCGGGCTGACCGATCATGCCGAGGACTTCGATGCGGAGAGATTCTCCAAGTATACAGCGCACTGTGCGGCACTTTCGGACGATACGGTGTATCTCGTACCAGGGCTCGAGTTTCGCTTTGCCGGTTACACGGGGCTGCATCTCCTCGCGCTCGGGCTGAGTAGATGGATCGAGCCGCGCACGCCGGCTGAGTTCATCGAGCAGACACGAGGCGCGGTGGAGCTCACGATGGTGGCACATCCCATCCTCGCGCAGTACCAGGTGCCCGATCCGGTGCTGGACGGCATCAATGCCATCGAGGTGTGGAACGCGGGCTATAACACCCGCTATCTCCCCGACCCGCGGGCAATCCGCCTGTTGCACAGGCTGCGCCGGAGGCGGCCGTCGGTGGTGGGGGTTGCCGGTCTGGACCAGCACGACTCCCGCAATGACCGAGAGACGCGGGTGATCGTCGCGGGGGACGGACATCCGCTTGCTGCGTTGAAGGCGGGAACGTTCCGCAATCGGGGGCGGACAATGAGCTTCGATTCGGCCGCTTCCATTGCCCCTTTGCGGTTGTACGCATTGTATGGCGCGCGATGGACGTTCGATCGGGTGGAGCGAACCCAGGAACGCTTCGCGCGAGCGCGAGCGGCTCGGAGTGCGGCTGGGTGACGCGCCGCATCAGGGTGCTCCATATCATCCAGAACCTGCACTACGGCGGGATGGAGCGCCTGCTCGCCGATATCATCCGCTGTACCGACACGGAGCGATTCGAGAGCCACCTGCTCGCCCTCGAGTTCCTCGGCCGCTTCGCGGACGGGCTGCACGAGCACGCGGAGCTGCATCTCGCTCAGCCGATGTCGCGCTGGTCGATGCTGCGGCCGACATCCTTCGCGCGCGACATCCGCTGCATCGCGCCCGATGTCGTTCACACGCACGGCGGCATCTGGTACAAGGCGACGCTGGCGGCGCGTCTGGCCGACGTGCCCAGGACCATTCACACGGAGCACGGGCGGCAGCGTCCCGATCCCTGGAACGCGCGGCTGCTGGACGGCCTCGCGGCGAGACGCACCGACGTGGTGGTGGCGGTGTCCGAGACGCTGGCACGGCAGCTGGCCGCCACGGTGGTGGGGGACGCGAGCCGCATTCGCGTGGTGATCAACGGGGTGGACACGTGCGACTACCGCCCGCGCGCGGACAGAGGCGCGCTCCGCCGCGAGCTCGGCCTTGCGCCGGACGTGCCGATCATCGGGAGCATCGGGCGGTTGCAGCGCATCAAGGGGTACGACATCATGGTGGAGGCGTTCGCGCTGCTGCGGGGCGGGTGGAGCTCCACGCCGGCGCCCGTGCTGGTGCTGTGCGGGGATGGGTCGGAGCGCGCGATGCTGGAGCAGCTCGCGCGCGAGCGCGGCGTGGCCGACGCGGTGCACTTCCTTGGCTGGCGCGACGACATTCACGAGCTGCACTCGGCGTTCGCGCTCTTCACGATGTCGTCGCGCAGCGAGGGAACATCGGTGAGCCTGCTGGAGGCGATGAGCGCGGGGCTCTGCCCCATCGTGACGGATGTCGGGGGGAACGCGGCGGTGCTGGGTGACGCGCTGCGCCATCGACTGGTGCCGGCCGAGCGTCCGGAGGCATTGGCGGCGGCGTGGAGTGCGGCGTTGGAGCAGCCGGCGGCGCGCTGTGAGGATGCGCTTCGTGCGCGCGCGAGGGTGGAGCAGGCGTTCGGGTTGGAGGCGATGGTGCGCGCGTATGAAGCGCTATATGCCGGCGGCGGAAGCTGACGGCGTTCTGCTTGCCGGGCACTGCACGCAGGCTTCGATGGCGTCGAACATCACCCCTGCCTGAAAGGAGCGGCTGAAGCGCGTATCGCCGGCAATGGGCTCGGGACGAACGCCACGCGTGTGCTCCAGATACCGCCGCTTGATCACCGCCGCGATCCCGTCCAGATCGGTCGGCCGAACCACATCGGCACTCGTCCCTTCCAGCGCCGTGCCGGTGGCACTCTCCGGCTCGGCCAGCGCCAGAAGCCACGCGTGAAAGCGCATGTACTCGAAGATCTTGGACGGAATGGCCATGTCGCTGTCCTGCGGCAGGCTCACCAGCATCGAAGCGCCGGCCAGCAGCTCCATGAGCTCCCGCCGGGGGCGCCGTGGGGAGAGCGAGACGTAGGCGGTCACTCCTTCCTCCTGCGCCATCTGCGCGACGGGGATGCCGTCCAGCTGGCCCACATGGCCGATGAGCTCGATGCCCAGCTCCTCGGGAGTGAGATTCAGCTCCCGGAGCACGCGGCCGGCGGCGCGAAAGAGAAGACGGGGGCTGCGGTCCAGGTAGATCGAGCCCGCGTAGGCGATGGTGAAGCGCTCGGGCGCCGCGACAACCGGCATGGGCTCGTCATCGTAGCCGTTCATCACGGTGATGAAGCGCTCCGGCCGCTCGGGATAGCGCCGCATCAGCTCGCGGCGCACCGGCTCCGTATTGGCCACCACACGCGCAGCCCGGGCTACGGCCGCGCGCTCGTAGCGCTCGGCGCGCTGCCACCAGAGCGGGTGACTCACCCCGCCCGGTAGGCGCTGCACGAAGCTCCACGGATCGCGCAGATCCATGACGAATGGCAACCCGAACATGCTGGCCACCTGACGGCCGGCCTCGTGCGCCATGTGCGGCGGCCCGCAGCTGACGACCGCGTCATGGACACCGCGCTGCACCAGGCTCCGCGCCAGCAGCGCCACGCGGCGCGCCCAATCGTTGCCCCTGCGAAAGTCGACGAGCGCCGCGTACGCCCGCAGGAGATCGCGCGGACTGCGCGGCAGCCAGCGCACCTCGTGCCGCGCGAACGACTCCGCACGCGCCTTATGCCGCTGCCCGCCATCCGCGGGTGCGGGCGAAGAACCGTTCGCACCCGAAGGGCCGCTGGCTGTCCGCCGGCCGGCGAGCACGGACTTGCACCATCCCCAGAGCGTGTTCTCGATGTGCTCGATGCGCAGAGGGAGGTCGGGGACCCCGTACACGCGCACTCCCTCGGGGAGCGTGTCGAGCGTGTGTGGATCAGTATCGCTCTGACAGGAGGGGTCCAACGTGATGACATCCAGCCCCCATCCGCGCTCCACGGCAAAGCGCGCCAATTGCTGCCAGCGGAGCGCGCCAGCGGTCTGACTGGGCGGAAAGTGGTAGCTGATGAGGAGAAGCCGCCTCCGGGGTTGCACGGTCGCTCCCCCTCCGCCAAAGAAGGGGGCAGGTGCCTCGGATGCGCCTCCTTGCCCCGCAGCCGTCATGGAGATCCTCGCAATGACGTCGCCCGCTCGTTGCTGTGTTCCCGCGGAAAATTCATGCGCGGCCGACATGGCATTATAGAGGCATCGAGGTAAGCTGGGTAAGTATCGCGCGCCGAGGGTGGCTGCCCGCACGACAGGCGCGCGCTCACAGCGAGTATCCCGCGCGACAAGTGCCCATGCGTGTATGGCGTGCTTCCATCCACCCACGGAGACGAATGGTCACACAGGATGGAACGCGCAAGGCTCTCATCGCGTCACCTCGACTGAAGGCGCCGTCCGCGTTGCCTCACGCCGAGAGCACCTGGCGCGACGCGCCAGGCATGGAAGGGGGGGACGTCTCGCCCGACTCCAGCGGCGGCTGACGCGATTGATAGTATCTGCCGTACTTGATGGCGAGCTCCATCAGGTGATCGAAGCGGGCTTGGCGGCGGCCGAGCATGCTGGCCAGGACAACCCCGGCTACGTTGTGAAGCATGGGCCGCAGCAGATGTACGCTGTGCCCGGCATGCGCGCGTCCGTCCCGTTGGAGACGAACCTCCACCAGGCGCCCGTACCGGAAGGCGCGCCCTCGCAGCCATCGCTCGGTGAACTGCTCGGGGCGGATGGTGTGCAGCACCATGCTCCCGGGCACGTACACGGGCACGTGCCCCGCCGCCTTCAGCCGGGTGATGAACTCTGTCTCGCTTCCCATGATGTACGACGCGCCATTCGGGCCAATATGCATGTTGAAGCGGGCTCCCGCGTCGAAGAGCGAGCGACGCACGGCGAGATTCGGTCCGAATGGCGAGAAGGCCGGGTCCGGTCCCTCCTCCGAATTCCGATCGAGCACGGAGAAGCACATGCCGAGGTATTGCGGCTGCCTCAGGTGCATGGGACACTCGGAAGGCCAGTTGGGGAGCACTCGCCCGCCGAACAGCTGGTGCTTGGGCCATCGTGATGCCGCGGCGGCCATTTCCGCGAGCCACCGTGGCGCGACAGCCACATCGTCATCGGTAAAGAGCAGCAGCTCGCCTCTGGCGAGTGGCAGGGCGGTGTTGAGCGCGGAGTTCTTCCCCTTCGTCGTCTCAACCAGGTACGTAATGTCGAGGCGGTCACGGTAGCTGTCGCAGATGTGTCGCGTGTCGAGGTCGTCGGCATTGTCGGCCACGACCACCTCCACGCGGTCCAGCGGATATTCCGACGCGGCTATACTGGCAAGCAGCCGTGCCAACGATGGCGCTCGCCGGTATGTTGCAACGATGATCGAGAGCTGCATAGCGGTGACGGTGAAGCCTGTTCGGCAGTGCCTGCATGGTGTCGGCCGAGCGGGCACCCGGCTGGAGCAGGCGTCAGCGGCGGCCCAGCATCGGCACGAGAGGTGCTGTTACACGTGGTGACAGCGCTCCGCTCGCATGTTTTGGGCCCGGCACAGCTCGTCGCGCCGTACGTCGCGCGGCGGCAAGGGTTTCCGCGCGTCGTGACGATGCCCACGCGGGCAGGCCGCTGTTGGCTCCTGAAGGACGACCCTTTCGAAAATTCATGACATTGAATGTAGAGGAACGCACGCTCCCGCTGGAAGCGAGCGGCGAGCCGCGGTCTGAGCGGCACGAGCCGGCTCCCACGTTGGTCATCCAGCCAGCAGGGCGCTGGCCGACGATCAACCTACGCGAGCTCTGGGCATATCGGGAGTTGTTCTTTTTTCTGGTCTGGCGCGACATCAAGGTGCGCTATGCCCAGACCGTGCTGGGAGCCGTGTGGGCCATTCTGCAGCCCGTACTGCAGATGCTCATCCTGACGGTCATCTTCGGCACCTTCATGAAGGTGCCCTCGGACGGCATCCCCTACCCGATCTTCACGTTGTCCGCGCTGGTGCCGTGGACCTTCTTCTCCAACGCGCTCACCACCTCCAGCTCGAGCCTGGTGAGTAACCCCGAGCTCATCTCCAAGATCTACTTTCCGCGCCTCGTCATTCCCTTCGCCCCCGTGATGGCGGCGCTCCTGGACTTCGTCATCGCCTTCGTCGTGCTGCTCGTGATGATGCCGTTCTTCGGCGTGACGCCGCATGCGGAAGCCATCGTCATCGTCCCATTGCTCCTGGTGCTGATCGTGATGACAGCCGCGGGAGTCGGCTGCTGGCTCTCCGCGCTCAACATCCAGTACCGGGATGTGAAGCAGATCACACCACTGCTCATGAAGATCTGGATGTACGGCTCGCCGATCATCTACTCATTGACCATCGTTCCGGAGCGCTTCCGGTCGTTCTACTCGCTGAACCCTATGGCCGGCGTCATTACGGGCTTTCGCTCGGTGCTCGTGGGCGACGGTGTGATCCCGTGGGGGCCGGTGGGGATCGCGGCGGTGGTGGCGAGCGTGCTCCTGGTGACGGGTGCCCTCTACTTCCGGCGGACGGAGCGCATCTTTGCCGATGTCATCTGAATCCGCAGGAGGACGGGAGCCAATGCACGACAGCGTTATCCAGGTGGAGCGGCTGGGCAAGCAGTACCGCATCGGGACCGCGGCGGTGCGGCACGACACGCTGCGGGACGCGATCGTCCACGTGGCCGGCGCGCCGGCCCGCTCCCTCCGGCGGGTGCGGCCGGCCGGGCGCGGGTTGGGGAACGACGCCGAGCGCGCCGACCTGGTATGGGCGCTGCGTGACGTATCGTTTGACGTGCGGCGTGGTGAGGTGCTGGGGATCGTTGGCCGGAACGGAGCCGGCAAGAGCACCGTTCTCAAGATTCTCTCGCGTGTGACGGAGCCTACCACGGGGCGGGCCGCGGTGCACGGCCAGGTGGGCTCGCTGCTCGAGGTGGGCACCGGGTTCCACCCGGAGCTGACCGGGCGGGAGAATGTCTTCCTCAACGGCGCGATCCTCGGCATGGAGCGCTCGTACATCGAGCGGCACTTCGACGAGATCATCGACTTCTCCGGCGTCGAGCGATTCATCGATACGCCCGTGAAGCGCTACTCCAGCGGCATGAAGGTGCGGCTCGCCTTTGCCGTGGCGGCGCACCTGCAGCCCGAGATCCTGATCATCGACGAGGTGCTGGCCGTTGGCGACGTGGGCTTCCAGAAGAAGTGCCTGGGCAAGATGCAGGACATCGCCGGCGGCGGCCGCACCATCCTCTTCGTGAGCCACAACATGGCGGCCGTGCGGTCGCTCTGCAGCCGGTGCCTCCTCATGCAGCACGGCGAGATTTACATGGAGGGGTCGCCGGATGCGGTGGTGGATCGATACCTCGAGCTGTACGAGGAGGTCGATTCCCAGACGGACCGCACCTCACTCCGTGCCGATCGAGAGCACGGCGGCAACGCGTACACCCTGCACTACACGCGCACGGCCGCCGCCACCACCATCGAGTGTGGTCAACCGGTCACACTGGCGTTCGAGGTCGAGATGCCGAAGGCGAGCGAGCAGGCCACGGTCAGCCTGACCTTCATCAACTCCGCCGGCGATCTGGTGGTGAGCATGAGCAACAAGGTGCAGAATGTGCCCAGCAGCACGGGGCCGTCACGGCGCTGGGCGGTAGTGTGCGACCTCGGGCAGCTCCCGCTCAACGCGGGCAGCTACGGCGTGCGGGTGCACGTGGGCGATGGGATGCGGGACGTCGCGCGATTTGGCAACGCATTCGTGCTACACGTGCGGGAGCACGATGTCTTTGGCTGGGGGAATGCGTTGCCCGGCGTGCGCTCGTGGGGGCCGATGTACTGGACCCCGGCCTGGGACATCCACCCTGCGCGCTGAGGCGCGCATGCCTGGCCTGTTCGGCATACTCTCCAGGACGCCCGGCCTGTCCGCCCGGGAGCTGCGCGTCATGGGACAGCGCATGGCCGCCACCATGCAGCGGCTGCCGTGGATGCACGTGGACCTCTGGAGCGATGCCCGGTTCTGCGGCGGCCGGGCGCATCTTGGCGTCTTCGATCCGCAGCCGCAGCCGCGCACGACCGACGATGGGGCGGTGCACAGCTGGTTTCACGGGGAGCTGTACCCGCCCAGCGGCGACGAGAGCGTCATTCCCGCCGCCGCCGAGATCGTGCGCTGCGTGGGGGATGGGGGCGCGCGGCTCGCGACGGTGGATGGCAGCTATGCGCTCGCCTGCTACACGCCGGCCACGCAGGAGCTCGTCCTCGCCACGGATCACATGGGATCGCGAGCGCTGTACTGGGCCGAGACGAAGGAATGGTTTGCCTACGCGGGCGAGGTGAAGGCGCTACTGGCCATCATGAGGACGCTGCCCGAGCTGGACGAGATCGCGGCCATGCAGTTCCTCAGTCTGGATTACATGCTGGGGGAGCGCACCTGGTGGAAGGGGATCGAGCTGGTGCCGCCCGGAAGCCGGTGGTGCATCTCCCCCCGTGGCGTGGAGCGGCGGCGCTACTGGAGCTTCGGCCGGATTCGCCGCGACGTGCGCCGCGAGCCGGAGGTGCGCCGGGAGCTCGCCCGTCTTGTTTCCCAGGGCGTGCGGCAGCGCACCCGGGCGGGGTGCGTCCCGCTGCTGCTCACCGGCGGGCTGGACTCCCGCCTCATGCTGGCCGAGTTGCGCGAGCAGGAAACCGCGCTCACCACTTTCACCTTTGGCGCCGAGCGATGCTCGGATGTGCGGCTGGCGCGGCACTGCGCCCGGCTGGCCGGGGTGCCGCATCGGTGGCTCCCGCTCACGCAAGACAACTGGTGGCACCGGCGCGAGGAGGCGATCTGGCAGACGGACGGATTGGTGAACGCGCTGCACCTGCACGTCGCTATTGCGGCGGACGTGCTGCACCAGGGGAACCGGTGCACGTTCAAGCATACGGGGGACGTCGTGTTCGGCGGCGTCCGGGTGCGGACGCTCGCCACCGATTGGCGAAAGGATCCGGGCGAGCTGCTCGGCCGGTGGTACTACCTGCCGAATCCGCTGGTCGGCCGTGACGAGATGGTGGAGGCGTCCCGTGGCGATTGCGCGGCGTATCTGGAGGGGCCGAGTCTCGACTGCTTCACGCTGCCACAGCGTGTGCGGCGCATGGCGCTCACCGGCCACATCGCGCTGTCCGCGCACTGTGAAGTCGTGAACCCGGCCGCCGCGCTTCCCGTGCTCACGCTCCTGCTTGGATGCGTGGACGATGCCCAGCGCGCGGACGGGGGCCTGTACGCGCGGTATCTGTGTGAGCGGCATCCGACGTATTTCGCCAATGTGCCGTGCCAGCGCACCGGCCGCGGGTTGGACGAGTCGCCGCCGGTGTGGCTCGTGCGCGGCGTGCGCGGCCGTCTGGCGCGGTACACGGGGCGCCGTGTCAATCGCTATCGCGATTACTTCGCGGACTACCCGGCGCTCCTGCGCGGGAGCGGGGTGCGCAACCGGCTGCTCAGTGGGGACCTGCTGCTCGACGAATACTTCGATGGCGCCGTTCGGTGCGCGCTGATGGGGGAGGCGGCCTGGGACACGCGGCTCATCATGGCGGTCCACACCGCGGAGATCTACCTGCGGCAGGTGGCCGGCGCGGTGGGCGCACGCGATCTCTCGCAGTACACGCTGCCCGCCGCTCAGGGCCCATTCTCCGGCGCGTCGGCCGCGCCCGTACACGGCTAGGAGCAGCCCGCCGTTGCGCATCGCGGTCATCGTGGAGTCGTTCCCGGAGCTGTCGGAGACGTTCATCCTCCGGCAGATCACTGGGCTCCTTGAGCTTGGCCACGACGTGGCCATCTTCGCGAACCGGTCGCCCGCCAGGGGGCCGGTGCATGCGGAGGTGCGCGAGTACGCGCTGGGCCGGCGCGTGCGATACGTGCATCCGCCGAACGCCGCCGAGCGATCATGGAGGCGGGACACGCTGCTCGCGCTGCGTGTGGCGATGCGGCGCCCGCGCGCCATGCGACTGCTGCGCCGCGCGCAGAGCGCCGAGTTCGGCGGGTTCCGCTCGCTGTTGTCGCGGCTGCCGGTGCTGCTGCCGGGCGGTGGCTACGACGTCGTGCACTGTCATTTCGGCGATGTCGCACTGGCGTACCGCTTCGCCGCCGCGTACTGGCACATCCCCTTCATCGCCAGCTTTCACGGCTTCGATTACTCCCGCTACCCCGCCATGCATGGGGCCGGCGTGTACGAGCCGCTCTTCCGGACCGTCGACTGCGTGACGGTGAATGGCGCATACGCGCGCGCACGACTCGAGGAGCTCGGGTGTCCGCCGCCGGCATTGCGCGTGTTGCATTACGGTGTGCCGCTGGACGACGGCGCGGCAGCGCTTCGGCGCGCCGAGCACTCCAACGGCGCGGTGCGGCTGCTTACGGTGGCCCGGCTGGTAGAGAAGAAGGGCGTGGAGTACGCTATTCGCGCCGTGGCGCGGGTGGCGCGCACCGCGCCGGCGCTGCGTTACGACATCATCGGGGAGGGACCGTTGCGCGGCGAGCTCGAAGCGCTTGCTCGTGCGCTCGGCGTGGGCGACCGCGTGGTCTTTCATGGTGCACGCGCGCAGGACGCGGTGCGCGCGGCGATGATGGAGGCCGACATCTTCGTCCTGCCGAGCGTCACCGCGACCGATGGCGACCAGGAGGGCACCCCCACGGTGCTGATCGAAGCGTCGAGCTATGGCCTCCCCGTCGTGAGCACGCATCACAGCGGGATCCCCGAAGTGGTGCTCGATGAGGCGAGCGGCTTTCTGGTGGCGGAGCGTGACGTGGAGGCATTGGCCGATCGCCTGGAATGCCTGGTGGCGCACCCGGAGCGCCGAGTGGCGATGGGTCGCGCCGGGCGGTGTCACATCGAGCGGGAGTTCGACATACAGGTGCTGAACCGCCGGCTCGAGGCGCTCTACCGCGAGGTGATCGAGCGCGGCCGGGAGCGGGATGGGCGGTAGAGCGATCTCATTGGGATTCACCGCGGAGATCTCTACCGCGCCGGCTCCGCCCGCGGCGTAACGGCCAGCCCGGCGATGCCGGTGATCATGCCGCCCGTGCGGTGATCGATAGGCGGCGGTTCGTCCCGCCCGATGAGGAATCGAATGACCGGCAGCGCGAGTATCGACGTGAGGCGGCGCTGCCAAGTGACCATGGGGCGCCGCCGCACCCAGAGCCCGATCATCTGTGCCAGGCTGGCGTCCCAGCCGCCCAGCGCTTTGAGCGACCAGCGCGCGAACCCCGCCCGCCGGAGATGGCGCTCCAGCGCAAAGGGGGTGTACCGGTACTCATCGTGGGGTACGTCGTGCAGCGGCCAGAGAAAGGGCACCGTGAAGAAAAAGTGGCCGCCGGGCTTGACCACGCGCCGCACTTCGCGCAGCACGACGTCGGGGTCGGGGCAGTGCTCCAGCACTTCCGTGGCCATGGCGCAGTCCACGGCACCGTTCCGTAGCGGAATCCGCTTGCCATCCCAGGTGAGATCGGGACTGGCGTTATACAGCGGACCTGCCGGAAGGTCCAGCCCCACGTACTCGGTCACCCGGCTCGGCGGCGCCAGTACCAGCGGCTTGTAGGGCATGTAGCCGCAGCCGACGTCCAGCAGCGTGCCGGCGAATTTCGGCAGCACGGCCCGGATTTCACGGAGCAACGTGGTGCGCACCAGAAAGCGATCGAGGTTGGTCGGAGCGAAGCGTGGCGCGAGAAAGTCATCGGCCGAGCTCGTGCGCGTCATACGAGGTCTATTCAGCGGCGGCGCCCTCTCTGAGCGCATAGATCTGCACGGGATAGTACGATCCTGGCAGGGTAGCTTTCAGCTCGTACCGGCTGGCGAGAAACGCGCCACGGGGATCCAGGAAGGACAGGAAGGTGCGATCCGTATACCCGTCGCGAATGATGAGCCGCGGCGGCTGGGCGATCAGGGCGGACCGCATCTGCTGGACGGCGCGGGGCGAGAGGCCGCCGACGAAGGCGAGCGGATGCGAGATGTCGAGAAACGGGGGGCGCTGCGCCGAGACGGCCCAGATCATCCCGCCCGACAGGATCCTGTCGCCCGGTGCCGTATGCGCGCGAATGTAGCGTGTGGCCCGCGCGACGGTTTCCGGCGACCAGACGCATTCGTATTTCGTGTCCATCACGCGTCCCGCATATGCCACCGTGACCACGGAGGCGTAGGCGAGGAGGACGAGACCGGCGAAGGCGGCTGCGCGCATGCTCCGACCGGGCGCGCGGGGGACGCCGCGCACGATGATCACTCCAACCGCGGCCGCCGCCATGATGAGCTTCACGAGAGAGGCGACCCGTAGCGGGAGCACGCGGGAGGCCAGCGCGCCCACCAGAATGGCCACCAGCGCAGCGAGCACGATCACACCCCAATCCGCCGGGCGCGTGAGGCCCAGATACAGCAGTGCGAGCACGGCCGCCAGCACGATGACGCGCACGGGATTCGAGAGCGCGAAATCGGGGCTCAGCCGGTGCACGATGAAGATGACGGCGAGCACGCCGCCGGCCGCAAGCAGCGACGCTCTGGCGCGCAGCAACGGCGCGAGCGCGTGCGAGAGGTACCAGAGCGTGAAGGCAAAGACGATAGCCAGCGGCGGAATCGTCTCGTTGAAGTACTGAGTGAAGTACCCTCGATGCATCGCCCAGTAGCCGTAGGCGAGCATCAGGGCGAACGCCCAGCAATAGAGGAGGACGAGCGCCGTGCTCGCCGTTCGTCGCTCCGACGACCGACGCACGGTGAACGACGCCAGGAGTCCCAGCGACAGCGCCAGCCCCGCGAAGAGGAAGAGGTTCAGCTCCGCGGTCTCGCGGAGCTGCCTGACGGTCGCGGACCACGTCTGATGCACCGTGAGTGCTGAGGCGCCGAGTGGCGTGGTCGGAGCGGCGGACGGACCGATCGATACGCCCAGCGAGCCGAGCACGAACTCGAGTGGATTGAGCGGGCTGTACCAGAGGCTCGCCGCCGACATGCGGGGCGCGTAGAACGCGATGGCGATGACGACGATGAGCAGACCGCCCGCGGCCAGGGCGCCGTAGGCGCGCAGCAGACGCCGGGGCGCACGTCGGTGCAGCACGGCAAGAAAGACCACCACGGCAAGCGCGACCGCCAGGCTCGATTGGCGCACGTAGTAGGCGAGACCCAGCAGGACACCGGCGCTCGTGAGCGATCGCCATGGATCGCCATCCTGGATGTATCGCGCGGTCGCGTAGACCGCGAGTGCGCTGAGCAGCGTGGTCAACGGCTCCGTCTTGACGACGGGCGACCAGATGACGACCAACGGGTGGAAGGCATAGATGGCGCCGGCCACCAGCGCGACCGGTGTGTTGAAGAGCCTTCGCGCCAGGAGAATGATGACCACCACCGTCCCCATGTCCTCGACCACGGGCAGCAGCCTGGCCCATTGGTAGCCGCCAGGAAAGAGCGCCAGCATGCCGGCCTGCAGATAGGCGTAGAGCGGCTGACGGGACGGAAAGTCCACCAGGGGAACGAGCCCCCGCAGGATGAGTTGCCCGTCCATCAGGTGCGCACCCTCGTCGGGGTTGATCCATCGGTACGGGAGTAGCCAGAGGCGGAGTGCGAGCCCGACGGCGAGGATGAGCGCGACCCAGATCCACGTCGTGCGGGCTGACCAGACGAGCGTCGCGGGCGCCGCGGACCCGTCGCGGCGCTGCGCCGGGGAAGCAGGGGGGGAGGCGGCCGCTACACGCCGCATGTCTCGACACGGCACGGCGTGGTCCCGCGGACACGGGCGATGCCGCCGTAGATGCGCGGACCGACCACGGACGCGAACGGGGCGTGGTACAGGGGCAGGAGGGGCCAGAGCAGGGGGAGCGCGCGGGCAAGTGCGCGGAACGCGAAGAACCCGCGGTACACCTGCCCGTCCGGGCTGACGACATGCATCAGATGGTGCGCTTCGGCCGGTGTCACTCGCGGCGCCAGCGCGGCGGCGCGCGCCCAGTCACGTTCCATATCGATGAAGCGGAGGCGGTGCCGCACATCCAGGAAGTCCAGCACCACCATGCTGCGAACACAGAGCGGACAGAGTCCATCGTAGATGATGGTCCAGTGCCTGGTCGCACCGAGCAGCACGGGTTCGGGTGTGGAGATGGCTGCGGAGGCGGACGCCACGACGGGAGCATGCCGCAGGAACGGCTGCCGGAGCGCTTCGATGAACACGATGTAGAGCACGATGTACTGGAAGAAGGGCGCCCCCTGCGCAAAGTAGATGGCCGTGTGCATCCCGGCGCCCGCAAGAACGTAGAACCACGCCATTCGCGGTACCAGGACCGCCAGCACGAAGGTCAGCTCGATGAACGTGGCGCCAATCGACAGGGCGGACGCGAGCATCAAGTGGTGCGACAGCCAGATTCCCCACGATGCACCCTGACCCACCACGTTGAAACGCAGGCCGTCCTGAATCCAGTAGTACGCGAGTGTATACCCATTGAACCAGGAGAGTCCCGAGTTGCCGAGCTTCGACAACGCCGCGGAGAGATACGCGAGCGCAAGCACCCACTGGATCAGGCGCACCGGCCACCGGGCGAACGGGCTCAGGTCATCCTGCGCCGATTGCGGCTCGAAGCGCATGCTGGCGAGCGCGCCGTGAATCCGCCGCTTGAGAGCATCCACGGACCAGGCTGCTCCAGCCGGCGACGCTGCCAGCACCCAGAGCGCGATCACCATGACGGCTTCCGGGTGGTGATACTCGCCGTACGAGTATGTGTGCGCGATGAGCAGCGTGTTCACGGCGGCGAAGACGAACAGACTCAGCCGCGTCGAGAGGCCGATGATGGCCAGGACGCCGGCGACGATCCCCAGCAGCCAGACGGCGTGCAGGAACATGGGTCCTGGGCGAACGCCCCAGTGGCCAAAAGGGAGCATCAGGACTTTGAGCGCCGGAATGGGGAGGTACGTCTTCGGGTCGGCGCCGGCCAGCCAGAGCTCCCACGCGAGCGGCGGGTAGAACAGAAAGAGCTGGCCGGCCACCACGACGATGCGCACCACCGCCAGCTCACGGAGGGAGGCGGGCGCGAACCAGTGACGGTCCAGCGCGCGGAGTACCCGGCTCATCAGTCGCTCTGGCCGCTGGCCGCGGGCGCCGCCCGCTCCGCTGGAGCGTGCACGGGCCAGCTGCGCACCGTGCTCCACACGAGATCGGGATCCTGCACGCCGTCCGGTCCCAGCGTGATGGATTGCACGCGCAGACGCAGGGTGCACAGGGAAACGGATGACCGGGTGCTCACCAGATGATCGATGAGCGCCATGCTGCTGTCGGCGGCCGCTCTGCTGGCGGCTGATCCAACCGTGTCATCGATGGACTGGAGCAGGTCGTAGGCTCTGAAGCGGCGGAGCCCGAGGAGGTCGTCCGACACGACGATGGGCGCCGGGCCGCCCGCGCACGGCAGAGCGTCCAGCGCATACTGCTTGAACACCGAACCGGCGGGGAGGGACCGCGAGTACATGGGATAGTTGAGGAACGGCCAGTACCACGTGCGGGACCTGCCGAGGGGCGGTGCGATGACCCATATCTGCGCGCCAAGGATGGCGACACACACGCCGATGGCGAACAGTTTGCGGAGAGTCATGGAAGGTCCACGCGCAATGCGGGGCGCAGGTCTGGTACACGAGGTGGCCATGCCGGGGCGAGTGCATCGGCGTGGCGGGGTCGACGTACTGCGGCCCTCGCGGGCGTACGGGCGAGCAACGAGCATGCCGCGCATGCCCGGAGCACGCCGCGATCCGGTGCATCCGCTTCGATGCGGCGCGTCCTCATCTTGCATCAATAGACGGCGCCAGCGGTCATGCCGCAACCATGCCCACCCCACGTGATGGACGGGCCGCTGCTGCCCGGAGCCGGTTCGCTCATCCGCCGTCTACGCCATGATCCGTGATCTCAACGCGCTAGCCGAATCCGCCTTCGATGTGCTGGTGATTGGCGGCGGGGTGGTGGGCGCCTGCACCGCTCGCGATGCGGTGCTGCGTGGGCTCTCCGTGGCGCTCGTGGAGCGCGACGACTTCGCGTCGGGGGCGTCGTGGAACAGCCTCAAGACACTGCACGGCGGGTTGCGATCGCTTCAGCATCTTGACGTTGCCCTGATGCGCGAGTACACCCGCGATCGATCCACGTGGATGCGTATCGCTCCTCACCTGGTGGATCTCCTCCCCGTTGTGCTGCCGAGTGCGGGCTATGGGACACGCTGCCGCGCGGTGCTGCGGGCCGCCCTCGCCGTGAGCGACGGCATCGCGTTCGATCGCAACCGAAGCCTCCCAGCGGAGCTCCACCTCCCAAGCGGGCGGTTGCTCTCGCGTGCGGAATGCGTAACGCGTGCTCCGGCGCTTGCGAACGTTGCGCTCACGGGTGGGGCGCTCTGGTATGATGGGCAGATGTACAGCCCGGAGCGCCTCGTTACGGCGCTCGTGTGCGACGCAGCCGATCGGGGTGCCGTCTGCGCGAACTACGTGGAAGTGACCGGCCCGCTCCTGCACGGGCAGCGCGTGGCGCGCATTGTGGCGCGCGATCGGCTCGGCGGCGGACGACTCAACATCCGGGCTCGTCTCATCATCAACGCCGCCGGCTCAGCTTCGGCGGCGCTCGCCGCCCGTCTGCTCGGTCGTCCCATGAACGCGTCGCCGCGTTACGCGGCCGCGCTGAACGTCATGATCCCACACCAGGGTCACAGCGCCGCGTTCGCGCTGCGCCAAACGACGCGCTCGCGCGCGCAACCGGCGCGGGAGGGCGGCACGGGCGACCTGTTCGTCGTGCCATGGCGCGACCGCACCATCATCGGCACCGGGTATTACACGTTCCGAGGTGATCCCACCGCGTTCTCCCTGGAGGAGCAACAGGTGGTGCGCTTTCTGGAGCAGGTAAACCGCGTGTGGCCCGGCCGGCCGCTCACCCGCGATGCCCTGACGCTCGTGCATGGCGGGCTGCTGCCGGTCTCACCGCACGCGGAGAACGGCTCGATCCATCTCGAGCGGCGTCAACGCATTCTCGATCACGCGGCGGAGGGTGTGCCGGAGATGCTGACGGCGGTGAGCGTCCGATTCACAACGGCGCATCGCCTGGCGGAGCGGTTGGTGGACCTCGCCGCACGGAGGCTCGGCCGCGGTGCGAATGCCGGTCGCGCCGCGCACACGCGGCTGCCCGGCGCCCCAGATGTGCCGACAGAGGAGCTACTGGCGCAGGCCCGCGCGCGCTTCGGCGTGCTGGCGGAGCCCGAGGTGCTCCATCATCTCGTGCGGAGCTACGGCACGCGGTACGAGCGCGTCCTCAAGTACCGCGCGCACATGGACGACTGGAACGTGCGGGTTGTTCCGGAGGCGCCGGTCATTCGGGCCCAGCTCGCCTACGGGGCGGGCGAGGAGATGGCGCAGCAGCCCGAGGATCTCCTGCGCCGCCGCACGGAGATCGCATCGCGCGGCCTGGAGTCTCCGGCCGCGCGGCGCACGGCCGAGGCGATTCTCAGGCGCTACGGAAGTCCGCCGGCGCCATAGGGCCCACGTCGCGCGTGGGAGGTGGGCGCATCGATGCGGCGTGCGCAGCGAGCTCGCGGAACAGCTCGAGATGGCGATCGATCACGCCGTCCTGCGCGAAGCGCTCAGCGGTGCGGCGCGCTTCCACCCCCAGACGTGCGCGCAGGGCCGCATCGCCGAGCAGGCGCACCAGGGCGGCGTGCAGTGCAGGCTCGTCGTCCGGTGCCACGGCGAGCGCGTTGGAGTCCGGTACGACGTAATCGGCCAGCCCCGCCACGCGGGTGGTGACGACGGGAAGGCCGGACGCCATGGCCTCGGTCACGGCAATCGCAAACGCATCGTTCGAGGTGGGGAGGGCGAAGACGTCCGCGGCGCGAAGGTACTCCTCCACGTTCGTCACATCACCGAGGAACCGCACGCTGTGTGTGAGGTCGCTCTCCACGCACAGCCGTCGGGCCTCGGCCTCGCAGTTGTCCTGGCCCGAGCCGCCGCCGCCCAGAAAGAGCAGCAGCCGGGCGGCTGGAACGGGGGCGGACTCGGACGGAGCGAGCGCACGGTCCATCGAACGCCAGGCCTGGAGGAGCGTCAGCGCTCCCTTCCGCGACACCAGGCGACCCGCAAAGCAGACAATCCGCGCGTGGACCGGAAGACCGAGCCGTACGCGAAGGCTGTACCGCTCCTCAGGTGTCGCGGGATGGAAGCGCTGAATATCGACGCCGTTCGGAATCACCACAATCCGGCTCGCCGGCACGCCCTCGCGCAGAAACTCCTCGCGCATGCTCTGCGCGAGTGCGATGAACCGGTCAGCCCGGGCGAGCAGCGCCTTCCGGGCGGCATTGAGCGGCACCAGCGGAGCGGCACGATGCGTGAGCCGGATGCGCGCAAGCCCCGGATCGAAGAACGCGCCAGAGAGCTCGCCATTGCACTCGGCCCTGAGCACCACGTGCTTGCCATACCGCCTGGCGTGTACCACGGCGGGCAGCCCCAGCGTTCGGAATCCGCCCACGAGGATCACATCATGTTCGTGTCGCAGCCGATACAGTTCTCTCAGCACCGCAGCCAGTGAGGTCCACCGGTTGGCGCTCGGCGCGATGCGGTACACCGTCGCGCCGCCGAGTTGCTCCTGTTCGGCAAGACCGGGCCGGTTGCGGAGGGTGACCACGGTGGTGCGCGCGCCGCGCGCCGCCAAGCCTTCCGCCAGCGCGCTCAACTGGCGTTCCATGCCGCCGACCACCGGCACAAAGCTTTCGGCGACAATGCAGACGCGCGGCGGTGCCACGTCGCGCCGCCCGGTGGATTCCTTCCCGTCAGAACGCATGACCGGATGGCTGCTCATGCCGCGGAGCTGGGCTCGCTCTCCGTCGCCACACCATACGGCAGCCGCTCCGGCGCCGTCGTGACCGGATGCAGCGGATGCGTCACCGCCTGCGGGTGCGCTACCAGATGGGACCCGATCGCGAGAAAGTCGAGATGCCCGGCCAGAAAGCCGCGCACCGCGTCATCGGCACTATAGACGATGGGCTCCTCGTGCATGTTGAAGCTGGTATTGACGATGGCCGGCAGCCCGGTGCGCCGATGGAACGCCGCGATGATCGCGTAGTACTCCGGATTGCGATCGCGGCACACGAGCTGCGGCCTGGCGGTGCCGTCCACGTGAACAACCCCTTGCAGGTGCCGCCGCATCCACGGGGTGCAGTGGAAGGTGAGGGTCATGAACTCCGCCGCGTGCTCGGCGCCATCCACGTCCAGGAAGCAGCGGTCACGTTCCTCGTACAGCACCGATGGCGCGAACGGCATGAACTCCGTGCGATGCAGGTTCGTGTTGAGCCAGTCGTTCACGCTCCGGTCGGTGGGCTGATAGAGGATCGAGCGGTTGCCCAGTGCGCGCGGTCCGTATGGCGCGCTGCCGGTGGCGCGCGCCACCACGTACCCTTGCGCCAGCAACTCCGCAATACGCTCATCCATCGGGCCCTGCCCGGCGGCGGGCTCGAGCTGATGGCTCCGCAGCGCGTGCGCGATGTCCGTCTCGGTCATGCGTGCCGAGAGCCAGACATGCGGGAGCGGCGCAGGGTCGCGGGGCATGGTGGCGGGCAGGATGCCGGGGATGCAGGCCGCGAGCGCTGCGCCGGCACTGAGGCCGCCGTCACCCATGTGCGGGTGGATGAACACGCGATCGATACTGGGCAGGCCGTGAACTTCCTCGTTCACGCGCACGTTCGCGAACACACCGCCGGCCGCCGCCAGATGGCGGAGCCCGGTGCGCCGGGCCCAGTGATCGACGTAGCGCCGCATCACGTCCTCGACGTGCGCCTGGATGGTCGCCGCCAGGTCCTCGCGCGTCCAGCCGGCCGGCAGCCGCCGCTGGAGGTCGGCGATCGCCGCGCGGAACACAAGGCCGCGATTCACCAGCGTTCCGCCCTGCTCGTCGATGAGCGCGCGCAGAATGGGCAGGTACCGCGGTTCGCCGTACGCCGCCAACCCCGTGACCTTCCCCTCGTGCTTCATGGCCTTGAAGCCGCACAGGTGCGTGACGTACGCGTAGTAGTTGCCGAGCGAGTTGAAGGCTGAGGTTTCATGCAGATACTCGAACCGTCCATCCCGCACGGCATAGATGAGCGAGCTGCGCCCATCGCCGCCGCCATCCACCGACATGACGAGCGCGTTGGTGAAGCCGCTCGTGAAGTACGCGGACGCCACGTGTGCCAGGTGATGGTCCACGAAGATGATGGGACAGCGGACTCCGAACTCGGTGCGGAGGATGCGACGGATCGCGTGCCGGCGGTACGCGAAGCTCGGCGCGAGGAGGCCGTAGTACGCCCGCTCCAGCGCGGGCATGCGCGCATGGTAGCGCGAGAAGGTGTCCGCCGCCCGCTTCACCACGCCGCCCACGCCACCCGCGCGGTGCTGGAACCATCCATCGAATGGCTCGTGGGCATCCACCAGCAGATCACGTGTGGAGGCGACGAGCACGGCGTCGAGATCCTGGATCGTCGTGCCGCTCACGCGGCAGACTTCGGCGATGGCGTCGCGGGGAATGCCCATCACCATCTTCATCCGGCAGAGGCGCTCTTCGTTCACGGCAGCCAGGAGCCGCCCATCCTCCACGATGGCTGCGCCACTGTCACCCTCGGTAGTGAGACCGAGCGTTCTCATGGCGCGGTCCCCCCTGCGTGCATAGCGACCTCCGCACCTACCGCCTGAAACGCAAAGCTCTCGCGGGCAGGAGGGGCAAGGCAGTCCTGCCGCTGTCGCCTTCAACGTTTCGCACTGCGAATACCAGACCACACCGGGCGCGCGACCCGCAGCAGTCGTTCGTCCTCGCGCGATGATGCGCTATTCGCGAGTGATGGAGGAGGATGGCGCGGACTTGATGCGGTAGCTGCGGCCGCGCGCGGCGTTGAAGTGCACGATCATTTCCCCGATCAACCCCAGTGCGATGGACTGGATGCCGAGGATGAAGAGCAGGACGCTCAGAATGAGCAGGGGACGTCCCCCGATGCCTTCTCCGCCAATGCGCTCGGCCAGCAGCCAGAGAAGAATCACCCCGCCCGCGAACGCGAACACGCTGCCGATGAGCCCGAAGAAGCGCAACGGCTTCTCGGTGAAGCGGAGCAGGAAGAAGAGCCCGAGCACGTCGATCAACCGGCGGAGATAGATGCCCGGGCCGTACACGCGTCCGCGCAGATTGCTGGGGTGCTGCCGGCAGGGCGCCTCCTCCACCACGTAGCCATTGTGCAGGGCCAGCAGCGGCAGGAAGCGGGCAAAATCGCCGTAGAGCGGCAATTGCTCCAGCACCTCGCGGCGAATCGCGCGCACGCCGCACGCCACGTCGTGGATCCTCCCCTGCGTGAGGGGGTCGATGATGAAACGGAGGACGCGGCTCTGCAGCCGATTGACCAGTGCATCGTGGCGCGGCGACCGGCACGCGACCACGAAATCCGCCCCCCGCTCGATCCGCTCGAGCAGCGTGCCGACCTCCGCGATGGCCACCTGCCGGTACGCCGGCAGCGTGAGCACAACCGGTGCGCGACACCGGCCAAGCGCCATGCGCAGAAGCGCCGTCTCGCCCACGGCGCGCCCGGTCTGCATGATCTGAATCGGTTCGCCCTGCTCGATCAGCCCGCGAAGTGGGCTCAGCAGGGCGGTGAAGTAGGGATGCGCGACGACGATGAACTCGAACGACCGCCCCAGCCCGCGCAGCGTCGCCGCGCACTCCTCATAGAGCGCCGCGAGCGACTCGGGGCGCTCCGACACCGTGACCACCACGGAGATATCAGGGGCCACATCACCCAGCGGTTCGCTCTGCGTCATGGGCTGCAGCGCCGTGGCGACCGTGTTCATGCGGACGCCCGCGAGGTGGTGGTCGGGAAATCCTGGGCCTCCTGCCGCGACTTCTGCAGCGCGACCTCCGCAATGAGTCCCAGCATGAGGAGATAGCAGGCGAGGGTGATCCAGAGCAGCGCGACGGTGGGCAGCACGTACGCGCGTTCGCTGCGCACGCTGTAGAGGGCCAGCGAGCTGAGCCAGTAGATCAGCACCGCCAGGCCGAGGAGGCCGGCACCGAACGCGCCGGCGCCGAACATCCCCAGCGGCCGTTCGCGAAACGAGCTGATCATCTTAATGGTCAAGAGGTCGGCCAGCAGCTTGGCCACCCGCGACAGTCCATACTTGCTCTTGCCGAACCGGCGTGCGTGATGCCGGACAGGGATCTCCGTGATCCGCGCGGCTGCGGTGGCCGCCGCCAGCGCCGGCAGGAAGCGGTGCATGTCGGAATACAGCGGGAGCTGCTCGAGCAGCTGTCGCCGGTACGCCTTGAGCGAGCAGCCATTGTCCCGGATCGAAACGCCAGTGAGCCAGGCGATGAGGCGATTGGCCACCCACGACGGAAGCTTCCGCGTGAAGAACCGATCCTTGCGCCGCATCCGATAGCCCGCCACCAGGTCGTAGCCGGTGTTGAGCGTGGCGACCAGTCGCGGGATGTCCTGCGGATCGTTCTGCAGGTCTCCATCCATGCTCACGATCACCTCGCCGCGCGCGGCGTCGAATCCAGCGCGCATGGCCTGGGTCTGTCCGTAATTTCTGGCCAGGCACACGAGACGGATGCGTGCATCGGCCGCGCAGCACTCCGCCGCAATGCGGGCGGTTGCGTCGCGGCTTCCGTCGTCCACGAGCACCAGCTCCCACCCCTCCTCGGCGACCAGTGCGGAGCGCACGGCCTCGACGAGCGGCGCGACGCTCTCCTCTTCATTGAAGAGCGGTACGACGACGGAGAGCGAGGGTTCGGGTAGCAGAAGTCAGCTCCTTCCAGGGCGTGGACGCGGCACCGACCCTCGAGTCGTGCCCGTACGGCGGTTTCGACGCCTCCGCTGCGGAGGCGATGCGCTGCGCGCACCGAATGAGGGCGAGTTCGACGCACCGGCCACGCATCGCGACCGACGTCCTTCCCGTGCCGAATTGCGGGACAGGCCCCTGAGACTGGTTGGCCGCCACATGGCCGGCTCTGCCGGCCTCATGCTCCCTGACGCGCGCACGCCCGACGCGTCACAGTGATGAGTGGCAGAAAAGGTGCCACGCATCACATCGCGCGCAAGGGCAACCGCTCGTCTTGTCCTCATCTGCGCAGCCAGTGCCAGTGGCACGTACCGATGCGCCACTCTGTCGCTGGCGTCAAGCTTGCGGCTGACGCGCGTGCTGGCGCCGCTCGGCGTACGTCGCCGCCCGGATATCAGTCCGCTCCCGTGACAACACCGCATCATGTTCATGCCATGAGACGTCCGAAGCTTGCCTGGCTGCTGAAGGTGCTGGTCATGGTTGCGCTGCTCGTGCTGCTCGCATGGCTCGTTGACGTCAGGACCCTCATCCGTACCGTAGCCTCAGCGAACGCCGGAATACTGCTCGTGGCCGTGGCACTGGCGCTTGCCGACCGTGCACTGATGATCGCGAAATGGTATCCCCTGCTGCAAGTGCAGGTTCCATCCATCCCGCTCTGGCGTGCTGCGCGCGCCTACCTCGCGGCGGGCTTTGCGGCAGTACTCCTCCCCGCTTCGCTGGGCGGAGACGTGCTGCGTGCCGTGGCGCTCGGCCGGCGCCGCGCTGCGGTGATGGAAGTGAGTGCATCGATCGCCGCCGAGCGGCTGCTCGGAGCGGTGGCCTCCGGGGTGCCCGTGCTCATCGCGTTGATACTTGCCGTCCACAGCGCCATTCCCCTGGGTCTCCTCCTCCCCTGGGCCCTCGCCGCGCTGGGCCTGGCGCTCGCCGCGCTCGTCCTGCCACTCAGCGCGCGCGTCCAGCGGTTGGTGCACGGGTTGCTCGGCGTCCGGCGCGGCGGGAAGTGGGCGGCGATGCTGCGCCGGTTCGTGAACGCGTACGCGGCATACCGATCAACGCCCGGCACTCTTGCCCTGGTGGGCATCGCATCCGTGCTCGAGCAGGGCATGCCCATTCTCGTGGCGTGGATGGTCAGCCGGTCGCTCGACCTGGGGATCTCGCTCGAGATGCTGTTGGTGGCGGTACCGCTCACGATATTCGTGGCTCGGTTGCCGGTGTCGGTGGCCGGCCTGGGTGTGAGCGAGGGGGCGATGGTCTATATCCTGTCCCTGTTCGGTGTTCCGCCCGTGGATGCCCTCGCCCTGTCACTCACGTCGCGCGCGCCCGATATCGTCAGTGTGCTTCCGGGCGCGCTCTTCTGGCACGATCTGGCATCCGTGCGCCGGGAGCGGGGGAAGGCGGTGCCGGCCGGGCGGGCCCCAGAACCGGGCGGTGCGCTCCCTGCCAGCGGGTCGGCCCGCCTGGCCGCGGAGTCACCCACGGATGTTCCGTCGAGCCACCGCGCAACGTGAGAGCGGCCGTCATCGGCATGGTTTTCGCCATCACCCACCATGAACGGACGGTGCTCATGGCACCGGAGTCCTCCGCGTCTACGGTGACGCGGAGGACGTTGATCAGGAACCGTACTTCTGCATGGTCGTGATGCGTATTGGGGTGATGTTGCGATCGATCGACGAAGATCAAGGAATCGGCATTTACACGCGTAATCTTCTTCCCCGACTGCTGGAGGCTGATCCCGAGACCGAATACATCCTCATCTACCGCACGCCGCGCTTCCGTGGAAGCTTTGCCGGCTACCCCAACGCTACGGAAGTGTCGCTCGATATGCCGACCAAGCTCTTCTGGGATCAGGTCGGCTCACCGTGGACGGCACGCCGCTACGGCATCGACCTGCTCTTCAATACAAAGTTCACCGTGCCGTTTCTCACTGGGCGGCGCCCCGTGATGATGCTGCACGGCTCGATGCAGTTCGTGCACCCCGAGTACTTCGGCCGCGTCGACATTGCCTACCTTCGTCGCGTGATGCCGCTCTACTGCCGCAAGGCGGTCCACCTGATCGCCAACTCGGAGCTCACGGCGAACGACTTTGCCGACCGGCTGCACGTGCCGCAGGAGAAGATGACGGTCATTCACCTGGCGGCGGACGACCACTTCCGACCGGTGGAGGATCCGGAGCAGCGCGCGGCGATCCGCGCGAGATATCATCTCCCCCAGCATTTCGTGCTGTCGGTGAGCAAGTACTTCCCGGGGAAGAACGTGCCGTCGCTCATTCGCGCATACGCGGCGCTGCCGCCGACGCTGCGGAGTGGACTGGTGCTCGTGGGTGCCGGCGTGGATCGCTATCTCGATGATCTGGGACTCCGCGACACGCCGCTGGCCCGGGAGATCATCACGCCGGGATGGGTGGACCAACACGTGCTGCCCACCATCTACAGCATGGCGGACGTCTTTGCCTTCCCCTCCAGCTACGAGGAGTTCGGGATCCCGATGGTGGAGGCAATGGCGTGCGGCTGTCCGGTGGTGGCATCCAGTACAGGCGCGCTGCCGGAAGTGAGCGACGGTGCGGCACTGTTGGTGGATCCCTTCGATCTGCCGGGATGGACCGACGCGCTCACCCGGGTGATGGAGAGTGCCGCGCTCCGCGCGCGGCTCCGCCAGCGCGGACTCGCGCGGGCGCGGCACTTCAGTTGGCGGGAGCACGCCATCCGGACGGCGGAGGTGCTGCATGGCTGTGCGGTGCTGCGACGCCCGGCGCGCGCGGTCGCGTGACCCGCACCGCGCTCCCGTCCACCACGCGCCCGCCGCATCCACGAATGGCGGGGGCCGGCCTTGCACACGATGTCGAGACGCCGGACGTCCACACCGCGTCCGCTTCGTACCGTAACCGCTTTGTGGGCGGCGGCCGGCTCGCACTCCTGCGGCAGGCGGAGGGCGTAACGCGAGCACTCCGGGCAACGGGCTCCGCCCCGCTCAGCGTGCTGGACGTCGGCGGCGGACATGCGCAGCTCACCGGCGCCCTGCAGCGGGCCGGACACCGCGTAGTGGTGCACGGGAGCACGGAGGCGTGCTTTCAGTGGATCCAACCGCTGGCGGCGGCCGCGCCGCAACAGGTGACGCCATGCGTCGCGCGGCTGCTGGCGCTCCCCTTCGCGACCGGTGCTTTCGACCTGGTGTGCGGCATCCGCCTCCTGGCCCACGTATCCGAGTGGCGCGCGCTCCTGGCCGAGATGGCGCGGGTGAGCCGGCGCTTTCTCCTCCTCGATTTCCCATTGGATGGCGGGATGCAGCGGCTCTCCGGACCGGGATTCCGGCTCAAGCGCACGGTGGAGAAGAACACACGACCGTTTTTTCTGTACCGGCGCACGGATGTCGTGAGCTGCCTCGCGACAGTGGATGTCCAGCCCGTGTTGTCGTTCGGCGAGCTGGTGCTCCCGCTGGCGCTGCATCGCGCGCTCCATCTGCCGCGGCTCTCGCTGCTCGCGGAGCGCGCGCTGGCGGGGATGGGACTCGGGGACCGGATCGGCTCGCCCGTGCTGCTCCTGGGTGAGAAGCGGGTGCACGGTCGTACGGATCATGCCATGGAGGAATGACCATGAAGGTGCTGGTCACCGGAGGATTGGGATTCACCGGGAGCGCGCTCTGCCGGCGTCTCGCGCAGGAGGGGCACGAGGTCACGGCGCTGGACTCCAAGCACGGGCTCTTCGATGACGAACTGACGCGCCTGGGCGTGCGCGCGCGCATCGGCTCGGTCACGGACCGCGCACTGGTGGGCACGCTCACCGCGGGGTGCGATCGTGTGTACCATCTGGCGGCCGCGTTTCGACTGGTGAATCTCGGCAAACGCCAGTATCACGACGTCAATGTGAACGGAACGCGCTGGGTGATGGAGGCGGCGCTCGAGCATGGCGTCGAGCGCGTGGTGTATTGCAGTACCTGCGGCGTGCACGGCGATGTGAAGCATCCTCCCGCCACGGAGACATCGCCCGTCAGGCCCGCCGACTACTACCAGCAAACCAAATGGGAAGGTGAAGTGGTGGCGCGCGCGTTTCTCGCGCGCGGGCTCTGGGTGTCCATCGTGCGCCCGACCGCCATCTACGGGCCGGGCGACCCCGAGCGATTCCTCCTCATCTACCGGCGCGTTGCGCACGGGCATTTCACCTTTCTCGGCGACGGATCCGCGCACTACCACCCGGTATTTATCGAAAATCTGATCGATGGAATACTTCTCGCCAGTGAGCAACCTCGAGCGAAGGGGCAGAGCTATCTGATCGCGGACGAGCGATCGCTGCCCATTCGCGAGCTGGTCGTGGAGGTTGGGAATGCGTTGGGAGTCGATGTGTCCATCCGACGCCTCCCGTTCTGGCCGGCGTATCTGGTGGCCGGCACCGTTGAAGCGCTGTATAAGCCGTTCCCCGTGGAGCCGCCGATCTTTCGCCGCCGGCTCGACTGGTTCCGGCAGAACCGGTCGTTCGACATCGGGAAGGCGCGACGTGAGCTCGGGTACGAGCCGCGCGTCGATATCCCGACCGGGTTGAAACGGACGGGCGAATGGTATCGGCAGCAGGGGCTGATCTAGCCACGCGCCCCGAGTCGTCGCATCCATGCAGGGTGCTGATGGTCGCGCCGGAGCCGTTCTTCGCGCTGCGCGGCACGCCGATCAACGTGCGCGAGATGGCGCGCACGCTGTGCGATGCGGGGTACGAAGTGCACCTGGCGACGTACGGCATCGGAGACCAGCCAGCCATCGAGGGGCTGGTGCTGCATCGCGCGCTCTCCGTCCCAGGCGTGCACCATGTGCCTATCGGCTTCTCCTGGAAGAAGCTGCTCATGGACGCGCTGCTCGCGCTCCGCGTATGGGGGCTCCTGCTCGGCCGCCGTTTCGACGTCGTGCACACCATGGAGGAGTCCGTCTTCTTCACCATGCCCGTCGCCAAGCTGAGCGGGGTGCCGGTGATCTACGACATGGACTCTGTGCTGTCGGATCAGCTCGAGGATGCGGGCGTGCTCCGCGCGGATGTTCTCCTGCGCACGGCGCGTGCGGTCGAGCGCGCCGCCGTGCGCCATGCCACGCTGGTGATCACCGTGTGCCGCGCGCTCACGGAGCGCGCCATGCGGATCCGACCACGCGGGCGCATCGTACAGATCGAGGATTGTCCGGTCGGGGAAGTGCTCCGCGACCCCGACACCGCCGCGGTCGAGGCGCTGCGCCACCGGCTCGGCCTGTGCGACGCCAGGGTGGCCGTCTATACCGGCAATCTCGAGCCGTACCAGGGCGTGGACCTTCTGCTGAACGCGTTTCCCCGTGTCATGGATCGGTGCCCCGACGCGCGCCTGCTCATCGTGGGTGGGGAGCCGGACGGGATCGAGGCGGCGCGCAGCATCGCGGTCGCACGCAGTGTGGGCGCCCAGGTGCACTTTGCCGGCAAGCAGCCGCTCTCCACCATGCCGGAATACATGGCACTCGCAGACGTGCTCATCTCGCCCCGCCGGGTGGGGACGAACACGCCGCTGAAGCTGTTCAGCTACATGTATTCCGGCGTGCCCATCATCGCCACCGATCTGCTCACCCACACGCAGGTGCTGGATCACGACACGGCGCTGCTCACTCCGCCCACCAGCCGGGCGCTGGGGAATGCCATGACCGCCGTGCTCAAGAACCCGCCGGCCTATCGCTCACTCGGACGCGCGGCGCGCGAGCGCGTCCTGCGCGACTACTCGCCGGAAGCGTTCGCGCGCAAGCTCCTGCGCAGCTACGCGATGCTGCTGGGCGAGCGCTTTCGCACGGTCGCCAACAGCATGTAACCGCGCGTCCACGGCAGCAGCGCATCCAGGCTGGTGAACGCGCGCAGGAGCGGGGCGAGTCGCTGCAGCGTGCGGGCACTTCCCGCCTCCTCGGCGGTGCCGGTGATGATCGTCCCCTTTGCCGTCGTGCGCGTGGGCCGAGCGCGGCACCGCCGCAGATACGCCCAGTTGAGCGCCGTGTCGAGCAGGTGGGAGCAGAAGCGCGAATAGGTGGACGTGCGTACGAGGCGCAGCGACGCCGGCAGCAACCGCTCGAGCACCGCCACGTCGTATCCCGGCCTCACGTGTCCATGCCAGGCGTCCGTCAACCCGATCGCGTGCCGAATGGGAGGGAGCACTGCCCATCGCTTCTGGTGGGGGATGTTGAGCACCGCGAACCCGCCGGGGCGCAGACAGCGCGCGATCTCCGCGAGCAGATGGCGATCGTCATCCACGTGCTCCAGCAGGTCCACCACGACAATGCGATCGAACGCGGCATCGGGAAAGGGCAGGGATGCGCCAGTCAGCCGCTCGACGCGTTCGCCCACCATGACGGTGATGGCCGCGACGGTCTCCTCCGTGAGGTCCGCGCTCCACCAGCGTCCCCCCTGTTGGCGGAACATCCAGCTGATCGCACCGGTGTCCGCGCCCAGGTCGAGTGCGTCGAGCCCCTCCGTGGGCCCGATGGCCGCCGAGAGCGCTCGCCATTTGGCCTGCTTGAGCACGGAGGCGCGAAAGAGTGCAAGCCGCGTGGTGCGGACCGCCGCCAACGCGGCTTCATCGTCCGCGCCGTGCATCGTCACGGGTGCGCCGCGCCCGGTCGTCGCACCCGGCATCACGCCACAACGCGCACCGGGCGCCGCGCGTACGGCCGCATCCATTCGCTCACCTGCTCAGCCGATTGATGCTCCAGGTAGAGCCGGTGCCAGAGCTCGAGGTTGAGCAGAATCCAGAGCCGGAAGTGATGGTCGCTCCGCCCCGAGAGGTGTTCGGCGAGGAGCCGGCGCATATAGTCGCGATCGAACAGCCCCGACTCCACAAAGCGCGACGTGGCCACTGTCTCTTCGAGCAGCGGGCGCAACGCGGTGCGCATCCAGCGGCCGATGGGAAAGCCGAACCCCTGCTTCTCGCGCGCGACGATGTCGGGTGGCAGATAGGCCGCCGCGGTCCGGCGGAGGATCACCTTCAGGTGCCGCCCGCGGAGCTTCATGGACGAGGGGATGCGGGCGGCGTACTCCACGATTTCGTGATCGAGCAACGGCGGTCGTGCCTCGAGCCCGTGCGCCATGGCCATCCGGTCCACGATCATCAGCAGATGATCGGGAAGCCGCGTCATGCCATCGGTGTAGAGCATCCGATCCACCGCGTCTTCCACGCACGACGCGTTGTAGTGCTCCAGGATCTTGGTGGTGGACTCAGGCTCGGAGAGCCCCGCGAGCGCTTCCGGCCGGAAGAGCGCGTGCTTGGCATCCTCCGTGAAGCGGAGGAAGCTCATGCTGAGCGCGTAGCGGTCGCCGCCCTGCAGCAGCGACATCTCATTCACCCATCGGACCTTCTGGGCAAGGCTCTTGTAGCCGAAGCTGTCGGGAACGCGATTCGCCAGCGCGCGCAGCACGGTGCGGCGCAGCGTCGCCGGCAGCACCGCGTAGAAGTCTACCAGGCGATTGCCGGCGAACCGGTCGTAGCCGGCGAACAGCTCATCCCCGCCATCACCCGTGAGCACCACCTTCACGTGCTGCGCAGCGAGCTGCGACACCAGGTACACGCCCACCCCGAACGGATCGCTGGGCTCGTCCATGTGCCAGATCATTCGCGGAACGAGATGCACGAGATCCGCGGCGACCACCGCCTCGCGATGGGCGGTGCCCCATCGCTCCGCCACCCGCCTGGCGAAGGGCAGCTCGTTGAAGTCGTGTTCCCGCACGCCGAGCGCGAAGGTGTCGATGGGCTGCGGCGACTGATCGGCCAGCATGCCGGTGACGAGGGAGGAGTCGATCCCGCCGCTCACGAAGGCGCCCACCGGCACATCGGCCAGCGCATGCATTCGCACCGACTCGCGCAACCGCCGGTCCAGTTCGTGGCGGATGGACTGTTCGTCACCCGTCTCTTTCTCCAGATACGACACATTCCAGTACCGGCTCACGCGAATATCGCCGTGCTCAAGCACCAGCAGATGCGCGGCGGGCAGCTTGGCGATCCCCGTGAAGAGCGTGAGCGAGTCGGGAATGTAGCGCAGCGAGATGTAGTGGTAGAGCGCCTGGAGATCGAGCGTGGGCTCGGCGAAGCGGCCGGCGAGAAGGCCCTTCACCTCCGAGGCGAAGGCCAGCCCGCCATCCGGGAGCCGGCGGTAGAAGAGCGGCTTCTGTCCCATGCGGTCACGCGCGAGCACCAGGCGGTGATGCCGCTCGTCCCAGATGGCGAACGCGAACATGCCGCGGAGCCGCTGGACGCACCGCTCGCCCTCGCGCTCGTACAGCGCCAGTATGACCTCGGTGTCCGTGCGCGTGCGGAACGTCACGCCGTTGCGCGCGAGTTCCCGGCGCAACGCGGGGAAGTTGTAGATTTCGCCGTTGAAGACGATGTGCATGTCGCGCTGTGCGTTGGCGAGCGGTTGGTGTCCGCCGTCCAGGTCGATGATGCTCAGTCGTCGATGTCCGAGCGCCGCGTCCGGCAGACGCTCGATGCCGGCGTCGTCCGGCCCGCGGTGCGCCAGGGCGGCGGTCATCGCATCAATGCGACGACGTTGGTGATCGGCCGCACTGACGATTCCGGCAATTCCACACATGCGCGTGCCTCGGTGATCCGGCGATTCAGGAATGGACCCCGCGCAAGTGGGAACGGTCCGGTGCCAGCTCCGCGGCGTCGCAACGGTGATCCCACCGCAGCGCAGAAGCTGTACCAACTATGGCGCGCCCCGTGCAACACGCCGTAGCTTCCTCGCACGACTCACTCCGGAGCATCGCGCTGCACACTCCCCTGTCAATCCTCCACGTCGTCGCCCCCGGTGATGTGGGAGGCATGGAAAGCGTCGTGCGTCTGCTGGCCATCGGGCATCACGCGCGGGGTCATCACGTGCACGTCGCCGCCGTGGCGCCGGGCGAGCAGGCACGCAGCAGCTTCGTCGGCGCGCTGCGGACGGGCGGTGTGCCGGTCACGCCGCTTACCGTTCCGGGACGCGCCTATCTGCGTGAGCGCACCGTCGTATCCGCGCTCTGCCGGGAGCTCCGTCCGGACGTCGTGCACACGCACGGCTACCGCCCGGATGTCATTGCGTCCTGGGCGGCGCGATCCACCGGCATCCCCACCGTGACCACCGTGCACGGC
Organism: Gemmatimonadaceae bacterium; assembly: GCA_036278935.1. Lineage (GTDB taxonomy): Bacteria > Gemmatimonadota > Gemmatimonadetes > Gemmatimonadales > Gemmatimonadaceae > DASSNR01. The sequence continues at coordinate 40,081 of DASUKA010000050.1, forward strand.
TTCACCGGCGGGGGGCTCAGGAACCGGGCGTACGAGCGCCTCCAGCAACGGGCTTTCCGGCGGTTTGCGGCCGTGGTGGCCGTCTCGCGCCCGCTCGCGAGCCATCTCCTCCACGCCGGCGTCTCGCGCGAGCGGCTTCATGTGCTCCCCAATGCCTACCAAGCGGATGGCGCCTTTCTCGATCGCCCTGCGGCGCGCGCGGCGCTCCAGCTGCCAGCGCAGGGCTTCCGCGTGGGGTGGGTTGGCCGCCTGAGCCGCGAAAAAGGGCCGGATGTACTGGTGGATGCCATCGCGCAACTGGATGACCTGCCGGACCTGGGCGTCTCGATCGTGGGACACGGGCGGGAATGGGATGCCGTGCACGCGCGAGCCGTGGCGTCCGGCGCTGCCGATCGTATCACATGGCATGGCATCGTGCCGGATGCCGGCCGGCTCTTCCGGGCCTTCGATGTGCTGGTCGTGAGCTCCCGCACCGAAGGAACGCCAATGGTGGTGCTGGAGGCCATGGCGGCCGGCGTCCCGCTGGTGGTGACGCGAGTGGGAGGCATTCCCGATGTTCTGGGCGACGATGACGCGCGGCTCGTGGCGAGCGAGGACGTGGCAGCACTCGCCACGGCTATCCGGGCCGTCCACGCGGACCCCGCGTCGGCGGCCACGCGCGCGGCCGCGGCGCGGCATCGGCTGGCCTCGCAGTTCGCCGTGGATCCGTGGCTCGCCCAGTACGAAGCGATCTATCAACAGGTTCAACGTCCCGTCTCATCACTGCGCCCATGATTCTCGTGCTCGTTGCGCTGCTGCTCATCGCGGCCCCGCCGCTCTTCTTCGCGTACGCGTACGCGGGCTACCCGCTTCTGCTCTGGCTCCTCTCGCATCGGCGCCCACGGCTCACGCCGCCAGGTGATCCCGCCGTATGGCCCCTGCTCACCATCACCGTGCCGTCGTACAACGAGGAGGGGCGTATCCGGGCGACGCTCGAAAATCTGCTCGCGGTGGACTACCCGCCTGAGCGGCGTCAGATTCTCGTGGTGTCCGATGCCTCCACCGATCGGACGGATGCGATTGTCGCCGAGTTCGCCGATCGTGGCGTGGACCTTCTGCGCCTGAGCGAGCGGCGCGGGAAGACCGCCGCGGAGAATGCCGCGGGTCGCGTGCTCCGCGGCGAGATCGTGGTGAACACCGATGCCACCATCCGCATCCTGCCGCAGTCGCTCAAGGCGCTCGTGCGCGCCTTCCAGGATCCGACCGTCGGCGTGGCCTCCGGGCGCGACGTGAGCGCGGGTGCAGAGGCCATCGAGGGGAATCAGGGCGAATCGGGGTATGTGGGCTACGAGATGTGGGTGCGGTCACTCGAAACCCGGCTCGGCGGTATCGTGGGCGCGAGCGGGTGCTTCTATGCGTTCCGCCGTGAGATTCACGACACGAACTTCCCCGACGCCCTGAGTCGCGATTTCGCCTGCGCGATGATCGCCCGGGAGCACGGCTTTCGCGCGGTGTCCGTGGACGCGGCGGTGTGCATCGTGCCGCGCGCCGCGTCGCTGCACTCCGAATTCCGGCGAAAGATCCGCACGATGTCGCGCGGCATCGAAACGCTCTGGTACAAGCGGCACCTCATGAACCCCGTCCGATATGGGGGCTTCGCCATGATGCTCCTGAGCCATAAGCTGGCCCGCTGGCTGTTCTATCTGGCGCTGCCGTGGGCCGTCGTGGGGCTCCTCCTGCTCACCACCACGTCCCGCGCGGCGGTGATTGCGCTGGTCGTGCTGGCGCTCGGATGTCTGCTGGGCGCGCTCGGTATGCGATGGCCAGCCGGCCGGCGGGTGCCGTTACTGGTTGCGGTGCCCGGATTCGCGCTGGCGTCGAACCTGGCCGGTGTGCTCGCGTGGCTGAAGGTGCTGCGGCGGGAGCAGAGCGTGCACTGGGAGCCGACGCGGCGGCCGGCGTAGGGCGGCCGGCGTAAGCGAAACGGGCGCGACAGCCGTGTGACCGTCGCGCCCGTGTGCTGCGCTGCAGACACTATAGAAACGTTCACCAACCTCCGCGCCGAAAGAGCATTACTGGTACGGTCCTGAGCATGATCCGGAAGTCCTCCACCAGGCTTTGCCGGGCGATGTATTCCAGATCGTAGTGCACCTTGGCCCGCACGTCCTCCACACAGGAATCGTAGCTCTGGTTCACCTGCGCCCACCCCGTGATCCCCGGCCGCGCGCGCTGCCGCAGCGGATACTCCGAGATGTTCTCGCGAAGCCGCGCGAAAATGCTGGGCCGCTCGGGCCGCGGGCCCACGATGTTCATGTCGCCCTTGATCACGTTCAGGAGCTGCGGGAGCTCGTCCAGGCGATACGCGCGCAGGAAACGGCCCACCAACGTGATGCGCGGATCTTTCTGCGTGGCCCAGACCGCGCCCGTGTGCCGTTCGGCGTCAACGTACATCGAGCGGAACTTGTAAATGGTGAAGATGCGGCCGCCGTGGTTCCGTTCGCGCCGGTCGTACAGCGCCACGATCGGCCCGCCGCGCCGGTCGAGCCCCACGCGCGTCTGCGTGTACAGAATCGGCCCGCGAGAGGTGAGCTTGACGGCCAGGGCCACCAGGAGAATGATCGGCGACAACACGATCAGCGCAATCACCGCAATGCCGACGTTCACCACGCGATTCGCCAGCTCGGCCCGCGGGCGCGGTACCAGCGGGCCATCCAGTGTCGTCGGCTGCGCCGCATCCGCCTCACGTGCTATCTCGATCGGTCGCACGACATCCCGCCAGTTGCGTCCCCGTGATATCCCCCCGACGAGCCACCGCGGCGCGCGGGTCGGGCGCCGGGTCACTCGGACATCCGGGAGATGAGATGCTCTGTTTGGCGCGTCCATCGGTTCCAGTTTGCCTCGCTCGTTCGAAGACCTCGGCATGTCACCGCCGAGAAATCGCGTAAATACTCAGTCCCAACCCAACGACGATACCAGCCGCGCGCAGGATCTCGAGAAGATTGTGGTGAGTCTGTTGGCCCACCGTCAACTCATCGCCCGCCCGCAGATCCAACTGATCAAGTGTCATACCGGAGACGATGGCCTTCCGTAAAGCGGTCGTCGACCACACCTCCTCGGTGCCGCGGGTGATCGTGCTCTTGTCCACATCCGCATTCCCCGTCGGCCCCCCGGCCACCATGATCGCATCGCTCACCAGAATATCGGCAGGCACCGAATAGAACCCGGGCGACTTCACTTGCCCGAGCACCCCCAACCGGATGAGCGGCACCGCCGTGACCGTTGGCTGCCTGATGTACCGGCCCAACTGCGCTGTCAGATACGGCTCGATCTCCGAGTGCAACACGCCCTGTAATGGGATGTTGGGGAGGTCCGGAAGCTGCAGCACGCGCCCCGCCCGAACGACGGCCGTATCCTGGATGGCCTTTTCACCCCCGATCACGCTGATGGCAATGCGATCCCCTACCCGGAAGTCGCCCACGCGAAGGCGCTCCCGAATGGCGGCGGCCTCCTGCCGCTTCGCGTCCCGCTGGTCCGCGGGTCCCGATACAGCAGCCTTCTCCGCCGCCGCGGCGCGCGCCTCCAGCGCTTGCCGCGACGCCGGCACCGGCTCGGCCACCTCGCCGCCCTGTTGAGCGGCGGCGCCCGTGGCACCAAGCGCCAACAATCCAATGGCCGCCGCCATCAGGGCAGGGAAAGCACCCAGGGATCCAACAGACGTTCTGGTTCGCATTGTCCTCATCCGTATTGCAGCACCCGTGCTACTGGCACTGACTGTGGCTGTCGACTTCAAATCATTCCTTCCCAACGTTTAGCCAATGATTGCGCGGGAGATGCGCCGCACCTGCTTCGCCAATTCTGTTGCAATCGCCCTACGAATCGGGACGCAGACCCCACAACTCGGCGGTTCCGCATGAAGCGCTGCCGTGGCAGCTGGCGCCAGCCGCTCCATTGCAATACCGGGGCTCGCACGAACGCCACGGAGGGACGCGGAATGTGGCGCTCGCCATCCGACGTGTGGCATGGTCGCGTCACCCGATTTCCGGGCGGGATTGGATCGATTCCGAGTAATGTCGTGCCCTGTATGGGGTTAAGCAGAAATGAGCGTTGCCGCATGAGTCCTGCATGCGATTGTCCGCTGTTCATGGCGCAACTTGTGGCCGCGTTCGTCGCAATCCTGCTGCTCTTCGGAAACACCCATGTCCGATAGCGATTCGCCGTTGCGTCCCCCGCTGGTCCTCCTGGCCGATGATCAGGAGTGGTCCTCGCGATCATTGGAAAGCATTCTCGGGCCCAATGGCTACGCGGTACTGCGCGCGTATACCGGGCGACAGGCGGTGGATCTCGCGCGGAGTGCGCAGCCCGATCTCCTGATCGTCGATGCGAAGCTTCCGGACATGAGTGGCTTCGACGTGTGCCGGCATATCCGTGCCGCTTCGGAATTCGGCTCCAGCACGCCGATGATCATTACCACTTCGGGCCCCGCCGAGCGCGCACAACGAATTGCCGCGTACGAGGCGGGCGCCTGGGAGTATCTGGGGCAGCCCATCGACGGCGAACTGCTGCTGCTCAAGCTGCGCGCGTACATGAACGCGAAGCGCGAGACCAACCGCATCCACGACGAGCGGCTGGTGGACAGCGCCACCGGCCTGTACACCGTTCGCGGCCTCGCGCGGCGGGCGCAGGAAGTCGGCGCTCAGGCGCAGCGTCGGCATGACGCGCTCGCGTGCGTGGCCTTTGCTCCCGATGCGGACGATATGGCTGACGACGCGCCGGAGCAGGAAAGCCGAGTGATGAAGTGGGCGGAGCAGATCGGGGACGTCACGCGGAGAACCGGAAGGGCCTGCGATATCATCGGCCGGCTCGGGCCGCTGGAGTTCGCTATCATCGCGCCTGAAACGGAAGCCAAAGGCGTGCTCTGTTTGCTCGAGCGTCTCCAGCTCGCGCTCGCGGCGCTGCCGGGGCGCAGCGATGGCAACGTCGCGATGAAAATCCGGGCGGGATATTGCGCCGTGCCGGATTTTGCCGAGTCACCAACGGATGCCGTGGAAATGCTGCTGCGTGCGACGACGACGTTACGCCAACTCCGCACCAGCGCGGACCCCGAACGGATTCGCGCCTTTGGCGCGGCCCCCATCAGCTCGTCTTCCCGGTAAGCTCTCCCACCCGCGACTCGATCTGCGGCACGTCCTCGTCCACGATCGAGTACCCGTACAAGTAGGAATAGTAGCGGTATGCGCCCGCCTGGCGGATGTCGTTGAGCACGGCGCCCAGCAGTCGCACAGGCAGGCGATCCACGAGCGACAGCTTGGCCTCGGCCATCTTCCGATCGCTCGTGCCGGCCCGCAGCACCATGAGCATGTTCTTCGTGGCCGTCGCCATGATGAAGGGATCAACGCCGGCCCCGAGCGGCGGGCTGTCCACGATAATCGCGTCGTAGTTCTGCTGCAAGTCCGCCATGAGACGCGCCAGCTCTTCCGAGACCAGCAGCTCAGGGCCGCGATGACGCCGAGTCCCGCACGGAATGACCCACAGGTTCTCGTGCGTGGGATCACGCACCACCGCCTCGAGCGGCACATCGCCGGCGAGATAATCGGTGAGCCCCGGCCGCCGATCCAGTCCGAACATCGCGTGCAACTCCCCGCGCCGGATGTCACCGTCGACGAGGAGCGTGCGATACCCGGCCTCGGCGAACGAGAGGGCCAGATTGGCCGAGATGAGCGACTTGCCGTCACCGGGGCCCGGACTCGTGACGGTGAAGATTACGGGCGTGGCTCCGCCGTTCTCGTGGGCGAGATTGAGCCGGATCGTGCGGAATGCCTCGATAACCTGCGAGGTCTCTTCGGGATCGAGCACGCCGCTGCGCTGCTTCCGGATGTGTGGCACGGCGCCCAGGATACCCAGCCCGAGATCGTGGGTAACCTGCTCCGGATAGCGCACGCGCCGGTCCACGCGGTCGAGCAGAAACGCCAGTCCGATCCCGCCCGCCAGGCTCATGGCTACCGTCATGAGCAGGATACGTATCCCCTGCTGGCTGTTGGTCGGCAGGAACGGCACCACGGCCGTGTCGACGATGGTCACCTCGGATGTGGTGCTCAACTCCACCAGCTTCGCCTCCGAGAGCCCGCTCTTGAGCCGGTTCGCGATGTCCTGTGCGACATTGACGTCATTCTGCAGCCGCATCTCGTCGATCGAGCGCTGCGGAATCTTCTGGAGCTCGCGCGAGGCGTCCCCGATCTGCGCCGTGAGCGACGCGTCCTGCGTCTTGAGCCGCGCGACCAGTTGCTGAGTAAGCGCGGGGATCGTTCGCGTCTTGAGCGCCGAGATCTGCTGCTCCAGATCCTTCACGCCCTGGTAGTTCTCCGTATAGATCTGCTGGTCCGCGCGCAGCTTCGCTTCCGTCGTATAGAGCGTCTTGAGCACTTCCTGCAGCTCCTGCCCCTGCGTGCGGACCGACGGAATGGCGGAGAACGCGTCCGGCGAGAGGGAGTCCTTGGCGGCCTGCGCGAGAATCGTCTGCAGCGCGGTGATGTCGCGCTCCACGTTCCCCTGCTGGACTTTCAGGTCGAAGTAGTTGCTGGTCACGGGATCCGCCGCCACCGTCGCGTTCGGATTGGTGTTGGTTCCCGCCGGCATCGGCCCGCTCTCCGAAGGCAGCGTTATGGTGTGCACCCGGAAGTGCTGCAGCGCTTCCTGTTTGGCGTTGAGCACGCTGTCCGCCTGGCGCGACTGATCTGCCACCGTATTCACCACTTCGACGGAGTGCTGCCGCTTGAGCTCGGTGGAAACGTCGACGAACTCATGCAGGAGCGCGTTCATGGTGGCGGCCGTGCGCCGCGGGTTTCCTCCGATGAGCCGGAGCGTCAGCGTGCTGCTCCGCTCCGGCATGTTGGGAATGAGGCGGCTCCTGATGCTCTCCGCCGCGATATCCGGGCGGATCACCGAGAACTCCACCACTTGGCCCGCGTGGAAGAGGGCCGGCGCCGGCTGCCATCTGAATCCCACCGTCCGACCGATTGAATCGCCGAGTGCGCCCCGCTCCACCGGGGTGTCCTGCGCGGAGAGGACGTACTGCGTTCCGGAGCTGTTCACCGTCACCGTGTACAGGCCGGGGCGGAATTGCGTGCCCAGGTTGAAGTTGCGGAACAGCAGGGAATCCTGCTCGTTCAGTGGGTTGACGTACAGCCGGCGCTCCCGGACGATGTCGCCCAGCACCTTGCGGCTGAGGAGCAGGTTGACCCAGGCTGTGGCATCCATGGGGTCCTCGGCGACGATCGGCCCGTTCTGTTTCGAGCGGTCCGCCGCGGACACCCACACTGAGGCGGTGACCTCGTATTCCGGCTTCTGCAGCTTCGCCAGAAAGACACCGATCCCGGTTCCGACGATCAGGATCCCGAGGATGAGCCACTTATATCGTTTTGCGGCCGCCCAGTACCGCCCCCAGTTGAAGGCGGGCTGGTCGTCGGGACCGCCCCAGTTCTGCCATGTCGCCGGCGCCGGCACATTGGCCGGCTGGTCGAGCGCGGTCTCGGACGGCCGCGAGGCTGGGATCAAATCACCGGACATGCGGGGTGAGGCCTGAGGTTGGGGTTAAGTACAAGTTATATCGATGCAAAGACCTGAACAAAGCAACGCTCAGGTTAATGCAATATTAGACCCACTGTGCATGCTCCAGGTCACGGTCTGAGTGGACCCGGCAGGGTATCGATAGGGGCAGGCGCTTCGCACGTCCCCGCATGTTGCTATACCAAGACATGAATCGTTGTATAAGCGCAACGGCTCGCCTTGACATGCCGCATGGCATGCGGTAAGTGTGAGTGTCACGGCGCCGTGCCTCATTCCCGCGCGGACGCTTGGGATCGCCAAGGCCGAGAAGTTCCCCTGATGCTTTGTTTTGGAAGGTGAAGGAGAGTCTGCATGTCCACTTCTCCCGTACTCGGCAACGCCGACGGTCCCGTAGCTGGTCAACCGATCATTCGTGACCCGCTCTCGATCCCTCCGGAGGTCAAGGCCAGTATCGCCGTCCTCGTAGTGGACGATGACCGCACGCTCCGCGAAGGATGCGCGAGTGTGTTGCAGCTCGACGGGTACAATGTGACCTTCTGCGGTCGCGGCGACGAAGCGGTGGAGCTCGTCAAGCGGCGCAAGTTCGCGATCATTCTCGTCGATCTCTATATGACGCCCATTTCGGGGATGGATATCCTGAAGGCGACATTGGAGGCGCATAAGGATACGATCGTCGTCGTCATGACCGGAAACCCGAGCGTGACCACGAGCATCGAGGCGTTGCGCGCGGGCGCGTGGGACTATCTGCCCAAGCCGTTCTCGGCCACCCATCTGCAGTTGCTCATCGGGCGCGCGTCGCATGCCGTCATGGTGGCGCGGGAGACGCACGAGCTGCACTCGCAGCTTGCCGCGCAGAGTGGCAACAGCGATAAGCTCACCCTGCTGGGTGTCTCCCCGGCCTTCCGCAAAGCGGTGGAGCTGGCGCGGAAGGTCGCCTCCACCGATGCATCGGTGATGATCACCGGCGAGAGCGGCACGGGCAAGGAAGTGATCGCGCAGTTCATCCACCATCACAGCCGCCGCGCGAGCCGCAAGCTGGTGCCGATCAACTGCGCGGCGCTGCCCGAGCCCTTGCTGGAGTCCGAGATGTTCGGCCATCGCAAGGGCGCCTTCACCGGCGCGGATCGCGACAAGCCCGGGCTGCTCGAGACCGCCAACGGCGGCACGCTCTTTCTGGATGAGCTCACCGAGATGTCGCATCCCATTCAGGCCAAGTTGCTGCGCGTGCTGCAGGATGGCGTGGTCCGCCGCGTCGGGAGCGAGCAGCAGGACGCTGTGGTGGACATCCGTTTCATCTCGGCAACGAATCGCGACCCGCAGGAGGCGGTGAACTCGGGAATGCTGCGCGAGGACCTGTTCTACCGGTTACGCGTGGTCCCCATCAAGCTCCCGCCGCTCCGGCAGCGGCTGGAGGACATCCCCTTGCTGGCCAATCACTTCCTGGCGCACTACTGGGAACGGCACCGGCAGCCGGGCGACGCCGCGCCCAAGCTGTCCGAGGCGAGCATGGATTTCCTCCGGTCGCGGCCCTGGCGCGGGAACGTGCGCGAGCTGCAGAACGTGATCGAGCACGTCGCGGTGCTTGCCGAACCGGGGCACGTGGTGGCACCGGAGGACATCCCCGTGTACGACGAGGCGTCCACGACCCCGCGGCCGGTGGCGAGCGGCTTCCCGCTGGGCCTCATGGACGAGCCCTATCACGCGGCGAAGGACCGGCTTATCGCGCAGTTCGAAAAGGAGTATCTTGCACGGCTCTCCATGCGTGCGGGCGGGAACATGTCCCGCGCCGCCCGCCTGGCCAACATCGATCGCACCACGCTGTACCGGCTGATGGAGAAGCACAACGTGCGGCGAGACGAGTTGATGGGATTGACCGAGTGAATGGGCATGCCGGGCGCGCACGCTCCATCCGTGGCCGGATGGCAAGCGACGCGAGTGCCGGCGGGGCGCATGCGCCTGGGGGCGGGGGGGTTGGGGCAGGCATCCCCGCGCGTGACGTGGACGAGCGCGCAGCCAGCGTGGGCGCCTCGTTGGAGCGAGCGCTGGATCGCGCCGTGCGTGCGGCCCAGGGCCCGGAGGACGCCGCAGCCACTCCCGCGGCGCCCAGGACGGCGGAGTACACCGAGGGGCTGAGGATACTCGGCGACGCCGTACGCACGGCGATGGCGGATCGTGCCCCAGTGGTCGCCGGCATTCCGCCATCGATCCCGGTCTTTCAGATGCTGGGCCGCCTGCGGACCGCGCTGCTGGATGAGGCGGCGATGCTCGACCCGTCGACCGGTGCAGCCGCGCTCATTCGCGCACTCCGGGCGTTCGACGTCGTGCAGCAGGCGCTCGAACAGGATGTGGCCCACCGGTTTGCCGGGCGCCTGGCCGGTCCGGACGGATTGGAGCTGATCATCGAAGTCGCGCACGACCTGCGCTCGCCACTGTCGTCCATCCTGTTCCTTGCCGATACACTGCGGAAGGGGCAGAGCGGCACGCTCAATAGCGTGCAGGAGCGGCAGCTCGGGCTCATGTACAGTGCCGCCTTCGGCCTGAGCGCCATGGCGAGTGATGTGATCGAGCTGGCTCGCGGCGGCGACCGGCTGCTGGACCTGCATCCGGTGCCATTCTCGGTGTCGGGGTTGCTGCGCTCCGTCAGCGACATCGTGCAGCCCATGGCGGAGGAGAAGGGGCTCGAGGTCCGCCTCACGCCGCCCGAGGCGGACAATCGCCTGGGTCACCCCTCGGCGCTCAACCGCGTGTTGCTGAACCTCACGACCAATGCGCTCAAGTTCACGGCGCACGGCACCGTCGAGGTGACGGCGAAGCAGCTCTCGCGCACACGCGTGGAGTTCTCCGTGCGCGATTCAGGGCGCGGCATCCCCGACGACCTGCTCAGCACGCTCTTCGAGCCGTTCCGCCGCCGCCGCACCCCTACTGAGTACACCTTCTCCAGCGCCGGTCTGGGGCTCTCGATCTGTCGCAAGCTGGTGGCGGCCATGGGCGATGAGCTGCGCGTCGAGACCGAGCTGGATGTCGGCACGCGCTTCCACTTCGAGCTGGAGCTCCCACTCGCGGCGAGAATGTAGGGGCGGGAGAAGCGAGAGAGGGGAAGAAAGGAGAAAGGTGAAACGCCCTCGGCGGTGAGAGCCATCATCGCGGGAGCCGGTCTCCTTTCCCCTTTCTCGCAGTTACGCTGCCCGCGAAGGGCTCGCCACGCCGTACTGCTCCGCGATCGCGTAGACCTCCTCCGCTGCAAGCACGTCGTGCTCGATCAGCGCGTCCGCGAGCGCGCGCACCGCATCGCGATGCTCGCGCACGAGCGCTTCGGCGCGTAGTGCCTGCGCCATGATGAGGGTGCGCACGGCGTTGTCGATCTCACCCTGGAGCTGTCCGCTGGGTGTGCCGCCCTGCGCAACCGGGTCGGCACTGATGAGACCCACTTCGTCACTCATCCCGAATTCCGCCACCATGCGACGCGCGATGCTCGTCGCCTGGATGAGATCGCTTCCAGCACCCGTGGTCACGGCGTCGCGCCCCAGGAAGACGACCTCGGCCGCGCGTCCGCCCAGGGCCTTGGCGATGATGCCTTCGAGATACCGGCGGGGCTGCAGGTGCCGGTCCGCCTCCGGCGCGAAGTGCGCGGCACCCAGCGAGCGGCCACGAGGCTCGATGGTGACCTTGTGCAGCTTGTCTTCAGGGCAGGTCACCAGGCCAACCACGGCGTGTCCGGCCTCATGCAGCGCGATGAGCTCCCGCTCCGCATCGGTAATCACGATGCCGGCGCGCACGCGGCCAAGCAGAATCCGGTCGCGCGCCTGGTCGATGTGGGCACTGGTGATCAACTCGCTGTCGTCCTGCACGGCGATGATCGCCGCTTCGTTCAACAGGTTGGCGAGGTCCGCGCCGGAGTGGCCCACGGTGAGCTGGGCCAGCCGCTGAAGATCGACATCGGGGCTGATCGGGCAGCCGGCCGCATGGATGCGCAGGATCTCCAGCCGGTCGCGCGCCGCCGGAAGGCCCACTTCCACCACGCGGTCGAAGCGTCCGGGCCGCCGTACGGCGGGATCGAGCATGTCCTCGCGGTTGGTGGCGGCCATCCAGATGACGCCGTCGTTGGCCGCCATGCCGTCCATCTCCACCAGGAGCTGGTTCAGCGTGACCTCCTCTTCCCCCGACCGGTTCGGGCGTCCGCGCCGGCCGCCGATGGAATCGAACTCGTCGATGAAGATGATGCAGGGTGCCTGCTCGCGCGCTTGATGCGCGAGCGCGCGAACGCGGCGCGATCCCACGCCCACGTACATCTCGTTGAAATCGGACCCAGCCGCGACAATCACGGGACAGCCGGCCTCGCCCGCCACCGCACGTGCCAGCAGCGTCTTTCCCGTGCCCGGCGGGCCGATCAGGAGCACGCCCTTGGGGCATCTGGCGCCGATGGCGCGGAAGCGCTCCGGGTTCTGGAGATACGCGATCACATCGAGCAGATCCGCCTGCGCCTCGCGCGCGCCGCCCACGTCGGCCAGCGTCAGCTGCCGCGAGGGAGGCGTGGCGGCGAACCTGCTGCTCTTGAGTCCGGCCACCTTCTGTCGGATGATGACGAAGCTGACCACGCCGAGAATGGCGAGCGCGGCAATGAGCCGGAGCGCAATGTCGCCGGGGGTCGTCGTCGTCCCCTCGGCCACGTTGACGTTGGCTCCCGAGGCGCTCCACCGCTCGAGATCGCTCAATGTCACGGAGCGTGCGGGAACGGTGGCCTCGATCTCACGGGCTTCCGCGCCCGCCACACGCATGGGGGTGCGGAGCGTGGCGGTGAGATGCGCGCCTCCATGCTCCACATCCAGCTGCGCGACGTTGTGCGACGCGAGCGCGGTGGCGAGCGCGGAATAGGGGACGGTGCGAGGGACGGTGGCGGTATGCGTGAGGCGCCACGCGCCGGCGGCGATCACGAGGATGAACAGGAGCACGGCGCCCAACGGCCAGTAGCGCATGGGGCCGCGGCGGTCCACCAGAAAGAAGGACGGACGGAGCTTCCAGTTTCGGCGTTCGCCACGCGCGGCGCGCGACTCACTCCGAAAGGGCTCGCGATTCATCGGTTGGCGAGGGGATGACACGGCTACTCACAGGGCGACAACGACAGGACAACGACGTCACGCACCGGAAACCGGGCGGACGACAGCGGGCACGTGGAACATCACGCGTTGGTGATGAGACTCCGCCGGGTAGCGGAGCGATGGGGCGGGGCTACGCCTTGAAGAATGGGCACTCGGGATAAATCACAACTCCCCAGTCTGCGACGGGCTGGATGCCCGACAATCTGCGGACGATTCGGCGGGTCGCGGGGGCACGCTCCCAATCCCCGGCACACAAGGCCCTCGCGAACGGCATCGCTCGATGAGGCGCTGCACCAGTGCAACGCCCTCTCACGACAATGTAATACCCCACCATTCGAGATGTGCTCTTCCGGCCGGGACAGCGCCGCAACGACTGACCCGGCGGCCAGCATAGCGGGCCGGTGAGACTTAGTGATGTTGCGCACAATACCAAGCAAAACCATGGATTTTGCACTTGAGCGATGTCCCAGGCCATGGATCCATCAGGTAGGGTAGCGACCAAGACAGAGTGAGCCGACAGGGGAAATGGCGGTTGTTTCACCTGAGTACACGCTTTGGGCCTGGACGTTGCTTCTTACGGCCGCCAATGACGCTGGATCCCGCACGAAGTTCGTGATGGATCGCACGTCCTTGCCGGTTCTGTTCATGGTCGCATTTCCACCAGCCCGTGCATGGGCAGACATACCAAGAGAAGACGTCGAGCTTCTGATTGAGACCAGCCGTAGGGTTGGATGGCGTGCGGCGCTGGAACAACTCAGCGTAACCACTCCGTTCTTCCGGACACGGCTGAGAAACGTGGGACTCGGAAACTGGCACCTGTTGCTGTTACAGCCTGGCGCCGGGAGGGCGCTAGACGTTGGCTGCGGGTTCGGCTCCCTCCTTCTCGGGCTGGCTGAACACTTTTCATCTGCAGTCGGCGTTGAGATGTTACCGGACCGACTGCGATACGCGCAGTTGAGGGCCACGCAGGAGCCCTGGCCGAGGGCGCACTTCGCGCGATCAAGCGGTCTCCGCCTGCCCTTTGCCGACGAGACATTTGACCTCGTAACGATGAACGGGGTGCTGGAGTGGGCGGCGCTTTACGATGGCGGCGAGCCGGGCGCCGTCCAACGATGCATGCTGGAGGAGGCGCGGCGGGTGGGGACCTCCGGGGGCGTGGTGGCCGTGGCCATCGAGAACCGCTACGCCCTCGAAAGCTTGCTGGGCCTTCCCGATACGCACACCGGATTGCACTTCGTGACAGCCATGCCGCGAGTGCTGGCTAATCTCACAAGCCGTCTGCGGACCGGCGAGCGGTATAGCGCATATCTGTATGGCCGCCATGGGTATCACTCGCTCTTCTCCGATGCCGGCTTCGGAACGTCCGCCGTCCTCGATCTGATCTCCAGCTACAACGACTACGATTTTGTGGTCCGTACCGACGATGCTCTGAGCTATCGCTTCCTCTGGAAGCACAACCTTGTGCGCTCGTTCTTCGATCTTGCCGGGCGCGCGAGAAAAACAGTGGCGCGGTGGCAACCTGGATGGTTGGGTCGCGTCGGCTACGCGTACTTGGTAGTCGGGGGCAGTACCGTGACCACCGCACTGGATGGATCACACCCATTCTGGGAGGCTGTCTCGCAATGGGGGATCGATGCTGGGCCGGCGCGCTTTGCCTGTAGCGGTAAGGATGCTGGCTCAGTAACCCTCCTTACGCACGATGGCATCCGAATCCTCGCTGCCATCCAGATCGGCATCGATCTCAAGCGGCCCCGCCACTCTTCACCAGATGTGCCGCCCTTGCTCGTGCCGCACCTTTCGGAATTCGTGCTAGCCGATTGCGCCAGGTTCAACGGAACTGATGTGCACGCCTACCTGCCGGTGCGAAGAGCGAGATCCAAGCCAGGTGGGCTGAAGCGGACCGCTTGATTCAGAGAGCCCCGGCTGCGGTCCCGCGGTCCATATCGCCTCGGTGCGTAGCAGAAGCCCGAAGGGCAATGCAAGTTCAGGCTTCATGACAGAGCGCTACATGCGCGCCTCGCCGCTCTCTTCCCCCCGTCCGTGCCGTGCCGCCACGGCCAACGTGGCGTCGGCGTACGTCGCGCGCATGCCGTTGCCAATCAGCTGCCGCCAGAGGTGATCCCCCAGGGTCGTGTAGCGCGGCGTCAGATCCTTGACCGTTGCCACCACGAACTCATGCCGCAGCTCATCGGCCATATCGAACGCGCTGGCGCGTAGCATTTCCGCGAACAGGTCGGTTCGCGCTTCGGTATATTCGGCGTCACGTGCATCCATGCCGTGGTGGTACGGCAGGGACGGTGCCATCACGACACTTTGCGGGTCTTGCGCTTGAGGAAGTCCATGAGGATGAACTGGCCCAGCGTCATGGTGTTCGTGAAGTAGGCCTTGCCGCGGCTGATGGCCGACACGCGCTTCACGAATTCCACCAGCGCCCGGTCGCGCGCGAGCATGAAGGTGTTGATCATTATCCCCGAGCGGCGGCAGTCCGCCACCTCGCGGATGGTTTCCGCGATGACCGTCGCGTCGAGCCCCATGGAATTCTTGTAGATCATACCATTGGGGCGCGTGATCGCGCTGGGTTTGCCGTCGGTGATCATCACGATCTGGCGCATGTCCTTCTTCTGCGCCATGAGAATGCGCCGCGCGAGCTTGAGTCCTTCCGCCGTGTTCGTGTGATACGGCCCCACCTGCGCCTGCGCCAGCCGGGCGATCGGAATCTCCTCGGCGGAATCGTGGAAGAGCACTACACGCAACGTGTCGCCCGGGAACTGCGTGCGGATGAGATGCGTGAGCGCGAGCGCGACCTTCTTGGCCGGCGTAAAGCGGTCCTCGCCGTACAGGATCATCGAGTGCGACGTATCCAGCATGAGCACCGTCGCGCAGGAGGAGCGATACTCGGCCTGCCGCACCAGCAGATCGCGATAATCCAGCTCGATAGGAACGTCGAGCGAGCCGTTCCGGATGAGCGCATTCTGCAGCGTGGCGTTCACATCCAGGTTCAGCGTGTCGCCGAACTCGTACGGCTTGCTCGACCCGTCCGCCTCGACGCCGGTGGCGAGGTACGGCGTGTCGTGGCTGCCGAAGCTCGACTTCCCCAGTGAGCCGAGCAGGCTGCGCAACGTCTTGAATCCGAGGAAGTCGATCCCCTTCTCGGTGAGGGTGAACTGCACGTCGCGCGAGGCCGCACGGGCGAGGCCTCCCGGACCGGTGACCTCCTGGTGACTGGCAGGCATCTGCGGCGGCGCATCCAGGTTCAGGTATCCCTCGCTCACGAGCCGCTGTACGATGTCATCCAGCAGCTTGGCGAGCTTGGCCTGCGCCTCGCCATCGTCGTCCCCCTCCTCGCCGCGCAGCGCCTCGAGCATCTCCGGGGTGAACTGGCCGCTCTCCATGAGGGCACGCAGGATTGCCTCGCGCAGCGCATCCAGGGAGTGCTCGCCCTCATCCCCGAACTCGCCCCAGTACGGGTGCTGCATCTTCCCGCCCGCGAATCCGGACTGGAGCAGGAAATCAGCGAGCTTGTCGAGCAGCGACTGGAGGTCGACGGCATCGGCCATCTCGGCGCTGAACTTCGAGTAGGTGTGGAAACGCATGCGCAGACCTCCGCGTGCACGTCGGGCCGGACGATGGGGGAGCGGGGAGCAGGGACCATGGACGGCATTTCGCGTGCTGCTGGCGCGTCCAGGCGCGTGTGCCGGAGAGCGCACGATCCTCGCTGCGTGCGCACGGTCCCCTGCGATTATAATAACACGTCGCGCGCCCGAGCACGCCGTCCGGCCGCCCATTTCGCGCGCGCACGTGCGTTCCCCGTTCTGTTCGCGGTCATGACCACCTCAACGGCTGCGGCGCCCCGATCCAGGCAGCGGCCTCAGAATCCATTCCGTGTGCTGCTCCAGCATCGGAACTTCCGTCTCTATTGGCTCGGGCAGACGGGATCGCAGATCGGGACGTGGGTGCAGGCGGTGGCGCGGGGATGGCTGGCGCTGCAACTGAGCAACAGCGCCTTCGTGGTGGCCTTCGTCGGCTTTGCCGGCTCGATCCCGGTGCTGGTGCTCACGCTCTATGCCGGGGCGCTCGCCGACCGCTACGACAAGCTGCGACTCGTCCGCATCACACAGAGCCTGTTTCTCATTCAGGGCGTGGTGCTCTGGTGGTTCGTCTGGTCGGGCCATATCACGATCGCTTGGCTGGTGGCGCTCTCCCTGGCCAATGGATCGGTGAACGCGTTCGACATTCCCTCGCGCCAGGCGCTCATCGTCGAGTTGGTGGGGAAGGAAGACCTGGTGAACGCGATCGCGCTCAACTCGAGCGGCTTCAACCTGGCGCGCGTCATTGGCCCGGCCATCGGCGGCGTGCTCATCAAGGTGGTGGGGCTCGCCTGGTGCTTCGCGCTGGACGCCGTGAGCTATCTCGCGGTGCTCATCGGTCTGTTCATGATCGTGCTTCCTCCTCTCGCGGCCGCGGCGGCGGCCGTGCGTCCACTCGAAGGGATTCGGCAGGGAATCACCTATATGCGTGAGACGCGGGTGGTCGCGCAGCTCATGCGGCTGGTGGCGGTGGTGTCGGTGTTCAGCGTGCCCTACCTGGTGCTCATGCCGGTTGAAGCGCGCAACGTGCTGCACCGGGGCGCGGGCGGGTACGGGGCGTTGCTTACATCGGTTGGCGTGGGCGCCTTCCTGGGCGCGCTGGCGCTGGCGGGCGTGGGGCAGAACATCCCGCGGGGCCGGGTGTTTGCGTGGTCGACCTGCACCTTCGCGGCGCTCCTCATCGTCTTCTCCTTCATTCGTACCATCTGGCTGGCGATTCCCGTGCTCGTGCTGGTCGGGCTCAGCATGATCGTCACCACCGCGCTCGCGAACGCGCTCATCCAGACGGAGGTGCCCGATGCCCTGCGCGGGCGGATCATGGCGGCTTATGCGTTCGTGTTCGTGGGGATGGCGCCGCTTGGCTATCTGCTGCTGGGCTTCATGGCCAAGCTCGCCAACGTCTCCGTAGCCATTGCGCTTGGCGCGGCCGTCACGCTGCTGTTCGCGCTATGGGAGTTCGGCACGCATCCCGAAGTGCGGATGTTGTAGAGAGGAGAAAGGAGAAAGGCGGGTCAGTGAGTCAGCGGGTCAGAAACGGCCTCGGCAGAGCGATCTCTTACCCGAGGCCGTTTCTGACCCACTGACCCACTGATCTGCTGACCGACTACTCTTGACCGACTACTCTCCTCCCCTCCCGAACCTCTTCCCCGCCAGGCGCACGATGATCTCCGTGGCGCCGTCGAGGCCAAGGGCATCGGTGTTGAGGCAGAGATGATAATTCTCCAGGGCGAGCCATGAGCGCTTGAGGTACTGCTTCACGTATTGCTCGCGCTGCGCGTTGATCTCCTTCACCAGGCGCTCGGCCGCCTTGAGGGAGATATGCTGGCGCTCAGCGGTGAGGGCGACCAGCGCGGCGTGCGGCGCGTAGCAGAGCACGTGGATGACGTCGGTGCGCGCGGCGAGCACCGACTGCGCGCCTCGTCCCACCAGCACGGCATCGTCGCCGGTGGCCACGAGCTCCTGAATGACGCGCGTGGTCACCTCGGCGATCTGCGCCTCGCGCGGCGGGTGAGGCTCCCCGGCCGGGGAGGGTAAAATTTCCGGCGTGGCGAGCGAGAGCGCCCCGGCCAGGCGCTCCACCAGCGGCGGCACGCGCTCCTCGCGCACCTCCACTTCTTCCGGAGAGATGTCGAGTCGCTGCGCCACCGCGTCCACGAACGCATTGTCGTAGAGCGGCCACCCCAGCGCGTGAGCCACGCGTTCCGCCACCTCGGCGCCGCCCGATCCGTACATCCGCGAGACCGTGATGATGGACATTACGTCATCATGCCGCCACCGAAGAGATCCTGGTTCGGGCGGCGCCGCTCGGGTGGCTGCGCGCGACCGTACTGCCCGGCGTCCGAGCGCGAGATCTTCTTTCGCGCAACCAGCGCCTCCAACACCAGCTCGCATGCCGCGGTCGTGAGGGCCACATCTCCATCGGCCGCCAGTCCGGTGTGCCGAATCAACTCGATGAGCCCGGGGACACGCTCGAACCCCTTCAGCATCGCGCTGGCCGACAGGTCATCCGTCACCTGGAGCGCGTTGCCGCGATCGAACCACATGACCATCGCGTCGGTGTTCACGCCGCCCGCGCGCGCCTGGAACGTGGCATCGGCCGCACGGCGGATGATCTCGTGGGCGATGGTCGTGCTGCCGACGAGCTCGCCCTCGTACTCGAGCTCGAGCTTTCCCGTAATGGCCGGGAGTGCCGCATACACATCCGTGATGCGTGGCACCACCTCGCACTCTCCCGTGGCGCTCGAGCGCCGCTCGGCGTTCGAGACCGCGTTCTCGATCACGGAGATCGGCATGCGCTGTGACACGCCCGAACGCTTGTCGATGCGTTTGTCCGCGCGCGCCTCGAAGGCCACGCGCTCGATCACCTCGGCAATGAAATCCGGCACGCGCACCGGGAGCGCGCCCCGCTGGGTCCACGCCTCCTGCTCGGTGATCGACATCCCGAGGTCTACGGTCTCGGGGTAATGGGTGAGCACCTCGCTGCCGATGCGATCCTTGAGCGGCGTGATGATCTTGCCGCGGGCCGTGTAGTCTTCGGGATTCGCGGTGAAGCAGAGCATGACGTCGAGGGGAAGGCGGACGGGGTAGCCTTTGATCTGTACATCCCCTTCCTGCATGATGTTGAACAGCCCCACCTGGATCTTCCCAGCGAGATCGGGCAGCTCGTTGAGCGCGAAGATGCCCCGGTTGGCGCGCGGCAGCATGCCGTAGTGGATGGTGAGCTCGTCCGACAGCACGTGCCCGCCGCGCGCCGCCTTGATGGGATCCACATCGCCAATGACATCCGCGATCGTCACATCGGGGGTCGCGAGCTTCTCGACGTAGCGCTGATCGCGCTCGAGCCACGCGATGGGCGTGTCGTCACCCGCCTCGGCAATGAGCGTCCGCGCGTACTTGGAGATGGGCGCGAAGGGATTGTCGTTCACCTCGCTTCCCGCCACGATCGGAATGGCGTCGTCCAGGAGTGTGACGAGGGAGCGCAGGATGCGCGATTTGGCCTGGCCGCGGAGCCCGAGCAGGATGAAGTTGTGCCGCGCCAGGAGGGCGTTGACGATCTGCGGGACGACGGTGTCGTCGTAGCCGATGATCCCATCGAAGATGGAGCCGCCCTGGCTGAGGCGGGCGAGGAGATTGGCGCGGACCTCGTCCTTGACGGAACGGCGGGCGAGGTGGGCGGCGGCCAAGGGGGAGCGCTCCAGCGCGCCGAGGGTTTCCGGGTAAGCCGACACGATCAACTCCGGGGATAGAGTACTGCGGGAAGCCGCGAGCGCTGCAAGTTCCGTTCGCCGCACCACGGCCGCTGATTGCCGCGGCTGACTCCCTTCCTGAGCGTACACTCGGGGCGAATGGTGTGCCAGTGGGCGAGGGAGCCGCCGATAGACTCCGCTCGACGGCGGATCGGCGCGGAAGAACCGCCGTGCACCGCGGACATGCGTCAATCCGCAGCCGTCACCTCCACCAGGTTGTCGTAGAACACGGGCCCATGTCCCATGTCGGTTTCCAGCTGCGAGGTGGTGTTGTTGGCGTTCCGACCGTCCGTGGTATACTTGCCCCACCAGACGCCGGGCGACCACACCGTGCCCTCGCGAAGCTGCTCCGCCACGCGCGCGGTGGCGAGGAACTCGCCGCGATCGTTGTGCACCACCACGGGCGCGCCGGTGATGATCCCCCGTGGCGCAGCATCGGTCGGATGGATGAGGAGCTCGGGCTCGCCGGCGGCGCGGCGGAGCGGAGCGATGTTGACGAAGGTCGAGTTCAGAAACTGATGCGCTGGGGACGAGATAAGGCTCAGCGGATAGCGCGTGGCGAGCGCGGGTGTACGCTCCGGGCCCTCGTGCGGCGGTGTGAAGGTCGGCAACGGATCGAGACCCATGTCGGCCAGCCGCTGCGAGTACAGCTCGCACCGGCCGCTTGGCGTGGGAAAACCACCCTCAGCGTAGGGGAGAAAGGGACGCGGCAGCGTGAGGCGCATCCACCCCCGCTCGAGCAAGCCGTCGAGCGTGATGCCGGCGAGCCGCTCGTCCGCGGCGCCCAGCGCCTGGCGGATGAGCGTGAGGTCGTCATCGCGGAGCGCCGGGTGATCCAGTCCCATGTGTGCGCCGAGGAGGCGGAAGATCTCGCTGTTCGGCCGGCACTCGCCCAGCGGCGCGATGGACGGCCGGTTGAGCGTGACATAGTGGTGGCCATAGGCCAGGTGCACATCCCAGTGCTCGAGCTGCGTGGTGGCGGGTAGCACGATGTCCGCCCAGTCAGCCGTGTCCGTCTGGAAGTGCTCCAGTACCACGGTAAAGAGGTCCTCGCGCGCGAGGCCGCGCAGCACCGCGCCGCGATCGGGCGCCACCGACGCCGGGTTCGAATTGTAGACCACGAGTGCCCGCACGGGCGGTCCGCCCACACCGGCGTCCGGGCGAGTGAGCGCATCGCCCAGGCGGATCATGTTGATGGTCCGCACGGGAGGGGAGAGATCGGGACGCTCGAGCGCCGCCTTGTCGAACGGAAAGTTGCCGCTGGTCGACAGCTGAACCCCTCCGCCGGGATGCCGCCAATGGCCCGCGAGAGCGGGCAGACAGGCGATGGTACGCACGGCCATGCCGCCGCCGCCGTGCCGTTGCAGTCCGTAGTTCAGACGGATGAATGCCGCACGCGCACCGGCGTACTGCCTTGCCAGCCCGATGATGCGTTCCGCCGGAACTCCGGTGATGCGCGCGACGCGGTCGGGATCGTACTCCTCTGCACGCACGCGAAGCTGTTCGGCGCCCAGAGTGTAGCGCTCGATGTAGTCGGCATCCTCCAGCCCTTCGGCGAAGATCACGTGCATGATCCCGAGCGCCAGCGCGGCATCGGTACCGGGGCGGATGCCGATCCACGCGTCGCACTGCGCGGCAGTACGCGTGCGCACCGGATCGATCGCGATCACCGGGGCGCCGTGAGCCCGCGCCTGCAGCACGAAGGGCCAGAGGTGCGGATTGGAGGTGAGCGTGTTCGTGCCCCAGAGCAGGATCAGATCGCTCTCGGGAATCCCCTCGCTGTCGGCGCCGATGCTCGCGCCCACCGTCATGCGCATGCCCACGGTGCCGGCCATGGAGCAGATCGTGCGGCCGAGCTTGGATGCGCCGAGGAGATGAAAGAAGCGGCGGTCCATCGAGGACCCCTGGACCATCCCCATCGTGCCCGCATAGGAGTAGGGGAGAATGGACTGCGGGCCATCCGCTGATGCGGCGATGCCGGCAAGGCGCCCGGCAATCTCGCGCAGCGCCTCGTCCCAGCTGATCGGTTCGAAGTGCCCTTCGCCCTTCGCCCCCACGCGACGGAGGGGCCGCAGCAGTCGCTCGGTGTGATAGGTGCGCTCGATGTAGCGATTCACTTTGGCGCACAGAAAGCCACGCGTAACGGGATGCTCTGGATCGCCGGCGACGCGTACCGCGCGGCCGTTCTCGACAGTGACGAGCATCGCGCACGTATCGGGGCAATCGTGCGGGCAGGCGCCGCGCACAACGCCGGAGCGCGACAGTGGTGGAGGAGAAGCAATCGTCATGATCGTGAGCTCCTGCCGAAGATGCGAGCATGCGGCTGCCGCAAGATATGCAGCATCGCGAACGGGAGCGATGGACCGCGCCGGCGCAGTGCGTACTCCAGCATCGCCGAGTACTGCTCAACTGGTTACCGCGTATATGCTTACGAGCGGAGCGTCATGGTGGGTTCACCGCGCGATGACGCTCGCGTTCTCTGCGACGCTGCGCCGCGCCGCGATACCAACGGAGCCGGTCGGGGCGCATGCGATGGCGTGACGCCGTAGACGCAGTCCCTTGACACGTCACCGTCATCCAATAGAATTGGTGCCGCTCGCCCCTTGCATCGCACGGCGCATGCACGGACGAAGGTTGGAGTGTAATCACCCCCCACAAGGAGAGATTCATGAAGCGTCTTGCCATCGTCGCTGCAGCGGCGCTCCTGCTGGCAGCGTGCAAGGCGAAGGAAGCCAACACCGTCCCGGCGGATACGTCACCCGCGATGGCGCCTGCCCCCGCCGCGTCGGACACCGGGATGGCAATGCCGACGGATTCCGGCACGATGAAGAAGGACACGACGAAGTCCTGACGGCCGACCTGGCACTACCTGCCGAGCGTATTACATGAAGGCGCACCATTCGGTGCGCCTTTATGTGTTCCAGGTCACCATCGCCGTGGTTGCTCCTCGATATGGGTCCGAGACTTGCCAGAGACGGCTGGGTTCGCGACTGCACCCATCCGTGTCTCGCTTTTCGAGGAGGAAGACTATGCGGTACGTACTGCTCCTGGCCGCTGCGGCGCTGATTGCGGCGTGTGGGGGCAACAATCAAGGCAATACGTCGGAGTCGGCCGCCGGCGCGATCACGCCGCTGCCGGACACCACCAATAGCACCATGACGGACACCGGGATGAACAGGGATACGTCGACCATGACGCCGGATACCTCGACGACCATGCGGGACACGTCCGCCGCGCGGAGCGATACGGGGGCGTCCTAGCCCTCCAGGCCTCCGCCAGAGCGCCGGTACATCACCACCGACGCCCCGCTCACACGTCACCTGGCGCGGGGAGCGGGTCGCCCAACGCCTCGCGCAACTGCGCGAGGCGTTGGGCGAATGGCTGCGTGGGCATCACCGGGGTGGCGTTCGCGACCTCCACGCCGTGGTCGAGCGCCACCCATGACACACAGCCACCGTAGCGGCGTGCCTCCGGTATCTCCAACTCCTCGGGAAGCTGTGCGACGCGCGCCGCGATCACGTGCACGCCCGGCGCATTGCGGTACGCGAAGCGCGACTGCACCGCGGACCAGCTGAGTCCGTACTCCATCTCGATCGCGTGCAGCGGTTCGAGTGCGGAGACGCGCCAGACGGCCGCGGCATCCGCCACGTATCTGAGTCTGACGAGTCCTCCGGGTGGCTGGTGCGCGTGCGACGCGGGGAGGGCCGCGACGAATCGCGGGGCCAGCTCTCCCTCGCGCTCGTGGAAGTAGGTGGGGTAGAGGAGAAAGCGCTGGTGCCGCACCGAGAAGCCCGCACGCTGCTCGCGGATGCCGCCCTTGCGCACCAGCGCGATGATGTCGCCACGCGCCATCGCATCCACGAGCACTGCCCATTCCTTGAGCGCGGTGCGCACCACTACAACGGGAACGGCAGCGCCGAGACGTCGGCCTGGGCCTCTCCTCCCTCCCATTGCACGGTGAGCGTGGTGCCCGGTTCCACGTCGCGCCGTACCATGCCGAGCGCGATGGCGCCGAGTCGCGGCGAGACGGCGGTGCTCCGGATCTCGCCCGCCGGCTTGCCTGCATCGGTCACGAGGGCGGCATTCCGCGGTGGCGGAGCGTTCTGCCCGCAGAGCAGGCCGCGCAGATGCTTGTTGACGTGGCCACGGAAGTGCACGCGCGCCACGACCTCCTGTCCCACGTAGCATCCCTTCGTGTACGAGATCGCATCGAGCTCGTCGAAGTTGGCTTCCTGCGGGATCGTCGTAGCGTCGATCTCCACTCCCCATTCGGGGCGCCCGGCCTCGATGCGCGCGATCTTCCAGGCGCTGAGCCCGGTCGGCGTTGCGCCGGCGCGGGATAATAGCCGCCAGCACGTATCGAAGTGCGCGGGTGCCACGAAGATCTCGTATCCCTCGAAGGCCAGATCTGGAACGTTCGCGACCATGGCCTCCATGGGCTCATGCACCTCCATGTGCCCGTAGGGCGGGAGTGCACCGAGTGCCGCGGGCGCGATGCCGAGCGCGCCGGCGACGATCAACCGTGACCGCATGCCGAAGACGCCGATCTGGCGAAGCTCGGCCGACGCATTGCGGTAGGGCGCGAGCCGCGGATTGATGAACTTCCGCACCATCGCGTCCCAGCCGTCTGCGGCGCGGGGCGGGGTGTCGATGAGCAGCGAGCCCTCGCGCGCGAAGATGCGCACGTCGGCCACGATCTTCCCCTTAGCGGTGAGCGCGGCGGCGTACTGCCCATGGCCGGGCGTGAGGGCGTTGACATCGTTCGTGACGATGCCGGTGATCATCTCGCGCGCCCGCGCTCCCTTCACGATGAATCGGCCGCGGGCCGTGCGATCCACCAGCATCGCGCCCGCGCGGAGGGCGGCATATTCGGTGGCCACGTTGCCGTAGTCCAGCACTACGGGTTGCCCCGCGATGACGTCGGCGGCGGAGGTACCCGCGGAGACGAAGGGGCTGGCACTCATCGCACGGCCTCCCCGTGGAACAGCGTTTCGTGCATGTATGGAAGCTACACTGGCGCCGCCGCGCCGCGCTATGGCCTGGCGGCGCTATGGCTGCCGCGCGGCGTACGAGGCATCCAGCAGGTCGACGAGATGCACCGCGCGCACCCGCGAGCGCTCGCGCGCGAGCCCCGCACCGATCTGCATGAGACAGCCGGGGTTGCCCGTGGCCACGAATGGCGCCTTCGTTGCCGCGATGGCCGCCAGCTTGGGTGCGAGCACGTCGCTGGACAGATCGGGCTCCAGCAGATTGTAGATGCCGGCGCTCCCGCAACAGCGATCCGCATCGGCAAGCGGAACGAGTTGCAGCTCGGGGATGCTCGAGAGCACGGCGAGCGGCGGGGCCGTGATGCGTTGCGCGTGCACAAGGTGGCAGGGCGCGTCGTAGGTCACAGTGAGCGGCAGCGGACCGCCGGGCGCCGGCCCTGCCTCGGCGAGCAGCTCGCTCACATCGTGCACGCGCGACGCGAACGTCGCGGCCCGCTCGGCCCACTCGGGATCTCCGCTCAACAGATGCCCGTACTCCTTCATGGCCGCGCCGCACCCTGATGCGTTCACCGCGATGACGTCGGCGCCCGAGCGCTCGAATGCGGCGATGTTGGCGCGGGCGAGTGCGCGAGCGCTCTCCAGCGCGCCCGCATGCGCATGCAGCGCACCGCAGCAGCGCTGGCCGCGCGCGTGGACCACGTCATAGTCGTTGGCCGCGAGCGTGCGCTCGGTGGCACGATTCGTCTCGCGAAAGAGCCCATGCATCACGCAGCCGCGCAGGATGGCCGCGCGTCCCCGCGTCCCCGAGCCACATGGCGCATATCGCCTGCGGCGAATGGGCGGCGCGGTGGATGCCAGCATGCCGCACGCGAAGCCGATCCGGCCGGAGCCATGCGCAAGGAGCGCCGGCAGTCGGAGCGCGCGCGCCGCGCGCGCCATGGCCAGCACTGCACCAAGCAGCAGGGGTCGCGCGAACAGCCAGAGCACCAGCCGCGCCGTGAGCGGTGCGCGGCGTTCGCGAACGAGCGTGGCACGCGTGGCCTCCAGCAACGCGCCGTACGGCACGCCGGATGGACATACCGTCTCGCACGCCCTGCAGCCGAGACACCGGTCGATGTGCTCGCGCAGCGACGGATCGGCAATATCGATCTCCCCTTCTGCGAGCGACCGCATGAGGAGAATCCGCCCGCGCGGGCTGTCGTTCTCGTCGCCCAGCACGGTGTACGTGGGGCACGATTGCAGACAGAAGCCGCAATGCACGCACGTCATGATTCCCGGAATCGCCTCACCCAGCGGAGTGCCGGGCGCGGCGCAGGCGGGTCGCTCCGCGGCCGCGGTCATGTGCCGTCTCCCAGGATGCCGGGATTGAGCACGTTCGCTGGATCGTAGCCGTGCTTGACCCCGCGCGACAGGCGATCCGCAACGGCGCTGGGCGCGGCCTCCGGCGTCCAGCAGCGCTCGGGGAGGCGCTCGGCGATGCGCGTGCCATCGAACGCGCGCGCCGCGGCGACGAAGCCGCTCACCGCTCCAGGATCCTCATCCGGCACGATGCACCGGACGATGCCGCGCGCCAGCGACGAGTGCAGGAAGGCGCCGGGGACGTCACGCGTGGCGGCGCGCGCGAACGTCCAACAGTCGCCGATGTGCGATGGGCGCGTGGAGAGGCGGAGCACGCCAGCGCGCGCCGGCTCGCACTCCCGCAAGCGGTTCCACACGTCGTCGGGGATCGAGACGAGATCACCGAGCTCCGCTGCCGCCGCGCGTTGCGCGCGGACGCTCTCGCCGCTGGCGCCCAGCCGCATGAGGAGCAGCGTGCGCCGCTCGAGCCCCGCGTGCGCGGCGAGCGCGGGGTTCACGAGCTCGAGGGCGAGAGGCGCCATGGCCACTGTGCGCAGCCGGCGCGCCAGCGCGCCCACATCGCCGTCGTCCATGCTCAGCGCGTAGCTCTCGTCGGCTTCCGGGAGCGCGCGCAGCCGCACGGTCACTTCGGTGATCACGCCAAGCGTGCCCCACGAGCCCGTGAAGAGGCGCGTGAGGTCGAAGCCCGCGACATTCTTCACCACGCGTCCCCCCGCACGCACAACGGCGCCGGTACCTGTGACGGTCTCCAGCCCCAGCACGTTGTCGCGCGGCGTGCCGAAGGTGTGCGCGTGCGGTCCGGCGGAGGCGGTGGCGATGGTGGCGCCGATGGAGCCGGCCGGCGTGCCGAAGGGATCGAGCGCGAGCCACTGGCGCTCGGCGGCAGTCACGCGCGCGATCTCGGCCAGCGAGGTGGCCGCACGCGCGGTGAGGGTGAGGTCGCCAGCCGTGTACTCCACGATACCGGTGAGTGCCGCGAGCGCCAGCCGATGCTCGGCCGCCACGGGGCGGCCGGCACTCAGCCACGTGCCGCCCGCCACGATACGGAGCGGCATTGTATGCGCCGCCGCCTCCTGCACCACGTCCCGCACGTCGGCGGTTGAAGCGGGGCGCGAAAGCTCCTCGGCAATCATGGTGCGGTCGGCTCCGGCTCCGGCTCCGGCGCCGAGCGTCGGACGGCGGGGGTCATGGTCCATTCGCGGCAGGCGTGTACCGGCACCACCTTGCCCGGATTGGCGCGGCGCTCGGGATCGAACACCTCGCGGAGCTGGCACATGGCGGCGAGCGAGTCGGCGGAGAAGGAGAGCGGCATGTACTGCAGCTTGTCGAGCCCCACCCCGTGCTCGCCCGTCACGGAGCCGCCGGCATCGATGCAGGCGCGCATGATCTCGCGCATGGCGTGGTGCACGCGCTCCGTGACGACGGGATCCCGCGCATCGAAGCCGATGTTGGGGTGCAGATTGCCGTCGCCCGCGTGGAAGACGTTGCACACCTGGATCTGCCACCGGTCGGCAATGTCGCGGATGGTCGCGAGCACTTCGGGAAGGCGGGTGCGGGGGATCACCGCGTCCTGCACGACGAGCGCGGGGGCGATACGCCCCATCGCGCCGAACGCCTTCTTGCGTCCCTGCCAGAGCCGTGCACGCTCCGCGTCGTCGCGCGCAATGCGCACGGCGCGAGCGCCCGCATCCAGGCAGAGGCGCTCTACCCGGTGCACATCCGCATCGATGCCGGCGGAGAGTCCATCCAGCTCTATGAGGAGCACCGCCTCCGCATCCGCGGGGTAGCCGGCGGCGTAGATGGATGCTTCGACCGCGCGGATGGTGGGCCCATCCATCATCTCGAGCGCTGCGGGGACGATCCCGGTGGCGATGATCGCGGAGGTGGCGCGGGCGCCCGCCTCCACGGAGAGGAAATCGGCCAGCATGGTGCGCACGGCCTCGGGGTCGGGCGTGAGCCGCACCGTCACCTCCACGGCCACACCGAAGCACCCTTCCGATCCGATGAACGCGCCGAGCAGGTCGTAGCCGTCATCCTCGCCCTGCGCGTTCCCCAATGTCACCAGCTCGCCGTCCGGGAGAACGACCGTGAGTGCGACGACGTGGTTGAGCGTCACTCCGTACTTCAGGCAGTGCGGGCCGCCCGAGTTCTCGGCCACGTTGCCGCCGATGGTGCACGCCGACTGGCTGGAGGGATCGGGGGCGTAGTGCAGCCCGTACGCGTGCGCGGCGCGTGTGAGCATCGTGTTCACCGCACCGGGTTCGACGACGGCCAGGCGGTTCTCCGCGTCGATGGAGAGCACGCGGTTCATTCGATTGAGGCCGATGATGACCGTGTCGCCCTCGGCCAGCGCACCGCCGGAGAGCCCGGTGCCGGCTCCGCGTGCGACGAAGGACCGGTGAGCGCGCGCGAGTGTGCGCACCACGGCAATGAGCTCGTCGCGTGTAGCGGGGAACACCGCGAGGGCGGGGTGCTTGCGGTAGGTGGGAAGCCCATCCGAGGCGTAGGCGAGCAACTCGCTCCGCTGCCAGAGCACGCCGCGCGTGCCGACGATCCCGGCCAGCGTGCCGGCCAATGGATCCGCGGTCATGCGCTGGGCTCCTGGCCGGGCTCCTGCGGAATGGGGCCGCCTCCGTTGCCGGCGGCACGGCGATGCGTCTGCGCGTGCTGCTCCAGGGGGCCCACCGCGCGCATGAGGAGCTGGTGCAGTTCACGCAGCCGGTGGGAGGGCGAGCGGGAGGCAAGCAACCGCTGCCGCGCGTCGACATCCATGTCGACGAGGGGCGCGACGGAAAACGGGAGCAGGGCGGGGTCGTCAGGCAGCGCGGGAACGGGCGCCGGTTGGTCCGCGATGACGGTGTACGCCTCGACCATGCGATCGAACGTCTCACGCACGCGCGTGGCCATCTCCTGCTGCACATCGCGTGACTCATCGACATCATCGTACGGTTCGATCTCCGCCACGTGGTACGGTGCAGGTGAGGGCACCAGCCGGACGAAGGCGAACCGTTCGATGCCGGACACCAGGATGTTCGACCGACCGTCGGGCAGCTCGCTGGCGGAGTCGACGCCGGCGATGCAGCCGACCTGCCCGGGCGGCAGCGCATTCTCTGCCGTACCGGGAGGGCAGTAGATAAGTCCGAAGCGGCGGTCGCCCGCCATGCAGTCCGCGAGCATGCGGCGGTAGCGCGGCTCGAAGATGTGCAGCGGAAGTGCCGCGCCGGGAAAGAGCACGACCGGGAGCGGGAAGAGCGGGAGGGTTCGCGCGTCCACGACAGGCAATGTAGCCATGACGGCGCGTGTTGTCAGTTATGCATCAGGGCCGTAGGCGAGACTACCCTGCGCCCTCCGGCGGCGCGACCACGCGCAGCGCATCACGCGCTATCCGGTAGTGCAACGGGACTCGCATCCGGATGATCTCTCCGTCGATCCCCACGCGGGTGCGCCCCCCGCGCATCTCGACGAGACAGCGATCGGTCAGGAAGCTGTCGATCCCTTCGCGTGACGTACGCGGGAGCGTGTGCAACCCACGCGTGGCCACCGCCACGGCACGCAGGAGCAGCTGAGCCCGCCGCTTGCCGCGCACCACGAGGATGTGCAGTCCGCGGCGGCCGCCCGGTACGCGGGCGCCCAGCATGGGGAGTCCGATTTCGCGCTCGCCGATACCGACGAACACGAGTGGTGTGGAATAGACCTGGTGCTGCCCGCCCGCGTCCACCACGACGCGCAGCGTGTGCAGGTGCGCGATGACACGCGCGAGGGCAATGAGGCTCGCCGCGCGATAGGCGAGATGCGTCTCCACCCGATTGCGCACGCGTACGAAAGTGACGTAGGCGCCCACGGAGCTCGTGTTGAGGATCACGCGACCGTTGACGGAGCCAACATCCACGGTGCGCACCGCGCCGGTGCTCGCCAGCGCGGCGGCCTCGGATGGATCGGTGGGCATGCCCAGGTACTTGGCGAAGTGATTGAGCGTGCCTGCGGGGAGCACGGCGAGCTCGACCGGCGTACCGGCCAGTACCGACGCGGCCGATCGCAGTGTGCCGTCGCCCCCCGCCACCAGCACGCGCGTGGCGCCGCCCTCAACGGCGGAACGAAGCGCGGTGCGCAGCGCCTTCGGCTCGGTCTCATGGACGTCGAATGCCCCGGCCTTGTCGAGGGCATCCTTCACACCGGCTGCCCCTCCCGCCGCAGGGTTCACGAATGCCGGAATCCGCCGGCGTGCCCCTTGGAGCGCGGTGGTCATGGGGGACGGCGAGAGGAGAAAGGCGGTTACGAGTTGTGAGTAAGGAGCTATGGGTTCTGCAACGGCACTTCGGCGGAGAGGGGCCGTGCCGGTCCGAGCCGTTTCTGACCCACTGACTCACTGACCCCCTCCCTTTCTCCTCCCTAGCGCTTACGCCGCGTGCCAGAAGCCTTGCAGTGCCGCGCCGTCGGGGGACTCGCGCAACTTCTCGAAGGCGCGCTCACGGATCTGGCGAATGCGCTCGCGTGTGACGCCCATGAGGGCGCCGATCTTCTCGAGCGTCATCGCCTCGGACCCTTCCTCCAGCCCGTAGTACAGATAGAGGATCTTTCGCTCACGCGGGGTGAGGTACTTCCGGAACACCCGATCGATGAAATCGTGCATGAGCTTGAAGTCGGTGATCTCCTCGATCTCGGCGCCGTCGCCGCCAACGAAGCGCTCCCCGAGTGTGGCGGCCTCACGATCCGACCGGTCGACCGGTGCGTCGAGCGAGAGCTCGGTGGCCGACATCTGCCGGGCAGCGCGCACGGCTTCAGGCGTTTCCTCCAGCAGGCGACCGATTTCCGAATCTGTCGGGTCGCGCTTGAGCACCTGCGCAAGCACCGTCTCGGCGCGCGCCAGCTTGATGAGCTGCGAATTCTGATTGAGGGGGATACGCACCGAGCGGGTCTGTTCGGCAAGGGCCTTGAGGACAGCCTGCCGCACCCACCAGACGGCATAGGAGATGAACTTGACTCCCTGGTCAGGATCGAACTTTTTCACCGCCTTCAGAAGCCCTTCATTGCCGATGGCCACCAGCTCGCTCAGATCGAGTCCATGTCCCTGGTATTTCTTGACATAGGAGATGACGAAGCGGAGGTTGGCCGTCACGAGGCGCTCGGCAGCCTTCTCATCGCCCTTCTGGGCACGCCGTGCCAGGCGGCGCTCTTCCTGAGGATCGCTTATGAGGGGGAGCTTCTGAATGTCTTGCAGGTATTGATCGAACGCGGTGGAGGGAGAAGAGCGGAAGAACCCTTTGGACCTGTGCTCGGCCACATGCTCCATACACGCCCCGTGGTTTGAACCCGAAGGTGATGCGAGCCGCCGGCGGCTCGCGCGCGATAACCTGCTACGGCGCCCACGATAACTTCGGCCCCCGTTCTGGTCAACAGCCACAATTCGTGCCAGCACGCGAGGGTTCGGTACATTTTGGATATTGTATTGCCGCGCAAGCAGTTATCGCCAGTCGCCGTAGAACGACCGATATGACGTGTGCGGTAACCAATGAAGGCCGGTTAGATGGTTATGATGACCAGACGACCAGGCCGACGCACCCGGCGGAGCGCCGGGGCGTCGCCCGTTTGGGCACTCCGGTGACGGGCTTGGGGAAGCGCGGGGCTGGGAATGGCGAGCCGCGCCGGAGCAGCTCGATGGCGACGAAGCTGCTCCGGCGCTCGCATGCGTCACATCTGCTTCTGCTTCACGGGCTCGGAGACGCGCTCCACGACGTTGGCCACCTGCTTGGGATCTTTGTTCGTGAGTCGGAGCGCGATGTCGGCCTGCGCGATGATCCCGGTGAGCTGTGCATCGTCGTTCACGACCGGGATGCGGCGCACCTGCTCGCGCTCCATCGTCTGCATGACCTCGCTCACGTCGGTATCCGGGCGAACCGTGTCGATGCGGTTGGTGGTCATGTGGTTGCGCACGGGACAGCCGGCGTCGTGCTTCTCGGCCACGCAGCGAATGGCGAGATCCCGGTCGGTGATGACGCCCTGCAGCCGCATGCTCGACCGGTCGTCGACCACAGGGAGGAGGCCAACGTTCAGCTCGCGCATGAGCTCGGCGGCTCTGGAGACCGGCTCGTCGGGAGTGACCACCGAGGGGTTGGATGTCATGATCTCGCGGGCTTTCATGTTGACCTCCTGAATCGAGTATCGTTCACGCGGAAGGGGTGTCGAACGGTGCACGCCCCTTCTGTCAGATGGCGCTCATCGGCGCCGCTGTCCGAGCAGTCGCCGCAGGAGCTGCGCCAGCGGCTTCAGATTCGCGCGTGTTCCGACGAACTCGGAAGAACTCGGTTGGAATGTGGGCATCGCGACGAGGACGCTGGGTCGGCGGCACTGGAGATGACGACGCGGGCGGGGCCGGCTGCGCGCGGGCCGGCCTCGCGCCGACCCCGGTCCGCTACTCGGCGCGCAGCGTCACGGCCGGATCCACACGCGTCGCGCGCAGCGCCGGAACGACCGTGGCCAGACACGCGACGCCGGCGAGCAGCAGTGCGACGACGGCGAAAGTCACCGGGTCGGACGGACCCACACCGAAGAGCTGACTCGCGAGCAGCCGTCCGGTGGCGAGCGCCGCCCCCACGCCCACCACAAGCCCCGCAAGCACGAGGCCGGCCCCCTGTCGCATGACAAGTCGCACCAGGTCGCTACGCCCCGCACCGAGGGCCGCACGGATGCCGAGCTCCTGCGTGCGCTGCGCCACCGAATAGCTGATCACCCCGTAGAGCCCGACGGCCGCCAGCATGAGCGCGAGCAGCGCGAACGCGGCGAGGATGGATGCGGAAAGACGCTGGCCGGACACACTCGCGCCGACGACATCGCTCAACGTCTGCACGTTGCTGAGCGGAAGCTCCGGGTCGATGGCCTTGAGCCGAGCACGGATCGTCGTCACGAGCGATGCCTGATCCGAGCGGCTGCGCACCACGAGCGCCAGCCATGGGACCGGGTGCTGTGCGGCCGGAATGTACATCGCGGGCGCCGGCGGGCCGTCCGGCGTGGTTTCGTGCATGTCGCCCACGACGCCGACGATCGTCTGCAGCCCGTGCGTATCCCACGAGAAGTCCACGCGATGCCCGATCGGATCGCGCCCGTGGAACCAGCGCTCCACGAACGGCTGGTTGACGATGACCACTGGCGGGGCGCCCGGAGCATCGCTGGGAGCGAAAAAGCGGCCAGCGACGAGCCGTGCCTTCATCGTCTCGAAGTAGCCGTTGCTGACGATGCGCTTCTGAACCATCGGCAACTGATGCGGCGGGAAAGTCTGTCCCTCGATCTTGATGCCGCCGTTGGTGCCCGGCCCCGGCAACTCGCTCGTCAGCGCCGCGTTCTTCACGTCGGGAATACTTCTCACGTCCGTCAGGAACCGCTGGTAGAAGCCGCGAATGGCGGTCGAATCGGGATAACGGTTCCCCGACAGGCCGATCTGTGCCGTGAGCACGTGCGCGGGCTCGAAGCCCCGATCGACGGCGAGCAGTTGATCGAGCGTGCGAATGAGCAGGCCGGCGCCCACGAGCAGCACGAACGACAGCGACACTTCCGCGACGATCAGCGCACGTCGCACGCGATCCTTGTGGACGCTGCCGTGCAGTCCGCGCCCTCCCTCGCGCAGGGCGTCACCCGGCTGCGCATGCATGGCGCGCAGCGCCGGCGCGATGCCGAAGAGAATACCGGCGACCACGGAGAGCGCGACGGCAAAGCCGAGGATGCGGGCATCGATCCGCACCTCAGTGAACCGTGGCAACGTAACGTCGAGCCATCGATGCGCCGCCCAGATGCTCGCGTACGCGAGCGCCACCCCCGCCGCGCCGCCGAGCAGCGCGCGCACCACCGACTCGGCGAGCAGCTGCCCGAAGATGCGCGCACGGCCGGCGCCGAGAGCGACGCGGATGCCGAGCTCGCGCTCGCGCACCGCCGCGCGGGCCAGCAGCAGGTTCGCGACATTGGCACAGGCGATGAGCAGCAGCATTCCGACCGCACCGAGAAGGATCGCCAGCGGACGGCCGGTATCGCCGGCGACGCGTGTGCTCAGCGGGTATGCGTCCATGGTCACCGTGTCCACGCCGTCGTGCGCGAGCGCCGCGGAGATCGCCCGCATGCGGTCGCGCATCTGCGCGGGCGTGATTCCGGGCTCCACGCGCGCCATCATCCCGAGGAAGTGCAGGGAGCGCGGCGCGCTCTCGGCCGTGAGTCGGAGCGGCATCCAGAAGTCGGGCTGCCGGTCATATGCCAGATCGGTCGGCAGACGCACGCGCTCCGTGGGTGGAAGCACGCCCACGATCGTGAACGGATACCCGCTGATCGTGAGCGTGCGCCCGATCACGTGCGGATCGCCACCGAAACGGCGCTGCCAGAGTCGCTCGCTGATCATGACCACGCGCTCGCTCGTGACGAGCTCTTCCTCGGGCCGGAAGGCGCGGCCCAGGAGCGGCGTCACGCCGAGCATCTTCGCGGCGCTCGCCGACACCCGGTCACCCCACAGAATCTCCGGCTCGCCGCCGCCGCTGATCCCCACGTTGGTACTCTGCCAGGCGACAACGTTCGAGAAGAGCCCCTGGCTGCGCTCTTTCCAGTCGAGGTAGTCTGGATACGAGTGTTCGAAGTCGCTTCCCGATTCCGCGAGCGCAACGAGCTGCTCGGGCGCACGATAGGGGAGCGACCGCAGCAGCACGCGATCGACGACGCTGAACATCGCGGTCGTCGCACCGATCCCGAGCGCGAGCGTGATGATCACGACGAGTGAAAAGCCGGGGCTCTTTCGGATTGTGCGGAGCGCGTAGCGAATGTCCTGAACGAGTGCATGCATGCTATCCATCCGTGCGCCGCGCCGCGCGCGTCGCTGGTCAATGGTGAGACAGGCTTCGCGTACGGGCGGCACGGCGCCGAAGCGGCGCTCGGCTTCGGCACGCGCCGCGGCGGCGGGCACACCGGCGGCGATGAGCTCCTGCACCAGCATGTCGACGTGGAACCTCAGCTCGTCGTCGACGTCGGCTGCGGGGTCCGGCCCCCAGAAGCGGAGATAGCGCCGCCAGCGTGGAGCGTCGGTCATGGATGCTACTCGGCCCGCATGGCTACCACCGGGTCGACCTTCGCCGCTCGTCGGGCAGGGATCCAGCTCGCCGCAAGGGCGACCAGCGCAAGCAGCACAATCACTCCGGTCAGCACTTTCGGATCGCGCGCGCTTACGCCATAGAGAAGGGACGAGAGCGCGCGCGTTGTACCGAGGGCGCCCAGTGCGCCGAACAGCACCCCCGCGGCAACCAGGCCGGTCGCCTGGCGCAACACCATGCGCAACACGCGCACGCGATCCGCGCCCAGCGCCATGCGGATGCCGATCTCGTGCGCACGCTGCGCCACCGTGTACGCCATCACCCCGTAGATCCCGACGACGGCAATGACGAGCGCGACAGCCGCGAAGGCGCCGAGCAGCGTCATGAGCAGGCGCCACGGGGTGAGATAATCGGAAACGAGCTGGGGCACCGTGCGTACCGCGCCGATGGCGATATCGGGATCCACCGACGCGACCACCCGGCGGATTGGTGCCGTGAGCGCCGCGGGATCGCAGTCATCCGCCGCCCGTGCGCACGCGGCGCGGATGATGAGTGAGCTGGGTGCCCCGCCGAATTGCTCCGTCGCACGATAGACTGCGGGCGAGGGCTCGTCTTCCACGCCGTCGTTCCGCACATCGGCCGCCACCCCCACGATCTCATAGCGCTCCGAGTTGACGACGATGCTCTGTCCCACCGCGCTCTCGTTGGGCCATTGCCTCCGCGCCAGCGCCTGGCTCACGATCGCCACGCGGAGGGCAGCGGAGTCATCCCGTGCGGTGAAATCCCGCCCGCGCACGAGCGGGATACCCAGTGCCGCGAAGTAGCCGGGCGTGACGAACATATCCGTCGCTCTCGGCGCCCGCTCCTCCGGGAGCGGGGGCCTCCCGGCCACGTTGTACACGGTATAGTTGCGGGTTCCGCTGAGTGGCAGATTCCACGCGCCGGCCACGTCGATCACACCGGGAATGGCGCGGAGTGCCGCGCGGAGACGCTCGGTGACCGCCGCTCCCGTGGCAGCGCCATCGTAGCGGTGAGCGGGCGTCTCGATGCTCACGGTGAGCGTGTGCATGGCGTGGAGGCCGGTGTTCGCGCCGAGCAGATTCGCGAAGCTCCGTACCATGAGCCCGGCGCCCGCGAGCAGGACGACCGCGAGGGTGAGCTCCGTCACCACCAGGGCGCTCCGGGTCCGTCCGCCCCGCGCTCTGGTGGCGCCGCGCCCGCCCTCCTTGAGCCGCATGGTCAGCGCGCGACTCGATGCGCGGAGGGCGGGGAGGGTGCCGAATACGAGCGCACAGAGCATGGCAAGTCCCGCCGTGAACGCGAGCGCGCGTGTGTTGAGCGCCAGCGTTGTCCAGCCCGGCACCTGGCTCCGCGAGGCAACGGGGATGGCGTGCTTCAACAGGGGAATGGCCACCCGGGCGAGCACCGCGCCGAGCATCGCCCCGAGGGCCGCCACGAGCGCGCTCTCTGCGAAGAGCTGGCTGAAGAGGCGCCAGCGCGTGCCGCCCAGCGCGGCACGCATGGCGAGCTCCCGCTCCCGGTGGCTCGCCCGCACCAGCAGCAGGTTCGCCACGTTCGCGCAGACGATGAGGAGCACGAAACCGGCCGCAGCCAGCAGCGGAAGAAAGTAGCTGCGCAACTCGCCCAGCATGTCGTCCGACAGCGTGCGAAGCACGAGCCGCGTGCTCTGGTCCAGGGTGGGGTGGGCTGAAACGATCTCCCGGGAAATGACGTCGACCTCGCTTCGTGCACCATCGAGCGTCGCGGCATCGGTCAGCCGGGCAACGATCCCCCAGCCGTGTGACTCGTAGTCGCCGGATTGGGCGGCGGTGACGGTGAGCGGGAGCCAGAGGTCCGCCGGCGACCCGAGCGCGAAGTGCGGGGGCATCACGCCGATGACCGTGTACGGCTCGCCACTCACTTCGATGGTGGAGCCGACCACGCCCGGGTCCGCCCCGAAGCGTGACCGCCACAGCCGATCGCTCAACACCACCGTGTGCGCCTGGCCGGGCGCGGCGCTGTCGAGCGCGAAGGTGCGGCCGATGGCGGCGCCCACGCCAAGTACAGAGAAAAAGCTCGGCGTCACCCGCTCGCCGCTGAGCATTGCCGCGCCGTCGGGCCCGTCAAGAGTGCCACTCCATTCCCGGTACGCAGCCACCGAGCTGAAGGCGCTCCGCTGTTGTGCGCGAAGTGCGGCGTAGTCGCCGAGCGAGGTGCTGCACTTGTCGCACGCGCGCGTGGACTCCGCCAACGACACCAGCCGATCGACCGCGGGGAAGGGCAGTGCGCGCAGGATGAGTGCATCCATCGCGCTGAAGATCGTGGTGCAGGCGCCGATGCCGAGGGCGAGCGAGACGACGGCCGCGAGGGTGAATCCTGGGCTCCTGCGCAGGGAGCGTGCCGCATGGCGAAGATCATACAGCATATCGTCCAGTACCTCCCGGCGGTGGTTCTGGCGCCACTGGCGCTCGTCGATCGAGACACATGTCGCCCGGATTCCGCGCACGTCGCCGAATTCGCGCTCGGCCTGCACGCGCGCATCTCCGGGCGACATGCCTGCCGCGATGAGATCGCGCTCGCGCATCTCGAGGTGGAAGCGCAGCTCGTCGTCGACATCGGCCGCCGCGTCCGGCCCCCAGAAGCGCAGGTAGCGCCGCCAGCGCGGTGTGTCGCTCATGAGCCTACTCGGCCCGCAAAGCGATCAAGGGGTCGACCTTCGCCGCGCGCCATCGTGGCGTTGCCGTCAGTCGTCTCCGCATGGCCACCCCTCAGGCCGGCTGACCGGTGGCGCGCAGCACCTTCCCCATCGCCTCCACGAACTGCGCCCACATGGCAGTCTCCGCCCGAAGCTGCTGCCGCCCCTTGCTGGTGAGCGTGTAGAACTTCGCCCGCCGGTTGTGCTCCGTGAGCTGCCACTCGGCGGTGATCGCGCCGCGCTCCTCGAGGCGGTGCAGTGCGGGGTAGAGCGAGCCCTCGCCCACGGTGAGCACCTGTCCGGTGAGCTGTTCGATCCAGCGGGCAATGGCGTAGCCGTGGGCGGGTCCCCAGGCCAGGGTCTTGAGAATGAGGAGGTCGAGCGTGCCCTGCAGGAGATCGAGCGGGGTGGTGGGCATGGCAGGGCTGGTCGCGGTGGCAGAGGTGGCGGAGGCGGCTGGTAACGCGGCGTTCCCATCGACGTTCGATGTACAGAGTAGATACGCATACATCGAATGTCAATGGGAACGCCCGCAGGGGCGTACGTCGGTCAGGTCGCCGACGCGCGCGTCTCGGCCACCCCTGCCCCGCGGCCGACATACACCCCGCGACGCCGGAGCGCGGCGTCACGCCATTCGACCGACAGCCCAGCCTCGCTAAACGCCGCTTCCATCTCGGCGTGCGTGAAGAGGCCGAACTCGTGAACCTCCGATCGTCGCTCGAGCCCGGTCGCTTTGCCGATCAGATATTCGAACTCGAGCCGGGAAATCGCCCCCTCGATCGCGGTGCGCGACATGCGGCAGGCGACATCGAGGATCGTTCGAGCGTGCGGCGCCGCATCTCGAATCAGCTCGGCCACGATCGCACTCTCGGCGGGATAGTCCTTCTGTGCCGGGTAGAGAAGGTCGTAGAACTCCGCTGCCTGCGAATAGTCTCCCACGGAAGCACCTCGCGATGTCGGTTCAGGACGTCGTCCCTGACCGTAGTTGACGCCTGGTGAGGCGCCACGGATGAGAGGCACGACGCACGTCCGGCCGGCAGCTATCGCCCGTCCCCTGTATGTCCCGGGTGCTGCGTCACCCGACGATCCATCTGCCGATTACCCCGAACGCACTCAGCAGACCGATCGCCGTCAAGACCGCTGTTGCGGCGAGCGCGCTGCCAATCCACCATCGCCACCGTGGCGACAGGCGCAGGGCCCCACCCCACGCGATGGCGACCCAGAGCAGACCTTCGACAAGAAACCAGGGCTCGTTGAAGAAAAGAATTTGCAGGTCGGCCACTTTCCGGTCGATGGTCTGCCAGAATGGATAGCGAATCGTGAGCGCACCAGTGAGGCTCGCGACATGCTGAGTCATGTCGATGAGCGCATGCGAGACGCAGCCAACCGCGACGACCCATGAGAGAGCGAGCAGGATGGGACGGGCCCGGCGGCTCCGCCATGCGTCCATCAACA
>DASUKA010000051.1:0-39448 GCA_036278935.1 Gemmatimonadaceae bacterium
TGAAGCGTGAGTCACGCTTCAAGACCTGACCCCCACCGCCAGACGGCTCTGTGTCTCCGTGGTGGATTGTGTGTCTGGAGCGACTCCAACTCCGGAGACAATTCCCGGCGCGCTAATCCAGCGGGACGACGTGCTCCCCCGACCACCGCAGCGTCCATCGCCGCGTCTCGCCGGGCTCCAGCCAGTGCACGGCGTTCCACGCGCCGAGCGCATCGCTCAGCGTGTCCGGCGCGCCGATGCACGGGGCGAGCGCGAGGTGCGCGGAGGACCGGCGGCGGAACGGCCCCCAACCGCGCTTGTTGATCCAGAGTCCCATGTTGGGCACGTCGTGCACATCGAAGGTCACGGTGAGTCGGGCGCTCCCCTCCTCCACCGCCGCCTGCCCCACCTTCATGTCGAAGAACAGCGTGCACGCGTAGCGCTGGCCCACCGCATCCGGATGCGAGAGATCCACCACGCCAGCGGCCGTCCGCAGCCGCGGCCAGATGTGCTCGGCGTTCGGTCCGAACAGCTCGATCCCCTGCTGCGCAAACACCCGGACGCGCATTCCCTCGGGCAGGAGCAGCCTGGTGGCGGGCGTAAGCGGCATGAGCGGCTGCGCTGCCCAGAGAAAAGGCAGCCGCTCCGCACCCGTGTTCAACACCGCATAGCTCATCACCGCCGCGCCGGACGGTTCCACACACACCGTCCGCTCGAAGCGGTACGGCATGCGCTCGCCCTCCCAGATGCACCGCGCACGCAAGGCGCCGCCGTCCGCGCCGCGCGGCTGCGTCTCGAGCGTGAATTCGGTGGAGCGGGACCAGAGCTCGCCGTGCTCGGGAAGCTCCACCCCACCGTAGCGAGGAATCCAGGTGGGAATCGTGCACGCCCCCACCGTGGGGAAGCACTCGTCATAGCCCCCGCCGTCGGTGGCCACGGTGTACGGCGCGTCGTCGTCCGGCTGCCGCGCCGACACGGCCGGATTCTGCCAGAGCCACTCGCGGCCCGCCATCTCGAGCGAGATGATCCTGCCGCCGAGCGAGGGGGCGATGACCACGCGCGTCTCGCCGGCGCGCAGCTCGGCGGATCCGACCGGCTCGCGGGCGGTCTTTCTCACGCGAGCGCCGCCGGGTCGATGCCGCGGGTCATGAAGATGCGCGCTACCGCTTCGCCGATCTTGTTGTTCGGCGTACTGGCGCCCGCCGTCACCCCCACGCGCACCGGCGCCGGCGCGGCCAACCAGTCCGCGGTCTCGATCTCCGCCGTGCCGCCGATCGGCCGGTGCCGAATCGCCCCCGTCTCCACGTTCAGGCAGCTCGCATCCGCCACATGATATGTGGGGACGCTCTCCGCGCAGATGGCGGCCAGCGACATTGTGTTGCTGGAGTTGTAGCCGCCGATCACCAGCATCGCGTCCAGCGGCTCGGCCAGTAATTCCTTCACGGCATCCTGGCGCTCCTGCGTGGCGCTGCAGATGGTGTCGAAGGAGCGGAAGTGCTCGGCCAGATACGCCTCGCCATGCGCGCAGGCCATCGCCTGGCGCACCTCCGCGGCGATGGCCAGCGACTCGCTCGCGAGCATCGTCGTCTGATTCGCGACCCCGATGGTGAGCAGATCGCGATCGGGATCGAAGCCCGGCGATGCCGCGCACGCGAAGCGCGCCAGGAAGGCACCGCGGTCACCGCGCCCTTCGATGTAATTGCACACGAGCCGCGCCTCGGCCATGTCGCGCACCACCAGGTAGTGGCTGCCCGGATAGCGCGCCACCTGCGAGGCCGTGGCCCGCGTCTCCTCGTGGTAATGCTTGCCGTGAATGAGCGCGGTAAAGCCGTCGCGCGCGTACCGCTCCACGCGCTTCCACACGTTGAGCACCGAGCCGCACGTGGTGTCCACCACCACGCATCCCATCGCGCGCAGCACCTCGAAGTCGTGCACGGTCACGCCGAAGGCGGGGAGAATGACGACATCCTCCGCGCGCAGTGCGCCATAGTCGAAGCCGTCAGTGCCGGGGGTGAGAATCTCCACGCCCATGGCGCGGAGCTTCGCGTTCACGTGCGGATTGTGGATGATCTCCCCCACCAGGCAGATGCGTCGGTCGGGGAATTTCGCGCGAGCCTGGTAGGCGTAGTCCACCGCGCGCTCCACCCCGTAGCAGAAGCCGAACTCGCGGGCGAGGCGCACGGTCACCCTTTCTGCAGACAGCGTGAAGTCGCGCTCGCGCAGCAGCTCGATCAGGCGAGCGGAGTAATCGCTCTCGAGCAGCGCCTGGACTTCGGCCTTGAGGCCGAGGCCCTTGCGGAAGTAGGTGGAGGTGTCGCCGGACGGCATGGTGAGCGTAATGTAGCCCGGCGGGGGCGGGGAGGAAACGCGGCCCTACTTCACCCGTGTCCAGAGCAGGAGCACGCCACAGCCTTTTGACGTGTGACTGAACTGTGGCGGGGCCATCGAGGTTTCGGGATACCACTCCACGCCGGCCAGGTCCGTCACTGAGAATTGCGCCAGGTCGAAGGGCTCGACATCTCCAGTTCCTTTGAGAAAGGCGCGATTCGGCGGCGCCGGCGGGTGCGGCAGGAGCATGCCGTCGAGGTAGACGTCTGGTGGCGCTGGAGTTCGCTCACCAAACTCCGTCTGGCAACTTGGCCCCGGTTCCAGCAACGCGAAGCGGCCCCTCTGAACAATGTTGATGCCGGAGACGTGCGAACGCAGCACGTTCGCCAGCGCCCGCGTGTCCTCCTTGCGCAGCACGCTGTCTGTGACGAACTGCCCGCTCGCGCTGCGCTCCCGCCGCTCCTCGAAGCCGCGCAGGTTCGGAGAGGCCGACGGCACCGCACTGTGCGTTGTCACCTCAGGCAACCGGACGACGGGCGACAGCACCACCGTGACCGGCGCGGTATCCGCCGGCGAAATCGCTACCATGCGCGTCTGCATCTCATAGCCCAGCTTCCGGATGCGGACCATTCCCCCGCCGTCGGGAAGGAAAGTAAGAGCTATAGTGCCGGTGCTGCTGGTCTTCTCGGAGACGCCGGTCAGGAGATTGATGACGTCGGCGCCTTCAACCGGTTGACCGGATTCGGAATCGAAAACGCCGAGCACGCGGTAGCGATAACGAGGGAGCGTGGCAGCAGCGTGAGCATTGGAGAGTGTATCGTGTGCCGCCCCGCGCGAAGTGGAGTCCTGCGCCGCGCTGCGGGTCGACGCTCCGATCACAAGCGCCGCCGCCATCAGCATAAGCATGATCGCCCGGTGAATCCCCTGCAGACAGGATACATCACGCATCGCCGTACCCTCTCTTTCAGATGACGTAGCCACCTACTGACGTACCACTCCGCTTTCCCGTCCAGAGCTCGCTGCAACCGCACGAACGATACAGCAAGGCCGTACTACTGCCCAGCGTCGCACGGCGCAATGCCGTTCACGGGGCAGCCGGCTGGTAGCCGCCTCCCACGCCCTTGCGCTATACTCCTGCGCCATGGCGGCTGTCTCTGCCGTCGCCCGCCGCCCTCTCCCCCCGATGCCTCCCGAGCCCGCCGACCCGCTCCCCCAACTTCCCCCGCTCCTCTGTCCTCCCGCCCTGGCGAAAGGCGACGCCATCGGCGTCGTGGCACCGTCGTACGCGCCTCGGCCCGGCTGGCTGCAGCGCGGCGTGAAGTCACTGGAGCGCGCCGGCTTCCGCGTGATCCTCGACCCCGAGATCGCCCTCGGCCGCCGCTTCACGCGCAGCGAGGACGAACGCCGCGCCGAGAACTTCATGGGGATGTGGCTCGATCCCGAAGTGCGCGCGCTCATCGGC
The DNA here is from genome assembly GCA_036278935.1 of Gemmatimonadaceae bacterium. Classification (GTDB taxonomy): domain Bacteria; phylum Gemmatimonadota; class Gemmatimonadetes; order Gemmatimonadales; family Gemmatimonadaceae; genus DASSNR01. Next base: position 3,770 of record DASUKA010000051.1, read on the forward strand.
GGCACTGGCGGCTACGGCGCGGTGCGCATGCTCCCCTACCTCGAACCGGAGGTGTTTCGCCTCAACCCCAAGCCATTCGTGGGCTATTCCGACGTCACGGTGCTCCACCTCTGGCTCATGCGCCGCGCGGGGCTGCGTGTCTTCCACGGTCCCACGGTGGACGACCTGATCCCGAGCATTCGCGACCCCACCATGGCCTCGCTGCTGGCCTCGCTCACCACTCCGCGCCCCACCGCGCGGCTGGGCCGCGGCATCGCGCGCGTGCTGCGTCCGGGGCGTGCGATGGGGCGGCTCATCGGCGGCAACCTCTCACTGGTGCAACAGACCATCGGGACGCCTTACGAGGTGGATACGCGCGGCGCGATCCTCTTCCTCGAGGAGACGCGCGACCCCATGTCGGTGCTCGATGAGCATCTGGTGCATCTGCGGGCTGCGGGGCTCTTGCGCCCCGTCACCGGGATCGTCTTCGGCCAGCTCTCGATCGACCGTTCCGAGGAAGATGAGTTCGAGGACTTTCTCCTGGATCTCGTCTCCGATCTCGACGTCCCGGTGCTCACCGATTTCCCCGCCGGTCATGAGGTGCCGAACCTCACCCTTCCGCTCGGCACGGAGGTAGAGTTGGTGGCGGAGGATGCCACGGGGTGGCTTGCCTACAGCGAGGACGCGCTGACGGCGGCGGCAGACCCTGAACCAGGCGCACGGTAGGGACGGTTCTTGAACCGTGAGTCACGGTTCACCGCCTGGCCCTACCGTTTGCAGCGGCCCGAGACGAGGGGCCGCCGCCGATGACGCGCGGTCGGGCTCGCGGAGCACATCGGGGCCGGCCACCTGATGCCGCCAGAGCTTCGCGTACACTCCACGCCGAGCCAGCAGCTCCTCGTGCCGCCCCTCCTCCGCCACTCGGCCGCGGTCGAGCACGATGATCTTGTCGGCGCGCACGACGGTGCTCAGGCGATGCGCGATGACGATCACCGTCCGGCCCGCCCGCCGGAGCGCGGCGAGCGCATGATGCACGTACTGCTCGGAGATGGAATCGAGCGATGAGGTGGCTTCGTCCAGAATGAGAATATGCGGCTCGCGGTAGAGTGCCCGCGCGATCGCGATGCGCTGCCGCTGTCCGCCGGACAGGTTGACGCCATGCTCGCCGATAAGCGTGCTGAACCCGCCCGGCATGGCGTCCACAAACTCGGTGACGCCGAGTATGCCGCAGATGCCCAGCAGTTTCTCCATATCCGGCTCCGCGTCACCGATGGCGATGTTGTCGATGACGCTGCCCGCAAAGAGGTCGATCTCCTGCGAGACCACGCCCACCAGACGCCGGAGGCTTGCCGTGCTCGCATGGGCAATGTCGTGATCGCCGATGGCGATGCGACCGGCGGCGACCGGGTAGATGCGCTGCAGCAGCGCGGCCAGTGTGCTCTTTCCCGATCCGCTCTCGCCGACGACGGCGGTGAGCGCCCCATGCGGAATGACAACGCTCAGATCGCGCAGCACCTCCTCGCGCGCACCATAGCGGAACGAGACATTCCGCAGCCGGATGTCCCCGGCCATCGCGGGGGTGAGCTCCAGCGTGCCCGGCTCCGCTTCCCGCTCCAGGTCGATGATCTCGAACAGGCGGTCGGCGGCGATGAGGGCATCCTGCATCGTGCGGTTCATCCCGACCAGACTGCCGATGGGCGCGGTGAGGTAGCCGAGGAGCGCGTAGCAGGACATGAGCGCGCCGGGCGTCATGCCGCGGTCGATCACCAGATCGGCGCCCGCCCACAACATGATGATCGTGAAGAGGCGAGCGATGAGGTCGGACGCGCTGGCGGCGAAGATCGCCGTCTGCCCCGAGCGGTAGACGGTGCGGAGCAGCCGCACGAAGCGGGTCTCGGTCTGCGCATTGGCGTACGACTCCAGGGAAAAGCGCTTGATCGTCGCCACGCCGTTCAGCGATTCCACCAGCTGTGACTCCAGCTCGGCGCCCCGCTCCATGAGCTGTCGCTGATTCGCGCGGTTGAGCCGGTTGATGAGCCAATAGACGAGCCCGTACGCGGGCACCAGTCCGGCAACGACGAGCGCCAGACGCCAGGAGTAGAGGCACATGAGCGCGAACGAGAGCACCACGACCAGCACGTTCACCGCGAGTTCGAGCGCCACGTCGTTGATGAAGGCGCGGATCTTCACCGCGTCATTCACGCGGGAAATGATCTCGCCCACCCGCATGGTGTCGAAGAAGCGCTGCGGCAGCTGCAGCAGGTGTTGGTAGTAGCCCAGGATGAGCACGGCGTCGATGCGCTGCCCCGTGTGCAGGGTAATGAGGCTCTTGAGCGACCCGATATAGCAGCGCAGCACGAGGAAGGCGATCATCACCACGCTCATGAGATTGAGCAGGTTCCGGTTGGCGTCCACCAGGACGTAGTCCACCAGCTTCTGGACGTAGACGGCCGTGGAGAGCCCGAGGAGCGTGTAGACGAGCGCGCCCACCAGCGCCTGCGCCAGCACCGTGGCGTGGGGGCGAACCAGCTGCCAGAATCGCCGTAGCAGCGACGTGCCGCGCTGCCCGGCTCCCACGTCGGCGCTCGGCGCGAGCAGGAGCAGGACGCCCGTCCACTGGGCGGCAAAGGCGTCGATGGTCATCCGGTGGAAGCGGCCATCGGAGGGATCCATGATGACGACCCGCCGGCGGCGCACGGCGCGGATGACCACGTAATGGTGAATCCCCTCGCGCACCAGCACGTGCGCGATCGCCGGCGTGGGAAGCTGGGGCAGATGCTCGACGGTCCCTCGCACACCCTTCGCCGTGAAGCCCAGGCGGGTGGCCGCCTCGAGGAGCCCCAGCACGGTGGTGCCGCCGCGGTCGGTGGATGCGTACTGCCGGATGCGGGAGATCGGTACCCGCGCGCCATAGTGGCTGGCGACCGCCCAGAGACAGGCGGCGCCGCAGTCCGTCATGTCGTGCTGCTTGATGCGCGACGCGCGCCGGAACAGGAAGGCCATGCCGCTCAGATGGTGATGCGGAAGGCGAGGCACTCATCAAGCAGTGCATTCGCGCTCGCGGCCTCCAGCGCCTCAAGTGTGACGGTCTGGCGTACTTCCCGCTGCTGCTGCAGCAGTACGATGCTGGACTGCACCACGAGATCCGCAGGATCGAGCGGCGGACTGAACGGTAGCGCCTCCTGGCTCAGCAGCCGCGCGGCGTGCAGCGCTGTTCCGGCCAGGGCAGGCACGGTCGTCACGTACGCGTCAGTCGAGGCGCTGAGCCGAGGATGCGTCACATGGAGGATGTAGCGCCGGCACAGATGTCCGCGCATCGGAATCCCCGAACCGGCGAGGGAGACGTGCGGCTCGCCGAGCGTCGCTCGCAGGGCACGGACCTGCGCAAGTACCTCCGGCGGGTCCAGCCGCCGCAGAACGCGCGCGGCGCGGTCCACCAAGTAGCGGGTTCGCGTCACACCATCGAAGAGGGTCCACTGCCCGCTCGCCTCGGTGAGCACGTGGCCGGCGGCGACATATTGCGTCTGCACCACCACGCTGACGCCGATGGCGACGCGGTGGCGAATCATGAATGCCGCGGCGTCCGGCGGCGCCTGCGGCGGAAAGACCGACGCGCCCATGGTCATTCCTCTGTGGTGGGAAGGTGGAGTGCGGTGTGGGGCGGTTGTGGCGCCCGGACGGGATTCAGCCAGTCGTCGACATCATCGTGCAGCAGTTGCAGCAGGCTGCGCCGCGCGAGGAGGAAGCGCGCACGCAGTGTCATTCCTTTCTTCAGGCGCCCTCGCACGCCACTCGGCAACGTGAGATACGGCCGCTCGAGGTCGCACCGCACCTTGAACATCGGCGACTGCCCGACGAGGATGAAATCGCTCGAGATGGCGGTGATCTGGCCGTGCAGCGCGCCCCATTCCGTGGCGTTGAAGGCGTCGATGAGCAGTCTGACCGGGATGCCGGGACGCAGGAGCCCGATATCGCGCGGCGTTACGTAGATCTCCGCGACCAATGCGGAGTTGGGCGAGATGACGCCGATCTGCTCGCCCGCCTCCACGTAACTGCCGGGCGAGAGGCTGGCCAGCTGCTCCACGGAGCCGCCGACGGCGGCGCGGACCGTGTAGTGTGAGCGCTCCTCGTGGAGCTGCTGCATCTGCGACTCCAGCTCCTCGAGCGCACTCCGCTCGGACGTGAGCGCTGACTGCCATTCGCTCATCTGGCGCGCGACAGTGAGTGCGCGCGCTGATGTCGCCTGCGCGAGCTCATAGGCCCGGTCCTGCACGCTGCTCTGCGTGGCGAAGCCCCGGTCGCCGAGCGTCCGCGCGCGATCGAGCGCACGAGTGGCCTGCGCGATCCGGATGCGGGCATCCCGCAGCGCGCCGACGTATTGCAGGTACTCTCGGCGGTACTTCGGTGTATGGAGCGCTCGGGTTGGCGTAGTGGAAACGGTTCCGCTGTCCCGCACGAGCCGCTGCAGGTCGGAGATGAACCGTCGCTTCTCCTCCGCCTGGTCGTGGAGCAGCCGCCCACGCTCGGCGAGCGACACCGAGCGCACCACGACGAGCGGCGCGCCCCGCACGACCAGCTGGTTCTCGTGCACAAGCACGCGCTCGACCACGCCGGACACGCGCGAGCGGATGTCATGCTTTTCCGTGGCGGGGCGGATGAGTCCCTCGCTCTGCACGGACACGCGCACATGGACGAGCGGCAGCGCAGCCAGCGCGGCGAGCGCGGCAAGCACCACCGCGACGTAGATGGCGCCGGGTCGCACCTGGTGCCGGACCACGTGCTGCTCGAGGGAGTCGGCGATGCACTCCGCCGGATGAAAATGCCGAGGCGCCATGGGACGTCGGCCGCGGTCAGTCCATCCAGGCATCCCGGTGGTTCCCCGGGACGTCTGGATGGACTCGAGCGCGACCTAGTGGGTTGCGATGTACGCCACCGTGCCCACGGCAACCGCCACGACGAACACCGCGGCGACGGCGACGGCGATTCCGCAGCCGAAGCCGAGCGCTGCGGCGAGCATGGCGAATCCGCCGCCGATCGCCATCATCTCGTCGACGTGCAGTGGCGTGAGCCCCGACGGCAGAACGAGATCGTGCGCGGAACGCGCGGAAGCTGTGTATGTCATGATTGTCTCCAGCAATGTGAAGTGAATGGTCGATGCGTCGTACAGCTATGGACGGTGCAACATGTGCGGACCGATGACCTGGTAGCCGTACAGGATCCCGATCAGAAACGCGGCCACGAGCAGGGCGGTGACCAGCCCCGGCGATGCGCGATACAGGCCTTTCATGAGCTCGAAGAAGTTCATCTGTCTCTCCGTGTGTGGACATCGTGGGGTTGCACAGAACCGGCGGGGCGCGTTCGGGTGTGGGGACCGGCGTGCCCGGCCCCCCTCCATTCCGGTGGTCAGTTCTGGTCCATCACCCAGGGGCCGAGTACCGTGTAGCCGAACTTGAGGCCGGCCGCGGCGGCGGTGAGCATCAGCCCGGCGATGGCCACACCAGCGGCCAGCAGGACCGGGTTGCCCCCGGAGATCCGCCGAGCGTGCGCGGCGTCCAGCTCCTCCATCCCGGCCACGGCCGCTCCCTGCCCTTTCCGATTGATCATGCGATACCTCCATCTGCATGTGCGTGGACTGCTGATATGGGGCGTCGTGTTCCTCCGCCCCGGAGCCATCGCGCCGGCGGCAGTTGCCGCGGCGCGCGGGGGGGCAGGTTGGCACCAATGCATCGCGTGGCCGGTGGAGCGTTGCGGAATACGCGAGGTCGCTGCACCGCGGCACAGGGAACATCATCGGGCCCGGTCTGCCGGCCCGGAGACCATGATGGCATGGGGAGTGAGTGCGGCCATCACCGGAATGCCGCGCTCACTCGCAAACCCTTGCGCTCAGCTGGACGAGAGGACGGGGAATTGCCGACGCGCGCGGACGGGTGGGTCGCAGGAGTACGGCATCGTGCCGCGGATGAGGACGCGCGGACGCGGACGTGCATCGCGACGTCGCGGGGGCTGCGGCGCCTGGCGTGCGGGGCAGTAATGTGTGGGGGTCCTGCTGGTGGGGCATCGGGCGAGTGTACGCCGGAGCGTCACTCGCCCGTCATACGGGAGGCGTCAGGCCGCCTGCCGCGCCTGATCGCTGGGCATCACGAACGGTTCGATGGCCCGTAGGAGCGCGGGCGGGAGTGGCGTCTTCTCGAAGCTCCCGCGTGAGACGCACACCAGCACCTGATAGGCGGAAGCGTGCACGATGCGCTCCGTCGCGCTCATCACATCGAAGTTGATCGTGAGCGAGGTGCGTCCTACGCGGCTGAAGTAGGTCACGACTTTGAGCTGCTCATCGAGCCGTGCCGGCGTATGGAATTCGGCATGCATGATCTTGCGCGGAAGCCAGATGTCGTACCGCTCGAACATCTCACCGAAGGGCAGACCCGCCGCGCGAAAGATCTCCGTCTCCGCCAGCTCGTAGAAGCGGATGTACGCGCCATAGCAGATGATACCGGCCAGATCGATGTCGCCCCATCGGACGTATTCCGTGATGACAAACGGGGACTTGCTCACCGTTCGCCGGGCGTGAGCCAGGCCGCCGCCAGTCTGGCGGATGGCTGCTGGATGTTGCGCGCAGCAGACGTGTCCCGAGTCACGGTGTCCCGCGTGGTGGTCGTGTCGCCTCGGCGGGTTGGCGTTGGCGCCGGTGGCGGCGCATTGGATGCGCGTGGCGACGTGGCGCACGCGCCCACGATGAAGCAGAGCGCGGACAGCGAAAGGATCGGGCGTATCATGACGGCCTCCAGGAATGATGGCTGGCACTGTCGCAAGATCGTTGCCGGGCGCACTACTCGCGCGGCATGGGAGGTGCGCGCGTCCCCGTCATGCGCCGCCCCTCGCATCTGGCGCGACGCATGCGGCCCGCGCAGAGCGGCCCGCCCACGTTGGAGAAGATACGCGATGCGCGTCTTCCGCGATGTGGGTCGCCGTCATCCTTGCCTCCGCCGGATGCCCGGGGTACACTTGACACCCCCCCGTCCCTCCTGCCCGGTGCCGCCATGCCGTTCAGCTCCACCGCGTCCGCTCCATCGCCCTTCGTCTTCGTCGGCGAGCGACTCTGGCTCGACTTCGTGAACACCGATGACGTACAGCGCGGCGTGCGCGTGGATGGGCTGGCCACCTTCGAGATGCTCGTCCGGTGGCTCGCGGCCGCCGGCCTGCTCGACGCCGATCGCGCGGCCGCGATCCGGCGGCGCGCGGTTGAACAGCCCGCGGGCGCCACGGCCGCGCTGGCCGAAGCGCGGCGCATCAGATCAGCGCTGCGCGCGCTCGCCGCGCACGGCGCCTCCCACGCCGAAGTCCGCGTGGCCACCATGGTGGAGATCAACCGCGTCCTCGGCCGGAGCACGGGGACCCGCCGTCTGGCGGTGCGCGCCGATGGGTCGTTCACCCGCAGCTTTCTTCCCGTTGGCGATGCCTTTGCCGGCTTGATGATTCCCGTCGTGGAGTCGGCCGCCGACGCGCTGGTGCTGGGCGAGATCGCACGCGTCCGGTGCTGCGCCGACGCGCGGTGCCCGCGGGTCTTCTTTGACAACACCAAGAACGGCCGCCGCCGCTGGTGCGACATGGCCACCTGTGGCAACCGCGCCAAAGCGGCGCGGCATCGAGGAAGGAAGAAAAGCAATAACGGGTTATGAGCGACGAGTTGTGGGTTATGAGGTAAGGATTGTGAGCAACGGCTGTCGGCACTCAGAACTCGTCACTCACAACCCACAACTCGTACCTCAAGCCTCCGGGGCCTTGACGTACCCCATATCCCGGGCATACCGCAGGAGCTTGCGCTGCAGGATGCGGCGGCCGCGGAAGAGGCGGGACTTCACCGTCCCCTCCGGGATCCCGAGGATCTCCGCGATTTCCGCATATCGAAGGCCCTGCACGTCGCTCAGGATCACCGCGAGCCGGTATTCCTGCGGGAGCGCATCGATGGCCTGCGTGATCTCCTCATCCACGAACGAATCGTAGAACCGCCCTTCCGGATCGGCCTCGCCCACCACGTCGTTCGCCGACCACCCGTCCCCGTTCTCCGGAAACTGCACCTCGCGCGCATCGATACGGCGCTTGTGGCTCACGAACAGATGGTACAGGATCGTGAACAGCCACGCCCGCACGTTGGTACCGAGCTGGTACTGCTCCCACCGGTCGAAGGCGCGCAGGATGGTATCGGACACGAGGTCCTCCGCATCGTCGCGCGCGTGCGTGAGCTTGAGTGCAAAGCTGTACAGCGCATCCAGATGCACGAGCGCCTCGGCCTCGAACTGCCGCCGCCGGGCCCGCACGTCCCGGTCCTCATGGGGAGCGAGCGCCAGAGCGGTGCTCGAATCGGCCACCGCCTCGTTCCACTCCGCCGGGCGCAGATCAGTCACTGCCATTGCCATAGCTTCCCCCTCGCGGCCCCGCCGCCACCTGAGACTCGGTGGCATGCAGGCCATTCGAAATCCGTGTGTCATCCGGCGCGCCGATGGGCCGCCGCGCGCGCGATGCCACGACGTTCTTCAGCTCCTCCGCCACCCCCTCCGCCAGCCCGATCTCCCGCTTGACGCGGGACATGAGCAGCGCGCCCTCGAGGGTCGCGATGATGAAACGCGCAAGTCGCGCGATGTCCACGTGCTCATCCAGCTCGGGCCGGGCTTCCCAGAGAAGTGCCTGGATCTGCGCGGCCCATCGCTCGAAGACCACATCCAGAAGCTCCCGAAACCCCTCGTGCGAATCCGCCATCTCCGTCACCAGGTTCCCGCAGCACGGCCCGCCGCCCTGACAGCCGTGCTCGGCGTGACTCGCCACCACGGCATCGATGAAGCGATTCAACCGCTCCAGCGGGGGAACCACGGGGTCCCGCAACAGCGTGAGCCCGCGCTCCGTGAAGCTCTCGAACTGAAAGTGCAGGACCGCATAGCCCAGCGCTTCCTTCGACTTGAAGTAGTGATAGAAGTGCGCTTTGCCGCAGAGACCCGCGCGCTGAATGACCTCGTCGATGGACGTCTGCTGAAAGCCCTGACGCGCCATCAACTCGGATGCAGCCTCGATGATCCTGCCTCGGCGATCCCGCATGACCGTCAATTTAGGACTCATCGGTCCAAATGTCAACGGACTGGAGGCTACTGGCTAATATGCGCAGCAGCAACGCCTTATGGATCGCTCGGCGGCCATTGCCGCCGTCGATGTCGCGATCATGTCGGTTGTCAGAGGACTACTCGGTCCAATCGCCGGGAGTGGGAGAGGAACCCGCGCGCATGGCGCGCGTCTGCGCCGCCGGACCGTGCCACTGCAGCAGCTGGGCCACCACCTCCGGCATCCGATCGAGGTCGCGCGCGATCGCCAGGGTGTACACGGGCACGGCGTCGGCAATCGCGGCCGCGCGGGGGAAGAAGGCGGCCGACTCGTGCGCGCCGAGGATCGGGCCGATTCGCGAGTGCCGGATGATCGTCATGGCGCCCTGAACCGGAGGCAGTCGCGTGCGCCGCACCGCGTCGCACCCCGGCTCCGCGACCACAGGCGTCAGGATGTAGATCGCGCCGAGCGGAACGGGCTCGAGCGCCACACGGTCGCTCGGCAGATCGGACAGCAGATGCTTGTCCACAACCGGCGCGCTCGACCGCATGCGGTCCGGCATGAAGTGGCTCACCGATTCATCGCGCAACCTGATGCTCGGAACACCAGCCAGGCAAGTGACCGGCGGCGCGGGATCAACGGGCACCATGTCATCGGTAATGAGGCGGGCTCCGGCGGTGACCATCGCCAGCGCCAGTGTCGACTTCCCGTGGAACGGCGGCGCGGCAAAGGCAACGGCGTGCGAATGCAACGCCACAGCACTCGCGTGGAGCGAGACATAGCCGGCAAAGTGCAATGCCGTCGCCAGCACCGGGCCGACGATATTTATCCTGGCCTGATGCACCGGCGCTGCGGGTGCCGGATACCAGGTGAGCTCCGCGCCATTGGCGGAGATGTCGAAGCTGCCCGTATCGCTGAACTCTATGCGATGTCCCGACGCACTTCGGTAAAGGCGGGCGCGCCAGTCACCGGCGGACGCTTCGTGGACGAGCTCCAACTGCCGGGCGGGACACGGCTCTACCGCCGTGCGAAGTGTCCACGTCGCGATGCCGCGCGGAATTTCGCGCAGCTCAGGAAACGGAATGTCAGAGCGAAGACAGCCCCCGAACAGGGCGTAGTCGGGCATGTAGGCGGGGGGAGCGCAGGCTGGGAAAGCTCCTCGCGGAACTCTTCCAGCCTGCCAGCGGGGGTAGGCTTAGAATCCGCCGCCGCCTGATCCCTGAGGTGCACACGGGAAATCGGGCGTGCCACACAGGTTGTTCCCCTGCGCACACGTGATCGTCAGCGGATCCGTGCCGCCAGTCGTCCCCGCCTCAGTGAGGTCCCGGAAGGTACCAAACCTTTCGACCCGGGGTTTCTTGTACATCAGCCCCTCCTTGGGTTGTAGAAATGCCGGGCCACTCGCCCAGCGGGAGTGCGACCACCACGGTCGCAGCAACCACAACATAGTGTTGCACACCGACATCATCCTGCTGCCAAGAGCGTAACCGGCTCGCTACGTGGTGTGGAAACCACGCTGGCCGTGGGCATCCTCGCCCGCAACCAGAGCTCGACCTGCAATGTCCAGAACAGCGGCACGGCATGGTCATGCGTCCCACGCAACTGCTGCTCCAGCGACATCCGGAGCACCTCCAGATTGACGATCCCCATCTCTGCAAGAATCGAACGCGAAAAAATCGACGTGAATAACTCGGGCGCCTGCCGCCGGAACGACTGATACAGATACGTCGTCGTGAGCCCAGTCCGGTATGGACGAGGGCTCAACACATGATCCGGTAGCAATCCGCGCGCCGCACGCCGAAGCAGGCGTTTCGTCTCCAGCCCCGACGACCGCTCGGCGCGCGGCCGTGTGGCGGCCAGCTCGATCACTCGCCGGTCATACAGCGGCGACCGCAGCTCCACCCCTTCTTCCAGCGCCGCGGATGTAGCCGTGCCCACCACGCGCGGAAAGAATGGGTTCGTGAGATACCACCACTGCTCGAACGTCGCGTGGCTCATGCGTCCGCGATGCGGGGTGAAACGACGCTCCCGCTCCAGTATTCCGTACCGCTCGACGAATTCCGGCTCGATCCACTCCGGCGGCGTGCGCTCCAGATAGCCGACGAGCGGCCGGCCGCCGCGCAGCAGCCGGGCCATGCCCAGCAGGAGTGGCGGCAGGACGGGCTGCACGGCCCACCGGAAAAACGGACGGAACCCGGACCCGTTCTTCGCCCGCCATTCGTGCGCAAGGGTCATCCAGCGCCCGCGCCTCAGGCAATCGGCCAGGAACACCTCCGTCACGCTGAACCACTGATCCCCGCCATTGCCATCGAGCGCCACGTGCGATCCAACGGCGCGACTGCCGCGCGACAGCCATCGCATCGTGGATTCGTAGACGTGCGCGAAGGGATCATCGCGCGCGCACGCACGCTCCGCCGCGTGATCGAGCAACGGCATCTCGCGCGAATCCACCCACTGGATGGGCGCGTTCCAGTGCTGCGCAATGGATTGGATCAGCTCATCCTCCCGGGCGGTATCGCCCGGTGGATAGCTGATCGACACCGGTCGTAGCGTCCGCTCCGTGTCCTGCCGGAGCGCGTCCTGCCCGATCCCGAACAGCGACGGCGAGTCCCATCCGCCGCTCATCCAGATGCTGGTCGGTCCTTGCGGCACCAACCGCTCCACGATGGCGCTGGCAATCACCGCGCGCAGTTGCTCCGCGGCATCGTCGAACGATGCGACGCCGCGGGGCTCGTTGAAGAGCGGCGGGTGCCAGCAGCGTACCGGGGTGGCAAGGTGCCCATCCTGCCAGGTGAGCAGGAAGCCCGGGAGCAGGCGCTGCACTGCGCGATAGCATGTCTCGTGACCGGCCGCCAGCAATCCGGACGCCGTCTCGGCCAGCGAGGCAAGATTGAAATCCGCCGGACACGCCGGATGCGCCAGTACAGCGGCGATCGTCGAGGCGACGACGAGTGTGTCACCCAGCATCGCGTAGTACAGCGGCCGCTTCCCCGCGAAATCCCGGCTGCACAGCACGCGACGGCGACCAGCATCCCAGAGCACGAAGGCAAAGTCGCCCTCGATGCGCTCCACGCATGCGTCGCCCCATGCCCGGTACGCCGCGAGAATGAGATGGCTCGGCGCGGTGGAGGCTGCGCGTACGCCAGCCGCGCCCAGCTGCCGCTCGAGATCGGCACGATAGTAGACCGATGCATCCGCGGCCACCACGCAGCCATCCTCGTGCGTCACGAGGAGGTTCTCGCTGAATCCGGGCGCGCACTCCCAGTCGTGACGCGCCACGGCCAGGAGCGCGCCGCGGCCGTCATGCCAGAGGCCAAAGCGCTCGCCGCCACGCTGGGGCATTCGCGCAATCATGCGTCGCGCGTCGCGCTCAGCGAGTACGCCGCGGGCACTGAACACACCAAGCACAGCGCTCATGCGTCGAGCACCGCTCCGGCGGCGTTCTTTCGATCTCGCTCTGCCTCTACGTATACCACAGCGTGTTGCACTTGCTCTCCGTCCGCTGTTGCATGACCACGGCGTATATGCCGGGACCAGTGGATCGCGAGAACGTGGCGTCTCTCGCGATCGCAACAATGGAAATGCATTGTCGGCCCGCTTGCAGCAAATCGGTGAGCCAACATCGGCTCCAACATGAACTGAGGGATCGGCGCCCACCAATCGCACGTTGCTACGTGTGCGCAGGTAAGCACCACTCGTGCCAGCCGGGGACCCTGCGAGTGGCTGTCACGCATTGAGGATGACGGATGCGCGGAGAACTGATGGCATCCCCGCCAGCGCGTCGGTATCTACTCTCGCATGTGAGTCGTCATTGCACAAGACGTTGCACGAACCCAACACAATGCAGTGTCGATGCCATGCTAAAAACACTCGTGCCGAGACGGTGGTCATGTACGCAAGAGGCACTTCAGGACTTGAGCGGGAGCACGCGGGATGTCGACGGCAGTGCAGCCGGCCGTTTATGCGCCAATGGTGCCCGTGTGAACGTAATGAAGAGGGAGCCGCGGTGCGTGGTCGGTCGTCACGCAGCATGTGTGACATGCGGGCATAGCGCCCCATCTGACTGCACGAACAGCCAGCCGCTCAACTTGCACGCCGAATTTGTCTTGCGTGGTGCTCCCCTTCGCCCTACGCTAGCGACGCAATAGTCGTGTTCGTTCTTGACGCCTCTATCAGGCGGCTCTAGACCAGCCGCCCGATGGCGTACGTCGCTGTCGCCCGTTGCTTTGGCCACGGGCGCGGAACGGCATTCTGTGCCGTCGCCGTCCCGATTCCTCACACGATGGAAGGTGTTCCCATGAAACGGTGCTTGACTTTCTCGCTCGCCGCACTCGCACTGCTGGCATGTCAGGACGCCCCGGGCCCGACCGGACCTCAGGCCGACGCCCCGAGCGTTCCGGCTTCAGAGGGTCCGGCAGCACAAGTCGTGCCCGGTAGCTACATCGTGGTTTTCAAGAACGGTGTGGGTGATGTTTCCCCGCACGCGCAACAGATCGTCACTGCTCGAGGCGGCACGCTGGATCACGTCTATCTGCACACGATCAAGGGATTCTCCGCGAAGCTCTCTGAGCGTGCCGCACGCGCCATAGCGCAGAATCCGAACGTCGCCTTCATCGAGCCCGACCCCGTGATCACGGTCCAGGGCGGTTGGACGCTCGATGGCGACATGGAGTCGAGCGCCCCATGGGGACTCGATCGCATGGATCAGACGAGCCTCCCACTGAATGGCACGTTCCAGTATCCCAATACGGCGTCCAACGTGCACATCTACATCATCGACACCGGCATTCGCGCCAGCCATGATGATTTCGGTGGCCGAGTGGTGAGCGCATTCGATGGCGTGCATGACGGCTACGGGACCAGTGACTGCTACGGACACGGCACAGCAGTCGCCAGCATAGCCGCAGGCTCGATGCTTGGCGTCGCCAAGCGGGCCAAGATCTACTCGGTGCGAATCTTCGACTGCTCCGGTCAGACCTCCGGCTCCGCGGTGCTTGGCGCGATGGATTGGGTCGCCAGCCACATGTCGAAACCAGCGGTGGTGAACATGAGCTGGGAGGGCGGGAAGTCGGCGGCAGTCGATGATGGCGTGGAGGAGATGATCCATGCCGGTGCCACCGTCGTCGCCGCGGCCGGCAATTACACCACCAGCGCGTGCAACCTCTCACCGGCGCATCTGTCCGACGTGCTGACGGTGGGCGCCACCACGAAATCCGACAGCCGACTCTCGTACTCCGACTACGGCAGCTGCGTCTCTCTCTTCGCCCCCGGGTCCGGCATCCCGGCCGCACGCAGCAACGTCGATGACCAGGCGTGGGGATATTTCTCCGGTACATCCGCCGCCACGCCGGCCGTCACAGGCCTCGCGGCGCTCTACGTCTCGGCACACCCGAGCGCTTCCCCATCGCAGGTACGTTCCGCGATCATCAACGCCGCCGACAAGGGGAAGGTCTCCTCCGTCGGGAGCGGCTCCCCGAATCTGCTTGCGCACGTCGTGGGGTCGTCCACGTCCACCTCCACCTCCACCACTCCGCAGGCAGCGCCCGCGCCGAGCGCGAAGTTCAGCAGCAGCTGCTCGGATCTCTCCTGTTCCTTCAAGGACGCGAGCAGCAACGCCACGGCGTGGAGCTGGAATTTCGGTGACGGCCACACGTCCACCAGCCAGAACCCATCGCATGCATACAGCTCGGGCGGGAGTTACAAGGTCACGCTCACGGTCGCGAACAGCGACGGGGTCAAGAGCACCACGTCGTCCACGGTGAGCGTGAGCGCGCCCACCACCAGCACACCCACGTCCTCGAGCGGCACGTCCTCCACGTCGACGTCGACGTCGACGTCCACGAGTCTTTCGGGCACCTGGACGGGACACTGGTACCAGTCCGATGGGAGCACCGGAGGCCCGGTCTCCTTGTCCATCTCGCAGAGCGGGAGCACCATCACCGGCACCTACACGGTGAGCGGCAGGGGGTATCACTACACGGGAAGCGTGTCGGGCGAGACGCTCGTCTTCCCGATCTTCAGTGGCCTCTATGTGAAGCTCACGGTTTCCGGAAGCACCATGAGCGGGGCCGAGATCCAGCCCGGAGCCTATAGCAATGGCGGGTCGATTTCGTGGCCGCTCAAGCTCAGCAGGTAGCAATCGCTCGAGCAACTGACTCCCGACACCACCCGAACGCGGCTAGCGTGCATGACGCACGCTAGCCGCGTCGCCGTTTCCGGCGCCGGCCGGTACGCGCCTGCCCGCGATGGGATTTCGCGGCGCCGCGGCTCGGCGCCAACTCGCCACGGTACCCGCGGCCTGAGTCTGCCGTCCGAGCGTTGCGGCGCCCGCGTGGAGCGCGGCCGGCGGTCGACTCCTGCGTCTCCTCAGCGATCTCGTCAGAAGTCCATGGACGGTCCAGCAGCTCCTGGAGCTCGCTCAGCGTGGCCGCTCGCACAGTGCCGCGGCGGCCGCGGGTGACCGCGAAACGCAACGGCCGATCCAGCACCGGAAGCTCACTCTCCACCAACGTGCGCGCGAGCTTCTCCGGCACACGCAGTCGCGCGACCCCGCCCGCCCCATCCTCCACATCGTACTCGATGCGAAGGTCTCGATTGCGCACCGTGACGCGATCGGGGAGTACGAGGTAGCGCTCCCGCTCATTCCTCGGCACGATCTCGTCGGCGTCGAGCAGGAGCGGCGTCGCGCGAAACTCGCGGAGCGAGCTCACCGCCGCAAGACGTTCTTCGTACCAGCGCGCAAGCTCGGCGGCACCAAGCCGAGGCGTCCGTCCGCCGGAGCGACGATACACCTCACGCAGCTCCTCCACCGCGGCGCGGTTCCGTGCGACCGCGGGATGATGCGCTTCGAAGCGCGCCAGCGCACCAGCCAGCGCGCGTCGCGCCGCGGGCGCCAGCTCCGCCGTGAACTCCTCCACCGACTCGGCGTCGCGTCCCAGGTCGAAACCGAAGTACTCGCGGCGCCGCACCATCAGAAGCGGATCGCGCTTCCGCCGCGGGTCATACACCATCTCCGGGGGCGTGTGCACCGCGTACGTCTGGATCATGTCGAAGGGAATCTGCGTCCCTTCGATGGAGGCACGTGGAATGCCGAAGCGATCCGCGAAGTATCGCAGTGAACCGGCGATCGCCCCCCAACTGCCACAGACGCTGGTCTTGGACACACGGGCCCGCTCGCCATCCGCGGTTTCCTCATCGAGGACGAGATCCAGCGGCATGAGGCGCGCGACCAGATCCGTGAAGGAGTGATAGATCCGGTCATCCGCCATCGACAACCGCCGCGGCAACGGGAGCTCGAGGCTCCGGTAGATACTCGCCATGGCCAGCGCGGCGTCCTCGATGGCCTTCACGAGCACGCCCCGCTCCTCGGCCCACTCCTCGATCCCTTCGCCGAACAGGTGGCGCGGCAGACCATACACTTCGCCAACTCGACCCGTCTGCGCAAAGGCTTCGGCGTACAGATTGTACGCGGTCAGGTGATCGCTCCCGGGTACGATCACGCCCTCCAGATTTCGCTCCTCTCGCGTCATGCGATGCAGCGACTCGATGGACGCCATCACCGTGAGATAGGGGATGAGCGTCTCATCCGCGTGCACGAGCAGCTCGGCCCACGGCCGGTCCACCGGTAACGCCTCGACGGCACGGCCGTACGCCGAGAGCCGTCCATGCTCGATGATGCCGCGCTGCTCCAGCCGGCGAACGGCCTGCCGATAGGCGGCTCGATCCAGCGGCACGGGAAGGTCCAGCTCATCCGCCGGCACGCCGAGGTCGGCGCAGGTGAGGGCCACACGCTCGGAATCACCCGCGAGCTGGAACTCGGGCGCTGTCGGCTCGAGTTGTGCGAAGTCGATGCGGCGATCGGAGAGGATGAACACGCGTCCGCCCTCCACGCGCCCGTGCACGCGCCCCGCCATCTGCAGAATCTCGTTCGCGCCGAGGTGCAGCTTGGTGAGCACGTTCCTGCCGTGCTCGATGAGGTTCGTGAAGCGCGTGTCGTCGATGACGACCGTATCGAGCCCCTGCACGTTCAATGCACTCTGGCCGGCCGCGGTCATGGCCAGAAGATAGGGTTTCCGCACCTCGCCCTCGAGGAAGGGACGGATGACGCGGATCGGCTCGCCTCCGTGGTAGAACACCGCCTCGATGCGCGGGAAGCGGCGCTGCACCACGCTCGCGACTTCTTCCACGGCGGCGCGTGTGGGCAGGAACACTCCCACACCGCGCCGCTCACGCTGCACCTGCCGCAGGAATTTCTCGTCCAGAAACTCGAGCGGCCGCTTTGGGAGCACGGTCACCGACGCTGCCTTGCGCGGGTCGAAGGCGTATGTCTCCAGCACTTCGGCCGACCCCAGGTAGTTCGCGTAGAAGGTGGGATCCACCGTGGCCGAGAGCCAGATGAACCGACATCCCACGCGCTTGCCGAGCGCCAGGCAGAGTTCCAGCTCGGCGGAGGTCTGATGAATCTCATCGACCACCAGTGTGTCGTGCGGGAGAACGTCGCCGTCCTGGAACCATCGGCGCGCGATCCCCGTGGTGACGATGACGACGTTCCAGCTCGGGGTTTCCGGCGTCGCCTCGCGCTCGCGATTCACGACGCCGACACGGAGCTCCTCCGTGCGAAGCAGCTGCTCCGCCATGGACCGGATGGCGAGCGTCTTTCCGGTTCCGGTCCCGGCCACGATGCCGAAGCCCGCCCCCGCCGCGGCGAGATGCCGGATCTCCGAGCCGTGCTCGCGCTCGAGCAGGGTCTCCAGATGCAAATCCATCGCGAGCTCGATCGTCTCGCAGGCCGCGCGCGTGGGTGCGATGACGATCACACGCCCGGTGGCGGGCTCGGCGGCGACGAAGGCGTGATGGTCGGGCGGGAGATAATGGTCACGGACTTGTCGCATGCCGGGGTGCGAGTGCATGGACGACGCCGTGGGCTCCCGAGGCTTATCGATATGCAGACCCTGGACGCCTGCGGGCTGGTCGTGCCGCGGGGCGTCGTGGCCCCCGGTGCTCGGGCATGACCCGACGGTGCTGCGTCTCGGCCGAGCGCGGCTGTCGCTCGGGGAGCGACAGCCGGTACGTCTGCGTGTCCCGTCTGGCGGGCCGTGTCTTGATGGGCGGAATCGTCCGCGGCACTGGCATCACCCGCTTGGTGGGCGGCGTTTCGGTGCGACGATTCGGCTCCTGAGAGCTGTCCAGCCGCATCCGTCGATCGGTCTGTGGTGCCGCGAGGCGGTTGAAGTTCGGTACGCGTACCGGGTCACCAAAGATTACGCGCGCCTTGGGCGGACGATGCCGAATGGCCGTGGCGCAGTCCGTGGGCGCGGGCTGCCGATCCGCCGGGACGCTGTCAATCCATATCCGGCACATCCCCGCAGGTGGACGTTGCTCCTTCGGGATTTGATTGGTTTTCGCGCCGGTGCTCTGGGCACTGAGCGGTGCTGCGAGCAAGACGGCGCCCGCGGCGGCCAGGATGATGGAATAGTGAGGCATCGTAACTCCGAAAGGCCATCCATGTGAATGGCGGCCATTGTCCTTGCACGGTCGGTGCCAGGCGCCAGGCGTAAATCGGGCGCCGTAGGCAGGGGACTGGGGCACCTACGCCGACGGAGCGGGCGCAACACGTTTTCGTGTCCCCTTCGCGGGACACCCTCGTCCCCTCAGCCGGACGCAGCGCCCCCGGCCTGCGCAACCGTATTCGGTGGTTCCGACAGGAGCAATACCGCGCGCCCGCGGCTCTGCTATCCCACATGCGTGGCAGCCTGTCCATACGCCGCCGCGAAGTGCTCATCGCCAAAGGAAATCCCCGTGGCCCGGGCCGTCATGATGATATCCCCGTGCGGGTCTACACGCTTGGGCTGGCGCAACACGTCCGCGATTGGCACGCACACGATCCGCGGCGGCTGGAGCGCCACCATCTGTCCCCAGCAACCATCGCCAACCGCTCGCACGGCGGCACCACCGAAGCGCGTGGCGAGCAGGCGGTCATAGCCGGTGGGCATCCCGCCCCGCTGCAGATGACCCAGGACGAGCGAGCGACACTCCTTGCCGGTGCGCATCTGGATCTCGCGCGCCAGCTTGTCCGCGACCCCGCCCACCCGCTTGTCCTCTCCGGGGAGCGATGCGCCGATGACCGACTCCGTCCCGCCGCTGGGGAATGCTCCCTCCGCCGCGACCACGATCGAGAAGTGACGGCCCGCCGCGTCCCGCTCGCAGATCTTCCGGCACACCTGCTCGATGTCATACGGAATCTCGGGGATCAGAATCACATCCGCGGTGCCGGCCAGCCCGCTGTGGAGTGCGATGAAGCCGGTGTGCCGCCCCATCACTTCCATCACGATCACTCGATCGTGGCTCTCCGCCGTGGTGTGCAGTTTGTCGGCCGCCTCGATGGCGGTGTTCACCGCGGTGTCGAAGCCGAACGTCGTGTGCGTGCCGCTCACATCGTTGTCGATCGTCTTGGGCACGCCGACAATCCGCACGCCCTTTTCGTAGAGCCCCTGCGCGATGGTCAGCGAGCCATCGCCGCCGATGGAGATGATGGCGTCGATGCCGAGCGCTCGCGCGCTCGCGACGAGCTCGTCCGAGCGATCCACATGGACGATGCGCCCGCTGGCGTCCTGCCGCGGGTAGTGAAAGGGGTTGCCGCGGTTCGTGCTGCGCAGGATGGTCCCGCCCAGGTGCGCGATGCCGCGTACCGAATCCGCGGTGAGCGGGATGACTTCGTCCTCCCCCAGCAGTCCGGCGAATCCGCGCCGGATGCCGAGCACCTCCCAGCCGCGATTGACCGCGGCAAGCACCGCGGCCCGAATGACCGCGTTCAGGCCGGGAGCGTCTCCGCCCCCGGTGGAGAGAGCAATCCGCATGATGACTACGCCCGCGCCACAATACTAAGATGCGCGACCGCATGTTCCGATGCCGGACGCGCGCGCCTCATCTGGTATATATCGTCCCGACTCGATGGAGGGAATGGACGTGCGCGCTGGAAGCTCACTGGTGGAGCTGGTGGTTGCGCTGGCTGTGATGGCGATCCTGCTCGCCATCGGCGCACCGCACGTTGGCAGCACGCGGGACGGGGCCGCCGTGAGCAGCGCCGCCAGCGCGGTGATGGCCGAGTTGGCTCTGGCGCGACATGCCGCCATCGCCCGGGGCCGACGCGTGGCCGTACTGTTCGACGGCCCGCATGCGCTGGTGACCGTCGCCATGGACGGCGATACGCTTGCGCGCCGGCGGCTGGACGCGAAACTCGGCGTCGCGCTCGCCGTCACGCGCGATTCCATCGCCTACGGCCCCACCGGCCTCGGCTACGGGGCCGCCAACACTCGGCTCATCCTGCATCGGGGACGGTCAGCGGATACGATCACGGTGTCTCGGTTGGGGAGGGTGCGGCGCTGGTGAGGGGGGTGAGACGCGCAGCAGTACTGGGCTGAACCGCCGCCCCGACGGCCGCCCACAGCTGCCGCCAGAGCTCGCCGAGCGCCGCAAGGTCGGCGGCGCCGAGGCGGGTGCCGGCGCGCTGGTGGATGAACGCGGCCACCCTGCCTCGATAGGCGCGCACCGTGTCACGGATCACGGCGCTGTCGGCCGCACCGGGATGACTCATCGCCTCCGCCACCGCCGTGTAGAACACGTCGCCTCCGGTGAGGAGCGATACGGCGCGCCCCGCCGCCGGCGACGGGGCGCCGCCGGACAGTTGCACACCCGCCCGCACGAATGGCAGCGCCCAGTTATCGGAGACAAACATGCCGGCCGGGTTGGTCAGCCCAATCCAGGCGTGGAGCATGACAATTCGCGCTCCGCCCGCGCCTCGCTGGTCGGAGTGGAGCTGATCCAGCATCATGCTCTCGGCGAGCACCGTCCCGACATGGTCGTGCCACGCGTGCACCGATGGGAAATCCGGCGGCGACTCCCCAGCGAGCAGCGGCAGCGCGTACGTCACCCCCACCAGCCGCGGCGTGCCGGCGATATCCACATACTCCAGCACAGGAGGATGCGCCGGGTCCAGCGTATCCCGGAAGAGCGCGCTGAGCTGAATCCAGTGTTCCCCCATCCCCGGGAAATCGGGGCCGATCTGCCGATATCCGTCCGCGACGGCCGCCGCACGGTCCTGGTAGCGCACGGCTCCCATGCGCGCCTGATCGAGGAATCGTGCCATCATCGAATCAGGGGACGCAGACGGAAGGCGGCCGCGTGCGCGCTGCGCGGACAGTTGCGCCGCACCGCCCAGCGTGATGGCCAACGCGCAGCCAGCGAGCATGATGCGCATGGCTATGATCCAGGTCGTCCCACAACCAGCAGGGCATTCTGGCCATATGCCGCCAGCAGTCGGCGCTGGAGCGCGGCATTCACGCCCTGCGGGAAGCGGCTCTGCAGCCGGAGCTTCGCCGCCTCGTCGACGGAGGGCGCACGACCGTTGGAGAGTAGGACCCTGGGGTAGGCACCATTCCCCCCGAACTGCGCGCGGGTGATGGCGGTGTACGAAACGAGCATCACGCGTTGTGCGCGCAATACCAGAAGTGCGGTGTCACCCTGCACGGCCAGCAACTCCGCGGATCCGCTGTCTCGCGCCGTCGCCAGGGTTCCGGCTACGCCGCGAGCCCACGTCGAGACGTCGACCGACGCGGGCGTCGGACCCAGCATACACGCAGTCATCATCGAGGCCAGCCAGGCCGCCAGCAGCACTCTACGCATCGCCGGTCACCGAACAGGGATGCGGGTATTCTCGAAGCGTCGCTCGAAGTCCTCGTGCACGCGGCCCCATTCGCGGAGGCCCGTCAGCAGCGCGGAATCGGAGGGCGCGAAGGACTGGTGGCCACGTGCGGCGCGAATCCAGTCGCGGCGAATCCATTCCAGATAGTAGCCCTGCGAGGCGAGCAGGAAGGTGCGCGAGGAATCAGCCGTCGGCCGCCCGGTGTCAAAGCGCGCCGTGAAGCGCTGGCCGGACGACGTGACCAGATAGCGCTCGTCCGAATCGTGAAGATTGCGCTCAGCGGCACTGTCGGCCGCGACGTCCGATGAGCGAACCCCGGACAGCGCGATGACCCGCGGCGTGGGCCGCCGCATACGCGTCGCAATGGCCAGGCTCCCAATGCGCCACTGATCCGCGATGAAGGTGAGCCGCAGACGGAGCGTATCGAGCGGCGGCACTGGGACCACCGCGGCGACTCGGCGCCATGCGATCGGGCCAGCATCGGGCACGTAGGCCGCCGGCTCGTAGCGCCCGTTCCGCCACACCGCAATGTGCATCCCCATCCGGCTTCCGTACCACCGGCCCATGGCGACCGCGTTTCCGATCCGGCTCAGGTCACCGGCCAGCCAGTCGATGGCATGCGCGCCCTGCGGACCGAGCACGACGTCGTACAGCAACACCGTGTTGAGAAGGCTGTTGCGCAGGTTGAACACGACCGCCACGCTGTCCGCACCGCGCGGTGCGGGCATAGCAAGGTCAATATAATCATCCAGGTCGGGTAGCGAGGCATTCGCAATCGTACCGGAATCCGTGCGAAAAACCAGGCTGTCGTCGCCGGCCAGTATCGGACGCAGGTCATGACCGCTCCGGTCCGCGATCCGCGCCGGGTGCATGATGCCGCTGAGTGCCAGAGGGTGCCCGGCGGCATCCGGCATTACCACTTCATCCGCCCCATGCCGCACCTCGAGCAGCTGCAAGTGGTTGATGTAGTGAGTCTCAAGCGCCTCGTTCCGCACCTCCAGGCTGAGCACGCCGCGCGCATCCGGCTGCGCCCTGAGGCGGAAGACATCCCGTCGCTCGAACAGGGGTGCGATGCTGTACGAGAAGGCCTCCCCCTCCATCACGGGCGTCCCCGCGCTGTCGGAATACACCGTGGGACAGGAGCCGAAGATGGCTACGGCCAGTCCGGCTGCCGCGACCACACCGATGGCTGTCGTAAACGTCGACACCGCGACTGTTGGGCCAGCGTGCACAACGGGGAGCAGGTCTTCCATGGCCACCACGCTGTCCAGCGGCACCCGTTCGGCCACGGTGGTGCTGTTGCCCGTGATGTCGAACCGCGCACCGACGCCACGCACCGTATCGCGCGCGATGACCACTCCGTGAGCGTACACGATCGTGGTGCCATCCACGAGGTGCGCCTTCACGGGCGAAGTAATGGCGGTGGAGTCGGCCGAGGGATCGACCGGGGCCACCTTCACGCCGCGGAAGATCCAGATGCACGCGGTGGCCGACAGTGCCGCGAGCGTGATGAGAGACGCTCGGAACCACGACGCTCGCACAGCGCACCTCGCTTGCAAGGGGAGTACGACGCCATTCCGTCCAGCGCACACCGGAGCTGTGCCGGATGCGGCCCGGCTGCCGCTCAGCTCAGCTCGACCGTCATCCCCGTAAGGCGCGCAATGAGCCCCAGGCGGAAGGTCACTTCACTCCAGAGCTCCTCACCAGCAACGCCCGATCCCAGCGGAAAGCTGGGCCACACGTGTGGGTTGCTGCTGCGAAGCACGGCCGATCGTTTGGGGGGGCGCCAGAGACCGTTTGCGTCGCGGTCGTCCAGAAAACGGTCGAAGAGCTTGCTCCAGACCTCGTTCCGCCGCAGGAAATCGAGCCGCGCGAAGAGCTCCAGCCAGACGAGGGCGGCCGGCACATCGGCGTCCGCCGCGTTGCGATGCGGCAATGGATCGCCCAGCACGAGGTGCGGCTCCGGCATGATCTGGCTCCCAACCACCGAAGCGGGGGTCGGCCGTGGGGTGGGCTGTGAGAGATACTGGAACAGCGCCTCCATGGCGCTGTAGTGCTCGCTCCGGAAGAGCGGCATGTAGGCCAGCATCACGATGGTGAAAAAGGAGGGCGGAGCCGCCTCCGGTGAGAGTACATGGTGATTGCCGACGCGAATGAACGGCTTCTGCGCCAGTGGCGACTGCAGGTAGACGTCCATGCGCTGCATCACGCGCCGCGCCGCCCCGCGCAGGCGGGGATCACGCTCGTACCCCGCCTGCGCCAGCACCGCCGCCGCCGCATCGCGCAGTATCGCGCGCGCGTGGCGTACGATCTCGATGTCCATCCGGCCCCGCAGCGCAAGGTCGAACAGGTAGCTCGGGTCATCATCCTCGGCCAGCAGCCGGAACAGGATGCGCCGGGAGCGGAAGACCGGGGGCGACTCGGCTTCCCAGCCGTACTCCAGCAACCGACGCACGGCGTGGATCGTCCCGACACCCTTCAGGCGGTCCGAGCGCGACGTCGGGACGGTGAGCATGCTGTTGCTCCACGTGCCCGCAGCATCCTGCATGAGCGCGAGCCGAAGAGCTGGCAGATAGGTGTACGGCAACAGCGCGAAGCTACCGAGATCGGACGCTGGAATACGCGCAACCTCCGTCGTGGCGCGGTACTGTACGGGTGGTGCTGCGGTATCCAGAATCCGGCTCAGGGGGAAGCTGATGGAGCTCGGGGCGCTCGTGCCGAGCGAATCTGGGAGGCCAGGCGTGAGCGGAAGGGTCACAGCGCGCCATCCGGGTACGAGGTTAAGTCGTTGAACGACAATGCAATCAGCGCAACGCCACCAGGAGCCGTACAGGCCGTCGCTAAGGATAGCAATTTTCCCGCGAGGCGGAAGGGGTGAAGGGCGAAGGAGAAGGGAACAGGGAGTAAGGTTCTGAGGCCACCCACTCCCCCGAGAGCCGTTCCCCACGACTCATAACCCTTCTCCCTCCCGTCTCACCTCTCGCCATACCCGCCTCCGGTAACGACTTGTGAACAGTCCTGCGGGGTCGCATCTTGCAGGGAGTACGGTCGCCGCGTGCCGTCGGCACGGGCGGCACATGCCCCTCTACGTCGGCGGGTGATGCTTCGGTAATGATCACGAGTCTTCTCACACGGCCGGTGAGTATGGTCCCGAACCGCGTCCGGTTCGACGGGCGCGTACTCTTCCTCACCGAAGATCCCGCACTCATCCGCCGCCAGCTCAGCGGCGAGGATCTCCCCTTCGATCCGTCCGCACCGGTCGGCTCGCCTCTCCACCCGAAGCTCCGCGACAATATCTCGACCGACGAGATCACGCCGGCCTACATCTGCTACTACTTCGACGAGACGCTGGGCGATTTCCCCTACCTCGGACTGAAGGCGGGGGAGGAGTTCCCTCTCGTCCGCGGGTCGGTGCGGAACGGGCACTTCGTGGCCAGCGTCTCCGGCAAGCGGCGGGGCAAGGGCTCCTCGCGCGAGCAGTCGCCCTACGCGGAGATGGTGGCCGGCATCCGGCTGGTGATCGCCGAGAACATCGAGCGCATCTACCGCGAGAACTGCCAGAACCTGGGGGTGTTCACCTCCACCAACTTCGACCTGATCGAGCGGGTGCGGCGCGGCGAGGAGATCCCGCTGTCGGAGTTCACCCGCGGCGAGGGGGAGATCTCGCGCGGGATCATCGAGTACGGCGGCCTCTTCAACTACAACGTGGCGCGCCTGCAGGGGAAGGTGCAGGTGCCGCGGATCACCACCCCGCCGCACCCGATGACGATCGCCGAGAAGATCTTCGCACGCCACTGGGTCAGCGATGCGGCCAGGGGCGAGAGCGGCATTCCCGCCGTGAAACCCGGCGACCAGGGCTTCGTGCGCACCGACATCCGCTTCAGTCACGAGTACGTCACGCCGATGTCAGCGATCTTCTTCGAGGCGCTGGTGGGCGAGAACGAGCCGGTGAACGACCCGTCGTCGGTGTTCTTCTTCCGCGACCACCTCACCTTTCTCGATCAGGTGATGCGCCCCGAGCACATCGAGATGGGACTGCTCGACGTGGCCAACCAGCTCGAGGCCAAGCAGCGTACCTTCGCCCAGGCGAAGGGGATCAAGCTCTACGGCCAGCTCGACAAGCGGCTCAATCTGCATGGCGCGCTCACCTCGGCGGGCTCCGAGGCCATCTGCCACTCGAAGATCCTGGAGGCGCACGCACTGCCGGGTCAGGTGATCATCGGCAGCGACTCGCACACGCCGCACGCCGGCGCCGTGGGGTGCGTGGCTTTCGGCGTGGGGACGACGGCGATCTTCAACTCCTGGATCACGAAGGACGTGCGCGTGGAGGTGCCGAAGTCGTTCAAGGTGGTGGTGCGGGGACGGAAGCCGGAGAACATCACGGCCAAGGACTTCATGCTCGAGATCCTGCGCCATCCGTACATCAAGAACGGCGACGCGATAGGGCAGATTATCGAGTACGCGGGCGAGGCGGTACAGGCGCTTTCTGTTGACGAGCGCGCGACGATGACCAACATGGCCGCCGAGGTGGGCGCCTTCACAGGGATCATCGCGCCCGACGAGAAGACGGTGGAGTTCCTGGTGGCGCAGCGCGGGATGTCTCCCGACGAGGCGCGGGCGCTGTGCGAGGGGCTCTTCTCCGACGAGGGCGCGGAGTACGTGCAGGTGATCGAGATCGATGCGGCCACACTCCGGCCGATGATCGCGCTGCCCGGCGATCCGGGGAACGGGATCTACATCGATGAACTGCCCGGCGAGACGCGCGTGGATATCGCCTACGCGGGCTCCTGCACCGCGGGCAAGAAGGAGGACATGGACATGTATGCCCGTGTCTTTGCCGAGGCGCTGGAGCGCGGCGAGCACGTGGCGCCGACCGTCCGCTGCTTCATCCAGTGCGGCTCACAGGATGTCTTCCGCTACTGCCAGGAGCAGGGCTACGACCGCGTGTTCGCGGAGGTAGGGGCGACGTTCATCGAACCATCGTGCGGAGCCTGCATCAACGCGGGCCCCGGTGTCTCGCGCACGCGTGATGAAGTGACCATCTCGGCGATCAACCGGAACTTCCCCGGCCGTTCGGGGCCCGGACAGCTCTACCTCGCCTCGCCGTACACGGTGGCGGCGTCGGCTGTTGCCGGGAAGATCGTGGAGTGGGAGCCTGGACGCGGGATGCGCGCGGGAAGCGAGGACGCGCTTGTCCATGCCTGATCGCTCGCCCGATGCGTGGTGAGTTCGTCGATGTCGGCGGAGCACGCCTGTACTACTACGCGGCGGGAACTCGCGGGGCGGGCGAGCCCGTCGTGTTCCTCCATGGCTTCCCCACCTCATCGCATCTCTGGTGCGACGTGGTGCCGCTCGTGCCTAAGGGCCACCGGGTGGTGGTCCCCGATCTGCTCGGCTACGGGCGAAGCGACCGGCCCGATGACCAGGATGT
Organism: Gemmatimonadaceae bacterium; assembly: GCA_036278935.1. Lineage (GTDB taxonomy): Bacteria > Gemmatimonadota > Gemmatimonadetes > Gemmatimonadales > Gemmatimonadaceae > DASSNR01. The sequence continues at coordinate 30,967 of DASUKA010000051.1, forward strand.
GAGCATCAAGGGGCATGCGGAGCGCATCATCGGGCTGCTCGATGCGCTGCGCATCTCGTACGCATCCATCGTGGGACACGACGTGGGCGGCGGGATCGCGCAATACCTCGCGGTGAAGTATCCAACGCGCGTGGCACGACTCTGCCTGGTGGACTCGGTGGCGTTCGACGCCTGGCCCACGCGCAACGTGAAGCTGGCCAAGGCATCGCTCCCGCTCATGCGTCACCTGCCCGCCACGTGGATCCTCTCCATTCTTCGCACGGACCTGCAGCGCGGGTATACGGAGCCGGAGCGAGGCGCCAGATCGGTCGATGTCTACGTGCGCCCGTTCTCCTCCGCCATGGGGCGCGACGTGCTGGTGGAGCACATGCTGGCGCTCGATCCGGCCGACACCAACGGGCTCTCGGCGCGGCTCAAGGACATCGTGGCACCGACGGCGATCATCTGGGGCGCACACGATCCCTTTCTCTCGACCGCAATCGCCAGGCAGCTGCACGACGCGATCCCCGACTCCACGCTCGACATCGTTCCCGACGTGCGCCATTTCACGCCGGAGGAGGCGCCGGAGACGATCGGCAACATCCTCTCCCGGTGGCTCGAACAATGAACGTGTCCCGACTGGAGAGTCTGCGCGTGCTCGTGGCCCAGGCCCCGGGCAACGCGCTCGCCCGATTCGGTCTGGCCAACGAGGCGCTCAAGGCAGGGCTGCTGGAGGAAGCGGTGGAGAATCTCCAGGCCTACCTTGGCCTGTACGAGGACGAGGGCAACGGCTACGGGCGGTTGGCCGATGCGCTCTCCAGGCTGGGCCGCGTGGATGAGGCAAAGGCGGCGCTGCGGACCGGCATTGAGATGGCGCAGCGCTTCGGGCATCCCAGCATGGCAAGCGACTTCGAGGAGCGGTTGGAGGAGTTGGAGAACGCCTGAGTGCCGCTGCCGGCACGCCATGGCGCGTGTTACGGTCGCCGCGTGTCCGCCGACGCTGCCGTGGGATCTGTCGCCGTTTCCGCGGGCCGGAGCGCTGAGAGCGTGTAGTGGCTGCCAGGGTTCCAGAGCATCCAGCTGCGCACACCGTTGTCGTATCCCGCCTTGATCTGCGCGCGTACCTGGGCCGCGCGGTAGTGCGGCGGCCCCAGGGTGAAGTCCTGATACCAGGGGATGATCCTCGCCGCGTGGGCGATCCCCGTGCTCCGCTGCTTAGCATCCTTGAGCCCGCTGTCGATCACCGCGTACGGATGCGCATTCGGATGCGCGATCCCGTAGCTGCCGGGCGCATAATGCGACGGGTACATCATTGGCTGCACCACGTCCACGGCGGTCACGAGCTTCTCCCACCGCTGCCCGATTCCCATGTCCGTGGTATCCGATGTGGTGAGTCCGAAGATGTCGGCGGTCACGGGGACGCCGAGCGGCGCGAGGCGGCGGCGCAGCAGGGCGAGCTGGTCGTGAATCACCTCGGCGCGCTCACGCCCGTGCGCGTACGGAAAGACGGCCTCGTGCAGCAGGCGATCGTCGTCGGGATAGCGCACGTAATCGAACTGCACCTCGCTGAAGCCGAGCGACACCGCTTCGCAGGCGAGGTGCGCCGCGTAGCGCCAGGGACCATCCCGGGTGGGGTCGAGCCACGGATTGCCGTGCGCGTCGAGCCACGGCTTGCCGTCAGACTTTCGCTTGATCGCCCATGCCCGCCTGGCGCGCGCGAGCAGAGGGTCCTTGATGACCACGATGCGGGCGATGGGGAGAATGCCGGCCGCGCGCATGGAATCGAGCACGGCCGCAAGCCGCGCGTGCGTCATCGGGTAGACCGTATCGGCGCCGATCTCGTGGGCCAGCGGCACGCGGGAGCGATAGAGCACGTAGCCCCGGTCATCCTTCACATCGATGACCAGCGCATTCACCTCGGTGCGCTTTGCCACGTCGATCAGATTCCAGATGGTATGCCCGATAGCGGCCCACCGATTCACGTAGAGCCCTCGCACAGGCGACGGCACAGGGACGAGCGGCGCCGGCGGCGGCGCGAGCAGCGCGTTCCTCGGCGCGACGGTATCCATCGCGGCGCAGAAGGTGGACGCCTGGCGCGATGACAGCGCGGGCTGCTGGGCGGCGAGGGTGAAGGGAACGGCGAGAACGGCAACGAGGAGGGAAAGGCGCGGCATGAAGCGGGAATCGGCGGGAGGACGAAATGGCGAAAAAAAAAGTCGCGGGGCTGATGGAGAACGAGGGTGGAGGGAGTTGGGTGTGGGATGTGGGGAAACGGCGTGCCCCGCTCCGCCCGACGTGACACTCTGAATGCCGGGGGCCCCGCTGCCGTCGGGAGCGGCTGTCCACCTACACCCCACACCCCACTCCCGACACCCTATCTCTCCCCCGCTCCCCTCTGTCACTCCACTCCCATCGCTCCCCACATGAGCGGGTAGGTCGCCATGGTCTGGGCGCGGTATTGCGGGCGGAAGCCGAAGAGCAGCACGTGTCCGGCTCCCTCGCGCACGTCTACCAGCGCCGCCATGCCATGCAGCCGCGAACCGCCCAACAGCCAGCCGGAGAGCAGTGGGTTCCCCTGCTCCGGGTAGCTCGCCACCGCCGTCGCGCGCGATGAGTCGGTGATCTGGAACGCCGGCCCGCCCTGGAACCAGATAGCGGCGGGCGTCGCCATGTGTGCGGCAAGCGGATGGGACGGATTCGGGATCACACGGAGGATCGAGCCGGGCGCGTAGAAATCGCGGTCTGGTACCCCGGCCAGCACGTTCTTCACCGGAAGCCCGAGCGCCTGGATGGCGTACTCGCTCGCGGCATTGAAGGTAACCAACGTGCCGCCGTTGCGCACGAACGCCGCGAGCGCCGCCGCGCCCGCCGCACCGAGTCCGCCCTTGAGCGAGTCCGGATAGCTCCGCGTCGCGCCGCGCGCGATCGCGCGGGGGCGCTCATCCGGCAGCAGGATCACGTCGAACCGATCGTTGAGCTTTCCCGCGCGCACGTCCCGGTCCACGATGCTCGTGAAGGGAACGTGGTACTGGTCGAACACCCACCGCGTCCACCCTTCATCCATCGATGGCACGTAGCTCTTGTAGATAGCGATGCGGCGCGATGTCGTACCGGTCAGCCCCGGCACGCGGAGCGTGGGCGCCGGAATCGGGGCGATCGGCGCCGTCACCGGCACCGGCACGGAATCGGTCATCGTGGCGACCGTCACGCCCATGAGCAGCGGGAGCGTCTGGGCGGTCACATCGTACGGGCGCTTCGGCGGCCCGCCGGGATACTGATGAAGGTCCGGGTAGTGCTGCACCTCGAGTAGCGCCTTGGCGAAGCTGCCGTAGGGTTGCGCGGTGAAGATGATGTCCGTGCCGGCGGGATAGCGCTCGCTTCCCATGGAAAATGGCGCGCGCGACTGGCGAACCTCCACCTGGCCGCGCTGCATGATGCGCAGCATCGTGGCGAGCGCAGCGGGATCCCGCTGCTGCGCGGGGATCACGAAGCCCACGGGCCAGTCGTGACGACCCGTGGCGGCGCGTCCCTGCACCGCCCGCTCTCCGATGCGCGCGAAGCTCGTGAGCCACGCCGTGCGTGACTCGGCCACCTGCGCGAGCAACGCCCAGGTGGCGGCCGTCTGGTAGCCCAGAATGTCGTGGAGTGTCCAGTGCCCTCCCAGCCAGGGGGCAGCGAAGTTCCACGACCGCACCTGGGGATCGAACCCCGGACCGCCCCCATGCAGCGAATCGAAGGGAATGTCGATGGGCGTAGCCAGGCGGGCGCTCGCGGTCTCGGTGAGAATGCGCACGCCCGCATGGTAGTGCTGGTACGAGCGCGCGGGCGTCCATGCATCGTATCGCGCGTCGGTGGCGATGCCGCGCTTCCCCTCCGCGGTGAGCCGCCACGCGATGTCCATCCCCAGGCTGTTCACGCCGGCCGTGATGATGGGATCGACGTTGGGCTCCCAGGGATCCATGAAGGGGGGCAGAAAGAGCCGCGACCCGCTGCTCCCCTGCTGGTGAATGTCGTTCACGACGACCGGGTGCCAGACGTTGTGCAGCGAGTCGACGGTGAGTTGCGTCTCGATCTGCGTGAACGCGTACCAGTCACGGTTGTCGTCGTGCCCCGTGTACTTGTTATAGATGACGGGCGGCGATGAGCCCTCCCACGGTGTCCCGAGGGTGGAGCGGTACCAGTTGCCCACAATGTCCACGCCATCGGGGTTGAGCGAGGGGACGAGAATGACGAGATCGTTGGCGCGAATGGCCCGCGATTCGGCGTCCTCCTGCGTGGCGAGGCGGTAGGCCAGGACGAGCGGTGTGAGGATGCCGCCCACCTCGGTGGAGTGGATGCTCGACGTGACGAGCACCACCGCCTTGTCTCTGGCAATGAGCGACGCGCGCTCACCGGGGCGCTGCAGTCGCGGATCAGCAAGCTTCCGCTGGATCGCCCGATACGTCGGCAGATCGGCCAGCGTTGCCGAATCGCCGATGAACACGGCGAGAAATGGACGGCCCAGCGTCGTGTTTCCGATCACGTGCGTGCTGACGCGCGGACTCGCGCGGTCCAGCGCGGTGAAGTAGCGCACCACCTGCTGCCAGCTCGGGAGATGGCGATCCGCACCCGGCTCGAAGCCAAGGATCGAGGCGGGTGATGGCACGCCATGACCACGCGTGACGGACTGGGCCGGTGTCGTCACCGGCATGAGCAACAATGCCGCCGACAGGGCGGCGAGCGTGCAAGAACGCATGAGCAGTATGTGCGCGAGAGGGGCGTGCGTCAGGGCAGCGAGTATGCCTCGACAAGGTTGCGGATCTGCTCCTCCAGCAGGCCGGTGCTGGTGCAGTCCACCTGCGTGCTCGAGAGTCCCGACATCGGCGTGGCGACGGCCTGTACCTGCGTCTGGACCATGGTGCTGTCGCTTCCAACAGGGGTGAGGTGCGTCATCACGTCCAGAGAGATGGCATACGCGTTCGCGTGCGGATATCCGTCCAGCCCCTTGCCGCAATTCAGGTAGTCCGACAGGGAGCGCTTCCCGAGCTTCCGGTGCAGTTGCAGGTGATGGTTCCCGAGCCTGTGCGATGCCGGATCGGCATCCACCGCGTGAATGCCAAGGCTGTCGTACGCGGCCGCCAATGCCTTCCAGCTTCGGGCGATGGGCGCCGCGATGGTACGCGCGTAGCCGCCCGCTGTGCCCGCCACCGATGCGATGGCCATCGAGCCGCCGTATGACGAGCGCACATACACGGGCTGGGGCGTGGTCGCGTGCGGCGTCGAGGATTCGGGGTGCCCGGATGCGCATGCCGCAAGTGCAACGACCACAGCCACGACGATGATCCGAGAAAACATACGCCCTCCTGGCGTTGTCCGGACACTCGGCCGAGCCGACGGGGGATGGCATGATGCGTCTGGCGTGCGACCACCCTGGGGAGGCCATCACCCGCACGCGCTCGTCTAACAGGAATCATCGTAAGTTCTGCAGCACGGGAGCCGGCCTGTCAAGCCGGCGCCAGTCCTCCGGTCACGACGCCGCGTGCAGGAGCGTGAGGCTCGCGATGCTGCGTTCCAGCCGGCCCGTGCTCGCGCAGCGCACCGGAGGGTTGGAGGTACCGCTGGAGGGCACGGCACTCGCCTGGACCTCTGTGCTCACGACCGTGCTGTCGTGCTTCGTCGGCACGAGCTGGCTGACCACGTCGAGCGTCACGGCATACTGATCAGCGTTGGGGCCGCCGGTCACCGACTCTCCGCAATCCACGAATCTCGAGAGCCGCGTACGGCCGAGGTGGCCCCGAATGTGGAGGTCGTGATTCCCGAGGATATGCGTGGAGGGATCGATGGTCGTGACGGGAATCGCCAGAATCTGGTATGCCGCGGACAGCGCGGCCCAGCCCCTGTCGGGCGATACTCCGAGCGTGGTCGACATGCCGCCATCATCGGCTGACACGCCGGTGCGGACGGTGCCACTGGGGACGCCGATATAGACAGGCGTTGGAGACACGGTACCACTTGAAGGCGGCATCGCTTGGTTGCTGCTGCACGCCGCGACGGCAAGCGCCACGGCCGGAATGGACAGTCGAACGTGCATGACAGTGTTCCTCCCGGAAGGACGGGGTCGGAGAGCGACGGTGATGGTACGTGGCGACGGGGCCACCAGGTTGAGGAGCATCCACCAATGGGGGTCAGCTTCTGTAGCGTGTGGCTGCACGCTACAGAAGCTGACCCCGTCTGCCGGCCCCGTCGGCCTTTTGCGCCGCCGCACCATGCAAGAGCCGATCCTCTTTCCGGCACCCGTTTTCCAGCGCCCGTCCCCCCCACCACGCCGTCTGTTTGCAGCTTCCGGATTTCCCCTACAGCTTCCGGAGCTCGTCGGCCGCCTCCAGGGCGTGCGCGATGTCCCGCGAAAGCGCGCGGGCTTCCACGGTCGCGTTGTTGACGTCGCCAATCGCCGCCTGCACGCCGGAGGAGCGGAGCTTGAGCAGGTCCAGCCGCAGGTTCTGCAGCGCGAGACCGGCGCTGTCGAGTTGCGCTGCAACCTTGTCGCGGCGCGCGGTCAGGTCCTGCAGCGTCTGACGCTGGCGCTCCAGCAACGAGAGCCGGCGCTCCCGGTCCGTCGAGCTCGACGGCTCGCGCGTGACCGCCGCGATCCGCGCTTCGATCTGCTCGGCCATGCCCGGCGCCAGGTCGGCATCCAGGCGATGGAGCATCTGCGCGAGCGATGCCGTGCGGTCCACCAGCGCGTCCACTGTGGGCACGACATCAGGCAGCAGCGCACGGTCGGCCTTGGACAGACTCTCGACAATTCCCACGATGGCCGCTCGGTCCTCCACCGCGCGCCGCACCGCGGCCGCATACGGTCCGCCGCGCACCTCGCGCGGGAGCAGTTTGGCCACCTGGGCCTCCTGCCGGAGGCGCGCCGCGCGTTCTTCAGCGGCGGTGGGCGGTCCCCCGCGGTCGGACCCGAATTTCCAGATCTGCCGCCACGTGATGCCTTCCGCCCAGAGCCGGCTCCATTGACCCACCAACCCCATCCCCATGCCGAGCGTGGGGAAGATGAACCAGGGAAAGTGCGGCGTGGCGGCGGCGTTGATGCCGGCAAGCATGAGGGCGATTCCACCCTGGCTTATCAGGTTCCTCCGGAAGAGGATGATGCGCCGCTCGACCAACTGCCCGTCCGACAGATCCGCGCCGGCGTCTCCGACTTTCGCCAGGCGGCGCGCCCGCCTGGCCTGGCGCTTCGTGAGACGGCGCTGCTCGCGCCCGTACCAGAGCCATTCTTCGCGATACCGCTGCCAGTCGGCGTTCGATGCGCTCACCGGCGGCACAGGTGCCTGCGGCATGGGCGCGGGGCGGGGCGGCGCCAGAGGCGAGGGGCGGGCCGGCGCGGCAGGCTGGAGCGGGCGCGCGGCTCCCACCGCCTGAACGGCGCGATGCTCCGTGTCGATCAGCGCCACCTCGCTTGCGGCAAGTGCATCGCGGAACGCTGCCGCATCCGGCCACCGGTCCTCGGGGCGCTTCTCGAGCGCGCGGTCGATGGCCACCGCCATGCCCGGAGGGATGCCGGAGCGCATCTCCCGCAGCGGGCGCGGCCGTTCGTTGATCTGCTTCATCATGAGCGCCGCGCTATTGGCCGCCTTGAAGGGCGGTCCCCCGGCGAGCATCTGATAGCCCACCACGCCCAGCGCGTAGAGATCACTCCGCCCGTCGATCTCCCGATCGCCCGTCGCCTGCTCGGGGGACATGTACGCGGGGCTGCCCATGGCCATCCCGGTCATGGTGAGCCGGGAATCGGCTTCGGCCGCACGGGCGATGCCGAAGTCCGTCACCATCGGCCGGCCGCTCTCGACGTCGAGCAGGATGTTGTCGGGCTTGATGTCGCGATGGATCACGCCATGGGCGTGTGCATATGCCAGCGCGTCTGCCACATCGTGAAGGATCGTGCGCACCTCATCGACGGGCGGCGTCCGGTCGCGCAGCAGCCTCGCTCCCAGGCTCTCCCCCTGCACCAGCCCCATGACGAAGAAGACGAGCCCGTCGCATTCGTCGACCGTGTAGATGGGCACGATGTTGGGGTGGTTGAGTCGGGCCGCCGTCTCGGCCTCGCGCAGAAAGCGCTTGCGGATATCGCTGCGGAACGCCAGGTCCGGCGGTAGTACCTTGATGGCCACATGGCGTTTGAGCCGGAGGTCGAGCGCGCGGTAGACCACGCCCATCCCTCCGCGGCCAATCTCCTGCTCCACGTCATACGCGGCCCCGATCGCCGCGGCGAGGCGATCGTGTACCGGATCGCTCACGCGCTACCGCGCTCCCGCGCGCGCTGCCGCCGCGCGTCGGCGCGCGCGCCATCCACCCCCGCCACGGCCGCATCCACGCTCTGGGCCAGCGAGCGCGCGCGGTCCGTGAGCAGGGTGATATGCTCGCTGGCGCCCGCCACGCCGCCGGAGCGAAGGCGCAGCACATCCAGACGCATGTTGTGCAGCGCCAGCGTGCAGCTCTCGAGCTTGGCCGCCACCTCCTTGCG
>DASUKA010000052.1:0-2274 GCA_036278935.1 Gemmatimonadaceae bacterium
TCTCGTCCGCATCGCTCCCACGCAGCCGCCTCGCCGCCCATGACTTCGCTCCTCCACGACCTCCGCTCCGCCCTCCGCTCGCTGCGCCGCGCGCCGCGCTTCACGGCGGCCGTCGTGATCACACTCGCGCTCGGGCTCGGCGCCAACACCGCCATCTTCTCGGTGGTGAACCATCTGCTGCTTCACCCGCTCCCCTACCCCGACAGCGATCGGCTGGTGTACCTCTCGCTGGGTGGTCAGTCGGCGCAATTCCACCTGGGGCCGATGGCGTTCATCGCCAGCGCATGGAAGGAGCAGGCGCGTACGCTCGATGGCATGGAAGCCTTCGCGACCCGCGATCTGCTCGCCACCGGCGGTCAGGGCGCGCAGCTCATGCACGGCATGACGATCACGCCCGGCCTCCCCCGCTTTCTGGGTGTTCGCCCCGTGCTGGGCCGCGCCTTCGTGAGCGATGATGCGCGCCCGGGCGCGCCGCCGGTCGCGCTCATCAGTGCCGCCATGTGGCACCGGGATTACGGCGGCGCGTCGAACATCATCGGGCGCTCCATCACCCTCGACGGCACACCGCGTACCGTGATCGGCGTCATGCCGCCGGGTTGGGATGTGATCGCTGATGCCTCCGACCCCGCCGATGTCTGGCTGCCGCTCTCCCTCCATGCGCCCGCAGATTCTATCACTGGCCCGGGGTTCACTTCAGTGGACGTAGTCGCGCGCCTCCGGCCCGGTGTCCCGCGTGCGCAGCTACAGCGCGAGCTGGACACCCTCACCGCCCGCGCGCGGGCGGCTGAGCCGCATGTGATCTACGGTCTCGACTTCACCACACGCATCACGCCGCCGTCGCAGGAGTTCGTCGAAGCCGGCACGCACGACGCATTGCTCGTGCTGCTCGCCGCCGTGGGCGTTGTCCTGCTCGTGGCCTGCGCGAATGTCGCGAATCTGCTGCTGGCCCGTGGCACCGCGCGTCGTCGCGAGCTCGCGCTCCGCGCCGCGCTCGGCGCCAGCCGGTGGCGGCTCGTGCGACAGCTCCTGGCCGAGAGCATCCTGCTCGCGCTGGCGGCGGGCGTGGTGGGCATCGGCATTGGCTGGTGGACGCTGGATCTCCTCGTACGCCTGCGCCCCGAGAATCTGTCCGCCCTGCGCGGCGTGGGGCTCGATCCACTCGTTCTCGAGTTCACCTTCGCGCTCGCCCTCATCACCGGCGTGCTGTTCGGCCTGGTGCCCGCGTTCCAGGTGACGTCTTCGCGGCTGGGCCACGTGCTGCGGAGCGGTGGGTCCGGCGTGGTGCGAGGCGGCGGCTCTCGCTTTCGCGGCGTGCTGGTGGCCGGCGAGATGGCGCTCTCGGTGGTGCTGCTCGTGAGTGCGGGGCTCCTCGTGCGGAGCGTCGTCTACCTGCAGCATGTGGACACGGGCTTCAACGCCCACAATCTGTTCGCGGTGCATCTCTCACTTCCGCGAAGCCGGTATCAGACGTCCTCGAGCCGGGAGCTCTTCGCGCGCCAGATGCTCGATGGCATTCACGGCACACCGGGTGTCGCCGCAGCTACGCAGGCGTATGCCGCGCCGCCCAACTTCAGCGCCACGAGCGGCATCCAGATCCAGGGACGCACGCTGAGCGCCGCCGACCAGCACGGTTTCTTCGTGTTCAACAGTGTCCAGTCGGACTACTTCCGCACGCTCGGCATCCCCGTGCTGCACGGGCATACCTTCACGGCCGCCGAGATGCGATCGGGGAATCCTGTCATCATCAATGAGGCGCTCGCGCGGCACTGCTGGCCCGGTGAGAGCGCGATCGGCCATCAGCTGCGCAGCAATCCCGGCGGGCCGTGGGCCACGGTGGTGGGCGTGGCGGCTGATGCCGCCTCGGGCGGCCTGACGCGCGACCTGCACGCTCCCGAGTTGTACTGGCCGTATCGTGCCGCCACGGCGCCGTTCACGCTGGGTATGCCGCCGGGGCTGGTGTTCATCGTGCGGTCGACGTCAGATCCCGCCCAGGTCATCGCGGCCATCCGTCAACTCACGCGCTCGCTCGACCCCGACGTCGCCATTCCGCGGGTGGATCTCACCACCACGCAGCTTGCCCGCTCCATGGCCGGTCCGCGCTTCAACATGGCACTGCTCACTGCCTTCGCGGTGCTGGCCCTCGCACTCGCCGCTATCGGGCTCGCCGCCGTCATCGGCTACGCGGTCACCGAGCGCACGCACGAGATCGGCATCCGCATGGCGCTCGGCGCGCGCGAAGGCAATGTGCTGCGGCTGGTGGTGATGCAGGGCATG
>DASUKA010000053.1:0-4070 GCA_036278935.1 Gemmatimonadaceae bacterium
GGCCCAGCCGATCACCTCGAGCTCGTGACCGTCGCCCGCGCCGATGGGATCGGCGCCATGCTCGATCAGCCGGCGAACGATGTCGAGCGACCCGTGCTCGGCGGCGAAGTGGAGCGGCATCGCGTTGTCGCCCTCGTCGCGGACGTTCGGGTCGGCGCCGTGCGCGAGCAGCACATCCACGACGGCTTCGCTCGACCGGTTCATCGCGAAGTGGAGCGCCGTGCGCTGTCCGATGTGCCCGCGCAGCACCGCACGCTCGTTGATGATGTCGGCGTATGCGTCGAGAAGCTCGCTCACGCGGTGCGCGTCACCACGTTCGGCGGCGGCGAGCAACTCCAGGACGGCCGCATCGCGCGATGCCGGCTCCGTGGTGGCGTCGCGCCTGGCGATCTCACCCTTGAGCGCCGTCCAACCGGGGAATCCGTGCTCCAGCGCGAGTGCATGTTGCACGTCGCGGAGACCGGGACTGGCGGGAGCGGTGGGAGACACGCGCGCGAGGCGGGCGCGCGCACGTGGGTCGCCGTCACGAAGCGCCTTGAGCCATCGCTTCGCCTCCCTCTTCAGCGTATCGAGGGAGCTGTGGGGCGTGAGTTTCCTGCTCATGAAACCTTCCTCCGTGTGCGCCTGAAGTCCGCTGAATACAGGCAGGAAGAAGGTTCGAGGCGGAGCACGAACCAGCGTGGGTGGGAGTGGTACTCCCTTGCCGCGGACAGGAGGCGCCCCAGAGCGCGCTACGGGAATCTTGGCGCGCGGCAAGGGCGGGTGTCAAGCGGATGTGCGGCATTGGTCGCGGTGCCACGAAGGCGAGCCGCGCTTCTACGGATGCACTGTCTCGTGCCGCTCGAGCATCGCGATGAACTGCTCGATGCGGCGAGCGCGCGTCTCGGCCCTTTTAGCGGTCTGGATCCGGAACAGGATGGCGTACCGGTTGTGGCTCTTGATCGTCGCGAAGAACGCCTTTGCCTCGGGGTGCGCGTCCAGGGCGGCCTGCAAGTCGGCGGGCACGGCCGCCGAGCTCTGGCCCTCGTAGGCGCGCTCCCACCGTCCATCGCGCTGCGCGCTCTTCACGGCGGCCACGCCGGCCGGCTTCATCCGCCGACGCTTGATGAGCGCCTCCGCCGCATCGCGATTCTTCTTCGACCAGATGCTCCGCGGCCCGCGCGGCGTGAACTTCTGCAACCAGGAATCGGCATCGCGCGCCTTCTTCTGTCCATCGATCCAGCCGTAGCAGAGCGCGGCGTCCAGCGCCTCGGCGTACGACACCGACGTCAGTGCGGATGCCTTCTTGGCCAGTTGAAGCCAGACGCCCTGCGTTGTGGCGTGATGCGTGTCGAGCCAGGCGCGCCATGCGGCCTGGTCCGTGAACAGCAGTACCGGATAGTCAGCGGACAAGGGTTGCGTCAGCCGTGTGCGTCGCCCGCGTGTGTATGAAGTGTCGCCGACACCGACTCGAGAAATGCGCGGGTCCCGGCGGGGCCGGTGATCGTGAGCGCAATGGTTCCGCCCTCGCTGGCGACATCGAGCGCGAAGTGCAGGAAGCGGCAGCATTGGCGTTCCCGCTCGATGACGTCCGCGATGCGTGGCACGACGCCGAGCGCGGCATCGAACTCGAGGCGAAGGCCTTCGTCGAGCAGCGTGACGGTACGGGCAGCGCCGGCGAGCCCCGGGAGCAGCTTGTCCGCGGCGCATCGGAGCCCCTCTTCCGAGAGGGTGCAGGCGAGAGGTGAATCGCTCATGCCGGTAATATACGCGGTGCAGGTTGTGCGGTGCCTATCCGCTCGAGCGGCCGCGGCGCTGGCGCGGCCCTCGCCATTTCTGTTCCCCTACTGGCGCCACCACATCCGCTCATTGTACGCCTCGAAGCCTATCGAGCGGAAAAACGCCCGCGCGGCATCATTGAAGGACCACATGTCGAGCGCGACCATCGCGATCCCGTGCTCCGCCGCCGCCCGATGCACCGCGCTCATGAGCGCCGCGCCGACGCCGGTGTGCCGATGCGCGGGGCACACACTGATATGGTGTACGTACAGCACGCGATAGGCGTACCGATACGCGGTCTCCGCGTGCTGCTGGAGCTCCGCGTACACGTAGCCGACCGGTTCGTCACCGCGAAGCGCCAGATACACGAGATGCGTCGGCTGCGCGAGCAAGGCCGCGGCCGCCGCGGGTGGAAAGGTGTTCGGCCCCGGTGCTTTGAACAGCCACGGAAGCGCTGCTGCGTGGATGGCCTGCACATCGGCGTTGAGCCCGGAGACGACGGCAGCGTCCGCTACGGCTGCTCGGCGTACCGTGATGGGCAGCTGAGATGCAGGTGTCACGATGGCCTGCCGGATGGCGAAAGGTGTGTTACGTGAATCTGCATTGAACCGCAGTGTCGTGATCGATCCCGGCGGCGCACAGCGTAATGCGCGCCGCCCTCGCCCTACCTGTCCAGCAGCTTCGCCCGCTCCGCATTATACCGCTCCCCCGCCACCGTCCCGGGCGCGAGTGCCGCGTCGAGCTCGCGCATTACGGCATCGTCCAGCACGACCTCGGCGGCCGCGACGTTCTCCTCGAGATACCGGCGTCGCTTGGTCCCCGGAATTGGCACGATGTCGCTGCCCTTGTGCAGCAGCCACGCGAGCGCGATCTGCGCGGGCGTCGCGTGCAGGCGATCGGCGATCTCACGCACGACCGACGCGGCGCGCATGTTCGCGTCGAAGTTCTCCCCCTGATAGCGCGGGTCGCCACGCCGGAAATCGCCATCCGGCAATTCTTCGGCGCGCCTGGCGGTTCCGGTAAGGAATCCGCGGCCGAGTGGGCTGAACGGCACGAGTCCAATGCCGAGCTCGCGGAGCAGCGGGATGATCGTGGGCTCCAGGTTGCGCTCCCAGAGCGAGTACTCGCTCTGTAGCGCGGAGATGGGGTGCGTCCCATGTGCTCGGCGGATGTTCGCTTCGCCGGCCTCCGACAGTCCGAGAAAGCGCGTCTTCCCTTCGCACACGAGATCGGCCATCGTGCCGACGACATCCTCGATGGGCACGGCGGGGTCGACGCGGTGCTGATACAGCAAGTCGATGCGATCGGTCTGGAGGCGGCGCAGCGATCCCTCCACGGCTCGGCGAATGTTCTCGGGCCTGCTGTCCACGCCGCCGAGTGGATTGCCGTCCTTCATGCGGAAGCCGAACTTCGTGGCGATCAGGACCTCGTTGCGTCGTCCCTTGAGCGCACGGCCGAGCAGCTCCTCGTTCGTGTACGGCCCATACACCTCCGCGGTGTCGAACAGCGTGACGCCGAGCTCGATGGCGCGATGGATGGTGGCGACGGACTCGGCCTCGTCACGCTCCTCGGGCGTGCCGTAGGACGCGCTCATCGTCATACAGCCGAGTCCGAGCGCGGAGACCGTGAGTCCCTGAGTGCCGAGGGCGCGGGATGGAAGTGGAGTGGGCATGGGAGAAAGGTACTCCAGAGCGGAGATACGACGGGAGGGATCTACACTCTGTTCCGCCTCCGCGAGCATCCGGATTCAGCGGAACGCGGGTATCATTGGAGCCTCGGCGCGGCAGGCGCGTTCGTCATTGCAGTCGTCCGGTGAAACGAACGACTGCTGCACGGGACGCAATCAGGAAACGCCCCGCCCCGTCACTACACAGTGTGCCTTCCGGGCACCATCGCCCCGAGCGACGTCGCAACGATACGATTTATATCCGGTCCCCTGCCAGAGCTGTGCCGTAACGGTTGTCCCCCGGTCAGTCCTGGTCGGCCTCCAGAGTACGAGATGATACGGATCCACGTACCCGGGTGGGCGCCGCGAGTTCGGGTTGTAGATCATAGTCATGTACGTTGGAGGGCAATCGGCCCGTCCCCGAGCACGGGGGCCGAGGGCGGCGAGGAGCGCATGGTCGGCGTCATACCGCGTCTGTGAGTCGGCCAGCTCGACGCAGACCGGGACGGCCGCCGGCGCGAGCGTGAACAGCTGCGCAGCCGCCGCCACGACGGAGCGACGCTCGTCGTCACTGAGCACGAGCAATGGCTCATCGGCAATCTGGTCGTGAGTGCGCGCACGTGCGCACGACGAGGCCGCGAACGCG
>DASUKA010000054.1:0-4122 GCA_036278935.1 Gemmatimonadaceae bacterium
AGCGCGGCGGCGATCTGGAGGGCCACGTCGGTCTGGATCGGGAAGAGGTCGGTGATCTGCCGGTCATACGTCTCGGCCCACAAGTGCCGATCGGCCCGAACGTCGATGAGCTTCGCCACGATGCGCACGCGGTCTCCGACACGCCGGATGCTGCCGTCGAGCAGTGTCGTGGCGCCGAGCGTCGTCCCGATGTCCGCGAGCGTGTGCTGCCGCTGTTTGAATGGCATCACCGACGTGCGGGCGATCACCGTGAGGGCGCGGATCTTGGACAGATGCGCGATGACATCCTCCGTGATGCCATCCGCGAAATACTGGTTCTGCGGGTCCGCGCTCAGGTCGAGGAAGGGCAGCACGGCGACGGAAGGCGACGGCGTGTGACGCCGCGCGCGCGATGCCGGCCGCGGCGCTATCGGTGCGCTGCGCAGCCGCTCCGCCAACGCTGTCACCTCCGGATCGGGCTCGATGTCGAGGTCGACACGCAGGCGGTGCGCATGTTCACCGGCATGGTGGATCGCGCCGGCGCGATCGCCCGCGGCATCGAGTGCATGCATCAGGGCCTGCGCATACCTACCCGAGTATGGATCGGCGGCCACGAGGCGCCGGCACGTGCTCACTCTGCCCTGCACGTCGCCCGAGCGCTCCTGCCGCTCGGCCACCGCGACCAGCGCATCCAGGTAGGCGTGGTGAAGCTCGCTCCGATGCGCATCGAGCCAGAAGCCGAACTCGCCCGACTCGGCCAGATGGAATCCATCCAGCAGCTCACCGGTGTAGAGCGCCGCCACGCGCTCGGGCACCTTTGCGGCGATGGCGGCGCGCAGTTCGTGGAGGTCGCACTCCAGGAGGGACGGGTCGAGCAGCAGCCCGTCACCCGCCGAGATGATGGCGCCGTCGCCCAGCGCCGCGCGCAGCACGTGCACGGCGAGGTTGAGCAGCCGGCGTGCGTTGGTCAGCGCGCGCTCCGGCCAGAGCAGCGCCATGGCCCGGTCGCGAGAGAGCGGCCGCGGCCACGTCGCAACAATGAGTGTCAGCAGCGCCACGCGGTGGCGCTGTACCGGGGGCCCGCTCAGGAGCATGTGCCCGGCACGGAGACACACTCCGCCGAGCAGTTGGACCGTGACCATTGTCCCTCGCCTGTCCGCTAATCGACAGCTAACTGAGAGCGCAACGAGCGGCTAACCGCCGTGGCTCATGCTTCAGGTGCGGGTATCGATGACCTACACCACGGGAGATCACCATGAGACGGACCACACTGCTGCTTGCCGGCGTGGCGCTGTTGGCTGCGTGTGGCAGCGAGCCGACCGCCACCAAAAGCGGGCGCACGCCAGCGCTTCAAAACCGAGCGGCGGCATCGCTCCACAAATCCGCGGTGCAGCAGGATCTGGCCGCGCTGCGTCGCGCGACGGCCGCGTTCCACGATACGCTCGCGGCACAGCAAGCCGGGTACACCACGATTGTGCCACTCCCTACGGATCCCACCATCACCTGTCTGTCCGATCCGACTCTGGGCGCCATGGGCATCCACTACCTCAACACCAGCCTGGCCGGTGACCCGTCGGAGAGTGTGGACGCGCCCGAGGCGATGATCTACGAGCCGCAAAAGAACGGCCGGCTGCGCCTGGTGGGCGTGGAATACCTCATTCCCTATGCCCTTCACCCGCGCGATGCCGCGCCGCCCGAGCTCCTCGGACAGCAGTTCATGCACAACGACGTCTTCGGGGTCTGGATGCTCCACGCCTACGTATGGAAGCACAACCCGAGCGGCATGTTCGCCACGTGGAATCCGCGTGTGAGCTGCCAGTATGCTCCCCCGGTGCCCCCGGCGTGACACACCAATCCACCCTCAACCACCAGGGAAAGACCACAATGCCAAAGTATATCATCGAACGGGAGATCCCGCACGCCGGGGCGCTCTCCCCGGCGGAGCTGCAGGCCATCGCCGAGCGCTCGTGCGCCGTGCTGCGGCAGCTCGGACCCACGATTCAGTGGGTGCAGAGCTATGTGACGGAAGACCAGATGACCTGTGTCTATATCGCGCCCAACGCCGACATGATCCGGGAGCATGCCAGGATGGGCGGCTTCCCCGCCGATCGCGTGCTGGAGGTGGCGACGATCATCGATCCCACGACCGCCGAAACGCAGGAGACCGCCGCGGACGCGTAGGGGAATGGTCCCACCTCCGCCGGCCGGCGGAGGTGGGGCCTGGGGTGGCTGCAGGCCTGGCTTTTTCCTCCGCGGGCCAGCGGTGCGCGGGATGGCGCAGAGGGTGGTGAGCATCCGTCACACCGGCCTATACTACGGGCACACCGACATCCAGTAGCGGACTTCGGGGCGGCGACCGTCATCGCCGGAGTCGCTGCCCATCTGCCGTCTGCACGGGGCGACCGTTGGCCGGCCGAGGTGACAGATGAAACGATCCAGGCGTATCCTGGCCACGGTTGCGGCGGTGATCGCGGCCGTGCTCATCGTGCTCGCCGTGCTGCCGCTCTTCTTTGGCGGCCGGATCGCGCAACGCGTCAAGGCGGAGGTCAACCAGCGCGTGAATGCGCGCGTGGGGTGGCAAGACGCCGGGCTCTCCTTCTTCCATGACTTTCCCAATCTGAGCCTCACGCTCAGCGATCTCACCGCCGTCGGTGTGGGCCGCTTTGCGGGCGACACGCTGGCCGCGGTGCGCCACCTCCGGGTGGTGCTGGACCTGGCCAGCGTGGTGGGGAACGTGGTGGGCGGGAAGCCGCTCGTCATCCGCGCCGTCGAGCTGGATGAACCGCGCCTGCATCTTGTGGCGCTCGAGGACAGCACCGCGAACTGGGACATCGTCAAGAAGACGCCGGCGGCACAGCCGCAGACCAAGGCGTCCAAACCGCTCGCGATGAGCCTGCGTCGCTTCGAGATGAGCGACGCGACGATCGTGTTCGACAATCGCGCCTCGAAGCTCAAGGCTACGCTCGCCGGCTACAGCCAGTCGCTCAGTGGCGATTTCAGTCAGAACCAGCTCGTCATCCGGACCCGCGCCGATGCCGACACCGCCACCGTGGTCTTTGCCGGCATCCCATACCTTGACCGCGTGAAGCTCGGGCTCACCGCCGACGTGCAGGCCGATCTCGCCGGAAAGCGCTACACGCTGCAGAACACCGAGCTCCGCCTGAACGACCTGGCGCTCGCCGTCTCCGGCTCGGCACGCTCCGTGGGCAAACAGCTCGGCCTCGATCTCACCTTCAAGGCGCCCAGCACGAGCTTCCGCAGCATCCTCTCGCTCGTGCCGGCCGTCTACGCGCACGACTTCGACAAAGTGCAGACCACCGGCACCATCGCGCTCGATGGGTGGGTGAAGGGCGAGTATGGCGACAGCACCTTCCCGTCCTTCGCCGCCAACGTCAAGGTGAACGACGGCACCTTCAAGTATCCCGATCTCCCGCTCCCGGCGCGGTCCATCGGTATGGACCTCGCGCTCACCAACCCCGGCGGCAGCGCGGACAGCACCGTGGTCAAGCTCGACCGCTTCCACCTGGTACTGGGCCAGAACCCCGTCGACGCGCGCATGGTGCTCACCACCCCCGTGTCCGACCCCAACGTGGACGCGCACCTCAGCGGCAAGGTGGATCTGGCCGACGTCCGCCGCACCGTCAAGCTCCAGGGAATCGAGCAGCTCACCGGGACCATCGCCGCCAATGCGGCCGTGCGGACGCGGATGTCGTATCTGAAGAACAAGCAGTACGACAAGGTGAACGCCAGCGGCACCGTGGACGTGGGCGGCCTCACCGTGAAGGGCAAGGCGCTGCCGCATCCGCTCGCCATCCAGCAGGCGTCGCTCGTCCTGGCACCGCAGCGCGCGCAGCTCAAGTCCTTCACCGGTACCATCGGGAGCAGCGACATCCAGGCGTCGGGCACGCTCGACAACCTGCTTGCTTTCGCGCTCCAGGGTGATACCCTGCGCGGCAGCGCCACGGTGCACAGCAACCGGTTCAACCTGGACGAATGGAAATCGGACAGCAGCAACCTCCAGATCATCCCCGTGCCGCCGAAGATCGACTTCACGCTCGACGCGACGGTGAAGGAGCTGCTGTATGACAAGCTCACAATGACCGACGCGCGCGGTAGTCTGCGGGTGAAGGATCAGCGCGTCAC
>DASUKA010000055.1:0-4085 GCA_036278935.1 Gemmatimonadaceae bacterium
TCCGCCGGCCCGGTCTACCGCGTGGACAGCTGGCGGCTGAGCGACCTGCTCCCCGCCGAGAAGACGCTGCACGCGAAAGCCTCCGCGGCGAAGAAGGCGGCGAAGAAGAAGTAGCAGTAGAAGTACCGCCGCGCCCGCTCCGAGCGCGCGGTAGACACCCGAACGCCGGCGGCCACCTGTTGGCCCGCCGGCGTTTGACATCGCCGCAGCGTCAGCCCGGGCCACCCCACACCCTACACCCTACTCCCCACACCCCGTCCCTCAACGGCTCGCCCGCCCCATCCGTACTCAGGTTGCCCGGACGGCGCAACGATCGCGCGGTTCCATCCACCGGTGCTGGTGTCCGGGCGCAGAGCGCTCCCCGCATAGCGCTTGTCCCAGCGCCCACTCACGGAGACCCGAGGAATGCCTCACACGGAGAGCCGGAGTCGCTGCGGAGCCGATTGCCGGACCGGATCGCTCGCGGTGCATCCGCGGCCCGCCACGCACTCGAGCGACGCACTACCCCGCCGCGCACGGCACGTCCGCGCCCCGTTCCAGCACCGATGGACAGTCCGCCGCGCCGCCGGCACGGTGCTCCTCGCCGCCTGCGGCGCGACGCCGCTCCTCGCGCAGGCGTCCGCGCCACCGACTCCGGCCCAGCCGGCGCAGGTCAATCACGCCAACTGGGAGCTGGCCGAGCGGTTCAACAGCAGCGCGCTGCGCCCCATGCTCTACAGCACGAACGTGGAGCCCCACTGGCTCGGCAAGAGCGATTCGCTCTGGTACAACTGGCGCGACAGCGACGGCTCGCACTTCTATCTCGCCGTGCCCACGACGCGCACCAAGCGCCCGCTCTTCAACCAGGTGAAGCTCGCCGCCGCGCTCTCGGAGACATCGCACCGCGCCGTGGATGCCGACAACCTGCCGTTCCGAACGCTCACCTTTACCACAAATCACAAGTCCATCCGCTTCACCGTCGACTCTGTGCGCTACAGCTGGAACCTGGCGACGCAAGCGATGACGAGCCTGGGCCGCATCCCGGCGGATTCAGTGCTCCCCGACGAAGAGCACGAGCAGCAGACGGAATTCGGCAGGCGGGGTGGCGGCCGCGGGCGAGGGCGGCAGCGCGACTTTCGCAACTTCTCCCCGGACAGCAGCGCCTTCGTATTCGCCAAGGATCACAATCTCTACCTCGTCGAGGTCGGGAGGCCGGACACCGTCCAGATCACGACCGACGGGGTGAAGGACTACAGCTACGGCTTTCAGGACACCTCGCGGATTCAATTCCTGGAGCAGAACCAGCGGCGGGAGGCGCGGAAACGGGCCCGCGACCCGCGCGTGCGCGCCAACGTCGTCTGGTCGCCGGATTCGCGCGCCTTCGCGGGCACGCGCAACGACTCGCGCAAGGTGAAGGATCTGTATCTCATCAACTCGCTCGCGCAGCCGCGGCCGACGCTCTACACCTACAAGTACGCCATGCCCGGCGAGGTGAACGTCCCGCAGCAGGAGCTGTTCGTCTATCGGCGCGGCGACAAGGCGGTGAAGCAGCTGAATGTCCACAAGTGGAGAGATCAACGGCTCATGGACGTTCACTGGACCACCGGTTCGGACAAGGTGCGCCTGGTGCGGCGCGACCGCCTGCAGCGCAATCTGGAGCTGATCGAAGTGAATGTCGCCACCGATTCCATCAGGACGCTGCTCACCGAAACGGTCAAGCACGCGGCGCTGGATCCGGAGCCTGTGCGCTATGTGCACCGTGGCGGCGACATGATCTGGTGGTCCGAGCGCTCGGGGTGGGGGCAGTACTACCTGTACGACTTCAACGGCCACTTCAAGCGCCCGCTCACCACCGGCGCGTGGCACGCCGACCGGATCGTCCAGGTGGACACACTCCGCGGTGTGGTGTGGCTCACGGGCGAGGGGCGCGAGCCGGGGGAGAACCCGTACTTCGAGCACCTGTATCGCGTGAACGGCGACGGAACGGGGTTCGCGCTCGTGGATTCGGGCGACTACAACCACGACGAGACGCTCTCGCCCACCAAGCGGTACTCCGTGGACAACTACTCGCGCGTGGACTATCCGACCAGGTCGGTCATTCGCGATGCGACCGGCCGCGTGGTCATGAAGCTGGAGAGCGCGGACGTGAGCCGGCTTGTGGCGATGGGGTGGAAGCCGCCCAAGCGGTTCGTGGTGAAGGCGGCGGATGGGATCACGGACATTTACGGCAACATGTGGAAGCCGTTCGACTTCGACTCCACGAAGAAGTACCCCATCATCGCCAACGTCTATCCGGGCCCGCAGACGGAGTCGGTGAACATCCCCTTCTCGGCGAACGGCCTGCCGCAGGAGCTCGCGCAGCTCGGATTCATCGTCATCCAGTTGGGCAACCGTGGCGGCAGCCCGCTCCGGTCGGAGGCGTACCACCGCTATGGCTACTACAACCTTCGGGACTACGCGCTGGCCGATAAGAAGGCCGGCATCGAGGAGCTGGCGGAGCGCTACCCGTTCATCGATATCAACCGGGTGGGGATCTACGGCCATTCCGGCGGCGGCTTCCTGACTGCGGCGGCGATGCTCGAGCCGCCGTACAACGACTTCTTCAAGGTGGGTGTGGCGTCGTCGGGAAACCACGACAACAACATCTACAACCAGAACTGGAGCGAGGAGAACCACGGGTTGCGGCTCATCGCGCGGGGGAGTGCGGCGGACAGTGGCCGTGCGCGCGGCGGCCGGCGTGGCCGGCGGCAGTCGCCCGGCCCGAGTGTCATGTCCGATACAATGACCGCCGATGACAGCCTGCAGTTCCAGATCCACGTGCCGACGAACATCGAGCTGGCGCCGAATCTGAAGGGCGATCTCCTGCTCGTGACGGGCGACATGGACAACAACGTGCATCCCGCGAACACCATCCGCCTGGTGAACGCGCTCATCAAGGCGAACAAGCGGTTCGACTTCATGATCATGCCTGGCAAGCCGCACGGGTACGGCGACCTGACGCCGTACTTCGATCGCATGCTCATGGAGTATTTCGCCGAGCACCTGCTGGGGGACTACTACCGGAACGGCGC
The DNA here is from genome assembly GCA_036278935.1 of Gemmatimonadaceae bacterium. Taxonomy (GTDB): domain Bacteria; phylum Gemmatimonadota; class Gemmatimonadetes; order Gemmatimonadales; family Gemmatimonadaceae; genus DASSNR01. The sequence continues at coordinate 3,051 of DASUKA010000055.1, forward strand.
CATCTACAAGTACAAGTAGCGGGCGGGTTCTGGTTGGCGTCGCGCTGGAGTGGTTTCGGGATCCAGGTGCGCAGGATGCACCACAGAGACACAGAGAGCACGGAGAACTGCAAACTGCTTTTCTCCGTGCTCTCTGTGTCTCTGTGGTGAAAACAACCGGCGAGGGCTCTACTTCGCGCCCTTGAGCCAGACGACGAAATAGGGTGGATGGTTCCCCAGGTGGCCGCAGGCGGGAATGACGCTCATCCTGGACGCGATGGTGCCGGTCAGATCGCTTTCCGGGTGCCCGGGAATGAGATCGCTTGCCGGTGCGTAGATCTCCACCGCCTGGAGCTCGTCGGCGTGGAACGCATCCAGCGGCTCGTACATAGGCTGACTTCCGTTCACCAGAATGCACGAGCTGCCGGGCGCGGTGATGGCGATGGACGGCCCCGTGCCGCCGGACTTGAACTGGGTGGCAATGTTCGATGGCGCGCCGGGCAATCCGGGCACCACACCCAACCGCACGGCGGCCGGTGAGTATCGGATGGCGGCATCGAGCGCTGTCTTGCCGAGTGCGCGGAGGTCCTTACTCGAGAGCGTGGTGCTGCGATGGCTCGCGCGCTGGAACCGCAGTCGCGCATCGAAGTCCCGCCAGGCCGAGGCATTCTTCCCGAAGCCGCTCGCCGCGCGCACGTGCACCGTGTCGAGCAGGGCGCCGAGCGCGCTCATCCGTACGGCCATCCGCTGGCGGGCCTCTTTCACCACCTGCACCGGCACGGTGACGGGCGCGAAGCCCAGCCGGCGCGCGCGCAGCAAGTACGAGCCCGGGGCCAGCTCGGGGAAGAGGAAGCGGCCGTCAGCGCCGGTGGTCGCGCGCTCCCCGGTGCCGACGAGCGTGAGGAGAACGCCGGGGAGCGGATCGCCGGCGGAGTCCACGACGGACCCAAGCACGGTCGACGCTCCGCGCGCGCGGGGCGGAGCCTTACCCGTCACCTCCACCGTGGCGAGTGTGTGCGCGAGGGCGTGGAGCATGACGGCCACCTCGGTGCGCGC
>DASUKA010000056.1:0-43670 GCA_036278935.1 Gemmatimonadaceae bacterium
CCATACTTCTCGACGATCGGCACGCGGATCATTCGGGGCCGAGCGTTCACGGCTTCCGAGGATCGCCCCACAGCGGAGCCCATCGCCATCGTCAGCGTCGCACTGGCGAACGCATTCTGGCCCTCCGGCAACGCCATCGGCCAGTGTGTGCGACTCGGAGCGGATACGATGCCGTGTCGCCGCATCGTCGGCATCGCCGAGGGCACGCAGGTATCCGCCATCGAGCCCAACAGTCCGACCTCGCCCTACGCCAGCATCGTCTACGTTCCGCTCAGTCAGGAGGGCCGTCATGCGATCCAGGCGCGCGAGCTCATCGCACACATCACCGGGTCACCGGCCGACATTATCAGTCGCGTTCGCGCGAGCATCCAGCGGGCGGAGCCGAACATGCCGCTCGCCAAAATAACGCTGATGCAGTCGCTGCTCGACCCCGAGCTTCGCCCATGGCGGCTTGGCGCGACGATGTGCACGGTCTTCGGCGGGCTCGCATTGGTGCTCGCGGCACTTGGCCTCTATAGCGTGGTGAGCTACAGCGTCACGCAGCGCATGCGTGAGATGGGGATTCGGCTGGCGCTGGGTGCCAGAAGCACGAACATTCTCTTGCTCATCGGCAAGGAGGCCGCCGGACTCGGGATGCTCGGCGTGTTGGTGGCGATGGGCTGCGCGGCGCTGCTCGCACCGCTCGTCCAGCCTCTCCTCTTTCACGTCTCCGCGCGGTCGATTGCGATCTACATGCTTGTGGGCGGGGGGATGCTCGTCGTTGCGATCGCGGCGAGCCTGGTGCCGGCTGTACGTGCCGCGAACGCCAATCCGGGCTCGGTGATGCGCTCCGAATAGGAAGAGCGGGCGCAGGATTGGATCTTCGTCGCTCGCGACACCGCGCGCCCGTGGATGCTGTGCCGGGACGACTCCTTTGCGGCGTCTTGCGCCGGAGGCGTCGCCAACGACGTATCTATCCTACTCCATCCCACGACGAGTCCATGACCCGTCCTTGGAGTCGCGAGTGGGCGTGCCGGGCCATCCCTTCCGAGGCGGGATCGTTACCGCCAATGCGACCGTACCATTTCGTGATAGCAGAAAAAGCACGGCCGCATCGGAAGTGACAATGCGGCCGAGACTTGCGGAGTGGGCCTGGATAGAGTTGAACTATCGACCTCACGCTTATCAGGCGTGCGCTCTAACCACCTGAGCTACAGGCCCCGCAACAGACTCGAAAGTTAGCCGCCCCTCCCCCCACGCGTCAACGCAATCGCCAGCGCATCACCCTCCGCACCGCCCGCACATTCCGCGTCCCCACCCTCACCGCGCAACCGCGGGCGGACCCGAGATCCGGATCCGCCCGCGCACCCCACCGCACCACCCAAACGCAATCGCGTCATGAGCCGGTCATGAGCCCATTACACCCCCGTCACGAGTGCGACTTGGACTCCGAGTGCTCCTTCTTCCCCGCCCCCTCCGCCGCGTGATGCGCCACCGCGAACGCCTTGCTCTCATCCCCGCCGTATTCCTTGTACGCGCTGTTATACGCCTTCAGAAAGGCTTCCTTCTGATGATGATCGTACTGGTCCACCTGTGATTTCGGCAGATCGGAAATGCTCTTGTACGGCATGAGGTCCTCCCGAACCATGGGTGCTGCCAGCTGCCCCGCGCCAAGCGCGGGCCCTCGCCCCACCATCCGGATCAAGTCCCGTGCCGCATACGGCAGCGGGGCGCCGTCCCTCGGCGCCCCGCTCTCAGTAACGATCCGTGCTACCCCCTCCCCACACAGCCGTCATTCATCGAAGTGATGACCGGTTCTCGATGGCCGCTCCTCGTCGACCTCATCGTACTCATCGTCGAGGTCGTCGAGATCATCCTCCAGAAGGTCGTCGACGTCATCGTCGTCCTCCTCATCCTCGTCCGCCGCGTCGTCTTCCTCCTCGTCGTCCTCGTCCTCATCATCGTCTTCGAAGTCGTAATCGTCGTCGTCCTCCTCATCCTCATCGTCGTCGACCAGATCATCGAAGTCGTCATTGTCCAACTCGTCATCACCGTCGAGGTCGTCGTCATCGCGCCCCCGCCGCGCCTGAAGCAACGACTCGAACTCGTCCAACATGACCGGGATCTCCTTAGGCGGTGAATTACAGGGAGGCGCGCTCGCGCTTCGCTTCCCGTGAGAGCTTCTTGCGATCGTTCGCACCCAGATATCGCTTGCGCAACCGGATGCTCATCGGGGTGACCTCGATCAATTCGTCGTCCTCGATGTACTCCAGTGCGCTTTCCAGCGTCAACTCCCGCGGCGGCTCGAGCTGGATGTTCTCGTCACTCGCCGTGGTCCGCATATTCGTCAGCTTCTTTTCCTTGGCGGGGTTCACGTCCATGTCGCCCGGACGCGCGTTCTCCCCGATGATCATCCCCTCGTAAACGTTCACCCCCGGCGCAATGAACAGGGTGGAGCGCTCCTGTAGGTTGAACAACCCGAATGCCACCGCCACGCCGTTCTCCATCGAGACCAGCGTGCCCCGCTTGCGCCCTGCAAGCGGTCCGGCCCAGGACCCATACTCCAGAAACCGATGGTGCATGATCCCGGTGCCGCGCGTGTCGGTGAGAAACTCCGAGCGATAGCCGAACAGCCCCCGCGCCGGAATCCGATAGAGCAGGCGCACCAGGCCCTGCCCTGGATTCTTCATCTCGATCATCACTGCACGACGCGGGCCCAACTTCTCGATCACCGCCCCCACGAACTCCTCCGGGACATCGATCGAGAGCTCCTCGTACGGCTCCAGTCGCTCCCCGGATTCACCGACCCGCGTGATCACGCGCGGGCGCGACACCTGGAACTCGTACCCCTCTCGGCGCATGGTCTCCATGAGGATGGAGAGATGTAACTCCCCACGCCCCGAAACGGTCCACGTGTCCATGGCCTCGGTATCTTCTACGCGCAACGCCACGTTGCGCTCCAGCTCCCGATCGAGCCGCTCGCGCACCTGGCGCGACGTCACGAAGCGCCCCTCTCGGCCGGCAAAGGGGGAGTTGTTCACCATGAAGTCCACCGAGATGGTGGGCTCCTCCACGGCAATCCCCGCCAGGCGGTCGGGATGCTCTGCATCGGTCACAGTGAGGCCGATCTCCACCCCCTCCAGTCCAGCAAGCGCCACAATCTCGCCCGAGGATGCCTCGGCAAGCTCCACGCGCTCCAGCCCCTCGAAGCCGTACAGCTTGGTCACGCGCGCGCGCGTAGGAGGTAGCGTGCTGGAGAGCGGCAGCAGCGCGACCGCGTCGCCCACATGGACGGTGCCGCGCTCGATCCGCCCGATCCCCAGCCGCCCCAGGTATGGCGAGTGGTCGATGGTCGAGATCAGCATCTGGAACGGCCCGTTGGCATCGCCCGTCGGCGCCGGCACGTGCGCCACGATTGCCTCGAACAACGGGGCGAGATCGGTGCCCGGCTCATCGAGATCCATGGTGGCCGTGCCATCGCGCGCGGACGTGTAGACGACAGGCGCCTCGAGCTGCTCCTCGTCGGCCTCGAGCTCGATAAGCAGGTCCAGCACCTCGTCATGCACGCGCATCGGATCGGCGCCCGCCCGGTCGATCTTGTTGATCACGACGATCGGAGTGAGCCCCAAGGCGAGCGCCTTGCGCAGCACGAAGCGGGTCTGCGGCATGGGGCCGTCAAACGCATCCACCAGCAGCAGCACGCCATCCACCATGCGCAGAATGCGCTCCACCTCCCCACCAAAGTCGGCATGCCCCGGCGTGTCCACGATGTTGATCTTCACCCCATTCCGGCGCACCGAGGTGTTCTTCGCCAGAATGGTAATCCCGCGCTCGCGCTCGAGCGGGTTGGAATCCATCACGCGCTCCTGCACGACCTGATTCTCCCGGAACGCTCCCGCCTGACGGAGCATCTTGTCCACGAGGGTCGTCTTGCCGTGATCGACGTGCGCAATGATGGCAATGTTTCGAATGGTCATAGCCTTGAAATGTACCCCGTTCTGGTGGCGCCGTTCAAGGCAGTTTGCGCGAGCGTCGTCGCACCTGCATTGTACGCGTGAGGGCGCCCGGTTGCTGGGGCAGGGCACGGCATGGCGAGGGTGGCATGGACGGTGCGGGCCCACGCGATCGGTCGCTCGGACTTTACTCCAGGGAGGGCGAATGGAGCCGCACGACGATACGGAGCAGCACGAGGAGGCCCGCGGTGAGGAACCGTGCGAAGGGGAATACCCCCGCGGGCGAGGCTACGGCCAGGACTACATGCGGGGCGGCGAGGTGTTCGGAGGCTACGGCTACAGCAATCGACCGGACTACGGTCGCCCGCTTGCCGAGCAGCCGGCTCCCGCTGCGGACAACGAGGAGGAGGCAGAGGGGGCCGACGCCGGCTCGGTGCTCCCTCCTGATGCCAATCAGCCACGCGACGGCGCGGGGGCGGAGAGCACGGACGGCGCCCCACCGGTGCCGCAGATCGAGCGCAGCTACGGCAGCGAGGGCAATCGGAACTACTCGCGGAGCTACTATCTCACGCAGGCGCAACTCCAGCGCCGGCTCTATGAGCCTCCCGAGACAGAACAGGACCAGGCGAGCGGCTGACACGCCGCCGCCGCGCATGGCGGCGAGCGGGTGGTGGGTGCAGCGCGCGGATGCAGAACGTCCAACCCGTCAGGGAGGGAACGCCCTGCGACGCGCTACACCCGCACTCCCGTTCAGCTCTTTCCGGCCCCGGCGCGGCCGTTGGAGCCGGTGGCCGGGGTCTTCTTGCCGCCGGCGTCGGGCGCCTCCAGAAAGCGGACGTCGTGACCGTGCTGCTTGAACTGGTTCACCAGACTGAGCTTGTCCGTCGCCTTGAAGTAGGCTTCCTGAGGCTCGATCTGTTCGGAGTCCACCAGCTCCATCAGCGCATCATTGAGCAGCACCATGCCGTAGCGCCGTGATGTCTGCATGATGGAGGGAATCTGGAACGTCTTGCCCTCACGGATGAGGTTGGAGACCGCCGGCAGCGACAGCAGGACTTCGCGCGCCGCCACGCGCCCGCCGCCGATCTTCTTGCACAGCACCTGTGAGATGACGCCCTTGAGCGACTCGGAGAGCATCGCGCGGATCTGCTCCTGCCGGTCCGCGGGAAACTGATCGATGAGCCGGTCCACCGTGCTCACCGCGCTGGTGGTGTGCAGCGTGCCGAACACGAGGTGACCCGTTTCCGCCGTCTCGATGGCGATCGACACCGTCTCCAGATCGCGCAGCTCACCTACGAGAACGATGTCGGGATCCTCGCGCAGCGCCGCACGCAGCGCATGCTTGAAGGAGGCGGTGTGCACGCCCACGTGCCGTTGCGTGATGACGCACTGCTTGTTCTCGTGCACGAATTCGATCGGATCCTCGATCGTGATCACGTGATCGGAGCGCGTCCGGTTCACCAGATCGATCAGCGCGCACAGCGTGGTCGACTTTCCGGAACCGGTGGGGCCGGTCACGAGCACGAGCCCTTTCGTGAGTGCGCACAGCCGCTGCACCTCGTCCGCGATACCGAGCTGCTCGACGGTCACCACCTCCGCGGGGATGGCGCGGAAGACGGCGGCCGCCCCCTTGCGCTCCCGCAGCGCGTTGCCGCGGAAGCGTGCCACGCCGGCGATCTCGTAGGCGAAGTCCGTGTCGTTCTCCTTCTCGAATTCGTGCTGGTTGCGTTCCGGCATAACGGCATGCAGCATGGCGAGCACCTGGGCATTGCTGAGCGGTCCGGCCCCCTCGAGTCGCGCCATCTCCCCGTGCACGCGAAGGACGGGCGGCTCGCCCACACGCAGGTGCAGGTCCGACGCCCCCCGCTGTACCAGCGTACGCAGCAGCCCCTCGATCTCCGCGAGCGCGGCGCCGTCGTCGGCACTCGGGGACGTCGTGGGCGTGGCGCGTACCGGCGCGGCCGTAGTGGCGCCGGCCACGGCCGGGCGGATGTCCGCCGCCAGCGTGTCGCGCACGCCGCTGACCTGCACGTCGAATCGCCCATCGGCCGACGTGTAGCCGAAGCGCGCTTCCGTGCCGGCGTCGAGCTGCGGGGTGGCCGCCGGCGGGGCGATCTCGCGCAGCAGCGTCATGAGCTGTTCCGGCGAGAGCGCCTGCTTGGTCACCGGGCGTGGGCCGCTGCTGGTATCCAACCGCGCCACCTGGCCAGCCGCGAGCAGCAGCGCGCTCGCCCGGTTGCTGACCATCACCGAGAGAAAACGATCCAGATGCGCCATATCAATCCAGCGGACGAATGCGATCGATCAGCCGGAGGTTGATCAGGTGCATGCCCTCGGTGGTGTCTAACGTGATGAATCGCTCCGTATGCTGATTGAGGAAGTCCTGCAATCGAGGATGCCTGGACGGCGTCTCCAGCCGGATCGCGCCGGTGAGCACGATCCCGCCGGCCAGCGTGATCTCCGCCGGCGAAGGACGCGCGCAGTCCCGCTGCAGCGGATCGTCCTCGCCGGGCGGGAGGCCGGTGACCTCGATGACGCGGTCCTTCGCCACCAGCAATACCTCGCCATCGTATTGCACGAGCGGCACGAACGGTTCCGCGCTGTTGAACAGCTGAGTGGGGTGCTCGGGCCCCCCGAGGCCGTAGGTCGATGGCTGCACGAAGATGTGTCCGTGCAGCTCTTCGCCCCCCACCATTGTCAACGTGATCGCGACCCGCCGCTTTTCGATGCGGTAGTCGTGGAGCGTCTCGTCACTGGGATGCATACCGCCTCTCACCGTCCCGGGTCCAGTCGCCGAAGAGACGCCCCAGCGGGCCATCCGTCACGTTTTGGCCGCTCCGCCGCGCTCTTGGCGCGGCGGAGCGGCGCAAGCGGCCCTTTGGCGCTCCCGCTACGGATGCAGGTGCAGCTCGCGCTCGTACATCTCGCGGCGCTCGAGTTGCACGGTCACGTGCTGGATGCCGAACAGCCGCATGGCGTCGTGCACGTGTTCCAGCACGTGCTGGTGCTGCTCGGGCTCGCGCACGATGGCGTGCACGCTCATCGCGATCACCCCCGAGGTCACCGTCCACACGTGCAGGTCGTGCACCGATTCGACGCCCGGGATGACCTCGAGCTGCGCGCGAATGGCGCCGAGCGCCAGGTGGGCGGGCGTGGACTCGAGCAGCACATCCACGCTCTCCCGCACCAGCCGCCATGCGCTGACGGCAATCAGCACGGTCACGATGAGGGAGGCGATGGGATCGGCCGGCAGCCAACCCGTGAGCCAGATGATGAGCGCCGCAACCACGGTGCCCACAAAGCCGAGCAGGTCGCCGAGGATATGGAGATAGGCGCCGCGCAGGTTGAGGCTCGATGCGCTGGCGGGGTGCAGGGTGCGCGCCGAAACGAGGTTCGCCACGAGTCCAAGCAGCGCGACCGCAAGCATGAGCGCGCCGTGCACCTGCGGCGGCTGGCGCAGCCGCTGGATCGCCTCCCACACGATCCAGATGGAGATGAGGAGCAGCGTGGCGCCATTGAGCAACGCCGCCAGAATCTCCCACCGCAGGTAGCCATAGGTGCGGCGTGGCGTTTCCGGCCGGTGGCTGAACCATGCCACGAAGAGCGTGAGCGCCAATGCCGCCGCGTCCGTGAGCATGTGCCCAGCATCGGCCAGCAGCGCGAGCGAGTTGGCGGCGATCCCGCCCGCCAGCTCGGCCAGCAACACCACGGCGGTGATGCCCAGTGCGATGCGCAGCCGGCGCGCCTGATCGCCCGACGCCGGCCAGGGCGCCTCCGCATGCTCCTGGCCATGATGGTGATGCGCGTGCGCGTGCATCAGCGCAGGCCGGCGACCGGGGGTGCAGAGTGGCGGCAGACGGCGCGCGCGCGGTAGGTTGAGATCGTGATCATCCGGCTCGTCGCCATCGTGGCACTCGTGCTGCTCAACGCCTTCTTCGTGGGCGCGGAGTTCGCGCTGGTGCGATCACGACGCCCGCGCCTCGAAGCGCTGGCGCGAGAGGGCGACCGGCCGGCCGCACGTGTGCTGCGGGCGTTGCCGAGAATCGCGCGCCTGCTGGCGGCCGCCGAGCTCGGCATCACACTCGCCAGCCTCGCCCTCGGCTGGCTGCTCGCCGGGTGGTTCCTGCCGCACACCGCTACGTGGGGTACGGTGGTCGGGCTGGTAATCGCGATCATCATCGTTGCGTATCTCCACATCGTCTTCGGAGAGTTGGCGCCGCGCACCGCCGCCATCACCGAGCCGGAGCGCCTGGCCCGACTCCTCACACCGCCCCTGCTCGTCTTCGCCTGGCTCACCTGGCCCATCACGGCCATCATCGCGCGCTCCTCCCATCTCGCCACCCGCCGGCTGCGCGAGAACGGGCCCGCGCGCGCCAGTAGCGCGCATTCCCCCGACGAGTTGCGCATCCTCGTGGAGCGCAGCGAGGAGGTGGGAGCCTTGGAGCCGCAGGATGCCGATCTGCTGGAGGGCGTATTCGAGTTTTCGGAAAAGAATGCGCGGGAGGTGATGACCCCGCGCACGGAGATCGTGGCGCTGCCGCTGGACGCCACCCTGGACGAGACGCTGGCGATTGTCGAAGAGAGCAAACTCTCGCGCTTTCCCGTCTACGCCGGATCCATTGACAATATCGTCGGAATCCTGCTCGCGAAAGATCTGCTTCCGCTGCTCACGCACCCTCCCGCCTCCTTCACACTCCGCGCCGTGATGCGGCCGGCCCACGTGATTCCCGGCACTCGTGAAGTGGAGGAAGTGCTGGCCGACTTCAAGCGACTCAAGGAGCACATGGCGGTGGTGCTGGATGAATACGGCGGCACCGCGGGCGTCGTAACGATGGAGGATCTCCTCGAGGAGATCGTGGGCGAGATTCTCGACGAATACGATGAGGCCGAGCAACCCCCCGAGCGCTCGCGCTCAGGCGCGATCATCATTCCGGGCGACACCAACATTGGCGAGATGAACGAGGAGCACGGCCTGAGCGTCCCGGAACACGACTACACGACCATTGGCGGCTTCGTCTTCGGCACACTGGGGCGGCTCCCCCGTCCCGGCGACTCCGTATCCGCTGGCGGCGCGAGCTTCACGGTCCACCGCATGGCGGGCCGACGGATCGACGAGCTCGCGATGGTGCTCATGCCAATGGGAACCGCGCGAGAGGAGAAAAACGGGAAGGAGTTGTGAGTTATGGATTGTGAGTTGTGGGTCGTCCACCCATAACCCATAGTCCGTGACTCATACCCGCCTTTCTCCTTTCTCCTCTCTCCTCTCGTGCACCCTTGCGATCCTCGCGCACTCCAGCACCGCGGCGATCATGCTCGCCGGGTTGGCCATTCCCTGCCCCGCGATGTCGCGCGCGGTGCCGTGGTCGGGCGAGGTACGCGGAAAGGGCAGGCCGAGCGTGACGTTCACCGCGCTGCCGAAGGCGGCGACCTTGATGGCGGTCATCCCGACGTCGTGATAGGGGGCGATCACCGCGTCGAACGCGCCCCGCATCGCCCGCACGAAGACCGTATCCGCGGGAAAGGGACCGGCCAGGCCCGCCGCTCGCGCGGCGGGCGCGAGGAGATCGTCATCCTCGCGCCCGAATCGCCCGCCGTCGCCCGCATGGGGGTTGAGCGCGCAGAGCGCGATACGCGGCTCGGCGATGCCGTACCACTGTTGCAGCCCCGTGCGCGTGATGCGCGCGGTGTCGACAATCACGCCATGCGTGAGACGCGCAGGCACCTCGCGCAGCGGGATGTGCGTGGTGGCAAGGATCACGCGCAGCTGCGGGCCCTCGGGCGCGGTAGAGGCAAGCATCATGGCCACATCGGAGCCGGTGAGCGCGCCGAGCATCTCCGTGTGACCGGGATACGCGTACCCGCCCTCGAGCAGTGCGTGCTTGTCGATGGGCGCTGTGACGATCCCCTGCACCGCCCCACTCAGCGCCAGCGTCACCGCGCGCTCGATCGCCAGTCCGCTCATGCACCCCGCCTCGGCCTCGCCCATGCGGGAGGTCCACTCGCCCACAGGCTCGTCCACCACGAGCGGTGTACCGGCGGGGCCCACGAGAACCAGGTCGCAGTGCTCGCGCACATGAGCATCGGCCAGCGCCAACGCCACGATCTCCGGACCGATACCGCGCGGGTCTCCGAGCGTGACGGCTAGACGCGGGCGCATCATGCCACCGGCTCGTCGCGCACGACGCGGTACATCGTCTTCGCCTGTGCGCGACTCACGTTGGGGCCGATCTCGTGCACGAGCTCGATCTCCAGCGTCCGGTGCGCGTAGTCGATCTCAACGCGGTCGCCCACGTGCATTGCGGCCGACGCCTTCACGCGCACGCCATTGATGCGAACGGCACCCACATCACACGCTTCCTTGCCTTCGGCTCGGCTGCGGACGAGTAGTAGCCGTTTGAGCGCCAGGTCGACGCGCACCGCGCGCAATCAGTAGCGAATGGAGACGAAAGTCTTCTGTCGCAGCTCGTCCATGTAGTGCTCGTACGCCCGTTCCTGCCCGAGCTGCTCACGGATGGTGGACTGATAATCCGCCAGCGTCGGATCATGGCCATCTTCGACCGAGGTGAGCTGCGCCACCACGAACTTGACGGCGTGGCGCGCCTTGTCCTCGATGCGGAATGGGTTGGTGATGTCGTTGGCCTTCTTGCCCGCGAACGCGGCCTGATACGTCTTGGGGAGCTGCGAGCGCGGGAAGGGATCGGCGATCAGCTTGTACTCCGATGGATCGTGGTACTTGGCGACGAGTGAATCGAAATCGGCACCGCCGCGCCAGAGGGCGGCCACGCTGTCCGCGCGTCGCTGTGCGGCGGCAATGTCGGCGGAATCGATCTGCGGCCGGATGAGGATCTGGCGTACCTTCACCTCCGACGGCTGTGCCCGTTCTACCTCGACAATGTGATAGCCGAGGGTGGTGCGGAAGACGGGGCTCACCTTGCCTGGCGGGAGCGAGAAGATGACGCGCTCGAACAATGGGAGCAGCTTGCTGCTGCGCCGCTGCCAACCAAGCTCACCGCCCAGCGCCTTGCTCGCCTCATCCATCGATTCGTGCTTGGCGATCTCGGCGAAATCGCCGCCATGATTGAGTTCGGCCAGCAGGGAATCCGCCTTGGCGCGAGCCACGGAGTCCTCCCGCCGGCTGGGCTCCGGCGTCACAATGATCTGGCGGAAGGTCACCGTGGCCGGCAGCGGCTTGAGCTGCCCAGTGGCCTTGAGCTGCTTGAAGGCGGAGTCGATTTCCGCCTGCGACACCGCCGCGGCGGTGAGCTTCCCGTCAGTGCGAAGCTTCTGGATCAGCTTCTGCTGCAGCAGCTGGCTCTTGGCCAGCTCGGTCTGGTATCGCTTGAATTCCGTGGGCGAACCGAAGCCGGCCTTCTGCAGCTCCGCGCGGTATTCCGAATCCGACGAGAAGCGCGAGCGCACCTGCTGCACCGACTGCGCCACCTGGTCAGACACCTCGTCGTCGGTCACGTCGAGCTTCTCGCGCTGCGCCTCCTGGAGCAGCAGCTTCTCGTTCACCAGCTGGTCCAGGACATCGTGCGCGAGCTGCGCCTGGCCGGCGGAATCCTTGGGCACGGGCCGCCCGGACTCGCGGATGGCCGCTAACTGCGCGGCAAGGTCCGTCTGCAGGATGACCGAATCACCGACGACGGCCACGATGCGGTTGATGCCGATCGTATCGGCCACACCGCTGCTGGACGGACCGAACGACTGGGCGCTCGCGCTCGTCACGACCGCGGCGGTCATGACGAGCGCCATCGGAAATGCGCGCATGCTGGGTCGTACCCTGCGAGACATCGAGAGGTCCGCTCAGGAGCTGGCCGAAGCCGGCTTGGTGGTGGCCGACGTGTCGGATGGGGCCGTGCTCCCCGGTGTGAGGGGTACGGTCGTGGGCGGCTCGGTGGATTTGCGTGCCGAGTCCGCTGTCGCCGTGATCGCCTTGGCCCGTGCGATGGCCTTGTTCACGCCGGCCTCGTTCACCTCCCAGTCGTACTTGGCGCGTAGCACGGACTCCAGCGATCCCTGTACCGGGACGAACCGCGTCTTATTCGTGACCAGCTTGTCGAAGTAGTCATCCACGCGCGCGGCCGCCAGCTGCTCGCGCCCACCGGTGGTCGAGGCGCTGTCCGCCAGCGACGACGGCGCGACATCGAGCGCCGCCCAGGTGGAGGCCACCTGATGCGCGAAGCCTGCGTGCAGCGTTGCCAGCTGACTCGAATCCAGCTTCACCTTGGCGCTGTCGGCCTGGTGCAGGAAGAGATCGTTCCGCACCACGCCACGGATGAAGTTGTTCACCACATTGTCCGGCACGTGCCCGAGCTGCTGCTCGATCATCTGCTGCTGCGGATACAAGTCGAGCCATTGCACGAAGCGGCCCACGGTGAAATCGCCCGCCGTGGAGGTGGCCAGGACGGTCTTGTCGTCGCGGTGCGAGTCCAGATCCGACGCGTCGCTCTTGAGCGTGGCGGCAGCGCCGTCAGCGAGCGTGATGTGCCCCGCACTATCCAGCTGGGCAAAGTAGCTGCTATCGATGGCCTGCCCCTGCTCGCCTTTGAGCGCCGCGCTCACCTGGACCTTGACGGAATCGTAGGGCAGTCGCTCGATGATGTGATAGCCGTACTTCGTCTGCACGAGCGGCGAGATCTCGCCAGGCTTCAGCGCCAGGACCGCCTTCTCGAACTCCGGCACCATGGCGCCACGCCGGAAAACGCCCAGCGAGCCGCCTCGCGCCGCGGAGCCCGGATCCTTGCTGTACTTGCGCGCCATCGCCCCGAAGTTGGCCGGCGTGGTCCGCTTGCGCACGCTCTCGGCCACGCGACGAATGGAATCGCGCACCGCCGTCGTGGCGTCCGAGGGCACGGCGAAGAGAATGTGACTCGCCGCCAGCACGTCGCCCGCCGCATATCTGGCCGCGTAGTTCGCGCTGTCGCCCACCCCATGCCGCTGCATGATCGTATCGTGAAATTGCAGGAGCCGTTGCTGCGTGATGGCCGGCCAGAGCGCCCGGTCCACGAGCTGAGGATCACTCAACGAGTCGCCGCGCGCGGCCGCCTGCCCAGCGAGCTGGTAATCCACCCACAATCCGGCCACGCGCTTGGCGATGGACGGATCGGTGGGCATCTTCGCCTGCGACATCAGGTTTGCCAGATGGTCCGCGGTCAGCTCCCGTGCGCCGGCACGCGCGACGACGTTCGTGTGTGACGTCATCGCGTCCTTGAAGCCCTGGCACGCAGTCAGGACACACAGAACGGATGCACAGGCAAGAATGGGACGTTTCATCAGATTCCCGGAGTGGATGTGGTGGCGAGCGCCCGCACCAGCCCATCGAGCAGGGCAGCGCCGCCGAGCCGCGTCAGCTTGAGCGCCAACGGATGCGTCCGGCGCACCTCGGCCTGGAATTGGACATCGTGAAACGCGGCGGTCAACCCTTTGAGGCGGGGAGTGGCATCGGCCCGAAAGCTAATGCGGGCCTCATCGCCACGCACCAGGATCCCCTCGATGCCCATCCGTCCGCCGATGCTGCGCAGCAGCGCCGTGGCCAGGAATGCGTGCGCGGGCGGCGGCAGCGGACCGAACCGGTCCCGCAACTCCTCACGCACCGACTCGATGGCCTGCGGATCCGTGAGCTGTCCCAGTCGCCGGTACAGATCCAGCTTGACCTCCTGGATCGGCACGTACTCGTCGGGAAGGTACGCGGGCTGATCCATCGAGACGTCCGCGGGCACGAACGCCGGCGCGCCATTGGCGCTCGTGAGCCGGTGCACGGTCTCGTCCAGCATGCGCAGATAGAGCGCGAACCCCACGGTGTGCACGAAGCCCGATTGTTCCGGCCCCAGCAGGTTGCCGGCGCCCCGCATCTCCAGATCCTTCAGCGCCACGCGATATCCAGAACCGAGCTCGGTATGATGCTCGAGCACCTGCAGCCGCCGCTCCGCGTCGGGATCCACATTATCGGGCACGAGGAGATAACAGTAGGCGCGCCGGTATGAGCGCCCCACGCGCCCGCGCAACTGATAGAGTTGCGCCAGGCCGAAGCGGTCCGCCCGGTTCACGAACATCGTGTTGGCGTTGGGGACGTCGAGCCCGGACTCCACGATCATCGTCGAGACGAGAATGTTCACCTCGCCGCTCACGAAGCGATGCATGACCTGCTCGAGGGCGCGCTCGCGCATCTGCCCGTGCGCGACCGCGATCGTGGCGCGCGGCGCGAGTCGGCGTACGTGGTCCGCGATGGCCTCGATGGTCTCGATCCGGTTATGGACGAAGAACACCTGCCCGCCACGGTCGAGCTCGCGCGCGATCCCTTCCTCGATCAGCCCATCGTCCCACGGCTCCACGAAGGTGAGCACGGGAGAGCGGTCGCGCGGAGGCGTCTGGATGAGCGTCATGTCGCGAAGGCCGGCGAGCGACTGGTGCAGCGTGCGCGGAATCGGCGTCGCGGTAAGGGTGAGCACATCCGTCTCGAGCTTGAGCTGCTTGAGTCGCTCCTTGTGCTTCACACCAAAGCGGTGCTCCTCATCCACCACGATCAGGCCGAGGTCGGCAAAGCGCACATCCGGACTCAGCACGCGGTGTGTGCCGATAATGATGTCCACCTTTTTCTCCGCGATGTCGCGGAGGATCACCGCCTGCTCCCGCGCCGACTGGAAACGTGAGAGCGTCTCCACCCGCACGGGGAAGTCCGCCAGCCGCTCGCCGAAGGTGCGCCCATGCTGCTCCGCGAGAATCGTCGTCGGCACCAGCACGGCCACCTGTCGGCCGGACTGGACGGCCTTGAACGCCGCACGCACCGCGATCTCGGTCTTGCCGTACCCCACGTCGCCCACGAGCAGCCGGTCCATGGGACGCGAGCTCTCCATGTCATGCTTGAGCTCCTCCGTGGCGTGGCGCTGGTCGGGCGTGTCCTCGAAGAGGAACGACGACTCGAGTTGGCGCTGCCAGCTCGTGTCGGGGAGCGCCGGCTGCTTACTGGCCATGCGCCGGCGCGCGTACAGGTCCAGCAGCTCGACGGTCATCTCCCGGAGCGCCGCGCTGGTGCGCTCTCGCTGCTGCGCCCACCGGCGCCCGCCCAGCTTGTGCAGCCGGGGCGGCGCCGCATCGTCGGCCGTCTCGTCCGAGGCGCGGTAGCGCTCGATCTGATCGATGCGGTAGAGGGGGACGTTCAGCCGGTCCCCGCCCTCGTACTCGATCACCGCCACCTCGATCGTGCTCTCCTTGACGAACATCTGCTCGATGCCGCGGTAGATGCCGACGCCGTGCTCCAGGTGCACCACGTAGTCGCCCGGCTTGAGCGCCGTGAGCGTCTCGAGCGGCGCGCCAGTGCCATACCGCCGCTCGCGCCGGATGCGGCGCTCGCGACGAAAGATCTCGTGATCGGTGAGCACCCGGAGCCCGCGCTCGATCCCCCTCAGCGCGCTCGGCCCGCGCGGGGCGGCGCTCGGCAGAATCAGGAATCCGCCCGCGATCACCCCCACCGTCAGCGAGGCCGGCGACGGCGCGGCCCGCCCTTCATTCAGCAATTCCTCCAGGCGCTCGCACTGCCCGATGTTGTCGCACAGGATGACGGTGGGCACGCCGTCGTCGACGAGCCGGCGCAACCGCGCAATGTCCCGATCCACCGCTTCCGGCATGCGCACCGGAAAGACGACGTCGGCCGGTGCGCGGGAGGGATCGGCCGCGCGTCGCAGCTCCAGCGTCGCGAAGCCGCCAAGCCGCTGAAGCGCATCGGGCGGCTGGACGAACAGCTCCGAGCGCGCCGGCGCATCCTCGCCGCGCCGCCTGGCGAGATCGATGTGATGCTGCGCTTCCTCCCATGTGCGCTGCATCTCCGCCGGGACGTTCGCGTCCGCCGGCAGCACCACCAGGCTGTCCGGCGGCAGGAGATCGATGATGCTCCCGCGCACACCCTCTTCGGCGCCGTCGCGAGCGCGCGCATCGACCGGCAGCACGAGCGCGTAGTCCGCGTCGCGGGTCGAGCGCTGCGTGACGATGTCGAAGTGGCGCAGGGAGGTGATCTCATCGCCCCAGAACTCCAGCCGCACCGGATTGGCCATCCCGAAGCTGTAGATGTCGAAGATCCCGCCCCGCACGCTGAACTGGCCCACATCTTCGACCAACGGCACCCGCTCGAATCCCGCGGCGTCCAGGTGCAAGGCGAGCTCCTCCGGTCGCCGCACGTCGCCCCGCCGGAGCTCCACGCGCGCCGTGCGCATGGCGGCCGGCAGGCGGGTCCGCTCCATCACCGCCCGGGACGTGGTGATCAGCAGCCGCACCTCGCCCCGTCCCACGCGCTCCAGTGTTTCCACGCGCTCGCCGGCGACTTCCAGATGCGGCTCGATCTCGCCGAACCCTTCGCGCGGCGGGTAGAGCGCCACCTCGTCCTCACCGGCGATGGCGGTGAGATCGGCCAGCCAGCGCTCGGCGTCGGGAAGCGACTCCGCCACGATGACCAGGAAGCGCCGCCCACCCAACCGCCTGGCCAGTGCGGCGCACAGCACGGCATCGCTCGACCCCGCGAGCCCGCCGATGGCGAGCCGCGCGCCGAGGGATGGAAGAGTCGTGAAGGTTCTGGTGAAGGCCGGCAGCGCTTCCAGCGTGTCGAGCAATAACGGAAGTGCCACCGCTACGCGGCCCTCCGGCGTCCCGTCCCCACCACGGCGGACTCCACCACCAGCACCAGGAGCGCCAGCATGAGCAACGGCGCCACGATCGGTCGGCGCGGCGCCGACGACAGGGTATGCGTGTGAAGCGTGGCGGCGTCATCCACCACGCGCACATCGCTCCCCCGCAGCCGCGCCGCGAGCGCGTCGTTGTTCAGGCGCGCGAGCGCGGACTCTCTCGCTTCGGGGTTCACGACCAGGGCACCCAGGCGTCGCGTTCCATGCATGAAAAAGTATACGCCGGGCTGGTCGGGCGCGGTCAGACTGTCGCCGGAGAGTGAGAGCCGCTCGCCGCCGGCGAGCTCCAGTCCGTCAGCGTTGGCGGGCCGGCCCACCTGCACACCCGGTGCGGCGTTGATGACGGACCCCACCTCCTGCTCCAGCCGCTGCGAGAACACGTCGCCCAACCAGGGTACGAACGCGGCCCGCACGGGGAAGTTTGTCGCCTGGGGAATGAGGGGCGAGGCGACGATCACATAGGTCGGCCCCGCGACAATCCACGGATCCGCACCGGCCATGGCCAGGGTGTCGGACGGCGCATCGGTACCGGCGCGGCGCTCCAGCGCGTAGCGACGCATGACGGTCACCCCGGCGAGCCTCGAGCTGTCGCCTGGTACGCCGTTCACGGTGCTGGCGACGTTCTGCACTTCACCGAAGCGCCATGGGATGCCAAGCCGTTCGAGCGCGCGATTGGCCGCTCCCACGCGCAGCGGATCGGCAGGAGCCACGATGAGCGCGGGCAGCGTGGTGACGTCATTGGCCGGCACCATGGCAATGTCGTTGCCCACAGCCGCACGCCCCGCGCTCACCAGCGCATCGAGTGCGCTGCGGGCGAAGATGCCAAGCGCGGGACTCGCCGCGACCGCCGGCGCGGCGCCGACCCACACCGCGAAGCGCCGCACATCGTCGCCGCGCAGTTCGTCTGGCTCCAGCTCCACCGACCCATCCATCCAGCCGCGCGCCGCCGGGGTCGCATGGACCACCACCTCCTCGTTCCTCGCGGCCGTTCCGCGCGCGACGGTGCGCCCTTCCAGAGCGATCCGGTAGACGGCGGAATCCGGCGTGAGAATGCGCGCCCGCACGGCGCCATCCGGCGTCCATCGCCCCGGCGAGGCGGCCGATTCGGTGACCGCATGGTTCACCGGCGGGTCCGTGCGCGGGCGATAGGCCACCACGTGCACTCTGCCAAGCGAGAGGGGATCGGTCCAACTCGTCGCCTGCGCATCGGTGAAGATGGCCACCTCGTGCGCAACGGTGGAGGCGGCCCTCACGAGCGAGGCCGCCACGGTCACGGCATGCTCCGGATCACCCGCGCCGGCAAGGGACTCCGTGCGGCGGATGGCCGTGAGCACCGTCCCCCTGGAGCCACCGCGCACTACGCCATCCGCCGTCACCAGCCAGATCTGATCGCCCGGCGAGGCGCGCTCCACGAGCAACCGCGCACGCGCCTCCAGCCCCTCCAGCACCGTCTGTCCGTTGACCACGGCCGAGGTGCTGAGCGAATTGTCGAGCACCACCGCCAACGCGGTGGGGGCGTGCCCGCTCCCTATGACCCGTGCCACGGGGCGCGCCGCCGCCAGTGCCACCAGCAGCACGGCCAGCACGCGCAGGAGCATGAGCAGCAGGTTGCGAAGCCGAAGCTTGCGGCTGTGCTCGCGCTCTGCGCGCGCCAGGTAGCGCACGGCCGGGAACTCCCGCCGCGTGCCGATGCGCCGACGGATCAGATGCAGGAAGAGCGGGATGGCGGCCACCGCCGCAGCCGCCAGGTACAGCGGGGCGAGAAAGTCGATCACGGCACGCGCTGTCTGCTGGCGAACGCCCGCCGCAACGGCACGCCGAAGGGCGCGTCCGTGGAGATGGTCTCATACGAGGCGCCGATGGCCGCAAAGCTCTGCCGCCATTCGGCAATCGCCGCATTCACCGTCGCCCGGTACGCGCTGCGCACCTCCTGCACCGTAGCAGGGACCTCGATATTGCTCTCCGGGTCCACGAACACCGTGTCCGCGGTGATGGGCAGCTCCCGCTCGGCGGGATCGAACAGGTGCAGCACCACCACTTGATGGCCGGCGTGACGCAGCGCGCGCACGTGCTGCACGACCGCTGGGGGATCCATGAGCAGATCGGAGATGAGCACCACGATCCCGCGCCGGGAGATCAGGCGGCCGGCCTGCTCCAGTGCGTCGGCGGCGCGCGACGCGTGGCCGCTTCCGGGCTCATCGAGGGCCGCGACGATGTGGCGCCAGTGGCCCGTGCGCACGCGGGGGGCCAGCGCGGTTCGGATCTCGTCGTCAAAGCGCACGAGACCAACCGCATCACGCTGGCGGAGAAAGAGCAGGGCGAGCGCCGCCGTCAGCCGCTCGGCGTAGGCGAGCTTGGTGAGGCGCTCCGGCGCGCCGGTCCACGCCATGGACCGGCTGACATCGAGCACGAGCGCCGCGCGAAGGTTGGTCTCTTCCTCGTACTGCTTGACCACCCACCGATCCGCGCGGGCGGCAATCTTCCAGTCGAGATAGCGCAGCTCGTCGCCCGGCTGGTAGGGGCGATGCTCCGCGAACTCGACCGAGAATCCCTTGCGCCGCGACCGGTGGAGGCCGGTGAGAAAGCCATCCACCACCCACCGTGCGATCACCTCGATCCGGCCAAGCGAGGCGATGGTGGCGGGATCGAGAAGATCGGCGCGTTGCCCTGGTGCGGCGGTGCTCATTGGACCGTTGGAAGCTAGGCGGGGACGCGCGGCGGGTCAATTTGCGGGCCGGTGGGCACGGGAGCGTCAGATGCCCCGTGCCCACCCGCTTACGAAGACTGCGCCTTGGCCGCGCGTACCGCCTTCACGAAGGCATCGGCATCCGCAGGACTGAAGGACTCGAGCACCGGCTTGTGGTCCGAGTCGTCCTTGCCATAGTGAAAGCCCGGCTTGTCGAAATCCACCGTCCGCCGCTTGCCGAGCACCGAGATGGTCGGCTGCGCGCCCTCGCGGAAGCGGAACTTGATGGCGCCATCCTCGTAGCTCACATGCTCCACATCGGCGAGGGGAATCTGGATGCGGTCGTTGATCTCCCGCCCGACCGTGGACTTGACGAAGCTGGCGATCGTCCCGCCCAAGCCGCCGGTGTCCCTGTCGCCGGCCGTGCTGGTGGCGAGGTCATGGCGCACCTTCCGCACGATGCTGTCGGCCAGCCCCATCCAGATCGTATCGCTCTGGAGCACCAGCTGGACGGCGCCATCCGTGGTGGTAATCGCCAGATCGCCCGGGCCGAGCGGGCGCGACGCGGGCGCCGCGGAGTCGCCGGACGAGATCGAGGCGCCGGAACCCGATTCTTCACAACCGCCGATGAGCAGCACCGACAGGACGGCGACCGACATGTATCGCGCATGCATGCGCATGGAACCCCTCCGCAAGCTGAAAGGTTGGCTGACAGGGTGAAGCAACCGCGCCCAAGACACTACGGAAATGGATGCCCGGAGTTCCGGCCGCCCCGTCGCGCGGCAGCCACCCCGCGCCTCAGCCCGCTTGCGGGCCCGGCGCCGGCTCGTACAAGTCCGCCACATCGCAGGCCGCCAGCTCTACCAGAAAGTCGCCGATCTGGCGTGTCACCGCTTCGGCGTACCGGCGCCCCTTGTCGGCCGATGCGTGTGCCGGATTCCCGACGCCCGTGTCGCGCGTGACCCGCGTCCACTCGCGCGGTGCCCACGCCCATCCTTCGCGCAGCGCCGAAATGCGAAACGCACGCGCTGCTCCGGTGCCCGCATCGGACAGCGGCAGCACCAGCTCCGGCGCCACGTGCATCATCACGCTCGTCTCCAGCTCGCCGGCGTGGTCACCCGGCTCGTCGAAGATGCGCTCCGGGCGTGCGCACCGGTACCAGTCGACCGCGCAGATGAAGAGATCCACATTGCCGTGTAGCTCCCGAATCAGCGGACGGAAATCGTTCCCGCCGTGCCCGTTCAACAGCACCAGCTTCTGAATCCCCTGCCCCGCGAGCGAGCTGGCCACGTCCCGCAGCAGCGCCAGCTGCGTGCTCGGCATCATGTTGATCGTGAGTCGGATATCGAGCTGCGTGGTGTTCACGCCGAAAGGGACGGCCGGCAGGACGATGACCCGCGCGCCCTGCCCCCACGCGTACTGCGCCGCGCCGGCCGCGATCTGCTCGCTCTGAATGGTGTCGGTGGCGTAGGGCAGGTGCAGATTGTGCGCTTCGGTAGCGCCCCACGGAAGCACGGCAACGTCGTACATGGTCTGGCGCACGAGCGTCCAGGAGCTTTCGGCGAGGATGTAGGGACGACCGGGCATGACGCGTGTGTCGACCTCGGAGACGGGTGATGCGGATGCGCGGTGCGATGCACGCTCGCGCGGCACGTGGTACCCGGCCAAGATGGCGGCCAGGGTGCTGCGCCGCCAGCGCAGCGCAACCGTGCCTCCGGCGCGTCGACGCCCCCTCACCGGCGACAGTGCATCATCGTGGTGCGGCTATATTTCCGGATTGGACTGGAACCCCCAACCGCGCGAGACATCAGTTGAACCTCGACCATATCCGCAACTTCTGCATCGTCGCCCACATCGACCACGGCAAGTCGACGCTCGCCGACCGGCTCATCGAGTCGACCGGGATGATCGAGAAGCGAGCGATGAAGCAGCAGGTGCTCGATACGCTCGACCTGGAGCGCGAGCGGGGGATCACCATCAAGTTGAACGCCGTGCGCATGGGTTACCAGGCGGGTGATGGCCGCACGTACGAATTCAACCTGATCGACACCCCGGGGCACGTCGACTTCACGTACGAGGTGTCCCGATCGCTCGCCGCGTGCGAGGGAGCAATTCTCGTCGTGGATGCCTCGCAGGGCGTGCAGGCGCAGACGTTGTCCAATCTGTTCCTTGCGCTGGATGCCCGGCTCGATATCATCCCCGTGCTCAACAAGATCGATCTCCCGGGCGCCGAGCCGGAGCGGCGGCGGCAGGAGTTGGTGGATCTCCTGGGCGTCGCACCCGAGGAGATCCTCCTGGTGAGCGCCAAGGAGGGGACCGGTGTGCCGGCGGTGCTCGAGGCGATCGTGCAACGCGTGCGGCCGCCGGCGGGCGACCGTGATGCGCCGCTCCGTGCTCTCGTCTTCGACTCGTACTACGATCGCTACCGCGGCGCGATCCCCTCGGTGCGCGTAGTGGATGGCGTGCTCGCGCCCGGCATGCGGATCACCTTCGGAGCGGGCAACGAGATATACGAGGTGGCGGAGGTGGGCTTCCACCAGCTCCGGCAGATGAAGACGGATGCGCTGGGTCCTGGCGAAGTCGGCTACGTGGTGGCCAACGTGCGTCGCGTGCAGGAGACGCGCGTGGGCGACACGGTGTTCGACGCGGATCGACATGCGACCGAGCCGCTGCCGGGCTATCAGGACATCCACTCGATGGTCTTTGCCGGCATCTATCCCACCGACCCGAACCGCTATCCCGATCTGCGCGATGCGCTCGAGAAGCTTCAGCTCAACGATGCCTCGCTGCATTACGAGCCGGAGTCCTCCACCGCACTCGGCTTCGGCTTCCGGTGCGGGTTCCTGGGATTGCTGCACATGGACATTGTCCAGGAACGGCTGGAGCGGGAGTTCAATCTCGACCTGGTGACCACGGTGCCGAGCGTGGAGTATCGCGTCTACCAGAACGACGGGACGATGATGCTGCTCGAGAATCCCTCGCTCATGCCGCACGGCTCCGTGGTGGAGCGGATCGAGGAGCCGTATGTGAAGGCGCGCATCGTCGCGCCCGCCGACTACATCGGGCCCGTGATGACGCTGGGGACCGAGCGCCGTGGCGTGTATCGGAACATGGGCTACGTGGATGCCAGCCGCGTGGAGTTCGACTTCGAGTTTCCGCTGGCCGAGATCATTCTGGATTTCTACGACAAGCTCAAGACCATCTCGCGAGGCTACGCGAGCCTGGACTACGAGATGCTCGAATATCGCACGAGCGATCTCGTCAAGCTCGACATGCTCATCAACGGCGATCCGGTGGACGCGTTCTCGGTGATCATCCACCGCGAGAAGGCGTATGAGTGGGGACGCAAGGTGGCGGACAAGCTCAAGGAGCTTATTCCACGCCAACTCTTCGAGGTGGTGATCCAGGCGGCCATCGGCACGAAGGTGATCGCGCGCACCACGGTCAAGCCGCTTCGCAAGAACGTGCTCGCCAAATGCTACGGCGGCGACATCACCCGCAAGCGCAAGCTGCTGGAGAAGCAGAAGGAAGGAAAGAAGCGCATGAAGCAGGTGGGCTCCGTCGAGATACCGCAGGAGGCGTTTCTGGCGGTCTTGCAGGTGGAGTGATGGGGGACGGCGAGGGAGAAGAGAGGAGAAAGGAGAAAGATGGGAGGCGGGTCAGTGGGTCAGTGGGTCAGTCGGTCAGCGAGTCAGGAACGGCTCGCGCGAGCACGGCGCTCCCCCCCGAGGGCTGCCCTACCACTCACGACTCGCAACTCAGAACTCATAACGCACTGCCCTCCTCTCCCGCTTCTCTCGTTATCCAGACCAGCTTTATTGGCGACGCGGTGCTCACCACGCCGTTGATCGCGGAGCTCGCGCGTCGCGGCCCGGTGGACGTCGTGGCTGCGCCGGCGGGGGCCGCGGTGCTCGCCAATCATCCCGCCATTCGGCGCCTCTTTGTCTATGACAAGCGCTCGAGTGATGCCGGGGCGCGTGGACTCTGGCGGGTGACGCGCGCGATTCGCGCTCATGCCGCTACACCGCACGGCGCACGAGACGGGGGGCGAGTCGCGTACCTGGCGCAGGGCTCGGCGCGGAGCGCGATGCTTGCCGTGCTGGCGGGGGCCTCCCAGCGCGTGGGGTTCACCGACGCGCCCGGACGGGTGATGTACACGCGGCGCGTGGTTCGCCGCGCGCATCAGCACCATGTGGAGCGACTATGGCGCCTGGCGTTCCCCGGCGATCCTGATGTCGAGCCGCCGCCCGGTGCGCTGCGCCCGCGGCTGTATCCGGGCGATACCGACATCGCGGCGGTGGATGCGCTGCTGGCGGGGTGGGCGCTCGGCTCGGGAGTGTTCATCGCGTTGGCCCCGGGCAGCGTATGGGGCACGAAGCGGTGGCCATACTATCCGGAGCTGGCGCGTCGCCTGGCGCCGCGCGCCCCGATGGTCGTCATCGGGTCCCGTGATGATGCCGCGCTCGCCGCCGAGATCGCCGCGGCAACCCCCGCGGGCCGGGTGCTCGATGCGACCGGGCGGTTGTCGCTCCTGGGCTCCGCCGAGCTCATCCGCCGCGCGACGTTCCTCGTGACGAACGACTCCGCCCCCCAGCATCTCGCGTCGGCCATGAACACGCGCACCCTCACCCTGTACGGTCCCACCGTCCCCGCGTTCGGCTTCGGTCCGCTGGCGCCCGGCTCCGCAACCCACGAGCATCCCGCGCTCTCCTGCCGCCCCTGCCACCACCACGGCCCCGCGCGCTGTCCGCTGGACCACTGGCGGTGTATGCGCGAGCTCGACGCCGAGGGGGTAGCAAGGGTGGTGCAGGGATGGTACGAGGCGTGAATAGTGAGTGATGAGTTATGAGGAGTGAGTTGTGGGTTGTGAGCAGTGCGCTCGCTGCCCCCATAACTCACAACTCACACTTCCCCTCATGGGCAGTCTCGCACCATCATTCACGTCGCGCGGACGGACCGCGCTAGGCGCCGCGCTTCGCCCACCCTGGACCTCCGTGCCATGCCCCGGCCTCGACAGCAATACATCATTGGCGTTGACCTCGGCGGGACGAACATCGTTGCCGGGGCCATGCCGCTTGACGGCAGCGCGGAGATCGCCATGCGCGCCGAGCCCACCCACGCGGAGCGCGGCGCGGACGCGGTGGTGGATCGCATTGTCGCGATGATCGCGGAGGTCATGTCCGAGGTGGTCACGGGGCGAGGCGCAAAACCGCAGGACGTGTTGGGCGTGGGCATGGGTGCGCCCGGGCCGCTCGACCGCGAAGCGGGCGTCGTGGTGGTCGCACCGAACCTGGGGTGGCGCAACTTTCCGCTGCGGCAAGAGATCGCGGATCGCGTCCGTCTGCCCGTCACGCTCGACAACGATGCCAACTGTGCGACGATGGGCGAGTGGTGGTGCGGCGCGGCGCGCGGCGCGCGCAACGTGGTGGGCCTCACCATCGGCACCGGGATCGGCGGCGGTGTCGTGCTGGATGGAAGGCTCTACCACGGCGCATCGGATGTGGCGGGCGAGATCGGACACACCACTATCGATGCGAATGGGCGCCATTGTCGCTGCGGCAACTACGGCTGTCTCGAAGCGTACGCCTCCGGGCCGGCCATCGCGCTGCGCGCGCGCGAAGCGCTCGAGATGGACGTCGAGCCGGCCGAGCCCTCGCTCCTCCCGACGCTGGTGAACGGCGACCTGGAGTTGCTCACCGCGGCGACGGTGTACGAGGCCGCGCACCGCGGCGACGCGGTGGCGCTGGAAGTCGTACGCGACACCGCGCGCTTCCTCGGCACCGGCATCGCGAATCTGCTCAACATCCTCAATCCGGACATCGTGGTGCTTGCCGGCGGCGTGACGCGAGCTGGCGAGCGCCTGTTCGAGCCATTGCGCGCGGAAGTGCGGCGGCGGGCATTCCGGCCGGCCGTCGAAGCATGCCGCATCGTGGCGGGCACGCTTCCCGGTACCGCGGGGGTGGTGGGCGCGGTGGCAACCTTCAAGGCCGAGCGGCTCGGTGGGTTCTGACGGCGTTCGCAAACGGCGCCTGGGCGTGATCAGCACCTTCGTGTGGGACACCATCTACGGGCGCGAGCCAGGCTCCGCGTCGGTGGAAGAGTGGGGCGGGATCACGTACGCGCTGGCCGGTCTGGATGCGGCGCTCCCCGACGACTGGGAGATCGTGCCGATCATGAAGGTCGGGAGCGATCTGGCCGCACGGGCGCGTGAGTTCCTCCATGAGCTGCCGCATGCGGCGCCTGATGCGGCGCTGGTGGAAGTGCCCTATCCGAACAACCGGGTCGAGTTGCGCTATACCACCAGCGAGCGGCGCTCCGAGCGCCTCACGGGGGGCCTTCCCGGATGGAGCTGGCTGGGGCTCAAGCCGCTGCTCACGGGACTCGATGCGCTGTACATCAACTTCATGAGCGGGTGGGAGCTGGATCTCGAAACGTTGCAGCTCCTGCGTCAGCACTTCCGGGGTCCCATCTACTGCGACCTGCATATGTTGGTGATGGCGGTGCAGCCCGCCGGCTGGCGTACGCCCCAGCCGCTGCCGAACGCGGCGGCGTGGTGCCGGTGCGTCGACCTCCTGCAGGTGAACGAGGATGAGATGGCGATGATGGCGCCCGACCCGCTGGCACTGGCGGCCACCGCCCTGGAGGCGGGCGTACGGTGTCTGGTCGTGACACTGGGCAGCCGGGGGGCCGTCTACTTTGCCGCCCCGGACTTCGCGTCCCTCCCCGATCTCGGGCGGCCGCGCCCGCTCGATCGGCCACTGGGACCGGCGCGCACGGAACGCATCCCCGCGGTGCAGGCGAATCTCGCGGGCGATCCCACAGGGTGCGGCGACGTGTGGGGCGCGACATATTTCTCCCGGCTGCTGCGCGGCGATACGTTAGGCGACGCAATGAGCGCCGCCCACCGGGCCGCGGCGCGGAACCTGGAGCACCGGGGCGCCACCGGGCTGTCCCGGCACCTGCGCGGCGAACTTCTCTCTCAATGACCACCGTCATCACGCTCCCCCCCTCGCTGGACGACAAGAGCTTCGAGATCGTGCTCGAGCGGCTGGCAGAGGTACCGCAGGACGACCGCGTGCTCCTCGACGCCCGCCATACACGATGGGCATCGCCCTACGGGCTGACGGCCATGCTCACCCTCGCGCAGTCGCGGGAGGAGCGCCCCGGGCTCTATGCGCCGGAATCGGAGGAGACCGGCTCGTACTGGGCCCGGACGGGCTTCTTCACCCATGCCGCCGAGGTCTTCGAGCTCCACGGGCATATCCCACGCACCCGGGGCACGGGCGAGTCCAGCGTGCTGCTCGAGATCACCCCCATCGCCCAGGTTGATGATGTACATGAGGTTGTGGGCCGTATCCAGCAGAAATCACAAGCGATTCTGGTCAATGAGCTCAACATAGATGTGCAGGCGACCATGGGGTTCGCCATGACGCTCTCGGAAGCCTGCCAGAACATCGTGGAGCACGCCGGACGTGGCGGCTGGGTTGCCGTGCAGACCTACCGTTGGCAGAAGCGGCTGGGGCGGCGCGTGGTGGTGATTGCGGTATGCGACGCCGGCATCGGCTTCCGTGCCTCGCTCGAGCACGCGCCCGGCCGCCAGCTCAGCGACCGGTGGGACGATGGCATGGCTTTGGAAGAAGCCGTTATCCGGGGCGTGAGCCGCTTTCGCGACCCGGGACGTGGGCAGGGGCTGGCTGGTGTGCGGCGCTACATTGGCCGATGGGACGGGAAGTTGTCGGTGCGGAGCGGAACGAGTAGAATCGCCATCGTTCCTTCGTGGGACGATGACGTTCCCCTGGAGAAGCAGCTCCCCGGATTCCCCGGGGCGCAGATGCAGATCACGATTCCGGAGCGGATACCCACGCGGTGATCACTCACATCGATCTCAGTACGGTGCTCCGCCGCACCGTGTGCGACCTGTTCTCCGACCTGGTGACGCGGCCCACCGGGGCGGCGGTGCGCGATGCGCTGGAGCAGCAGCTGGCGGAGTCGCCGGAGCGCACACTCACGATCATCGATTTTTCCCAGGTGGGGCTGCTCGACTTCTCGTGCGCAGATGAGATCGTCGCCAAGCTGCTGCTGCGCTACTGCGCACCGCGATCGCATGCCGCGCCGCCAGTGCTGGCCGGAGCACAGGGTGCCGGAGCACAGGGTATGGACGTCGTCACCGCACTGTCGGGCACGAGCGCCGTGCCCGCGCCGCCGCGCGACGTCTACTTTCTGTTCAGCGGGGTGAACGCCTCGCACCTCGATGCCATCGAGACCGTGCTCGAGCGGCACGGCCTTGCCACGGTCGCGCGCATTGCCAGCGGCGACATGGTGCTCATCGGTACGGTGGACGAGCAGGAGCGGCGGGCGTGGGAAGCGATGTGCCAGCTGGGTCGTGCCCACCCCGCCGAGCTGGCTCGCGCGACGGGCCTGGAACCCGATGAGACCCGCGTCGTGCTGGATACGCTCTGTCGCCGGCGGCTCGCCATGCGCTTCGAGGAGGAATACGTGGCAGTGGGGGTCGGCCAGTGACTGAAGTCCATAACCCGCCGCTCCAGGTGGTGGGTCTCGTTGCCACCCGCCGTGGAGACCCCGTACGCGGCCCCGCGATCTTCATGCGCCCTGAGGACGCCGCCTACCGGCTCATGGAGGATGGCGAGCTCGTGTGGGTGTACGGTCCGCGCCGGCACGAGTTGGGGACGCTCGTGGTCGACGACTCCCTGCCGCGCGGCAGCGTGGTCCTGCGCGACATCGCCGGCACGTCCGCATCGGAGCTGGTCCGTGTGTCCAAGGTCAACACCGAACCGCGGGACCGCGGCGCTCTCGCATAGCCCCCTGCCCTTTCCCCCATGCCATCACGCACGACACCGCTGGGCCTCTCCACGACCGCCATCCATGGAGGATGCGAGGAGCCGCGCGCCGGGCGCCCCGTGGTCAGTCCGATCTATCAGAGCGTGAACTTTCTACAGCAGGCCGGCACCGAGGAAGGGCTTGGCTATCTGCGGTACGGCAACAATCCCAACGCGGAGCTGCTGCACCGCCGTCTCGCGCTGCTCGAGGGAACGGAGGCCGCGCTCGTGCTCGCCAGCGGCATGGGTGCGACGACGGGCGCCATGCTCGCGCTGCTCAGGCCCGGCGACCATCTGCTTGCGAGCAGTTGGCTCTATGGCGGCACGCACCGGTTCTTCACGACCGAGCTGAAGACCATGGGCATCGACGTGACGCTCGTGGAGCCGACGCAGACACGCATGTGGCGGCGGCACGTGCAGCCGAACACGCGCGCCATCTTCGTCGAGACACCGGTGAATCCCTCATGTCGGGTGCTCGACCTGGAGCCGCTGAGCCATCTGGCGCGCGAGGCCGGTCTTGCGCTGGTGGTGGACTCGACGTTCGCCAGCCCGGTGAATTTCCGGCCGGTGGAGTACGGCGCGGACATCGTGATCCACTCGGCCACGAAGTACCTCAATGGCCATCACGACGTGCTGGCCGGCGTCGTACTCGGAACGGCATCGTTCATTGAGGAAGTCCGGCAGAAGATGATGGTGTGGGGCCAGGCGCCGGACCCCTTCGCGCTCTGGCTGCTGGAGCGCGGTCTCAAGACGCTCGACGTGCGCGTGCAACGCCAGAACGAGAACGCCATGCGGCTGGCGGAGTGGGCGGAGCACCGCTCGGACATCGCGCGGGTGCACTACCCGGGGCTTGCCAGCCATCCCGACCACGCGAGTGCGAAGGCCACGATGCGCGGCTACGGCGGAATGATGGCACTGGAGCTCTCGGGCGGAGGCGCGGCGGCGGAGCGGTTCATCCAGCGCCTGCGCATCATCGCGCACGCGCCGAGTCTGGGCGGGGTGGACAGCCTGGTCTGCGAGCCGCGCTTCACCTCGCACTCGGCCATGACCTCCGAGGAGCGCGCCGCCATCGGCATCCCCGACGGATTCGTGCGCCTCAGCGTCGGCATCGAGAACGCCGACGATCTCATCGCCGACATGGAGCAGGCGTTGGGAAGCTAGGGTGTGAGGGAGTCGAGTGTCATTACGGCCGGGTGTAAGGGAGTAGGGTGTGGGGTAGGCGACGGATGTCACTCCGAGCAGCAGCGAGGAATCTCCTCGCCCGGGGACGCAGATTCCTCGGTCGCTCCGCTCCCTCGGAATGACAGCGATGGTTCGTGCTGTTCCCCGACACCCGACACCCGACTCCCTCACACCCTTGCCTCACTGCATCCTCTCCCCGCCCTGGATCGTCATCCCGGTGTACATCGGCTGGTCTCTTGATATCTTCAGGGTCCAACCGTAATACTCTTTCGAGGCCCCGGCCCCTCGCGCCTCCGCTGTCTGGTTCCGCGCACCACATGTCGGGGCAGCCCGCCCGTTCCTGCCCTTGCTCCCACGCCCCGCGCCCCGGCACTCCCCCAGTCGATGATTCGCTTCACCCATGTTTCCAAGGAGTACCCGCGGACCGGCGTCGCGGTGAACAACGTCACATTCGAGTTGGGGAAAGGCGAGTTCGTCTTTCTCACGGGGCCGTCGGGTTCGGGCAAGACCACCATGCTCAGGCTCGCCTACATGGAGGAGCGCCCCACCTCCGGCGACGTGCGCGTGACGGGGATGCACACATCGACCATCCGCCAGCGCGACATTCCCACGCTCCGCCGGCGCCTGGGCATTGTGTTCCAGGATTTCCGCCTGCTCGAGGACCGCACCGCCGAGCAGAACGTCGCGTTCGCGCTGGAGGTCACGGGCGCGCCCCGCAGCGCGATCCCCGCGCGCGTGAGTCGGCTCCTGTCGCAGGTTGGGCTCGCCTCCAAGGGCACGAGCTATCCGCGCGAGCTCTCGGGCGGTGAGCAGCAGCGTGTGGCCATCGCGCGCGCGCTCGCCAACGATCCCGTGGTGCTCTTTGCCGATGAACCCACCGGCAACCTGGATGACCGGGCGACACGCGGCATCTTCCAGTTACTGCGCGGCATCAATGCCGCGGGCACGGCCGTTTTCATGGCCACGCACGATCTCGACCTCGTGCGACGCAGCGAATACCGCATCATCGAGATGAACCGGGGCCAGATCGTCTACGACTCCGCCGAGTCCCTCGCCAGCGTCCCCACGCCGCCTCCCGTTCGCTCCTCGCCTGCCTGATGCGTCTTACCCTGCGGGAGACCGCGCTCGGCCTTCGGCACGCGCCGTTGCTGAGCACGCTGAGCGTCATCACGATTGCCTTCAGCCTGTTCACCTTCGGGCTCTTCGGCCTCGTGGCGCTCAACGTCAGTCGCACGCTGCGCGGTGTGGAAGAGCGCGTGGAGATTCGCGCCTTCATCGCTGATGGAACGCCGGTGGAGGCCGTGGCCGCCGCCCTCGGCGATATCGGTGCGTTCCCCGAGGTGCAGAGCGCCGTGGAGGTGACGTCCGACGAGGCGCTGGCACGCGCCCGCAAGGAGATGCCCGAATTCCAGGATGTCTTTCAGGCCGGCGTGCTTCCGGCCTCGATCGAGGTCCGGCTCAGGCCCGGCTATCGCGATCCCGCCACGGTGCAGGCCGTCGCCTCCCGCATTCAGACCTACCCCTTTGTGGACGACATCCGCTACGGGCAGGAATGGGTGGTGAAGCTCTACAACATTCGCAACGTGGCCGGCGCCACGGGGCTGGTGTTGGGCGTCGCCTTCGCTGCCGTTTCCATCATCATCATCGGCTCGACCATCCGGCTCGCCGTGCTGGCCCGCGAGCGGGAGATCTCGATCATGCGGCTGGTCGGCGCCACGAACGGATTCATTCGACGCCCCTTTCTGATCGATGGGTTGCTCAAGGGACTGTTGGGCGGTGGGCTCGCCCTGCTGCTCACCTGGCTGGCGCATCTGGCCATCGACCGCTACCTCATCCCCACGACCTTCTTCGATCGCAACATCGCCATCCTGGGCGTTGTGTGCGGCGGGCTGATCGGGCTGGTGGGCAGCGCCCTGTCGGTGGGGAGGCACCTACGCGGCATTTAGCCGTGCGGGTGGGAGGGCTGGGGATGGCGTTGTGCCTGGTCCTCCCGCTCACGAGCGCTCCGGCCTCGGCGCAGCAGAGCGCCGAGGCCAAGCTCCGCACCGAGCGCGCGCATCTGGATCAGCTCCGCGCCCAACGGGATTCACTCCAGCAGCGGATGAGCCGGATCCAGGGAGACGTGCATGACCTCTCCGAGGAGATGGCGAACCTCGATCGGCAGGCCGATGTCACCGCGCGCGTCGTGCAGTCGCTCGATGCGCAACTGGGCGTGATCGGTGATCAGATCGACTCGACGACAACCAGCCTGGTCCGCGCCGAAGATGAGCTGACCGTCAAGCGCGCGACGCTGCGGCATCGCGTGCGCGAGATCTACAAGCGCGGCCCACTGTATTCCGTGGAAGTGCTGCTCTCGGCCGCGACGTTCGGCGATCTGGTCTCGCGGTACAAGTACCTGCACCTGCTCACCCTGCGCGACCGGAGCCTGGTGCGCCGCGTTGAGGAGCTGCGCGATCAGATCGGCCTGCAGCGCAACAACCTCGTGACCTTCCAGAACGATGTCCAGATCAACCTGAGCGAGAAGGCTGACGAGCAGCAGCACCTGCGTGAGCTGCAGCGCGAGCGCGGTCGGAGTCTCTCGACGGCCAAGCAGCAGGTGCGCGAGACGGCAGCGCGACTCAAACAGATCGCCAAGGACGAGGATCGGCTCACCAACGTGATCGCGTCGCTCGAAGCGGCACGCCGCCGCGCGGAGAGTCGAGGCGGAGCGAGCGGCACCAGCACGCTCAAGACCAGCGACTTCGGCAATCTGGCGTGGCCGACGCAGGGCGACATCATCTACAGCTTCGGGCGCGTCGTGAACCCCAACAACACTACCACGCGATGGAACGGCATCGGCATCGCGGCGCCCGAGGGCGCTGCCGTGCACGCCGTGGAGGCCGGGCGTGTGGTGGTGGCGGAGCAGTTCGGCACGTACGGGCTCACGGTCATCCTGCAGCATGGCGGCGGCGATTACTCGGTCTACGGCTCACTCGGTTCGCTGAAGGTGAAGAAGGGTGATGTGGTGAGCAAAGGACAGGTGCTGGGAACCGTCGGCGTCTCCGATCCCGCGCTCCCCCCGCATCTGCACTTCGAGATCCGTCCGGGTGGCCACGCCGTGGATCCGCTCGAGTGGCTGCGCAAGGAGGCGCGGTGACGGACCTGCTCGGGGCGCACGTCTCCTCCGCCGGCGGCACAGCGCAGGCGCCGCCGCGCGCAGGCGCCATCGGCGCGACGGCCATGCAGCTCTTCACCAAGCAGGCCAATCGCTGGGCCGAGCGCTCCTGTGAGCCGGCGGAGTGCGGGGCCTTCACCGCGGCGCTCGCCGCCACACAGGTCCGCGTCACCTGCGCGCACGACAGCTACCTCATCAACCTCGCCTCTCCGGATCCCACGTTGCGCGCGCGCTCCCTCGAGTCATTCGTGCACGAGCTGGAGCGGTGCGACGCGCTGGGTATCGACTATCTGGTGTCACACCCGGGGAACTTCATGGATGACCGCGCGAGCGGGCTGGCGCGGAACGCCGAGTCGATCGCGGCGGCGCTGGAGCGCGCGCCCGGGCGCACGATGCTCCTCATGGAGACGACGGCCGGAAGCGGCACCGTCATCGGCTCCTCGTTCGAGGAGCTCGCGGCGCTCATCGGAGCGGTACCGGCGCCGCTCCGCACGCGCGTGGGCGTGTGCCTCGATACGGCCCATGTGTTCGCGGCGGGCTACGACATCGTGGGGGATTACGAGGGCGTGTGGGCACGCTTTGCCGATGCGATCGGGATGGATCGGTTGCACGTGATGCACCTCAACGATTCCAAGGTGCCGTTCGGTTCGCGCAAGGACCGCCACGAGCTGATCGGCGAGGGCGCGATCGGCGAGGAGGCGTTCCGCCGGATCATGACCGATGCACGGCTGGCGAACGTCGCCAAGGTGATCGAGACACCCAAGCTCGACGATCCCGAGGCGACCGATCGCCGCATGCTCGAGCGGCTGCGCGGCTATGCCAGGTGACAGCGTGAGTCGCACGCACTACTTTCCCGGTATGTCCGGCGTGTTCCGCGCCTTCCGCCGCCCTCGCTCTCGCGTCTTGCTCTGTGCCGCCATCGTTGTGCTGGTGGCACAGGGGGTCGCGACGTTGGTGGCACCCTCGGCGGAGGCGCGGGCATCACAGAGCGCGCCGGCGCACGTCGAGGCCGGGGGAACGCACAAGCACCACTCGCACAACCCCAACGATTGTCCGGCGTGCATCGCGCTGCAGATCACCCCGCTGCCTGAGCGGCCGGTTGCGGCGCCCCTCGCGCTCGCGGTACAAGTGGCAGCCCGCCCGGCGGCCGCCGCGCCGCTGATCCTCGCGCGCCGGTTCGAGCCCAAGAGTCCCCGAGCCCCACCCCTCCTCGCGCGCGCTCGGTAATCACCGAAGCACACCGGAACGGCGATGCGTACGCCGTTCGCCCGCGCTGCGGCACATCAGTCATTGACAACACGTCGACGCCGGCCACGCATCCGATGTTGGGAGCGGGCTCCGCACGTATTGTGTGTCGGAACCGCCGCGGCCGGGTCCCGCTCATCATGGCACGATCAAGGGGACTCATGCACACGCAGGCTCTAATTGGCGCATTCGTGCTCCTGTGGGGAGCATCGGCTGGGGCACAGCAACCGGCAGATCATGCTGCACCGCCACCGCTCCGCCTCACCCGGCAGCAAGCGGTCGCGCAGGCGCTCGATCATAACCCACAGCTCGCCGCCGTGCGCGAGCAGGTGGCGCAGGCCCAGGCGCGACACGCGGAAGCGACGGCACTCCCCGACCCCGCGTTCGGCGCCAACATCGATAACGAGACGGGCTTCCTGCAACCGCATACGGCGGAAACCAAGGAGCTGGCGCTCGGTTTCACGATTCCCTTCCCCACCAAGCTCATGCTGGCCGGGCGCGCGGCGGGGCGCGACGTGGAGGCAGCGCAGTTCGGCTATACGCAATCGCGCCAGTTCATCGCCTCGCAAACGGTGCAGGCCTACGACGCGGTGCTCGTGGCGCTGCAGCACGGCACGGACCTGACACAGGGGAAGCAGCTCGCGCAGGACTTTCTGCAGAAGACGCAGGCCCGCTTCCAGGGCGGCACCGCCGCCAGAATCGACGTGATCAAGGCGGAGGTGGCCGTCGCCCAAGCTGAAAACGATCTCATCGCGAACCAGCGCGACGTCGCGAACGGCCGCGCCGCACTCAACCGGCTCATGGGTCGCGGGCTGGGCACCACGCTCCAACTGGCCGACACGCTCGCACCGCCCGACACCCTGCCTCCCCTGGCGCCGCTCGAGCAGCTCGCCCTGCGCTCGCGCCCCGAAGTGCGGAGCATGGAAGCCGAGCAACAGGGCGCGCATGCGGCCGCATCGCTGGCCGGCCAGTACTGGCTCCCCGATCTCAGCATCACCTTCACGAAGGATTTCGCACCGGGCCAGGCCTCAGTCCCCTTCTCGACCGATCTCGGCTTCAGCCTCCCGCTCTTTTTCTGGCAGCACCAGCATGGGCAGGTGGCCGAAGCGCACCACCACGAGCTCGAGCTCGCCGCCAGCAGCCGGGACCTCTCTGCGCAGGTCGCGCAGGACGTTCGCGATGCCTATGCCGCCGCGAGCACGGCGCTCCGCCAGGTGGTGTACCTGCGCGATCAGCTGCTGCCCGAAGCCCGGCGGGCCTACCAGATCGTATCGGCGAGCTACGGACTGGGCGGCTCGTCCGCCCTGGATGTGCTCGATGCGCAACGCACGCTGCTCGACGCCGAAAGCCAGTACGCCGAGGCGCTGGGCGCCGCAAACGACGCCCACGCACAACTGGAGCTCGCCGTCGGCGCCTCACTCGATTCCGCTTCTTCCGGAGATCCCCATGAACACTAATCACCCGGCCCTCGCGCTGGTGTCGCTCGGGGTCGTCGCCCTGTTCGTGGCCGGCTGCGGATCGCGGCCCGATGCCGCAGCCGCCGATGCGCCGCCGCCGGATTCCACCTCGGCGCTGGTGCTTCCACCGGCACAGCGCGAACGGATCGACGCCAAGCCGGTGGCCAGCCAGTCGTTCCACCCGGTGGTGACGACTACCGGCACGGTCGCGTTCGATGGCAATCAGTCCACGCAGGTGCTTGCCCCGATCTCAGGGCCCGTCGCACGCATCCTCGTGCAACCCGGCGATCATGTGACGCAGGGGCAGGCACTGGCCTACGTCTCGTCGCCCGACTTTGCGTCCGCCATCGCGGACTACCGCAAGGCCGACGCACAAGCAAGCAACGCCAAACGCGTAGCCGACCTGGACCAGCAGCTCTTCAAGAACGACGCGATCGCCCGCCGCGACATGGAGCAGGCGCAGACCGACGCCGTGACCGCGGCCGCGGATCGCGATGCCGCCGCGCAGCAGTTACGTGCGCTCGGCGTAAGCGACAGCACGCTGCACGCCCTTCAGGCCGGGCAGCCGGTGGCGACGGCGTATGGAGTGATCCGCGCGCCCATTGAAGGGACGCTCGTCGAGCGGCTCATCACACCCGGCGAACTGCTGCAGGCCGGTACGACGCCCTGCTTCACCGTGGCCGACATCTCGAAGATGTGGGTGATGGCCAACGTGTTCGGGTCGGATCTCGGCAAGGTGCAGCTGGGCGACATCGCGACCGTCACGACCAGCGCAACCCCGCAGCCTTTCCGCGGACGCGTCGACAATATCGCCGCCCTGGTGGATCCGACCACCAAGGCCACGCAGGTCCGCGTGCTCGTCACGAACACCGGCCGCTTGCTCAAGAAGGACATGTACGTCACGGTCGCCATCCAGTCCCGCCACACCGAGAACGGCCTCCTCATTCCGGTCTCGGCGGTGCTGCGCGATGACGACAATCGCCCCTTCGTCTTCGTGCAGGATGCGAAGGGCGGGTACGAGCGACGTACGGTGGCCCTCGGCCCCCGCGTGGATGAGCGCTACGAGATTACCGCTGGGCTCCACGCCGGTGACCGCGTGGTATCGGAGGGCGGATTGTTCCTGCAGTTCGCACAGAGCCAATGAGCGCCACCAACCTCCCGCCGCAGCTCGAGGAACCGACACGCTATTCGGCGGACGCCGAGCGGCGGCCGTCGCTCATCAATCGGATCGTCGGCATGTCGCTGCGGCAGCGGTTCCTCG
Source organism: Gemmatimonadaceae bacterium (assembly GCA_036278935.1). Classification (GTDB taxonomy): domain Bacteria; phylum Gemmatimonadota; class Gemmatimonadetes; order Gemmatimonadales; family Gemmatimonadaceae; genus DASSNR01. The sequence goes on from DASUKA010000056.1 coordinate 36,429, forward strand.
TGGCGTTGCTCAGCCTGCTGCTCGTGGCCGCCGGCATCTGGTCGTTCACGCGGCTCCCCGTGGACGCCTATCCCGATCTCTCGCCGCCCATGGTGGAGATCATCACCCAGTGGCCGGGCCACGCGTCCGAGGAGGTGGAGCGGCTGCTCACGGTGCCGATCGAGGTCGAGATGAATGGCATCCCGAACCTCAAGGTCGTGCGCTCCGTGTCGCTGTACGGGCTGTCCGACGTGAGCCTCACCTTCGACGACGGCACCGATCTCTACTTCGCGCGCCAGCAGGTGTTCGAGCGACTCCCCGACGTCGACGTGCCGGAGGGCGTGTCGCCCTCGGTCGGGCCGCTCTCGTCACCGTCCGGGCTGGTGTACCGGTACGTGATGCAGAGCCGTGACCGCTCGCCGATGGAGCTCAAGAACATCAACGACTGGGTGGTGAGCAAGGCGTACAAGTCGGTGCCCGGCGTGGCCGATGAGTCGCCGCTCGGCGGGGAAACGATGCAGTACCAGGTGCTCGTCGACCCCACCAAGCTCGCCGGCGACGGCTTGTCCGTCACCGATGTGGCGAACGCATTGAGCGCCAACAACGGCAACGCGGGCGGTGGCTTCTACTCCGAAGGGGGCCAGTTCTACTACATCCGTGGGCTGGGACGCGTGCACACGGTAGACGACATTGGCAACATCGTCGTCGCCGTGCGTAACGGCACGCCCATCCTGGTGAAGGACATCGCGCAGGTGGTCGTCGGCCATGCGCCGCGCCTGGGCCAGTTTGGCTTCGACAGCGCGAACGACGCCGTGGAAGGCGTCATCATGATGCGCACCGGCGAGCAGACGCAGACGGTGCTCAAGGGCGTGGAGCGGATGACCCGCGAGCTGAACGATTCCGTCCTGCCCAAGGATGTGAAGATCCATCCGTTCTACGACCGGAGCGACCTCGTGGCGCTCACCACACACACGGTGGAGAACAACCTGGTGCGCGGGATCGTGCTCGTGGTCGTCGTGCTGATCCTGTTCCTGTGGGATGTGCGTTCGGGGTTGATCGTCGCCGTGACGATTCCGCTCTCGCTCCTGTTTGCGTTCATCCTACTCGACATCCGAAGTATTCCAGCGAATCTACTCTCGATTGGCGCCATCGACTTCGGGATTCTGGTCGACGGCGCCGTCGTGATGGTGGAGAACATCTACCGACAACTCGCCCTGCGGCATGGCACCTCGTACAGTGTGCGTGAGGTGATCGTACGCGCCGCAGCGGAAGTCGACCGGCCGATCTTCTATGCGATCGCGGTGATCGTCGCAGGTTTCCTCCCGATCTATGTGCTCTCCGGCGCATCGGGGCGGTTGTTCCGGCCAATGGCCGACACAACGATCTTCGCGCTCATTGGCTCGTTACTCGTCACTCTGACATTGCTGCCGGTGCTCTGTTCGTGGCTCCTGCGGCGTGGAGTGCGCGAGCGGCGCAACCCCGTGTTTGAGGCGATCAAGCGGGCATATCAGGTTGGCCTCGATGCCTGCCTCGCCCATCCGTGGGCCACGATCGCGGCGTCGACCGCCGTGTTCGTGCTCTCGCTCCTGCTCATTCCGTCGATCGGCGCCGAGTTCATGCCCCACCTGGATGAAGGGGCGCTCTGGGTACGGGCGACCATGCCATACACCATCTCGTTCGATGAGTCCTCGCACATCGTGCCGCAGATCCGGCACATCCTGAAGTCGTTCCCGGAGGTGACGGTCGTGGGCTCCGAGCACGGCCGGCCGGATGACGGCACGGACGCCACCGGCTTCTTCAATGCCGAGTTCTATGTCGGGCTGAAGCCGTACGGCCAATGGAAGGGCCCGATTCGCACGAAGCAGCAGTTGATCAATGCGATCAACGACAAGCTCCAGGCCTTTCCAGGGATCATCTTCAACTATACGCAGCCGGCGGAAGACGCCGTGGATGAAGCGGAGACGGGGCTCAAGAGCTCCCTGGCCGTCAAGATCTTCGGGCCCGATCTCCACGTCCTCGAGCACAACGGCGTCGCGATCAAGCAGGTGCTGGAGCACGTGCCCGGAATCACGCACGTCACGGTCGTGCAGGAGCTGGGGCAGCCCGCGCTCAATATTGCCGTGGATCGCGCCAAGATCGCGCGGTATGGCATCAACGTGGCCGACGTGAACGGACTCATTGAGGCCGCGGTGGGCGGCGCGGCTGTCTCCCAGGTGGCGCAGGGCGAGCGGCTGTACGACCTGGTCGTGCGGCTCGAGCCACAGTTCCGGCAGACGCCGGAGCAGATTGGCGATATTCTCGTCGCCACGCCGGGCGGGGAGCAGATTCCGCTCAAGGACCTGGCGACCATCCAGGTGTCGAGCGGCGCGTCGTTCATCTATCGGCAGGGCAACTCGCGCTTCATCGGGGTGCAGTTCTCGGTGGAGGGACGCGATCTGGCGGGTGCCGTGCAGGATGCACAGCGCCAGGTCGCGGCCGCGGTCCACATCCCGGCCGGCTACCATGTGGTCTGGGGTGGCGAATACCAGGAGTATACGGCCTCGAGGGCGCAACTCCACGTCATCCTCCCGCTAACCGTGATGGTGATCTTCCTGTTGCTCTTTGCGCTCTACAGCAACTTCAAGTTTCCAGTCATCACGGTGATCGGGGTGGTGTTGTCGGCGCCGGTGGGCGGCCTGGTGGCGCTGCTCATCACGGGGACGCCCTTCTCGGTGTCCTCCGGGATTGGATTCCTCGCGCTGTTCGGTGTCTCGGTGCAGACGGCGGTCGTCTACATCTCGTATGCCAACGAGCTGCGCCAGAACGGCGTGGGAATCACCGAGGCCACGCGCGAGGCGGCGCTGCTGCGATTGCGCCCGATCATGATGACGGCGCTCGTCGCCGCGCTTGGGCTGCTGCCGGCGGCACTCGCCCACGGAGTCGGCACCGATTCCCAGCGGCCGTTCGCGCTGGTAATCGTCGGCGGGATGTTCTCACGTCTCCTGATCAGCATCTTCCTCATGCCGGCGCTGTATCAAGTCGTCGCGCGGCCGGGAGATCGGCTGGAGGTGTAAGGTGGGAAGGCCGAGTCCTTTGTGGCGGGCATGACCGGCGCCCGGCACGCGTCGCGTGCCGGGCGCCGGTCGAGCGATGCGTGCAAGGGCTGGTTACAGGTCCCGCGGCAGCAGCCTCGGCCTGCCCTACACCTCCGCCGCGCCCAAGTGCCGCACGTCGAGCGTGGCGATGGCCTGGGCGCGGAGCCGCTCGGCCATCGCCATCACGACGGCGTCCACGATCCCCAGCCGCAGGGCGCGGTACCGGTCGCACGGCTCGCGCGCCCGATAGAGATCGGTCCCGCTGCCCCACTCGACCGGAAAGCAGCCATCCGCCAGGTCGCGCGCGAATGCCAGCTCCAACTTCGGGCCGACATGCTTCAGGAGGAGATAGTCAACTTCGGGGAGCACGGCCCAGGGCAGCACTCACGCGGCCGGATCATCCTCGTAGAGCGCCCGAACCGCCTGGTACTGGCGGTCATCGGCGTCGATGAGCGCGAGGATGGCGCCGGTGTCGGCGACGATCACTCCTCGCGGCCGATTCCGGCGAGCAGCTCTTCGGCGCGTTCGGAGAGATCGCTTCGGCCGCTGCGGCCGGCGGCGAGACTTCGTGGGCGGCTTCGCTGCGGGCCCGGCGCCGAGGAGGTACGGCTGGCGGGCTGTCAGGAATCTCTTGACAGGATTCGGGGGCGTACTACTATTGTGCTGATTTAGAGGGATACAATATCCCTCCCTGCCCCTTCGGGTCCGCGGTCGTGGGCGGTCTATCGCCCGATGGACGCGTGCTGTTGGGGGAGTTGGGCGGTGCGTCGCTCAGCACACGCCGTGGGACGGGCATCGTGCTTGACCTCTTCCACCTTCACCGGACGTTCCATGCATCCAGCCACCGAGAGGAGCCCCATGCGATCCGCGGCGCCGGCGCGGAGCGGTGCGCGGCGTCCCGGGCCGGAGCCGACGGCATGGAGCACCGCTCTCCACGCAGGCGCGCGCACGCGCGCATCGCACGGCGTCCTGCGTGCCAAAAATGTAAGCGCTTACACCGCTGATGTAAGCGCTTGCATCGGCAGGGGCGACCTCCCACCGTAGCCCCTTCCCACCTCTCGCTCGCGCTGCCCTGCCCCCGCGACAGGGCGCGATGCACCGCCGGCGTGACGGCATGGACCCGCCCCGGCTCACCCCGAGCCGGACCCCACAGCACAGGAGGTCGAAGATGCGAAGTTGGATCCTTCGTCTGACCATCACCGCGGCCCTCGCCCTCGCGAGCGCCGCCGCCGCATCCGCCCAGACGACCGCCCGGATCACCGGCTCAGTCGCCGATTCCGTGACCGGCGCGCCCCTCCCCGGCGCCCAGGTCATCGTCACGGGCACCAAACTCGGCGCTGTCGCCAATTCGGACGGCCACTTCACGATCGAGGGCGTGCCCGCCGGGCAGGCCGCCCTGCGCGTCCAGCGCATCGGCTACGCCTTCACCGTGGACACGATCACCGCCGTCGCGGGCCAGACGACCACCGTGAACTTCCGCCTGCAGCCGCGCGCCGTCATGCTCAAGGAGGTCGTGGCGGTCGGCTACGGCACCGAGCGGAAGGAAGAGGTCACGAGCGCCGTCTCGAGCGTCAACGCCGAGGACTTCGTTCAGGCGCCCGCTCGTGATGCTGCCTCGCTCATTGCCGGGAAGATTCCTGGCCTCGCGGTCACTACGCCTAGCGGTGACCCAACCAGCGGAACGGAGATCTCCCTGCGCGGCATCACCACGCTCGAGGGCTCCAGGAACCCGCTGATTCTCATCGACGGCATTCCGGGCGACCTCAATACGGTCCCACCGCGGGACATCCAGTCCATCAGCGTGCTCAAGGACGCCTCCGCCGCGGCGATCTACGGGTCGCGCGCCTCCAATGGCGTCATCCTCATCACCACCAAGAAGTACGACGGCGGCAAGCCCACCATTCGCTACGACGGCTACGCAAGCCTGCAGACCATCGCCAAGGCACCCGACTTCCTCACCGCCGCCGACTACCGGAGCTACATCAAGCAGGGCTACGGCTTCCAGGACCTGGGCGCGACCACCGACTGGCAATCCGAGGTGCTCCGCCAGCCCGTGAGCCAGCGACACAACGTGAGTATCACCGGCGGCAGCGGCAACAGCAGCTATACCGCGTCGCTCAACTATGAGAACACGCAGGGCATCTTCCAGCGGTCCGACAACAAGTCGCTCAACGGACGCATTGACCTCGCGCAGACCATGTTCGATGGCAAGCTGGAGACCGACTTCGACCTGCTGAGCCGCGTACACAACTACTTCAGGGGCCCCGACTTCGACTACGCGTGGCGTGAGGCGCTCATCCGGAATCCCACCGACAGCGTGCACGACGCCAACGGCGACTGGATGCAGCGCAGCGGCTACTTCTACACCAATCCCCTCAGCCTCATCGACGAAGAGAACGGCAACTACGAGGGGCGTGACCTGCGCTTGCACGGGACCGTGAAACTCCGCCCCGTCGACCACCTGAATCTCTCGGTCATGGCCGGCACCGAGCGCAGCGAAGGTCAGGATGGCGATGCCACGACGTTCAAGCACATCAACACCACGCAGCTCGGCGAGAACGGCACCGCGTCGCGCGGGGCATCGAACGAGATCGATCACATCATGGAGCTCACGGGCACGTATGCCAATACGATCGGGCGCCATGATTTCACGCTCCTGGGCGGCTACAGCTACCAGGACTTCGAGTACGATGGCTTCAGCGCGAACACGTACGGCTTCCCCACCGATCTTTTCGGCTACAACCAGCTGCAGCAGGGGAGCGCGTTGAGCACCGGGCAGGCGTACATGAGCAGCTACAAGAACTCCAACAAGCTCATCGGCTTCTTCGGCCGGCTGAACTACGATTGGGACAACCGCTTCCTGCTCATGGGGAGCCTGCGCTATGAGGGAAACTCCCGGTTCGGCGCCGACCACAAGTGGGGGATGTTCCCCGCCGTCTCCGCCGGGTGGCAGATCGCCAACGAGCACTTCATGGATGGGCTGCCCTGGGTGAACCAGCTCAAGCTGCGCGTGGGCTACGGCGTCACCGGCATCGCCCCCTCCCAGTCATACCTGTCGCTCACGAGCTACTCGTATGGCAGGAAGTTCCTCTACGATGGGAATTGGGTGGAGGGGCTCTCCCCCTCGCGCAATCCGAATCCCGACCTGCGCTGGGAGCGGAAGAGCGAGCTCAACCTCGGCGTGGACTTCGCGCTGTTCAGCTCCCGCGTGAGCGGCAGCCTGGACGCCTATCAGTCGGACAACCGGGACATGTTGTACAACTATTCCGTCCCCACACCGCCGTATCTGTACGGAAACATGCTGGCCAACGTGGGCCACATGCAGAACAAGGGGCTCGAGGCGTCGTTGAGCTACGACGTCGTGCGGCGTCCGGACTTCCAGTGGACCACCAGCGCCAACTGGTCCACCAATCGCAACAAGCTGGTAAGCCTGTCCAACGACGTCTACCAGACCGCCGACTTCTTCTATACGGGCTACACGGGTGAGCCGGTGCAGCAGTCCACGCACCGCGTGGATGTCGGCGGCCCGATCGGCAACTTCTGGGGGTGGAAGTCGGTGGACATCGACACCTCGGGCGCGTGGATCGTGCTGGATTCCACGGGCAACCGGATCTCGGTGCGCGACGCCAAGGACAAGGACAAGCGCGTACTGGGGAATGGGCTTCCGAAGGACTACGTGGCATGGAACAACACGCTGCGCTACAAGCACTTCGATCTGAACGTCAACATGCGCGGCGCGTTCGATTTCCAGATCCTCAACTTCCAGCGGATGTTCTACGAGAATCCCACGATTCTCCAGTACAACATGCTGAAGTCCGCCTTCGACAAGGTCTACGGCAAGCGGATGCTGAACTACGACCTCGCCCTGGTGAGCTACTACATCGAGAACGGTGATTACTGGAAGGTCGACAACGTGACGCTGGGCTTCACTCTCTCACCGCAGATGCTCGGGCCCGCCTCCCGGCTCCTTTCGGGCGCCAGGCTCTATGTCTCCGGCAGCAATCTGTTGACGCTCACCGGCTACAAGGGAATGGACCCCGAGGTCACCACGCTGGGCTCCTCGGACGACCTGAGCCCTGGTGACGACACTCGCGACACGTACCCGACGACGCGGATGTTCACGTTCGGTCTCAATCTCACGTTCTGACGTCATGCATTCGAACTCACTCAGGGCGCTCCTCGCGCCTCC
>DASUKA010000057.1:0-87084 GCA_036278935.1 Gemmatimonadaceae bacterium
CCGCATGAGGCGCGCGAACTCGTGTCCGCTGTCCACGGCCGCGGAGTCGCCGTGCGCCACAACGTCCGGGCGCGTCATCTCCACGCGTCCGGAGGCGAACACCAAGCTGTCCGCCACGGTGGCCACGCGGTTCGCGATCACTGTCATGGGCTCGGCCGGTTTACCGCTCGAATCCACCTGGATGATCTTGAACGTCGGGCGGCCCGTGGAGATCATGTGCGCCTGTGTGCGCACGCCGGGCACCGCCCGAAAATACTCCGCACGCGGCCCGACCATGGTGGTGCCGCTCGGCAGCCGGCTGTGGACGTCGCCCTCCGCCACGATCCGCTCCGTGGCCTCATAATACGTGAGGCGATGCGAGGTCAGCGTCAGGCGCGGCTCGGTGTAATGCACATGGCCGATCAGATAGAGCACCCGTTGGTCCCCTAGGGACTGCGCACTGTCGGCGATGAGCGTCATCTTCTGCGCGGGACAGTGCGCCCGCACGCCGCCACCCAGGTAGGTATTGTACTCGCCGCTAGGTTGTTGGGTGAAGCTCACGCGTGTCTTCGCATTGCTCTCGAACTGGAGCTGGCACTTCCCGCTGGGCGCCAGCTGCTGGGCGCCGGCCGCGCCGATTGGCAGTGCGGCGAGAGCCACCGCGACGAGCATTGATGTTCGGGACATCGTGACGCTCACTGCCCCGGCAGCGTGAAGGTGCCGCCCCCGGCCGGTTGATGCAGCACATGCACGTGCGTGAGATTGGGATCCGAAATGAAGCCGATCCCTTCCAGCCGTCTCCCCTGCTCCGTGAGCACGAAGGCGCTGTCGCTCGAGATCTGATTCGTCGTCTGGTTGTAGCGCAGCTGCTCGGTGGTGAGGCGCTTGCCGTCCGTGCTGACCACCACCACGTTCTTGCGCGCTTCGACCTGCGACCGCGCCGAGTTGGAGGTTCCTTCCTGGGAAGTCAGTACGGCGTTCTCGGCGCCGGCCGGCGTGTAGAAGGTCGTGCGCACTCCGCGGAGCTCGATACGCGAGCTGTTGTCGAAGAAGTACGCCGTGTCCGCCAGCAGCCGGGCGCGGCGCAGGCCACTGTCCGTGACGTACATCGTCACGCCGAACAGCACCTGATCCGCCGAGTCCGCGAGCGGATTGAGCGCGGTCACCGGCGGCTCCGTGCCGCTGTTGCACGCGGCGCCCACAACCACCGCCGCGGCCAGCGTGAGCAGCACACGGCCCCTCATACCGCCCTCGAACGCATCAGGTCGTGCAGATGGATCATTCCTACGATCCGGTCGTTGTCATCGAGTACGGGCATAGCCATGACGCCGAGTTGCTCCATTCGGTAGACCACCGCGCTCCCCAGCTCATCGGCCCGCGCCGTTTTCGGGGCGGGGTTCATCACGCGCGAGACCGGAACGGCGAGAAAATCGGCCTCCCGCTCCATGAGACGCGTAAGATCACCGGCCGTCAACGCCCCGAGCACATGGGCATCGTCATCCACCACGGCCACGGTGCCCCGCCGCTCCGCCAGCAGTACGACGGCTTCGCGCATCGTCGCGCTGGGCGGGAGCGTGGGCACCTCGCTGCTCACCATCACGTCCGTCACGCGCATCAGCAGCCTGCGTCCCAGCGCCCCACCCGGGTGTAATCGCGCGAAGTCCTCGCGCTTGAATCCCTTCCGCTCCAGCAGCGTCACGGCCAGCGCATCGCCAATGACCAGCGCCGCCGTCGTGCTGGTGGTGGGCGCGAGATCATGCGGGCACGCCTCCTCGCGCACCCAGCTGTCCAGCACCACGTCGGCCTGGTGCGCCAGCGTGGAGTCGCATGCTCCTGTGATGACGACAATAGATACCCCCAGCCGCTTCAACTGCTCCAGCAGCCGGAAGAGCTCCTCCGTTTCCCCGCTCTTCGACACCAGGATCGCGACATCGCTGGGGCCCACCAATCCCAGGTCGCCGTGCACGCCGTCCACGGGATGGAGAAAGGTGGCGGGCGTGCCCGTGGACGTCAGCGTGGCCGCGATCTTCCGGCCGACGATGCCCGATTTCCCCACCCCCGTCACGATCACTCGCCCCGCGGCGCTGCCAATCAGCTCCACCGCCCGGGCGAACTCCAGACCCACGCGGCGCTCCACCTCGTCGAGCGCGTCCCGCTCCATGCGGATCACCTGGCGCCCCCGCGCGACCACGGCGTCCATCTGCTCCGGAAGGACCGTCGTCATCGAATGGCCTCCTCGGCCGGCGCCTCACGCTCCGCCACGTAGCGGGCGACCATTTCGTCCCACTCGCCACGCGCCCGCAGAAGCGCTTCGGCGAATTCGCGCACGGCGCCGTGCCCACCCGATCGCGCAAGTTGCACGCTGCACAGATCACGGATCTCGGGGACGGCATTCTGCACGGCCACCGGCAGCCCCACCAGTCGCAGGATGCCCAGGTCGGGCAGATCGTCGCCGACAAAGGCCGCATCGCGGGCGCGCACCGCGTGGCGATCCAGAATCCGGCGAAACGCGGGCACCTTGCGCGCGCGCGCGTCCTGCACCAGGTCGTCCACCTGGAACTCGGCTGCACGCATCCGCACGCTCTCCGACACCCGCCCCGTGACGATCACCACGATGACCCCGGCCGAACGCAGCAAGCGAATTCCAAGACCGTCCTGGATGTCGTAGCGCTTGAACTCCATCGGTGCGCCGCCCACATCGCCCAGATAGATGCCCCCATCCGTGAGCACCCCGTCCACGTCCAGCCCAACCAGGCGGATGCGCCGCGCCAGCACGGGATCGATCATCGGCGAACGAGACTCCATACATCGACGGCACGCTCGATGAGCGCGTCGAGCGCCGACAGCGGCAGCATGTTGGGGCCGTCGCTCGGCGCGCGGTCGGGATCCGGGTGTGTCTCGAGAAACAATCCATCGGCACCCGCAGCCACGGCGGCCAGCGCCAGCGGCGGGATGAACTCCCGCGCTCCGCCGCTCGCCCCGCCCTTCCCCATGCCGGGTCGCTGCACGCTGTGCGTCGCGTCGAAAATTACCGGCGCATCGCATGCGGCGCGCATTCGCGCGAAATCCCGCATGTCCACCACCAGATCACCGTAGCCGAAAAAGGTGCCGCGCTCGGTGATCGCAACGTCAGCGAGGAGAGAGGAGAGAGAAGAGAGGGAACCGGCGCTCGAAGAGGAGCCCTCTCGGCCACCAGAAAGCTCGCCATTTCGCTTTCTCCTCTCTCCTTTCTCCTCGCTGCCTTCGCCTCTCACCCCTCGCACCTTCTCCACCGCTCCCCGCATCCCCTCAGGGTGCATCCACTGTCCTTTTTTGATGTTCACGGGGGCGCCGGTGGCACCGGCCGCCTCGAGCAGATCGGTTTGCCGGCAGAGAAAGGCCGGAATCTGCAGCGCGTCCACCACCTCGGCCGTCGGGGCGCATTGCGCAGGAAGATGCACATCGGTGAGGACACGGAGCCCGGACGCAGCGCGAACCTTCTCGAGTGCACGCAGACCGCTCTCCAGCCCGGGGCCGCGCGCGGCCCCCGCATTGGACCGGTTGGCCTTGTCGAAGCTCGCCTTGAAGATCACCCCGCCCGGCACACGCTCGGCGAGCCGCGCCAGATGCTCGGCAACGCGCAGGTTCAATGCGTCATCCTCCAGCACGCAGGGACCGGCGATGAGAAAGAGCGCATCGCATGGGAACGTGCTGCTCACGCTCACCCCGCCACCGATGCCGGCGGCACGACAACGGACACTCCATGCTGCACGCGCTTGGAGCGGATGGCGGCCGCAATGAACCCCGCGAACAGCGGGTGCGGGCGCGTGGGGCGCGACTTGAGCTCGGGGTGGAACTGGCAGCCGACGTACCACGGATGGTCGGGCAGCTCCACGATCTCCACCAACGAGCCGTCGGGGGAGAGCCCGCTGAACCGCATCCCATGATCGGCGAACTGCTCCCGGTAGGCGTTCGCGAACTCGTAACGGTGCCGGTGGCGCTCGCTGATCTCGGGCACGCCATAGAGCTCCGCTACCAGCGAACCGGGACGGAGGCGACACGGGTAGGCGCCCAGGCGCATGGTCCCGCCCATGTCGGTCACGTGCTGCTGCGACTCCATGAGCGCAATGACCGGGTCCGGACACTCGGGCGCGAACTCGCTCGAGTGGCTGTCGTCCAAGCCGCAGCGGTTGCGTGCGAACTCGATGACCGCCGTCTGCATGCCGAGGCAGATGCCGAAGAACGGGAGGCCCGACTCGCGCGCATGGCGGATGGCGCCGACCATTCCATCCACGCCGCGCACACCGAAGCCGCCGGGGATGAGCAGTCCGTCGACTCCGCCAAGGATGTCCGCCGCGCGCTGTTCAGTTGTGAAGACGTCGCTGGAGAGCCAGGCGATCTCCACGCCGACGTCGTTCGCGATGCCGCCGTGGATGAGCGCTTCCTGCACACTCTTGTAGCTATCCACCAAGTCTGTGTACTTGCCGACCACTGCAATCCGCACGCGCTCGCGCGGCGCGGTCACGCGTTCCGCCAGCTTCCGCCACGTCGTCAGATCGGGCGCGCGCGTTGCGAGCCCCAGCCGCTGCACTACGCGCTCGTCGAGCCCTTGTTCGTGGAACGCCAGCGGGATCTGGTAGATCGTCGGGACGTCCCGACTCTCGATGACCGAGCCGAAATCCACGTTACAGAAGAGCGCGATCTTGCGCTTCACATCCTCGGAGAGCGCGCGCTCTGTTCGGCAGATGAGCACATCCGGCTGGATTCCAATTTCCATGAGCTCGCGCACGGAGTGCTGCGTCGGCTTCGTCTTCACCTCGCCCGCCGCCATGATGAACGGCACGAGCGTGAGGTGGATGAACAGGGCATTCTCCCGCCCGATCTCATGTCGGAACTGGCGAATGGCTTCGAGGAAGGGCAGCGACTCGATGTCGCCCACGGTGCCGCCGATCTCGACGATGACCACATCGTTGTCCGGAGCGATCCGCTTCATGGACGCCTTGATCTCATCGGTGATGTGCGGAATCACCTGCACCGTGGAACCGAGGTATTCCCCACGCCGTTCCTTGGTGATCACACTGAGATAGATGCGCCCGGTGGTGACGTTGTTGGCCTGCGACAGTGAGCGGTCCAGGAAGCGCTCGTAGTGCCCGAGATCGAGATCCGTCTCCGCCCCATCATCCGTTACGAACACCTCTCCGTGCTGGAAGGGCGACATCGTGCCTGGGTCGACGTTGATGTACGGATCGAACTTGAGCATCGTGACGCGCAGACCGCGCTCGACGAGCAACCGGCCGAGCGATGCGGCAGCGATCCCCTTCCCCAGCGACGAGACCACGCCGCCGGTCACGAAGATGTATTTCGTCGCCTGCTGGATTCCGCTGTTCGGCATCGCTGTCATCCTGCGTTGAGTTGAGACCATCGTTCGTTGGCTCGCACCAGGTCGTCCTCCGTATCGATCCCGATGGGCGGCGTTTCATCCACGAGCGCCACCCCCAACGGGATCCCCGCCGCCAGCGGGCGGAGCTGCTCGAGCCGCTCGACGCGCTCGAGGGGATGCTCCGGCAGCGCCACCCATGCGGCAAGCGCCTCGCGCGCGTAGGCGTAGAGTCCGATGTGCTGCTTCGCCAGCCGCCGCGCGAGCTCACCGTCCGAGGCGTTGCGCAGATACGGAATCGCCCCTCGCGAAAAATACATTGCCCGCCCATCGTCGGCACACACGACCTTCACCACATGGGGATCAGCGAGCGCCTCGGCCGTTGCGGCCACAGCCACGGTTCCCAGGGGCGCACGCCCACACGCCACGACCTCGACGGCTCGCTGCACCATGGACTGGGAGACGAACGGCTCGTCACCCTGGATGTTGACGATGATGTCGTAGGGCTGGAACTGCGGAAGACGAGCCACCTCGGCCACCCGGTCGGTGCCGGACGGGTGGTGCGCACTGGTCAGGACACATTCAGCGCCCGCGGTCGCCGCTGCCTGGGAGACCTCGGGGCTGTCGGTGGCGATCACGCAGCGCTCGGTCACCTCGAGCCGCATCACGCGCTGCCAGACACGAACCACGAGCGGCTCGCCACCCAGAAGGCGCAACGGCTTCCGGGGGAGCCTGGTGGCGCCGAGGCGCGCGGGGATCACCGCGAGGGTGCTCACGGCACCAGGGGGAGGGCGCGCGGCGTTGCAAGATTCACGCCACCAAATATAGCGATGCGAGGAGCGGATGCAAAGGACAAAAACAGGCTCTGCTCGGCGGCGCGCCCCGCTCCTATCCGCTCCGCTACGGAAACCGCTGTACCGCCAGCCCAGCCGCGAACTTGTGGTCGCCGTTCTTTGGATTGAACGTGTAGGACACCCAGAGGCTCCGCAGCGCCACGCGAAGGCCCAAGCCGATGTTCTGCTGGAGGGACGGCAGATGCTGCACCCCCGCCGAGCCGACCATGTACTGCAGCATGATGGTGGGCGGCCCCAGCAGCGGAATCGTGAGCGGCTCGATCGGGATGTTGTAGTCCCCTTCGACGAAGAGCAACTCGTCGCCGCCGAATTGCAGAATGCCGAAGGTGGGGAGTGAGCCGGTGCCGCCCAGATACGACCACCGCTGCGGCGGCGCCGTGTCACCGGCCGTCACCACCGCATGAGTCCGTATCGTCACGCTCTGCGAGGCGACTGTGGGCATGTTCATGCCGAAATCGACGGTGCCCTGCACGAAACGGTGGTCCGCAGGCGTCTGAAAGGGCACTTCGAGCTGGACCGATCCGGTCAGTTGCACGCGGTCCCCGTTCCATTCCTCCTGCGCGGCCGCCAGCGCCGATGACAGGCGCCCTCGGAATACCGGCGGATTGGGCCGGATGATGCCATCGCCCGCGTCATACCCGGTCAGGCTCCACGGCCCGCCGGCCCGCACCGACCAGTCGCGCTCCGTGCGCGCGCCGGCGGACAGTGTCAGATGAGAAGCGATGGTGGTGATCTCGCGCTGCACCCGGCCCTCGAAGCGATCGGCGCGGAAATAGTTCCGGTAGTCGTGCCCGCCAAAGATGGTCGTGAGCGAGTTCGTGGCATCGCTTCGGATCCATCCATCGTTCGAGCGAGTGTCCCGGCTCGCCGATGCCAGCAGCGAGTATCCCCTGCCCAGCCGCATGGCACCATCGAGTGAGAGATCGAACGCGCCAATGTCCGACCGGTACGTGAGCGCGGGCTCTAGTGTCACGCGTTCAGCGCCCAGGACGATCCGCGGTCCCCATCCGACGGCAAGGCCGTCCACGCGCGTGTACTGCGGCACCTTGAACCCATACCCGAAGGGCAGGCTGAACATCGGAGGTCCCACCGGCGCGGCACCGCCGCGATAGTCGAGGGCAATGCCGCTGGGCGTACCAATGGCGTCGAAGGTGACATCGGGGAAGCTAAGGGACGCGCCGCCCACGTTCGCCAGTGCGGAGGAGTACACGCTGCCGCCCACCGCGATGACCCGCCCCGAGATGCTGGCGCCGGGATGCAGGAAGAGATCGCCGCCAATCACGACCAAATCGCCATGCACCGTGCTGGCCACATCCGCATCGGCGCCCAGCACGATCACCGATCGGTCGAAGATCGAGTCGCGCGGCAGCCGCGCCTTGCCCATGCCCGGACGGATGAGGGTGTACGGTCTGGCGAGGGTACCCGAGAGCACTTGTCCGGGCTCCCCGGGGCCGGCCTGACGCACGTACAGCCGAGGCGGAGTGGTATCCGTTGCCTGCGCAGGCAGGCGGGATGCCACCAGGAGGAGCAGCAACGCTATGGCGCGCTTCAACATCCGGCAACGCTGAGAAAGTTCTCGAGCAGTCGCCGGCCGCTCTGCGTGAGCACCGACTCCGGATGGAACTGCACCCCCCACACCGGGTGCGCGACGTGGCGCATTGCCTGGATCTCGTCCGGATCGGTCTCCGTTGTGGCCAGCACTTGCAGCGTGTCGGGCAAAGTACGGCGCTCGACCACGAGCGAGTGATAGCGCATCACTTCCAGTGGCATGGGCAGTTCTGCAAAGAGCCCCGCTTGCCCGTGGGTGATGCGGGAGGTCTTGCCATGCATGACGCGGGCGGCCCGGACCACCGTGGCGCCGTACGCCTGCCCGATGGCCTGATGCCCCAGGCAGACGCCCAGGATGGGAATCGTTGCGCCCCACCGGCGCACCAGCGGGACGGAGATGCCCGCCTCGGCAGGCGTGCACGGACCGGGAGACAGCACGATGGCGCGCGGGGCCAGCAGGCCCACGTCGTCCACGCCAAGGGCGTCGTTGCGACGGACAACGGGATCCACGCCCATCTCCCCCAGGTACTGCACCAGGTTGTACGTGAAGGAGTCGTAGTTGTCGATGACGAGAATCATGAGCGTGCTGCCGTCAGGCTCGAGGATGATACTGCCGATGGACCGTCCGAAGATACTCCCGATCCACGTGGGTGTAGATCTGGGTGGTGGCAATGTCCGCGTGGCCCAGCATCTCCTGGACCGCGCGCAGGTCGGCGCCCCCCTCCAGGAGATGCGTGGCGAAGGTATGTCGAAGCGTGTGCGGCGTGACGCGCCGCGTGATCTTCGCGCGCTCCACGTATTTCCTGAGCACCTTCCAGGCGCCCATCCGCGTCATGGGAGCACCACGTGCGTTGAGAAAGAGGACGCCCCTGCCCGCGCCTCGCTCCAGTCGCGGTCTGAGCTCACGCAGGTAGATGGCCACCGCGCCAATCGCGCTCCGCCCGATAGGGACAAGGCGCTCCTTGCTGCCCTTGCCGAACACGCGTACGAGTTGATCCTCGAACAGCACGTCCTTCACGCCGATCGTGATCCATTCGGACACTCGCAACCCAGCCCCGTACGCCACCTCGAGCATCGCCCGGTCGCGAAAGACCAGCGGGTCATCGAGCGTCGGCGCGCGCAGCAACCGCTCCATCTCGCTGACGGTGAGCACGCCGGGCAGCGTGCGCCAGCGCTTGGGCGTCTCCAGCCGCTCACTGGGGTCCTGCACCACGTCGCCGTCCGCTAGGAGGAAGCGATAGTAGGTGCGCACTGCGGAGATCGTGCGCCGGATGGATGTCGGTGCGAGTCCCAGAGCCTTCAGGTGGTAGACGAAATCGCGCAGCAGGCGCGGCGTCGCTTCGCGCGGACCCGATGCGCCGCGCATGCGCGCGAAGACGGCGAACCGCGCCAGATCCCGCGCGTATGCCTCCGCCGTATTCGCAGCCGCTCCCCGCTCCAGTGCCAGGAAGTCCGCGAATCGCTCCAGGAAGAAGCCGCGCGCGACATCGTCCGCGGGACGCGGCACGGCGCGCACCGCGGACGACACGCGCCCGGCCCCGCGCGCGCCGACGCGAGCCGTCGCTCCCGCCGACGCAGGTCCATCGCGCCCGGCACGTCCCGCTGCCTGCCTCATCCCCCCTGCTCCAGCGTGGCGATGGCCACACATGCCAGCCCTTCCCCGCGCCCGATCCAGCCCATCCCCTCATTGCTCTTTCCCTTCACACTCACCGACTCGATGGCAATCCCCATGGCGCTGGCCAGTGAACGGCACATGGCTTCGCTGTGCGGCGCGATGGCGGGACGTTCTGTGATCACCGTGGCATCGACGAATGACACGACCCAACCGCGCGTGCGGACGACATGGGCCACGCGACGCAGCATATCGAGGGAATCCCGCCCAAGGTTGGTGGGATCCGAATCGGGAAAGAGGGCGCCGATGCTCCCGGCCCCGGCCGCGCCAAGCATCGCATCGATGATCGCGTGCGCAACGGCGTCGCCATCCGAGTGACCGACGAGCCCGACGTTCGCCGGGATCGTGATGCCACCAAGACGCAGTGGACCACCAGGGGCGAAGCGGTGGGAATCGTAGCCGTGTCCGACGCGGATGCTCACGGAATGATCGAGAGAATCCGCAGGGCGAGGTGCGCCGCGTTCTTCGCGCTGTCGATGCCCACCGTGCCCACCGGCACGCCGCTCGGCAACTGTGCAATGGCGAGCAGCGCGTCTACCCCGTGCAGTGCCCCGGCGGCAAACGGCACGCCGATCACCGGCAGGGTCGTTGCGGAGGCCACCGCACCCGGCAGTGCCGCTGAGAGGCCGGCGCCAGCAATGATCACCTTGATGCCCCGCCCCGCAGCCTCGCGCGCCAATTGCATGGTCTTGTCCGGGTTCCGGTGCGCACTCGAGATGACGAACTCATAGGGTTCCTTCGCCTGGTCGAGAATGGCGAACGCGGGTTCGATGCGAGGACGATCGGACTCCGAGCCAACGAGGATGAGAACACGCGGAGCGGAAGTGGTAGGCACGGGCAAAGAGGTAAGAGTGGAGGATTGATGGAGCAACGCGCAGGCCATGCTGCACAGGAAATACGGAACGGCGGACCGTGTGACCGACAGCCATCAGCGAGCAGGAATCGAGATGCAGGTGAGCACATGCAACTCGGGAGACGCGTAATACTGGGAAGATGCCCGGCAGCTGCCGCCAACCCCTCCCCTCTGCTCCCGCTCCCGCCCCCACGTTCATCACGCCACAGCGGCGTCCTGCATGACCGAGTAGTCCTGTCGGCGCCGCGCGGGAATGAACCCGGCATCGCGGATCAGGTGCTCCATCTCCGCGGTCGTGGTACGGAACGTGGTGTTGGCGGCGGAGACGACGTTCTCCTCGATCATCAGCGAGCCGAAATCGTTGCAGCCGAACCGGAGCGCGATCTGCCCGACCTTCATGCCCATCGTCACCCAGCTGGCCTGCAGGTTCGGCACGTTGTCGAGCACCAGCCGCGCCAGTGCGACGGTCCGCAAATACGTCACGGCATCGGTCTTTGGCTGGTGCGACATCGAGGGCGTATTCTCCGGCTGCAACGGCCAGCAGATGAACGCCGTGAAGCCGTGCGTGCGAGCTTGCACCTCGCGCACGCGCTGCAGATGCTCGAGGCGTTCGGCATCGGTCTCGCCAAGTCCGTACATCATCGTGACAGATGTCTTCATTCCCTCCGCATGCGCGAGCTCCATGATCTCGAGCCACCGGTCGGCACCGGCCTTCTTGCGGGCGACCAGATCACGGACGCGCTGCACCAGGATCTCGCCGCCTCCACCAGGGATGGAATCCAGGCCGGCCTTCATGAGTTCGCGGATCACATCACGGGCATCCATGCGGAAGCGCGTGGAGAAGAAGTCGACCTCGCTCGGGCTGAACCCATGGATGTGAATGGGATGGTAGCTCTTGATGTAGCGCAGCAGACCCAGGTACCACTCGAACGGGATGTACGGGTTGTGTCCGCCCTGCATGAGAATCTGCACGGCGCCGAGCGACTTGGCTTCATCGATCTTGGCGCCGATCTGCTCGTACGAGAGCGTGTAGCCTTCCGGATGTTTCGGTCGCCGGTAGAACGCGCAGAAGCCGCAGTCGGCCACGCACACGTTCGTGTAGTTGATGTTCCGATCGATGATGAAGGTGACGATACCGTCCGGATGCAGCGACTGGCGGACGCCATCCGCCAGCGCGCCCAACTCCAGTAACGGCGCCTTCGTATAGAGGTCGAGGAGATCACGCATGGGGCATCACGCGGCGGGAAGAAAGGCCAGGGATCCGTTGGGCACGCGGCCCGCATCGGCCAGCCGCCGGAAAAAGTCCGTCAGACCGGCCAGGTGCGCGTAGGAGAGGCGGTAGTCCAGCCCGGAGAGATATGCGGCACACAGTGGCTGCGCCACACCCGTGGCAGCCGCGGCTTGTGCCGAGAGCGTCTCCAGATGCGCGAGTCCCCAGTCGCGCGATTCGATGAGATGCGCGTGCACGGCTAGCGCATCAGTCACCGGCGTCGTGCGCTGCGCCACCCAGACGGCAAAGACGAACGGCAACCCGGTCCAGCGCTTCCATTCGGCGCCGAGGTCGTACACGTGGGGGTACGCCGGCGCGGAATGCGTCGCCGCCGCGTCCGCCTCCCGGCTGGCACCCAGGAGCAGCGCCGCATCACCAATGACCAATCGGGCATCATGGTCCTCGCCGGCAAAGTGCTCGATGTCGCTCACCTCCGCATCCCCCGCCGCGAAGTCCGGCGCAGAATGCCATACATGCTCGAAGAGCAGCCGGAGCAACGCCACGCTGGTCATCGAACTCCGGCTGAGCAGCACGCGGCGACCGGTCAACTCCGTGGCGGGTCGTTTGGAAAAGAGCAGAACGCTGCGAACCGGGCCGTCGCATGAGATGGCCAGATCAGGCAGGAGCACGTACCGCGCGGCATCGCGCGCATATTCCACCGCCGACACGACGCTCACATCCAGCGTGCCGCTTGCCATCAGCCGATTGAGCTCGCTCGGAATCCCGCTCACAATGGTGCCCGCGAGCGGTACGATGTTCCGGTCGAGCGCCCCGTACACGGGGTAGCAGTTGATGTACGGAATGCGCCCGACGCGCATGCTACGCGACCTGGGCAGTGGCGGCATCAGCGCCATCGAAGGTTCGCAGCACGTGATACAGGGAGTCGCGCTCCACCGGCGTCTTCCCTGCTCCGTGAACGAGACGCACGATGTCATCCAGCGAGAGTCCCTGCGGCGTGTGCGCGCCCGCCTCGTGGTAGATCTTCTCTCGCACCACCGTCCCTTCCATGTCGTTCACACCAAAGCTCAGCGAGAGCTGGGAGAGGAATGGGGTGACCATGATCCAGTGCGTCTTCACATGGTCGATGTTGTCCAGAAAGAGCCGCGCCACCGCCAGATTGCGCAGATCGTCATATCCGCTCGTCGCCATCCCTGTGCGGCCGAGCGTCTCGCCAAGGACGTTGTGATCCGGGTGATATGCCAGCGGGATGTACGCCAGGAATCCGCCCGTCTCATCCTGCAGGTCGCGCAACATCGCCAGATGCTCCATGCGATCCTCGATCGTCTCCACGTGGCCGTAGAGCATGGTGCAGTTCGAGCGGATCCCGAGGCGGTGCGCGGTGCGATGCACGGCGATCCAGTCCTCGGCCGCGAGCTTCCGATCGGCGATGGTTGCGCGCACCCCCTTGCTGAACACTTCGGCGCCACCGCCGGGAAGCGTATCGAGACCGGCGTCACGCAGGGCAACGAGGGTGTCCTCCACCGACTTCTTCTCGATCCGCGCGATGTGCGCGATCTCGACCGCGGTGAGTCCCTTGATGTGGACGTCCGGGTGCCGGGCCTTGAGTCCGCGAAAGAGCTCGCTGTAGTACGCGAGCCCGGCCTTCATGTCCAGACCGCCCACAATGTGGAATTCGCGCACGTATGGATTCGCGGCGGCCTCGGCGTACGCCTGCTCCATCGTATACCGGTATGCTCCTTCCTCCTTGGGCAAGCGCGCGTACGAGCAGAACACGCACGTCTTGCGGAGCATGCAGATATTGGTCGGATTGATATGCTGGTTGGCCGCGAAATAGACGCGGTCGCCATGGCGGGCGCGGTTGGCGGCGTCCGCCAGCGCGCCCAGGCCGAGCAGATCCGGCGTGCGGAAGAGCAGCGCTCCGTCGGCGGCGGTGAGGCGGCCGCCGCCCGCGAGGGTGTCGGCAATGCGACGCAGTGATGGGTCGGTGAGCAGATCCGGCGCGACCTGGATGGGAGCCCTCATCGCTCACCCTCGTACCGCTTCACGGCCAGCGCCACGTTGTGGCCGCCGAAACCGAAGCTGTTGCTGAGAGCCGCGTGCACCTCACGCTCCACCGAGACGTTGGGCGTGTAGTTCAGGTCGCACTCCGGATCCGGCGTACGATAGTTGATTGTGGGCGGAATTCTGCCCTCACGCGCCGCCAGGATCGTGACGAGAAACTCCACGGCCCCGGCCGCACCCAGCATGTGCCCCGTCGCGGACTTGGTGGAGCTCACGTTGATGCCGCTCACGGCCTCGCCGAACACGGCCTTGATCGCGATCGTCTCATTCAGGTCGTTGGCCGGCGTGGAGGTGCCGTGGGCGTTCACGTACTGAATCATGTTCGGCGACAACTGGGCGTCCGACAGCGCCCGCCGCATGGCGCGCTGCGCCCCTTCGCCACCTGGCGCCGGCGCCGTGAGATGATGCGCGTCGCCGGTCGCCCCATACCCGGCGATCTCCCCGTAAATCGTCGCTCCCCGCGCGAGCGCGTGCTCCAGCTCCTCGAGGATCACGATCGCCGCACCCTCGCCCATGACGAAGCCATCGCGCGTGGCGTCGAACGGACGCGACGCCGTTGACGGACTGTCGTTCCGCTCGGAGAGCGCCTTCATGTTCGCGAAGCCGCCAATCGCCATCGGAGTGACCGTCGCCTCCGCGCCGCCCGTGATCATCACGTCGGCGTCGCCGTACTGAATACTCCGATATGCTGTTCCGATGGCGTGCGCGCTCGTGGCGCATGCAGAGATCGTCGCGTAGTTGGGACCCTTGGCGTTGAAGCGCATCGAGATGACACCCGCCGCGATGTCCGCGATGAACATCGGAATGAAGAAGGGCGAGATCTTGCCCGGGCCCAACGAGCGATAGACATCGTGCTGCTCTTCAAAACTCTTGAGCCCGCCAATGCCGCTCCCCACCACGACCCCGATGCGGTCGGGGTCCAGCTCCGCGCCATTGGCGAGCGCCGCATCACGCATGGCCTGCGTGGCGGCCGCCACCGCATACTGCGTGTACGGATCCGAGCGCTTGGCTTCCTTGCGCTCCATGTACTCCAGCGGATCGAAGCCCTTCACCTCCGCGGCGAAGCGAACCGCGAAGTTGGTGGCGTCGAACTTCGTGATGGGCGCTGCCCCCGATGTTCCCGCGAGCAGCGCACGCCAGGTCGTCGCCACGTCGTTGCCGACGGGCGTGATGGCCCCGAGGCCCGTGACGACGACCCGTCTGTTCATCAAGCCCCAACCTTCTCGTGCAGATAGGAGAGCGCATCACCAACGGTGCGCAGCTTCTCGGCATCCTCGTCCGGGATGTCGATGTTGAACTCCTTCTCGAACTCCATCACCAGCTCCACCGTATCCAGGCTGTCCGCCCCCAAATCCTCCATAAAGCTCGCATTATCGGTGAGTTTCTCTCGCTCGACGCCGAGCTCTTTGGCGATGATTTCCCTTACCTTCTCATCAAGATCCGCCATGGATTTGGTCCTCAATCATTGAGTGGTGAAATCAGGATCAACCCGACCCTGCAATCGGTGCTGCCCAACAGGGCTGAAAGCTACATTGTCATGCCGCCATCCACCACGAACAGCTGCCCCGTGATGTAGGCGGCCTGCTCTGACGCTAGAAATGCCACCGCGGCAGCCACGTCCTCCGGCCGGCCCAGCCGGCCCAGCGGAATCATGCCCTGCATGGCCGTGCGCGCCTCGGCCGTCATTGCCGCGGTCATATCACTCTCGATAAAACCAGGGGCCACGGCGTTCACCAGGACGTTGCGCGAAGCCAGTTCCTTCGCCACCGCCTTGGTGAGGCCGATCAGCCCTGCCTTGCTCGCCGCGTAGTTCGCCTGCCCCCGGTTCCCGACCATCCCCACGACGCTCGTGATGTTGATGATCCGTCCCCAGCGTCGCTTCATCATCCCTCGGGTCGCCGCCCGGATCGCCGCGAATGCGCCGCGCAGATTCGCATTCAGCACGGCATCCCAGTCCTCGTCCCGGAGGCGCACCAGCACGTTATCGCGCGTCACGCCCGCATTGTTGACCAGAATATCGAGCGATCCGCATCGCGCTTCAACCTCGCTCACCAGCCGTGCCACCTGCTCCGTCTCGGTGATGTCCGCCGCCATCCCCACGGCACCCCGTCCCAGCTCGGCGGCCACCGCTTCGGCGCGTTGCTGATCGCGCCCGGTGACTGCAACAGTGGCGCCAGCGGATGCGAGCGCCCCCGCGATCGCGCGGCCGATGCCGCGTGTGCTCCCGGTGACCAGCGCGACCCGCCCGGAGAGATCATTCGCCATCAGGCGGCTCGCTGCAGCAGGGCGTCGACATCGGCCGCGGTCCCGCATGCGGCCGTGGGCGCATCCGGAACGATGCGCTTGACGAGTCCCGAGAGCACAGCGCCCGGGCCCAACTCCACGAAGGTGGCGCCCGGATACGCGGCCGCCATGTTGCGGATCAGGTCCGTCCACCGGACCGGCGCGGTCAACTGCTCGCACAGCAGGGCACGGGCAGCGGCAGCATCCGCGCTGGGGCAGGCGCTGACGTTGGCGTAGACAGGGATCCGCGGTTCGGACCAGTGCACCTCATCCAGTGCGGCACGGAGCCCCGCTTCGGCCGAGCGCATGAGCGGCGAGTGGAACGCGCCGCTGACGGAGAGCCGAACGGCGCGTTTCGCACCCGCCTCCTTGGCCAGCATCATCGCCCGCTCCACGCCCGTCACGTCTCCCGAGATCACGAGCTGGCCGGGGGCGTTATAGTTGGCGGGCACCACGACGCCCGCCTCTTCGGTGGCCCGCTCACACGCGCACTCCACGGCGTCGTCAGCAAGGCCCAGGACGGCCGCCATGGTGCCCGGCCGTTCCGCCCCACAGGCCTGCATCAGCTCGCCGCGGCGACGTACCAGCCGCACAGCCTCCGCCAGCGTGATGGTGCCCGCCGCGCAATGGGCCGTGAATTCCCCGAGGGAGTGGCCGGCCGCGGCCCGCACGTGCGGCTCCAGCCGCTCGCGGACCACTTCCCAGGCGGCGATGCCATGCGCCAGCAAGGCGGGCTGGGCGTTCACTGTCGCGGTCAGTTCGGCACGGTCCCCGGCGAAGCAGAGATCGCTCAGCGCGAAGCCCAGTGCGCAGTCCACCGTGTTGAATACACGCCGGGCCGCCGGAAACCGCTCTGTCAGGTCGCGCGCCATCCCGGGTTGCTGGGAGCCTTGCCCGGGAAAGAGGAGAAGGATGTCCATGAAGAGTGCGTGGCGGGCTGGCCTAGAAGCGAATGATCATTGATGCCCAGGTATATCCGGCACCAAATGCGACCAGAAGCGCGGTGGATCCTTCCTTGAGGCGCCCCTGCTCGAAGGCCTCATCGATGGCAATCGGGATGGAGGCGGATGAGGTATTGCCGTACCGGTCGAGGTTGACGAACACCTTCTCCGGCGGAATGCCCGCATGTTTGGTGGTGGCTTCGATGATCCGCAGGTTCGCCTGGTGCGGAATCATGAGGTCGATGTCCGTCGCCGTCATCCTCGCGCCATCGAGCGCCCGATCCGCGGCCTCCGCCATGGAGCGCACGGCGGCCTTGAACACCTCGCGGCCCGCCATACGCACGAGGTGACTTCGGTCAGCCAACACCGCCTCCGACATCGGCACTGCGGCACCGCCATGCGGCCGGTACAGCAGGTTGGCGAGTGTGCCGTCGCTGCGCATGAACGAGGAGAGGATTCCCCGCCCGCGGGTCGAGCGCCGCAGCACCGTGGCGCCGGCTCCATCGCCAAAGAGAACGCACGTCGAGCGGTCGGTCCAATCCACAATCGCGCTCATCTTCTCCGCACCCACCACCAGCACCGTGCTGGCGGCGCCGCTCATGATCAGTCCTTCGCCGACGGTCAGGCCGTACAGCCATCCGGAGCAGGCGGCGGACACATCGAACGCCGCGGCGCGAGTAGCGCCCAGGGCGGCCTGCACGTCCACCGCCGTGGCGGGAAGCAGCCGATCCGGCGTGGCCGTGCTCAGGATGATGATATCCACCTCGCCGGGATGCACATCGGCGCGCGCCATGGCGATCCGGGCCGCCCCGGCGGCCATGCTGCACGTCGTTTCATCGCCATGGGCGATGCGTCGCTCCACAATCCCCGTCCGCTCCATGATCCAGTCATGCGACGTGTCGAGTCCCATGCCCGCAAAGTCATGGTTGGTGACCACCTTCCGTGGGACAGCACGACCGTGACCCGCCAACTGGGCAATAGGGCGCTTCATGCGTGCTCCGTTGTGGCGGGATCGAGCCGATGCCCGATGTGCTCATTCATGCGTGTCTCTACCGCGCGGATGGCCACGCGGATCGCGTTCTTGATCGCGCGTGGAGAGGAGCTCCCATGGCAGATGATGCTGTAGCCATTCACGCCGAGCAGCGGCGCCCCTCCCGTCTCGGAATAGTCGAAGCTTCGGAACCCCTGTTCCAGGAGCGTGCGGTCAACCCCCGCCTTGCGCAGCAGAGCGAAGAGCAACGGACCCACCGACTCGTAGAACTTGAGCAGCACGTTGCCCACAAAGCCATCACAGACGACGACGTCGATATGCCCACGTGCCGTCTCGCCCGCCAGAATATCCCGCCCCTCCACGTTCCCCTGGAAGTGCAGGTCCGCGTGGTCGAGCAAGCGATGCGCTTCCTTCACCGCCGCGTTCCCCTTTTCCGGCTCCTCACCGATGCTGAGCAGGCCGACCACGGGGTCGGGCCGGCCAAGGATATCGTGTGCGTATACGGAGCCCAGCCGCGCGAACGCGGCGATCTCTTCCGCCGAGCAGTCCACGTTCGCGCCGGCATCGAGCACGACCACGGGCTTGCGCGCTGTGGGGAAGAGCGCGGCAATGGCGGGTCGCGTGACGCCATGATGGAGCTTCAGGAGGAAAACCGAGGCCGTCATCTGCGCGCCGGTGTTTCCCGCGGAGACGAAGGCGTCGGCTTCGCCGGAGGCGTGCAGGCTGAGCCCCACGACCATCGAGCTGTTCGGCTTGCTGCGGATGGCAACCGTTGGCCGGTCGGACATCTCGATGACATCGGGGGCGTGCACGATGCTCAGCCGCGCATGGGCACCCTCCAACTGGGGGAACTCCGTGCGCAGCAGCTCATCGAGCGCGGGCTCAATGAGCTCACGCCGTCCGACGAGCTGAATCGTATGAACGGGATCGGTTTCGGCGAGCGCCTGCAACGCGCCCGTGATCGGTGCCTGGGGAGCGCGATCGCCCCCCATGGCGTCCAACACGATGCGCGCCAACGTTAGGCTTCCTTCGCTGCGACCCGCGGCTCACCGGCGTAGTATCCGCACTCCTCACAGACCCGGTGCGGACGCTTCATGCTCCCACAGCGCGGGCATGCCTGAATCGCGACCGCGGGGGCCTTGGTATGCGTATTACGAGCGCGCTTTTTCCGCTTGGAGGTACGGCGCTTGGGAACTGCCATGTCTCATCAATTGGGATGAAAGGTCCACCTACTCGTCGAACGTGTCGCGAAGCTTCCGCAGCGCATTCCAGCGGGTATCAGTCTCCGGTCCACAGCCGCACGGGCCCGCATTCAAATCGGCACCACAGCGCGGGCACAGCCCCTTGCAGTCCTCACGACATACGGCATAGGACGGTGCGCTCAACAACCATTGCTCGCGAATCGCCGGTCGCACATCCACGGTGCGCGCATGGGGCGGGATCCTGAACACATCCGGCTCCTCCGCCACCGCGTCGTCCGCCTGCACGAACAGCAGTCGTACATCCTCCGCTACCTGGGCCGTCAGAGGGCTCAGGCAGCGGCGGCAGGACAGTTTCGCCATCCCTTCGATCCGGCCGTTCCAATAGAACCGACCGGGCCCCGCCGGTGAAATCCGGCCCGTGGCATGCACGGGGGCCGCTGGGCGCGGGTCGCCTTCGATCCACGCAGGATCCTCCGGCCCCATCCACCCATCGACCGCGGCGGCCCGATGTTCCAGGTCGCGGATGTCGTAGGACAGCATAACCATTAAGTGTACAGTGACAGAGGACGACGGGCAAGGCGCGCCCGCCCGCGTGCTCCGTCAGCGAGGGTGATCCATGATCTCCGTGGCCGCGAAGAAAAACGCGATCTCCCGCTCCGCGTTGGCGTCCGAATCGGAGGCGTGGATGGCGTTGCGCTCCTTCGACTCCGCATAGAGCCGTCGCACGGTGCCCGGCGCCGCCTCCGCAGGATCCGTCGCGCCGATGGCCGCTCGCAGCGCGGCCACCGCGTCCTCGCGCTCGAGCACCAGCGGCATGCATGGCGCCGAAGTCATGAACGCAACCAGCGGCTCGAAGAACGGCCGTGAGCGATGCACCGCATAAAACTCCTGCGCCTGCGCCGTCCCCAGCTGCAGCACCCGGCATGCGAGGACGCGGAATCCGGCCTGTTCGAGGTGCGCGATGATCTGCCCCGCCTTACCGGCGGCGAATGCATCGGGTTTGACGATCGTGAGCGTGCGAGTGGCAGCCATATCAGGATCCAATGAGTTTGCGAACGATCTCACCACGGGTGAGCAGTCCCACCAGGCGCCCTTCCTGGACCACGGGCACCCGGCCGACATCCTTGTTGGCCATGAGCGACGCTGCCTCGGCCAACGGTTGATCCGGCGAGACGCAGATGACCTGTCGGGTCATGACGTCCCGCACCGTACGCCGGGCGAGCTCCGCTGCGGAATGATGCGTCGATCCCCCCAGGTAGGCGCTGCTCAGCAGATGGCGCAGAAGCTCCCGTTCGCTCAGCAGACCCAGCAGCATGCCGTCGGCGTCCACCACGGGCAGCGCACCGATGCGCGAGCGCACCATCTCGCGCGCAGCCTCGCGCAGCAGCGTGTCGGGCGTGGCCGTCCTCGGACGCTCGGTCATGATGTCGCGCACGGCCAGCTGTTCCGGCAGCTCGTACTCCTGCAACACGGGGAGCGCGACGAGCGCCTCCGGCGTTTCGGCGGCGAGAAACTCCTCGACGACCGCCGGCTTGGAGAGCAGCCGCACGAAGGCCCCCAGCACCTGCAGGTAGCGCGCGGCGGCGCGTGGCGGCGCGAGGAGCAGCAGGACAATGCGCGCCGTTTGCTGCTCGGTTTCGCCCAGCACCCGGACGATCGG
This sequence comes from Gemmatimonadaceae bacterium, assembly GCA_036278935.1. Taxonomy (GTDB): domain Bacteria; phylum Gemmatimonadota; class Gemmatimonadetes; order Gemmatimonadales; family Gemmatimonadaceae; genus DASSNR01. Next base: position 20,632 of record DASUKA010000057.1, read on the forward strand.
CGTGGCGGCGATGCCAATGGCGAGGTCGAGATTCGCCACCGCGTCAGTGCGGTAATGCATCAGAAAGGCGCGATCGCCCATGGCGACAATGTCCTCACCACGTGCTTCGCTCACGCGACTCCGCAGCTTGTCGGGGTCGTCGATGGCGTCCGTGGCGATGAGCCGCTCCATGAGCGCGCCGATGGCGCTGGTGAGCGTGGACTCCTCGAGCGGGATGATGACCCGCTCGGGGAGTACCAGTTGCGCCAACCTCATGTGGCGGTCTTGAGCAGCCCGACCACGTCGATCGGCCGCTCGGCCACACGCATGCCGGCGTCGCGGAACGCCTGCACCTTCTCCGCCGCCGTGCCCGACGCTCCGGAGATGATGGCGCCCGCGTGTCCCATGCGGCGCCCCGGCGGCGCGGTGCGGCCGGCGATGAAGCCGACCACCGGCTTGGACATCCGCTCCTTCACGAAGCAGGCGGCCTCCTGCTCGTCGGTGCCACCGATCTCCCCGATCATCACGACCGCCTGCGTATCCGGGTCCGCCTCGAACGCCTCGAGACAGTCGATGAAGCTCGTCCCGTTGATCGGGTCCCCGCCGATGCCGATGCAGGTGGTCTGGCCCAGGCCGGCGCAGGTCATGTGGTACACCACTTCGTAGGTGAGCGTCCCCGACCGACTCACGAGGCCCACCGAGCCTTCCGTACAGATGCGGCCGGGAATGATTCCCACCTTCGACGCACCCGGTGAGATGAGTCCCGGACAGTTCGGACCGACCAACCGTGCCCCGCGCTCGCGCACATAGGGGTAGACCCGTGTCATGTCGAGCACCGGCACCCCCTCGGTGATGCACACGATGAGCTGCACCCCCGCGTCGGCCGCTTCCATCATCGCATCGGCCGCGTACATGGGCGGCACGTAGATGACGGAGGTGTTCGCACCCGTCGCCTGCACGGCGTCGTACACCGTATTGAAGATCGGCACGGCCTCGTCGAATGTCTGCCCGCCCTTGCCGGGCGTGACGCCCGCCACCACTTGCGTACCGTACTCCATCATCTGACGCGTATGGAAGGAGCCATCCCGCCCCGTGATCCCCTGCACCAGCAAGGTCGTGTTCGTATCGATGTAGATGCTCACGCGGCAGCTCCTGTGGTGGCGAGCGATACCGCCTGCTTGACGGCCTCGTCCATGTCGGTCATCGCGGTGAATCCATGCGCACTCAGGATCTTGAGCGCCTGTTCCTCGTTCGTGCCGGTGAGCCGGATGACCAGCGGCACATGGAGCGGCGCACGCTCCGTGGCGGTGACAATGCCGTTCGCCACATCATCGGTGCGAGTGATACCGCCGAAGATGTTGAAGAGGATGGCCTTGACGTTGGGGTCGCTCGCGATGATGTCGAGCGCGTTCACGACCTTCTCGGGATTGGAGGACCCGCCGATGTCGAGAAAGTTGGCCGGCTCGCCCCCGTAATACTTCACGAGATCCATGGTCGCCATGGCGAGTCCGGCGCCGTTCACCACGCACCCTACGTTCCCATCGAGCTTGATAAAGGTGAGGTGCGCGTTGCGGGCACGCACCTCGCTCGGCGCTTCGGCGCTCTCATCGCGCAGCGCCGCGAGCTCCGGATGCCGAGGCAGCTCGTTGTCGTCCAGAACCATCTTCGCGTCGAGCGCGAGGACCGCCCCTTCGGGCGTGGTGACGAGCGGGTTGATCTCAGCCAGCGACGCCCCGCTATGCACGAAGGCGCGGTAGAGCTGCTGCATGATCTTGGCGGCAGCGCGCGCCTGCTTCACGTCGGCGTAGAGAAACAGCCCCATGCGCAGGGCCTGGAAGTTCAGCAGTCCGTAGCGCGGATCCACTGGAATGCGCAGAATCTTCTCCGGCGTCGTGGCCGCCACTTCCTCGATGTCGATGCCGCCCGCGGGGCTTACCATGAAGACGGCCCGCTTGGAGGCGCGATCGACGATCACGCCGACGTACGCCTCCGAGGCGATGTCCGCGGCCGGTGTGACCAGCACGCGCGTCACGGGCAGGCCCTTGATGTGCATGCTCAGAATGGTTGCGGCGAGCGTCTTCGCCTCCGCCGGGCTCTTCGCCAGCTTCACGCCGCCCGCCTTCCCGCGTCCGCCGGCATGTACCTGCGCCTTCACCACCACCGTTCCGCCGAATTGCGCAGCCAGCTTCTCCGCCTCGTCCGGGGTGGTCGCCACCGCGCCAGGCGGGATCGGAATGCCCTCCCGGCGAAAGATGTCCTTCGCCTGATATTCGTGGATGTTCACTCGTTCTCCATGGTAATCGTCGTTCCAGCATCGCCACGCACAGCGGCGCGGCCTTCGCTCAACCTGGTAATGATAGCGCGCCCGCCCGCATGTCGCACGAAATCGACAGCAGCGCGCACCTTCGGGGCCATGCTCCCTTCCCCGAGTGCGCCACAGGCATCCAGCCGCTCCGCCTCGGCCACGGACAGCCGCCGGATCGGCCGCTGCGCCGGCGTTCCATAATCGGCGTACACCGCATCCACGTCGGTAAGGATGAGCAGGAGGCTCGCACGGAGATCGCGCGCGAGGACCGCGGCGGCGAGATCCTTGTCCACCACCGCGTCCACGCCTTCCCACCCCAGCGTGCGATCGTGATAGATGGGCGCGCCGCCTCCACCGCACGCCACTACGACGACGCCGCGCGCTACGAGCGCCGCAATCACCTCGATTTCGTGAACGGCGAGCGGGCGCGGACTCGCCACCACGCGCCGCCACCGCCCGCGTGCATCCTGCTTCACGAGCACGCCGTTGGCCAGCAGCGCGTCCGCACGCGCCTGGGGCATGGCGTGGCCGATGAACTTGGTTGGTGCCTGCAGGGCCGGGTCGTCCGGCGCAACCTGCACCTGTGTGATCACGGACGCGACCGGCCGGTTTGCGCCCGCGTGCCGCAACGCGTTGTCCAGCGACTGCTGCACCATGTAGCCGATCCAGCCGGCGGTAGCGGCAACGAGAACGCCCAGTGGCAGAGGGCTCACTTCGCCACGCGCGAGCTCATTGCGCACCAGCTCGTCGCCCACCTGCGGTCCGTTGCCGTGTACAATGCATAGCTGCCAGCCGTCGAGCGCCAGATCCACCACCGGCGCCAGACTCTCGCGTGTGTGACGGAACTGATCGTGGATGGTGGCGCGCTCGCCGGCTGGCGACAGCGCATTGCCGCCGAGCGCGATGACGGCCGTGTTTGGGAGCAGGTGGGGGAGCGGTGCCGCGAAATCGGCGCCGATGATTTGCGGCCGGGGGCGCGAGGAAGGCATGATCAGGGGTGTGGTTGTGCCAGCAGTTCGCCCAGCGCGTCGTATGCACGTCCGAAGGCGCTCCAGTCGCCATGCGCGAGCGCCCTGCGCATGGCCGCATACAGCGATGCCACCCGGGACCGGAATTCCCGCAGGGCAGCCGCCCCCCGCGTCGTATCGGAGGGAGCCTCGGCGAGGGGCAATGAGAGGCTCGTGGCGTCGCGCATGGTACTGCCGGTCATGACCGAATCATCCATCCAGATCGCGACCCGTGCCAGCGTTGGCGGCGCGTCATGTCGCCAGGCGAAATCGGGCTGGATGAAAGCCACGTCACCATCCACCGGGACGGCGCGAATCCGGCCGCGCGCGCCGCGTACGTCGCCCGTCAACACGGCGCTGCTGTCCAACGCGTGACGAAGTGCCTCGGTCACGGTGGTCCACAGCACACCAGGATGCCGTTCGCTGCCCATCCAGTAGGTGGCACCCCGGGCGCCGCCTGTCGCGAGCAGCAGTCCTTTTAGCCGGCCGTCTTCGTTCAGCACCGGCGCCCCGAACGCGGTGCGCGGCGGATCGCCCGGCACTACAAAAACGGGCTCGCTCTCTGACGCGAACAGGGTGTCGGCGCCATCGTTCCACGGCACATGCCCAGGATGCGGTGCCTCGCCCCGCACGCCGAGGTGGGCCGCGATGGTCGCCTGCATCCGGGCCACGCCTATGGAGGGTCCCAGGCCGTTTGCCACCCAGGACGGGAGATCGCGCCACGACGAGAACAGCTCCGGAAATATGCGCCGCCAACTCTCGGCAATGGGTCCGAGCACCGAGTCGGCCACGAGCATGACGCGCCCGGACTGCGCGTTCACCACCGCGGTGGCGGCATGGTGTACGTAGGTGAACGTCTGGTCGCCCAGCGCAACATGTTCACTCAGCGGATAGTACGCCGACGCTGCATACAGCGTCATTGTCCAGTATAGCGTGTCCGCGTGCACCACCGGCGTGATCACTCGGCCCTGTTCGAAAAACGGGGCGAGCGACGCGATGCGCCCGCGCAGGTCCCTGCGCGTGACGATGCGCGGATCGGGGCCCGGCAACGCGCTGAAGAGCAGGTGAAAGTTCTGCAGCGCCCATGCGTGCATGAGTCGCGACAGCCCGGTGTTGAGTGCTGGCGCCGCGACGCGGTGGAGCGGATCGGCAACAAGAAGATACCCACTCGCGGAATCGGCAACGAGCACATCCTCGATCGGTTGCTGCCGCTGGCCCGACGTGCCCGTTGCTCCCACCACCACCGGATTGCCCTCGCTGTCGGCTCTGGCGGCCGTCACTCGAAGGATCGTCCACGGCGAAAGCCCCCGGGCGGACGCTGGAGGCGTCTCCGGCCGCTGTGCGACAGTGGCGAGCAACCCCGCCGGCGATGGCACCCACCCGATGGCGGTCGCCGCGCCGCCGCCGCTGCTCCCTGGTACCGACCGAGCAAGCGCGCCCGGATCCCACGCTGAGACGTGAGGTGCGGCGGCGCGAAGCGAGACGATCGCCAGCGTGCTGTCCGGCGAATGCAGGCGGTCTACCCCGAACGCATGGCGCGCGTATTCCGCCTGCATCTGCAGGTACGGGCGATCCAGCGTATCCTGGGCGCCGGGCGCGGCCGCGCGCCTGACCAGTGGCGGCGTCACCTGACGAAGGCCGATGGAGAGGACGAACACGGCGGCAATCGCGATGGCCGCGATACGTGGCTGCCCCATCCACCCGAACACTCCCACCAGGAATGAAGCCGTGATCGCGATGATGGAGAGCGACACGTCCACGGGAATCGCCGCGTGGAGATCCGCGTAGGTGAAGGCGCCGTTCGGACCACTCCCGGTGATCAGTGCATGGAACGCATCCAGCCGGTAGTGCCACGCCAGCAGGAGCATCAGAATGGCCACGAGCACCGCGAGGTGCCGCCGCACATAGTGCGACACGTAGACGGAGCCACGTTTCCATTCCACGCTTGGCGTGAGCGCATACAACGCCACCACCACGACCAGCACCACCAGTACGGCAACGAGTGCCCAGTAAAAGAGCGCCGTCTCGAACGGCAGCCAGTATGCGAAGAACCCGATGTCAGCGGTGAAGTAGGGATCCGTGTCACCGAACGGCATGCCGGATCGCGCCAGCAGGAGGGACATCCAGCTGCCACGCGGCAGCGTCAGGAACGCGCCCAGGACGGCCGAGAGCAGCACGGCGGCGCTCACCAGATACCGGCCAGGCACTTCTTCCCCGATCTCCACGTTCGCGACCCGACGGGGGAGGACGAGCGAGATGATGCTGCGTCGCACCACGTACAGATTGGCAAAGGCGAACAGCGCGGCCAAGAGCGCGGAGAACCCGTGCAGCGCCAGCGCCAGTCCGGTTTCCACGCGCCAGAGACGTGCAGCGCCGAGCGCCTCGTACCACCGGTAGGCGACGTAGATGCCGGCGACCACCCGGCCAAGGAGAAGTACGGCCGCCACGCTGACGAGCGCGACGATCGCCCAGCGCCGCGCAGTCACGCTACACCGTCACGCCCCGCGCCCGCAGCCACTCCTCGAACTCGTGTTGAATGGCTTCCAGACGCTCCGGCGTGCGCGCCTCGAAGCGCATGACGAGCACAGGCTGGGTGTTCGACGCCCGGAGCAACCCCCACCCGTCTCCGAACTGCACGCGCGCGCCATCCACATCCACCACGGGGTACTTGGTCTTGAAATGGCGAACCGCATCCTCCACCACCTCGAACTTGATGGCCTCGGGCACATCCACACGCAGCTCGGGGGTTGAGACGTACCTCGGCACATCCGCGAGCAACCCGGTGATGGACTGCCCCGAATCCGCCACAATCCGCAGCAGGCGCGCGGCTCCGTACAGGGCGTCGTCGTGCCCGTAAAATCCTTCCGCGAAGAACATGTGCCCCGACATCTCGCCGGCCACCGGCGCGCCCACCTCTCGCATCTTCTCCTTGATGAGCGAGTGCCCGGTCTTCCACATGATCGGGGTGCCGCCCGCACGCGCGATCGCCTCGGGGAGCGCCTGCGAGCACTTCACGTCGAAGATGATCGGCTGACCCGCCCCGGTACGCTGCAGCACATCGCGCGCGTACAGAATGAGCAGGTAGTCGCCCCAGATGATTCCCCCGTGCTCGTCGATCACCCCCAACCGATCGGCATCGCCATCGAAGGCGAGCCCCACGTCGGCCTGTGTCCGCTGCACCGCCGCGATCAGATCGCGCAGATTCTCCGGCACAGTCGGATCGGGATGATGATTCGGGAAAGTGCCATCGCTCTCGCAGTAGAGACAAGTGAGCTCGGCGCCGAGCGCACGCAGGAGGTCCGGCGCCACCAGCGAGCCCGCACCGTTGCCGCAATCGATCACCACGCGGAGCGGGCGGGAGAGGTGGCCGACGCGCGCGACGATGTCCGCGCGGTATCGCTCGATGACGGCCTCGTGCCGCACGGTGCCCGCGCCCGCGGGAAAGGCTCCGCGCTCGATGCGCTGGCGCAGCGCCTGAATCTCGCCGCCGTACAACGAGGTGGTTCCCACGCACAACTTGAACCCGTTGTATTCCGGCGGATTGTGCGAGCCCGTGATCTGAATGCCGCCTGCCACCGGCAGATGATGGAGCGCCCAGTAGAGAAGCGGCGTCGGAACCACGCCGATATCGATGACGTCGGCCCCCGACTCGGTGAGCCCCTGCACGAGCGCGTCGCGCAGCGCCGGGCCGCTGGGCCGATTGTCGCGGCCGACGGCCACCGGCCCGTGCTGCTCGCCCTCCGCAAGCACGCCGGCGTAGCCTCGGCCGATGAGGCGCGCGGCATCCGGAGTCAGGTCCTCACCGATGATCCCGCGAATGTCGTACTGCCGGAAGATTCCAGGATTGACGCTCATGACTCCTCGAAACAGTGCGAGGCCGCGTCAGCGGCCTCGCGCAATCAGTGTGCTCGCCCTGCCGCAGAGAGTGGCGGTCCCCCATCTGACTGCTGAGCCACGGCCGTGGGCACGCTGGCGCTGGTAACGCGAACGAGACTGCCGGGAAAGATCCCGAAGAACAATAATCCCACGGCGGCCGCACCGATCACCAGCCGGGTGAGCGCCGGCGTGCGGAGCAGCGCCGGGGCATCGGCGGCGCGAGGGCGCATGAACATCACCATCACCACGCCAAGGTAGTATCCAGCCGAAATCACGCTCGTGATCACCAGCAGGACCGCCAGGTGCGTCTGCGGCGCCGGCGCACGGAGCGCCGCCTGCAGCACGTACCACTTGGCGAAGAAGCCCATCCCGCCCGCCACCGGGAAGCCCAGGAGTGCCAGCATGAATACGGCCATCGCCGTGGCCAGCCATGGCCGCACCCGCCACAGGCCGGCGTAGTCCGCCAGATCCTGATTGCGCTCCCCCGCCTGCCCCACGGCCACCACCACGGCAAAGGCACCCATGGTCGCGAGCGTGTAGGCGAGCAGGTAGAACAGAAACGCGGAGGCGCCGAGCGCCGTGGCGGAGACGATGGCGACCAGGATGTAACCCGCGTGGGCGATGCTCGAATATGCCAGCAGTCGCTTGATGTTCTTCTGTACGAGCGCGATCAGATTCCCCACGACCATGGTGATGGCCGCCAGCCACCAGAGCACCGCGTGCCATTCCGCGATGGCGTGCGGGAACGCTTCTAGCCAGACGCGGAAGAACGCCGCGAAGGCCGCCGCTTTCACCGCCGCCGCCATGTACGCGGTAAACGGCGTGGGTGCTCCCTCGTAGACGTCCGGCGTCCACATATGGAAGGGGACTGCCGCCACCTTGAACGCGAACCCCACGAGGAGCAATGCCACGCCGGCCAGCAGCATTGCGTTGCTCCCGACAGACGCGGCCGAAATGCGCGACCCGATGACGGCAAGATCCGTTGAGCCCGTGCCGCCGTAGATCAGCGCGATGCCGTAGAGAAGGAAGCCCGTGGAGAAGGCGCCCAGCAGGAAGTACTTGATCGCGGCCTCGGCGGCACGGCTGCTCCGGCGGTTGAGCCCCGCGAGCACGTACACCGCCACGGACATGAGTTCGATGCCGAGGAACACGATGATGAGGTCGCGCGCCGCGGCGAGCAGCATCATCCCGGCTGTCGAGAGGAGGAGCAGCACATACCCCTCCCCCAGCACGATCCCCTCCCGGCGGTTGTAGTCCATCGTGAGCACGATGGCGATGATCGTGGCGAGCAGCACCAGAAAATCCGTGGCCCAGCGGAAATTGTCGACCGCGATGATCCCGGGCGACGCCGTCGCGTGGCCGACCATCATGAGAATGACGGCCGCCATGGCGACCAGGCAGATGACGATCGCGCCGATTCCCACGCGGCGCTGGTGCGCCTCGCTCTCGCGCCGCCAGACGGCAAAGAGGAGCAGCAGCATCGCCCCGCCCATGACGATCAGATCGGGCACGATGGCGGCAGCGAGCTGGCCGGCCTGAGAGAGATCGAAGTGCATCTATCGCCCCCCCGCCGGCCGCGCGCTCGCCGTCTGCGCGCCGCCGCCCAATGCGCCCTGCTCCACCGTCTGCACGAAGTAGCGCGATGAGCTTTCCATCCGCCGCAGGATGGGCGCCGGGTAGATCCCGATCCAGAGGATCGCGGCCGTCAGCACCCCCATCATCGCCAGCTCGCGCCGGTTGAGGTCCCGCAATCCCTCGTTCTCCGGTTTATCAAGCCTGTTGAAGAGAATCCGCTGTATGGCCCAGAGGAGATAGGCCGCGGCGAAAATGACGCCGCTCGTGGCGATGAGCGCCATGTATGGATGCGTCTTGAAGGAGCCGAGCAGCACCAGGAACTCGCCCACAAAGCCGTTCGTGCCCGGCAGCCCGATACTGCTCAGCGCCACCAGAGTGAGCAGCGCGGCGAACATCGGCACGGTGCGCGCGATCCCGCCGTAGGCGTCGATGAGCCGCGTATGGCGCCGCTCGTAGATCATCCCGATGAGCAGGAAGAGCGCCCCCGTCGAGATGCCATGGTTGATCATGACCATGAGCGCGCCCTGGACGCTCTGCACAGTGAGCGCGAAGATGCCCAGCATCACGAAGCCCAGGTGGCTCACCGAGGAATAGGCCACCAGTTTCTTGAAGTCCGGCTGCACCATGGCCACGAGCGCGCCGTAAATGATCCCGATGACCGCGAGCGTGAGAATCGTCGCGCGTACGGCCGGGTTCATTCCGGCCGTGGGGAAGAACGGCAGCGCGAAGCGCAGAAAGCCGTACGTCCCCATCTTGAGCATGATGCTCGCCAGAATCACCGAGCCGGCGGTGGGCGCTTCCGTATGCGCGTCCGGCAGCCAGGTGTGGAAGGGGAACATCGGCACCTTCACCGCGAACGCGAGGAAGAAGGCGCCGAAGAGCCACAACGCCGCGCGATGGCTGAAGGTGGCGTAACGCAGCACGTCGTCATACGCGAAGGTGGGATGCCCCGCCGCGTGGCTCGTCACCGTCCACAGATACAGGATCGCCACGAGCATCAGGAGCGATCCGAGGAAGGTGTAGATGAAGAACTTCATGCTGGCGTACAACCGCCGCTCGCCGCCCCAGATGCCGATGATGAAGTACATCGGCACCAGCATGACCTCCCACATCAGGTAGAACAGCAGCAGGTCGAGCGACAGAAAAACGCCGATCATGCCCGTGGTCAGGAGCAGGAGCAACGCGTAGTAGCTCCGCAGCTTCTCGCGAATGCTCGTCCAGCTCCCCAGCACCGCCAGGGGCATGATGAACGTCGTGAGGAGCACCATGAAGAGCGAGATGCCGTCGATGCCCACGGAGAAGTGCGCACCCCAGGCGCCGATCCACGGGATATCGATGCGCGCCTGCCACCGGGCACCACCCGGCACGTAGGACCACCAGAGTCCCAGCGAGACCACGAACTCCACGAGGAACGTGATCAGGGCAATCCAGCGCACGGAGCGCCCTGCCGCCATCTCGTCCTGAGCGCCCGCGGTTCCGTTCACTGCCTCATGCCGGCTGCCCGCCGGGCGCCCCGCCACCAGGATGACAACCATTCCCACCAGCGGGATGAGGAGCAGCGCCGGGAGGATCCAGCTGTTGTAATCGATGGACGTCAGAAAAGCGTGCATGAGCTTAGCGGATGGTAAAGGCACCGAGCACGGCGAGCACGCCAATGACGAACACCCACGCGTAGGTGCCGACCTCGCCCGTCTGGAGTTGCGAGCCGATCCACCCCAACGACCGGGTGGCGAACGCCGCGCCGTTCACGAACAGGCCGTCGATGATCCCGGCGTCAATCACGCGCCAGAGCACATTGCGCGACCCCTGCACGACGGGCGTGACGATCACCTCGTCCACCGCCTCGTCCACATAGTACTTGTCGGCGAGCACGCGCTGGATGCCATGCTCGGGCGCCGCCTGCGCCTTGGGCACGAGCGCCGCCGGCTTCAGCACCAGGACGGCCAGGGCGATGCCGGCGATGGCGATCAATACGGCCAGCGCCACCAGTCCGAGCTCGGTCCCGTGCCCCACCTCGGCCGGCGTCCCGCCCGTGACCCGGAGCGCTGCCGCGCCCACGACGGGGTCCAGCCACCGCTCGAGCGCACCGACAGGACCCAGTGCATCCAGGAAGTTCGGCAGATTCACCCAGCCCCCCACCACGCTCAGCGCGCCGAGCGCAATCAACGGCCAGAGCATCACCCAGGAGGTCTCGTGCAGGTGCTTCGCTTCCTGCTCGCCGGTACGGTTCGGCCCGTGGAAGGTGTAGAGCATGAGGCGCGTCATGTAAATCGCGGTCAGGAACGCGCCCGCAAGCCCCAGCACGTACACCGCATATAGCAACCCGCTGCCCGGGATGCCAAGCCAGTGCGCGCTGGCGAGGGTAGAGTGACCGGCCCGCGCGAACACGCCGCCCAGAATCTCATCTTTCGAGAAGAAACCGGCAAACGGCGGAATGCCGGAAATTGCGAGCGTCGCAATCCACATGAGAATCCACGTCGCCGGCATATAGCGCCGGAGTCCTCCCATGTTCCGCATGTCCTGCGCATCCGCATGGCTGTCCGTGTGGTGATATGCCTCGTGCATGGCGTTGATCACCGCACCGGAGCCCAGGAAGAGCAGCGCCTTGAAGAAGGCGTGCGTCATGAGGTGGAACATCCCGGACACATACGCGCCCACTCCCGCGGCAATGAACATGTAGCCGAGTTGGGAGATGGTGGAGTACGCGAGGACCTTCTTGATGTCCCACTGCTTGAGCCCGATCGTCGCGGCGAAGAATGCGGTCGCGGCCCCGATCACCGCCACCGTCAACTCCGCCACCGGCGCCATCGAAAAGAGAAACGAGCTGCGCGCGATCAGATAGACGCCGGCGGTCACCATCGTCGCGGCATGGATCAGTGCCGACACCGGCGTCGGGCCCTGCATGGCATCCGGGAGCCAGATGTAGAGCGGAATCTGTGCGCTCTTGCCCGTGCACCCGAGCAGGAAGAAGAGGCAGATGGCCGTCACCACGGCGCCGCCGACGGGCAGCATGCCGACGTGCGCGGCCACGCCGGTGAAGTCGAGCGTACCCAGATTCGCCCAGAGCAGGAACATGGCGATCAGGAAGCCGAAATCGCCCACGCGGTTGACGATGAAGGCCTTCTTGCCCGCGTCGGCGTTGATCTTGTCGTTGAACCAGAAGCCGATGAGGAGGTATGAGGCCAACCCGACCCCCTCCCATCCCACGAACATCACCGGGTAGCTCGCGCCAAGCACGAGCACCAGCATCAGCGCCACGAACAGGTTCAGGTACGCGAAATAGCGCGCGAAGCCGGGGTCGTCGCGCATGTACCCGACGCTGAAGATGTGGATCAGCGTCCCGACGCCCGTGATGATGAGCACCATCATCATGGACAGCTGATCGAGCTGGAAGGCCCAGTCGATATGCAGGCTGCCCACCGGCATCCAGCTGAAGAACCGCTTGACGAACGGCTCGTGCATCTGCCCACTCACCTTCAGCATCGCGACGAACATGGCGACGGCGAGGGCGAAGGAGAGCGCGACGACCAATGGCCCGATGACGCCCGCGATCGACGCCACGCGGCTGCGGGCCTGCAGGTGGCTGTCCGTCCCGGGAGCGCCGGCGTGTTCCGCCTGCTGCTCGGCGAGTGCGTGCTCGACCCGCGCCGAGTGCGCATGGGAGGAGCCGTGCCCCGCTCCCGGATCGGCCGGCCCGGCATGGTAGGACGGCACGAGCGACAACAGTCCGTTCAGGACGAAGCCGATGAGCGGCAGGATGGGCAGCACCCATACGTACTCGGCGATCGTCCCGCTGAGTGGGTGCGCCCCCGCAACGGAGGCGAGCGGCTGGAGGAGCATCACCCTTTCAGGATGTTGATGTTCTGGAGATCCACGGATTCGTGGTGTCGGAAGATCGAGATGATGATCGCCAGGCCGACCGCGGCCTCGGCGGCGGCCACTGTCATCACGAACAGCACGAACACCTGGCCCGTGATGCCGTAGAGCCGCGACAGCGCGATGAACGACAGATTGACCGCGTTGAGCATCAGCTCCACGCACATGAAGATGATGATGGCGTTGCGACGGATGAGGACGCCGACCACGCCAATGGCGAACAGCACGGCCGAAATGATCAACGATTCCGCGACCATGTCACACTCTGCGTTTGGCGAGCACTACCGCGCCCACGATGGCGGCAAGCAGCAGCACGCTCGTGACCTCGAAGGCCAGGAGGTACTCGTTGAAGAGGGGCGCCGCGATGGAATTGACCACGTTCGCCTGTATCGGTGGCGTGGGGATCAGCGCCGGCAGCTTCTGCCGTCCGAGCACCAGCAGCTCGGCCAGAAGCCCCAGCCCCAGCAGTCCGCCAAGGGCGCGCACTCCAGAGCGACGCAGATCGCCGCCAGCCAGCGGATGTCCCAGGTTGAGGAGCATGACCACGAACAGAAATACCACCATGATCGCCCCGGCGTACACCAGAATCTGGATGATCCCGATGAACTGCGCGCCCAGCATGATGTAGAGCACCGCCAGGCTGAACATCGTGTTCACGAGCCAGAGCGCGGCCGCCACTGGGCTCTTGCGCGTCACGAACGCCAGAGCGGACGCGACGGCAATGAGCGCGAACAGATAGAAGAAGAACTGGTAGAAGAACGTCACTCGCCCTTGGGGTCAGCGGGGTCCCAGAGTTCGCACACGGGGTGCGTCTGCGCCGTCAACCGCTCCAGATCGTAGACGAATCCGGCCCGGCTGTATTCGGCGTTCTCGTAGTGCCGCCCGACGTGGATGGCCTCCTCCGGACACACTTCCTGGCAATAGCCGCAGAAGATGCACCGGAACTCATCGATCTCGTAGATGAGTGGATACCGGTTGCCGTTTTCATCCTCACCGGGCACCAGCTTGATACAGTTGGCCGGGCAGATCTGCGGACACAGCCCGCAGGCCACGCACTTGGCCTTCCCGTTCTCATCGGTGAGCATGCGGTGCGTGCCACGCCACCGTGGTGAGATCGGGTACTTCTCGTTGGGGTACTGGACCGTCACCTTGTGCGGGTTGGTGAGGTGCTTGAACGTCAACGCCATCCCCTTCAGCATGGCCCGCACGTAGCTCACCTGCTCAACGGGGCGCTCCAACACTGTCACGCCGATCGCCATCTCAGTCGCCCTCGCTCGGCGCCAGCGCCGATTGCACGCTCATGGCCCGCAGCCGGCGAAGCTCCTGGTTGGAGATCCGCGAGTACGCCGGACTCACAATGCGCCCGCGGTCCAGGATGAGGAACACCAGCACCGCGAGCACGACGTTCAGGACGCCGAGGATCGCAAGGTAGGCTCCGCTCCCGCGCGCAATGCCCAGCGCGTCCAGCGCCAGCACCGCGCCCGAGATCACGACGATATAGCCCAGCGCCAGCGGCAGCATGACCTTCCAGCCGAGCGACATGAGCTGATCATAGCGGAAGCGCGGCAGCGTCCACCGTACCCACATGTACAGGAAGAGGAAGAACAGGACCTTGACGCCGAACACCACAAGCGTGGCGACGGTCTTGAGCACCGTCCACGGCACCACATTGTCCCAATGTGTGAAGGGAATATCCCATCCGCCAAAGAAGAGCGTCACCATCAACGCGCTCGCGGTCACCATGTTCGAGTACTCCGCGATGAAGAACATGGAGAACTTCATCGCGCTGTATTCGGTATGGTAGCCGGCGATGAGTTCTGACTCCGCCTCCGGCAGATCGAACGGCAGCCGGTTGGTTTCCGCGAATGCCGATACGAGAAAGATGAAGAACGCGATCAGAAGCAGGATGACGTTCCAGCCCATGCTCTGCTGCTGGCGGATGATCTCGCCCAGCGAGACGTTGCCGGCGAGCAGTAACACGGTGATGGTGGACATCCCCATCGCGATCTCGTAGGAGACCATCTGGGCGCTCGATCGGAGCCCGCCCAACAACGAGTATTTGTTGTTCGACGCCCATCCGGCCAGCACGATGCCATAGACACCCAGCGATGCGATGGCGAGAACGTACAGAAATCCGATCGGGGCGTCGGCCACAACCATCGGCACCAGCCCCTTGGGTGTGGGGAGAGGCGAGGCGAACGGGATGACCGCGAAGGTGAGCAGCGCGGGGATGAAGGCGAGCATCGGCGCCAGGATGAACAGCGGCTTGTACGCTGCCTCCGGGTAGGTCTCTTCCTTCATGAAGTTCTTGACGCCGTCCGCCAGCGGCTGCAACAGCCCACCCGGCCCAACGCGGTTGGGACCGAGCCGGTTCTGAATCCACGCCGAGATCTTGCGCTCAGCCAGCGTCAACATGGCCACCGTCACCATGATGACGGTGAAGACGACAATGATCTTGATGATCTCGAAGATGAGCCACCAGCCCAGCGACGGCTCCTGCCCGGCCGCGGCGGCGGCCTGTAGAAGTACGAGCGAGATCCCCGCGGTCATCGCGCCACCCCGGCACTCTCGGCGTCGCCGGAGAGCATCTGCCCCCGGAGGCCAAGGGTGTCATACGTCATGCCAGCGAATTCGGGGCGCGCGCCGGCGAGCGCCCCGAACGCCTCGCTGGCGAGAAAGTAGCCGCCACGTCCGCCGAGCAGAGTGAGCAGATCACCGGCCGCCCACCAGACCGGGCGCGCCATGCCCGGCGGCGCCTTGGCCTGCATGTAGCGCTGGACGCGCCCACGCAGGTTGGTGAATGTGCCCTCCTCTTCCGCCATGTTGGTGGTGGGGAGGACAACCGCGGCGGTCCGCGCCACCTCGGGGAGCGTGGGACCCAGCACAATGATCGCGCTGGCGCTGGCGAGCGTGTCGGCGTCGAGGTCATGTAGGTCGTCGCCCGCCACGAGAAGCACCTCGTCCGGCTGAAGGCCCGCGAGCGGCGTGTCGGACTTCTCGAAGCCCAGCATCTCCGCGCCGCGCACGTTCGCCGCACGCTCGGCCCGCAAGGCAAGATCGGGAACGCCGGGCAACGGCGCTTCCGCGCCCCGCTCCACGCGGAATGTTCCGCGCCCACCCGTCTGCTCCACAAGCTCCGAAAGCAGGTACAGCGACTCGTTCGACAACATGGGGCTCACCAGCGCGTGCACCCGCTTGCCATTCAGCAGCATACCCGCGGCGTGCAGCGCCCGATCCCAGTCCGCCGCCGCGAGTCGGTCACCCTGGCGCACCAGCGGAGCCTCCACACGATCGGTTCGGTTCATCCACCGATAGTTGAGCCGTCCATGATCACAGAGGAAATACTGGTTGACGTCGCCATTCGGGCGCGGGCGCATGCGGACTACCATGTTATCCCGCGTCTCCAGAATGGCATTGCACCCCTGGCTGCAATTCGGACAGATGGAGGGCGTGCGGTCGAGCTCCCACGCGCGCGCCTTGTTCAGGAAATCCTTGGAGACGAGCGCGCCAACCGGGCACAGATCGATCACGTTCCCCGCCCAAGGATGCGTCAGGTCTCTCCCCTCGAACTTGCCGATGACGGCCCGATCGCCGCGCTCGCTCACGTTGAGCACGGGATCATGCGCCACGTCGTCCATGAAGCGCACACACCGCGTACAGAGGATGCATCGGTTGGTCACGTACAACACGTCCCCACCGAAGTCCTCCGCCGGATTGAACCGCTTGGGCTCCTTGAGCCGGCCGTGGGCGCGCCCCTCGCGATACGTGTAGTCCTGGAGCTCGCATTCACCCGCCTGATCGCAGATCGGGCAGTCGAGCGGGTGGTTGATCAGCAGGAACTCCAGCACGCCCTTTCGCGCCTCGAGCGACTTCTCCGAGTGCACATGCACCACCTGGCCTTCAGCAACGGCGGTGGCACAGGCGGGGGCGAGCTTTGGAGCCTTCTCCACCTCGACCAGACACATGCGGCATACGCCGGCAACCGGAAGCCCGGGATGATAGCAATAGTGTGGAATCAGCACGCCCGCCGTCTTGGCGGCTTCCAGAATGGAGGTACCCGCGGGCACCGCTACCTGTCGGCCCTCGATGGTGAGCGTCACCAGTGAAGCGTCGGCCATGATATTATGCTGCGGCGCGCGCGCCCATGGGGCAGCGCTTGCCGGTAATGTGAGCCTCGAACTCGTCGCGGAACTTCTGGATGCCGGACACGACCGGCGCCGCACACGAATCGCTGAGCACGCAGATCGTCTTGCCTGTCATGTTCTCCGAGAGGTTGAGCAGGGTGTCGAGATCGTCCATGGTCCCACCGCCGGCCTCGATTCGCTCCAGGATCCGCGTGACCCACGCGGTGCCCTCGCGACACTGCGTGCACTGGGCACAGCTCTCGTGCGCGTAGAAGCGCGCCAGCCGGGCGATAAGCTTGACCATGCACTGGTCGTCGTCGAACACGATCACGCCGCCCGAGCCCAGCATCGAGCCCTGCTCCACGAAGCCCTCGTAATCCATCCGCGTGGCTTCCGCCTCCGCCATTGTCTGGATGGGCACGGAGGAGCCCCCCGGAATCACGGCCTTGAAGGTGCGTCCCGGCAGCGGACCGCCGCACACGTCGTAGAGGAAGTCCTTGAACGGGAAGCCCAGCACGACCTCATAATTGCCGGGCTTCGCGACATTGCCGCACACCGAGAACAGCTTGGTGCCCGCGCTCTTGGGGCTGGAGAGCGACATCGACTTGTACCACTCGGCGCCGCGATTCAGGATGTGCGGTACCGCGGCCAGCGTTTCCACATTGTTGATCGTGGTGGGCTTGCCGAATAGCCCGGCCACCGCCGGAAAGGGCGGCTTGATGCGTGGGTTGCCGCGTCGCCCCTCGAGCGAGTTCATGAGGGCGGTCTCTTCGCCGCAGATATAGGCTCCCGCGCCCTTGTGGACATGCACGTCCACGCGCTTGCCCGTGCCCATGGCGTTGGCGCCGAGGATGCCCGCAGCGTACGCTTCCCGCACGGCCGCATCCATTGCACGCAACGGCTCCGTGAACTCTCCGCGGATGTAGATGTAGCAGGTCTCCGCCCCGATGGCGTAGGCGCCAATGGCACATCCCTCGATGAGGGCATGCGGTGTCCACCGCATGATCTCGCGGTCCTTGAAGGTGCCGGGCTCCGATTCGTCCGCGTTGCAGCAGAGATAATGCGGCTTGCCGTCGCCAGGCTTCATGAACGACCACTTCATTCCCGTGGGGAAGCCGGCGCCGCCGCGGCCGCGCAGCCCGGACTCCTTCACGATCGCCACGATGGCCGACGGCTCCATGCCCAGCGCCCGCTCCAGCGCCTGATACCCGCCAAGCGAGCGCCAGGTGGTGAGGGAGCGAGCAGCCGGATTGCCGAAGTGCTCCGAGAGGAGCGGTGTTTCGCTTGGATGAGAGGGATGTGGAAAGCCCATCAGCGCAATTCCGCGAGAAGCTCCGGCACCCTGGCGGGTGTCACGGATTCGATGAACTCGTCGTTGACCATGACGGGGGTGGCAAAGCCGCATGCGCCCAGGCACTCGACTTCGATCACGGTGTATCGCCCGTCAGGCGAGGTGAGGCCGAGCTCGCCGCACCCCGTGTGCTCCAGGAACGCCTTCACCACCTCCTCGGCCCCGCAGGCGCCGCACGGGGAGGTCGTACATACCTGAATGAAGTGCTGCCCCACCGGGTGCTGGTGGTACATGGTGTAGAAGGTGACGACGCCCTTCACGTACGCCGGCGTGAGGCGGAGCACCTCCGCCACTTCCGCCATGGCGGCCTCGCTCACCCACCCACGCTCGTGCTGCACCATCCAGAGCGCCGGCAACAGCGCCGCCATCCTGGTGGGATAGCGCGTCAGGAGCTCGTCGAGCTCACGGCGCACCTCGCCCGTGAACACGGGCTCGTAGTCTTCCTGGTGCGGGTGCCCGCCATTCGCGCCGTGCGGAGCGCGCTCGGCGGCCGCCGCGCTTCCCTTCTCGTCAACCGTCATCGCGCGATCTCCCTGATCGGGTGCGGGGTGGCGGCCCGGGTCATGTCGCTCATCGGTCGATTTCTCCCATCACGATATCGATGCTGGCGTTGATGGCGATGACATCTGAGAGCAGCGTGCCTTCCACCATCTTCGGAATCGCCGACAGGTTCACGAACGACGGCGGGCGGATGCGCCAGCGCACCGGCTTGGCCGTGCCGTCGGACACGAAGTAGTATCCCTTCTCCCCCTTCGGGCTCTCCACCGCGACGTAGCACTCGCCGATGGGCGGACGCGGCCCTTCCATCACCTGCTTGAAGTGATGGATCATCGACTCCATGTCACTCATGGCGTCCGACTTGGGCGGTAGAATGACCCGATGGTCCGAGCAGTTCACCGGTCCATCGGGCAACCGGTCGGCCGCCTGCTGCAGAATGCGCACGGACTGGCGCAGCTCCTCCATGCGGACGAGATACCGGTCATACACATCGCCGTGCGTCCCGACGGGGACGTCGAATTCATACGTCTCGTACTCGAGATACGGGAAATCCTTTCGGACGTCGTACGCCACGCCGGAGGCGCGAAGCAGCGGACCGGAGAGCCCGTAGTTGGTGGCTTCGTCGGGACTCATCGCGCCCAGTCCCACCGTGCGTCCCACCCAGATGGCGTTGGTGGTGAGCATCCGGTCGATCTCATCGATGGTCCGGGGAAAGGTCGACAGGAAGGCACGGAGCCCGTCCATCCAGCCATCCGGTATGTCGGCCGCCATCCCTCCCACGCGCGTTGCGCTGGTGGTCAGGCGCGCCCCCACCCACGCATCGAAGAGTCGATAGACGTTCTCCCGCTCGTCGAACGCCCAGAGGAAGGGCGTGAAGGCACCGATGTCGATGCAGGTGGTCCCCAGCCATACCAGGTGCGAGATGATACGCGACAGCTCGCTCGCGATCACGCGCAGTACCGTGCAGCGTGGGGTGATCTCCACGCCGAAGAGCCGCTCCGCACCGAGCGCGAACGCCACGTTGTTCCCCATCGAGTTGAGATAGTCTTCCCGGTCCGTCCAGGGGATGATCTGGTTGTACTGGCGGTACTCACCGATCTTCTCGAAACCGCAATGCAGATAGCCGACGTGCGGAATGCACCGGACCACCGTCTCGCCATCCAGCTCGAGGACGAGGCGGAGGACGCCGTGCGTGGCGGGGTGCTGCGGCCCGATGTTGATGAGCATGTGCTCGCCCGCGAGGTCCGGCTCCGCGAGCTGGACGGTCTCGAACGTGACCGGGCTGCCGGTCTGGAGCTGAGCGAGGGTGCCTTCCTCAGTGACGGTGACGGGTGTGCGAATAGGACGCCCTTGCGCATCAACTCCGGGCGTTCCCAGCGCCATCTCGACGGTACGCTTATTCGTCGTCCCCATACGTCCTACTCCCCCGTGCGTTCGCCGGTGGCCAGTCGATGGCGGATCTCCTCCGGCAGGTCATCGAAGGCATCCGCGATCGACAGCTCTTCCATGGAGTACCGCGCCTCGGGATTGGCCATCAGCGCCTGCCGGAGTTGCTCCGAACGGCTGAAGCGGCCGCGCAGCGGGAAGTCCTTTCGAAGCGGGTGGCCCTCGCGATACTGCTCCCACATGAGGATGCGGCGCAGGTCGGGGTGCCCCCGGAATCGGATGCCGAACATGTCGTAGCATTCGCGCTCGAGCCAATCGGCGCTCTTGTAGACCGGCCAGACGCTGTCCACCTCAAGCGGGCCGCCCTTTGCCAGCTCGACCTTGAGGCGCAGGAAGCGGCGGAACGGCAGCGAGCGCAGGTGCCAGACCACCTCAATAGGTGCCTCCACATCCCGGAACTCTACCGCGGTGACATCGGAGAGGTAGTCGTAGCGCTGCGAGGGATCGTCGTGTAGCCAGCGGACGATCTCCCCTTCCCGACCCGGTTCGACCACCACCGTCGTCTCGCCCCACACCACGGCGACCCGGCGGATCGCATCGCCGAATTGCGCACGCAACGCGGCAGCCGATGGCGACACGGCTCCGTTCCGATACGGCACGGCCTTCGGGGTGACCGGCCTGGGTGCCGCGGGATCCGCGGAGCCCGTCATGACGGGCGTGAACGCGCCGCTCACAGCACCGACCGGGTTTGCTGCACCGAGTTGCCGAACGGCTCCGACAGCTCGTCGATCGCCTCGGCGGGGATGTAGAGTCCGCTGGTGGGGTCCGGTTCCATCTCGCGGCGCAGCGTGGTATCGGACATCCGTTCGCGCTTCACCTTCTCCTGCAACATCATGATGCCATACAGCAGCCCTTCCGGGCGCGGCGGGCAGCCGGGCACGTACACATCCACCGGGATGATGGTGTCAATGCCCTGGACGACCGCGTAGTTGTCGAACATCCCGCCGGACGAGGCGCACGCGCCCATGGAGATGCACCACTTGGGCTGCGGCATCTGCTGCCAGATCCGCCTGAGGACCGGGGCAAGCTTGAAGGGTACCCGGCCGGCGCAGATCAGCACGTCTGCCTGGCGAGGCGAGAAGCTCATCCGCTCCATGCCGAACCGAGCAAGGTCGAACCGGCTGGCCGCCGTAGCCATGAACTCGATGGCACAGCAGGCAGTCCCGAAGGGCATGGGCCAGAGCGAGTTGGCTCGGCCCCAGTTGACCAGAAGATCGAGGCGGGTGGCGACCCAGCTTTCCTGGGATGCCGGATCGTACGTGGCAATCTGCTCCCCAGCCCGCGGTGGAGCGGTCAATCCCATTGCAGCGCTCCCTTCTTCCACACGTAGATGAATCCAACGAGCAGGATGGCGATGAACACCAGCATCTCACCCAGCCCGAAGAACGACACGTGGGAAGCCGGGCAGGCTCCATTCGCCAACGGGACGTTGCACGACAGTTGGTGGTAGTAGGTGCCCCAGGGGATCATGAACACCGTTTCAATGTCGAAGACGATGAAGAGCATGGCCACCATGTAGAACTTCACCGAGAAGCGCTCGTGCGCCGTCCCGACAGGGGGAATGCCCGATTCGTACGGGGTTTGTTTGACCGGTGTAGGGCGGGGTCGCAGGGTAAAATGGGACACCGCCAGCATCATGATCGCGTTGGCGACCACGAACGCAACAAGCATGAGAATCGGAAGATATGCGCGAACGTCCATCTCGCTCCCGACTTCGTGAAAAATTTCACTATCCCGAGCACGGGAAACTTATCGTGCGGTTTTGGTGATGGCAACGTAGCGCCGGCCCCGCTGCACGCATACATTCCGGGCGCCGCATTTCCCTCCAGCCCCCACTTCATGTCCGTCAAGTCCGACCGCTGGATCCGGCGGATGGCGACCGAGCAACGGATGATCGAGCCGTTCGAGGATCGCCAGGTCCGCCAGGGCGTCATCTCCTATGGCGTCAGCTCGTACGGCTACGACATGCGCGTCGCCCGGGAGTTCAGGATCTTCACGAATGTCCTCAACTCCGTCGTCGATCCCAAGTGCTTCGACCCGAACTCTTTTGTGGAGTTCACCGGCGATGTCTGCATCGTTCCCCCTAACTCGTTCGCCCTCGCGCGCTCGGTGGAGTACTTCCGGATCCCGCGGAATGTCATCACGATCACCGTCGGCAAGTCCACCTACGCCCGGTGCGGCATCATCACGAACGTCACGCCGTTCGAGCCGGAATGGGAGGGCTTTGTGACGCTCGAGATCTCGAACACCACCCCGCTCCCCGCCCGCATCTACGCGAACGAAGGGATTGCCCAGGTGCTCTTCCTGGAAGGCGACGAAGAGCCTGAGGTCTCGTACCGCGACCGGAAGGGGAAGTACCAGGGACAGCAGGGGGTGACGTTACCCAAGCTCTAGTCTGGTTCTCGCTCTGCTGGATGCACGCGTGGCCCCCGATACCCTGGGGGCCACGCGTGCATCCAGCAGAGCGTACCTGATGCGGCGTGCCGGGATGCTACTGGCTCGTACCCCGCATCATGGTGGTGTCGAACAGGCTCGTGTCGACCATGCTGGTGTCCACCCGGGTCGTATCCACGGTCGTGGTGTCGACTGTGGTGGTGTCCACCGTCGTGGTATCCATCGTGGTGGTATCCACGGTGCTCGTGTCCATCTTGGTGGTGTCACGATACAGGGTATCGCGCATCATCGTGGTGTCACGATTCAGCGTATCCTGCATCGTGCTCGTATCACGCATTGTGCTCGTATCGCGGTAGAGCGTGGTATCACGATTCAGCGTCGTGTCCGTCCGCATCGTGGTATCCTGCATCACCGTCGTATCAGTCGTCGGCACAACTTCGCCCGGAGACTCATTCGGCTGATTGTGGTGGCACGCGGCTATCGCCACCACCACACCGGCGAGCACCGCAACGCGTTGTAACTGCATCCTGACCTCCCGTAGGGTATTTGAACCGGGGGACGGTAGCATATTCCGTGCACCGCGAGAGCGTCTGTGCGGGATATCCGAGACATCGAGTGTACGGTATCATGCCCCGGGGCGCGAGCGCGACAACGATCACGTGGATTATGTGATATGTCGCACAGAGACCGCATCAGCGCCCCAGTCCCAGTCCCAGTCCGTAGGCGACGAGTACGAGAATGACCAGCACCGCTACGATCCACCAGACCAGTGCAACGCCTCCGCCGGCGCTTACGCGCGCCGTGGAGTGACCGCGCACCGGCGCTTCCGGCTCCGTTTCATGGCCCGCTACATCGGGTGTCCCCGGAACGGCGTCCGCCCCACCCAGGCTCGTCTCGCGATCTTGAAAGCTGTTCGGACCCTGGCTGCGCTCGGGCATCTCATACTCCTCTCGACAGACTCCACGGGGTGCATGTGCAGCAAACGGGCCACGATTGCTCGTGGCCCGTGCGTGGTAACGCCGCTTGATTGTCAGTTTAATTGTCAGTGTTCGCTGTGGTCCGCAGGACGTCGAGCGCTCGCCTTCAGATAATCGCTGTTCATGCGCGCGATCGTGTCGATGCTGATCTCCTTGGGACACGCGGCCTGACATTCGCCATGAAACGTGCAGCTGCCGAATCCCTCACTGTCCATGCGGTCCACCATGGCGAGGACCCGGCGGTCGCGCTCCGGTTGTCCCTGCGGCAACAGCCCCAGATGCGTGATCTTGGCGCCCGTGAACAGCGACGCGGATCCATTGGGGCACGCGGCCACGCAGGCACCGCACCCGATGCAGGCCGCCGCATCCATGGCCATGTCCGCCGCCGTCTTGGACACCAGGATGCTATTGGCATCCTGTGGTCCGCCCGGGGGAGCGGTGATGAAGCCGCCCACCTGAATGATGCGGTCCAGCGCGCTGCGATCGACCACCAGATCCTTCACGACGGGGAACGCGCGCGCGCGCCATGGCTCGATGTAGATCGTGTCGCCATCGCGAAAGGTGCGCATGTGCAGCTGGCAAGTCGCCGTCCCCTTGAGCGGCCCGTGCGCCACGCCGTTGATCATGAGACTGCACATGCCGCAGATCCCTTCGCGGCAGTCGCTATCGAAAGCGATCGGTTCCTGCCCGCCAGCCATGAGCTCTTCGTTCACGACGTCGAGCATCTCGAGGAACGACATGTCGGGGCTTACGTCCTTCGCGTCATAGCGCACCATGCGCCCGGGTTCGCGGGGACCGGCCTGGCGCCAGACATAGAGCGTCAGATGCATGCCCCGCGCGACCGCGCCGCGTTCCGAGCCAGCGTGCAGGGCGGCGGGCTCCGCTACCGTCTGGTTGATCACTTGTAGCTCCGTTGCGCCAGGTGAACGTATTCGAATTCGAGCGGCTCCTTGTTGAGAATGGGCGCCTTGCCCTCACCCGCGTACTCCCACGCCGCCACGTAGGCGAAATGCTCGTCGTCGCGCAGCGCTTCCCCGTCGGGCGTCTGATACTCTTCGCGGAAGTGCGCGCCGCATGACTCTTCCCGGTCGAGCGCGTCGATACAGAGCAGCTCGCCCAGCTCGAGGAAGTCGGCCACGCGTCCGCCGCGCTCGAGCGCCTGATTCAGATCGGCGTCGCTGCCGGGTACCGTCACGTTCTCCCAGAACTCCTCGCGCAGCGCTGGAATCTTCTGCAGGGCCAGCTTGAGCCCCGCCGCGTTGCGCGACATGCCGCACAGATCCCAGAGAATCTGGCCTAGCTCCCGGTGAAAGGAATCGACGGTCCGATGCCCCTGGATCGACAGCAACCGCTTGGTGCGTTCCGCCACGCACCGTTCCGCCTCGCGAAACTCGGGATGGCTGGTCTCCACCGGCGCGAGCTTCGTGCGGGCGAGATAGTCGCCGATCGTGTATGGCAGCACGAAGTAGCCGTCTGCGAGCCCTTGCATAAGGGAGCTGGCCCCGAGCCGGTTCGCCCCGTGGTCGGAGAAGTTCGCCTCGCCGATCACGTGCAGTCCGGGCAGCGTGCTCATGAGATTGTAGTCCACCCAGAGACCGCCCATCGTATAATGGATAGCCGGATAGATGCGCATCGGCATCTTGTACGGGTCCTCGGCGGTGATCCGCTCGTACATCTCGAACAGATTGCCATAACGGTCGCGAATGACATCGACTCCGAGCCGCTGGATCGCGTCGGCAAAATCGAGATAGACGCCGAGCCCATTGGGGCCGACGCCGCGTCCCTCGTCGCACACTTCCTTCGCCGCGCGCGACGTGACGTCGCGCGCGGCGAGATTTCCGAAGCTCGGGTACTTCCGCTCGAGATAATAGTCGCGTTCCGTGTGGGGAATCTCGTTGGGCGGCCGTGTATCCCCCTTCTTTTGGGGCACCCATACCCGTCCGTCGTTGCGGAGCGACTCGCTCATGAGCGTCAGCTTGGACTGATACTCGCCGCTCCGCGGAATGCAGGTGGGGTGGATCTGGGTGTAACACGGGTTGGCGAACGCGGCCCCGCGCTTGTAGGCGCGCCAGCTCGCCGTGACGTTCGACCCCTTGGCGTTGGTCGAGAGGTAGAACGCATTGCCGTAGCCGCCCGTGCCAAGGACGACCGCGTCGCCGGCGTGCGATTCGATCTTGCCGGTCACGAGGTTCCGCGTCACGATCCCCCGCGCCTTGCCATCGATCACCACCAGGTCCAGCATCTCCGTGCGTGGATACATCTCCACCCTGCCCGCCTCGATCTGCTGCTCGAGCGCCTGGTAGGCACCGAGCAGGAGCTGCTGCCCGGTCTGCCCGCGAGCATAGAAGGTGCGCGACACCTGCGCGCCGCCGAATGACCGGTTGGCCAACAGCCCTCCGTACTCCCGGGCGAACGGCACGCCCTGCGCCACGCACTGGTCGATGATGTTGACGCTCAGCTGCGCGAGGCGGTAGACGTTCGCTTCGCGCGAGCGGAAGTCGCCCCCCTTGACCGTATCGTAGAACAGCCGGTAGATGCTGTCGCCGTCGTTCTGATAGTTCTTCGCGGCGTTGATCCCGCCCTGCGCGGCAATGCTATGGGCCCGGCGCGGCGAATCCTGGAAGCAGAAGCACTTCACATGATAGCCGAGGTCGGCGAGCGACGCGGCTGCTGATGCGCCGGCGAGCCCCGAGCCGACGACGATGATCGTGTACTTTCGCTTGTTCGCGGGGTTCACCAGCTTCATCTCAAAGCGATGGTGATCCCACATCTGTTCGATCGGCGCCTCAGGAACGCGCGATTTGAGCTCCACTGTCATCGCACCCAGCCGAAGAAGATGGCAAGCGGCACCAGCGTGAAGCCCGCCCATACCACCACGGCAATCAGCGTCGCGATGGGCCGATGGAATGGGTCAGAGGCGGGCTGGTTGAGCCCCAGCGTGCGCGTGGAGCTCCAGGCGCCGTGAAAGATGTGTAGTCCGAGGGCGATCATCGCGAGCACATAAATCAGCGTCACCCACCAGATAGTGAAGCTTCCAACGAGGTTGCCGTAGACGTCGCCCGGGACGAAGCGCTCGGGATGGATCGTTCCGGTCGTGATGTGCAGAATGTGAAAGATCACGAAGAGCAGAATCGCCAGCCCGCCCCACCGCATGGTGCTGGACGCAATGGTCGCCGCCTGTCGCTGCTTGCGCGCGTAGGGCACCGGGCGAGCGGCCAGGTCCATCTGTGTGAGCTGGACGGCTGCGACGATGTGCAGGACGACCGATACCAGCAGGATGATCCGCACCAGCCAGAGCAGCTCCCCGATGGTGTGATGCAGGAACGCCGAGTAGGCGTTGAGGCGTACCGCGCTCTCGAAGATCTGCAGGTTCCCGATCATGTGCACGATCACGAACGCGATCATGATCCAGCCGGTCGCGGCCATGACGATCTTCTTGCCGATGGTCGAACCCCAGAACGCGCGCCCGCGGCCCACGACCGTGCGCCGACGCGGCGGCGCCGCGACGGGCCGGCTCGCGGGCGGACTCGAGAGCGCGCTGCCCCCGCCGGAACTCATAGCCGCACCGACTGCATCGGCCCCCGCACCGCCTCCGCGCTCCTGGCGAGCGCATCGCGCTCGGCGGTCGTGAGCTCGACCTCGATAATCCGCTCGAGCCCGGCACGGCCGAGCTGGCAGGGCACGCCGAGAAAGAGTCCGGACTGTCCGTACTCGCCCTGGAGCCAGGCCGCGCAAGGGAGCACCCGGTGCTGGTCACGCACGATCGCCTCGCACATCTGCACCACCGCCGCCGACGGCGCATAGTACGCCGAACCGCTCTTGAGATACTTCACGATCTCCGCCCCTCCCGTGCGCGTGCGCTGCACGATCGCGTCGAGCTTGTCCTGGGCGAGGAGCTGCGTGATGGGAATCCCGCTGACCGTCGTGTAGGAAATGAGCGGCACCATGGTGTCGCCGTGCCCGCCGAGGACCATTGCCTGGATGTCCTTGACCGACACGCCGAGTGCCTCCGCAATGAAGGACCGGTAGCGCGCCGAGTCCAGCACGCCCGCCATCCCGAGCACGCGCTCGCGCGGGAAGCCGGTGACCTGCAGCGCCACATACGACATCACGTCTAGGGGATTGGACACCATGAGAATGACGGCGTTGGGCGATGTGCGCGCGATCTCCGCGGACACCTGCTTGACGATCCCGGCATTGGTGGCGAGCAGATCGTCGCGCGACATCCCCGGCTTTCGCGCGATGCCGGCCGTGATCACGACCACGTCGGACTCGGCGGTCTCCTTGTAGCCGTTGGTGCCGACGAGCCGCGTGTCGAACCCTTCGATTGGCGCCGACTCCCACTGGTCCAGGGCCTTGCCCTGCGGAATTCCCTCCGCCACGTCGACCATGACGACCTCACGCGCCAGTTCCTTCTCCGCGAGCCGCTGCGCCGTGGTCGCACCGACGTTCCCCGCTCCAATTACGCTGATTTTCTTGAGCATTCCCGTTCGATTCCGATGAAAAAATGACAATCGCCGCCCAAAAGTATCCGGCGGCGAAAAGAGGTGCAACCAAAGATGGCGTGGTGCCACATCACGCGGTCGACCGCGCGCGGATCGTCCTCCTGGTGCCGATGCGTCACCCGCCAACCTGCGACAGCGCGCGCAAACCGCCTACCTGCATCTGCAGCAGATGATGCTCCTTGGGCTTCTCCGACAGCGCCTTCACGTACAGCGGGATCAGATCCTCCCCCGCCCGCAGGGGGTCGCGCAAGTTCACTTCATGGTCCCCGAACAGGCAGGTCCTGAGTCGTCCGTCGGCCGTGAGCCGCACGCGATTGCAGGAGCCACAGTAGGTATGCGTCATCGGCGTGATGAGGCCCACGGAGCCCGATGCGCCCGGGAAGCGATAGTAGACGGCCGGCCCGTTGCCGCGCGGCGGCCCCTCCGTTGCTTCCAGCGCGCCGAGGCGCGACAGCCGATCGAGAATCTCATCGCTCGGAACGACGTGCTCCCATGTGAGCGAGCGCATCTCCCCCACCGGCATGAGCTCGATGAACCGCACGTGCCACGCGTGCTCGACGGTGAGGCGCGCGAAATCCTCGATCTCATCGTCGTTGATGCCGCGCATGACCACCATGTTGATCTTGATCGGGGCAATCCCCGCACGCTCGGCAGCGCATGCCGCTTCGATGGGGCTGAACTCCATCTTGCGCCGCGCGATGGTGTGGATGCGGTCCGCACGCAAGCTGTCCGCGCTCATGTTCACGCGGTCCAGCCCCGCTGCGCGCAGGGACTCGGCGAGCGCCGGAAGGCGTACCCCGTTCGTGGAGAGCGCGATGTCCTCGATTTCCGGAACCGCGCGCAGCATGGCAACGAGCGTCACGAGATCGGGGCGAATCGTCGGCTCGCCGCCAGTAATGCGCAGCCGCCGCAAGCCTAGCGGCGCAAGCTGCTGCACGATGGCGGTGATCTCCTCGAACGAGAGGATGTCCCGCTTGGGAAGCCACTCCAGCCCCTCCAGCGGCATACAGTACAGGCACCGGAAGTTGCAGCGATCGGTGACCGAGATGCGCAGATACTCAATCGTCCGCCCGAACTGATCCCGGAGCGTGGTCGTGCCCGTTGATGCGGTCATGATGACATCACCGATGGTTGAGCGGTCGGATCAACCCATTCGCGCGTCCCGTCCACGTAGGCCTCACGCTTCCAGATCGGCACGCGGCGCTTCAGCTCCTCAATTACGTAGCGCGAGGCATCGTACCCGGCCGCACGGTGCGAGTGCGCCACGGCAATCGCCACACTGACCTCGCCAAGGGCGAGCGCGCCGAGACGGTGCTCGACGACGATGTCTCGCGTGCCGAACCGCTCGGCGGCTTCCTGGGCAATCGCGGCCAATTCGCGTTCGGCCATCTCGCGGTACGCGCTGTACTCGATCCCCGTCACCGCGCGTCCGTCGTTCACGTTCCGCACCGTGCCGAGAAAGAGGATGGCGGCGCCGTTCCGCGCATCCGCCACTTCGGCGAGGAGAACCGCGGGGTCGATCGGCCGATCCACGATGGTTGTGCGCACCTCACCCTCCAGCCACAGGGGGGATGACCGCCAGCTCGTCGCCATGCACCAGGATCGCGTCATCACGCGCATATGCCTGGTTGACGGCCACCAGCGGCGCCGGCGGCAGGAGCCCTCCGCCGGGAAGCGCCCGGAGCTGCGCCAGCGCCTCGCGCACGGTGGCCCCTGCGGGCAGGGCCAACTCCACCCGGTCGCGGTTCAGCACATCCGCATAGGAGGCGAAGAGCAGCGCCGTGACTGTCATGCCCTACAATCTAACGAGGGTTGCCACAGCTGCTCCACGGGAGCGCGCCAGTGGCGCTGTACAGCCGCGGTCGTCCGCATTAGCATGCTGGCATGCGTATTGTCTCGCTCGTTCCGGCCGGCACTGACATTCTCTTCGCCCTCGGCGCCGCCACGGACATCGTTGGCGTCTCGCATGAGTGCGCCATACCGGCCGGGGCACCGGCGCTGCCCCGGCTGACGCGGAGCGTCGTCCAGACCACTGGCTTGTCGAGCGCCGAGATCGACGCCGCCATCGCCGGGCAGGTCGCCACCGATGCCCCCGTTTACGAGGTGGACGGCCAGACGCTGGAAGCCCTCCGCCCCGACCTCATCCTCACGCAGGGACTGTGCGACGTATGCGCTCTACCAGCTCGCGTTGTCGAGAACGCGCTCTGCCGGCTGTCCTGGCGACCGGCGCTCCTCTCTCTCGACGCGCACAGCGTGGATGGCGTCCTCGATTCCATCCATGAGGTCGGTAAGCACACTGGCCGCCGCCGGCAGGCGCAGCTGCTCGTGTCGCATCTGCGGTCCCGACTGGATCAGGTGGCGCTGGCGGTCGCCAAACGCCCGCGGGTCCCTGTGGTGTGTCTGGAGTGGCTCGACCCCCCGTACGCATGCGGCCACTGGATTCCAGAGATGGTCGAGCGCGCGGGCGGCACGGAGTTACTGGGACAGACCGGGATGCGCTCTGCTCCGGTGCCGTGGGCGGAGATCGAGCGCACTTGCCCGGCGGCCGTAATCGCCATGCCGTGCGGCTTCGATCTTCCTCGAGCTGCACAGGACCTCGAGCAGGT
Source organism: Gemmatimonadaceae bacterium (assembly GCA_036278935.1). Taxonomy (GTDB): domain Bacteria; phylum Gemmatimonadota; class Gemmatimonadetes; order Gemmatimonadales; family Gemmatimonadaceae; genus DASSNR01. The sequence goes on from DASUKA010000057.1 coordinate 51,151, forward strand.
GGCGGCGCGCACGCCATGGTTGCGCGCCACAGGCGCCGCCACGGTATATGCCGCAGCCGGGACGTATTTCACGCAGCCCGGTCCGAGCCTCGTGACCGGTGTCGAGGTGCTCGCCTCGGTGCTGCATCCGGACGCCGCGGCGTGGAGCGTCCCGCCTGGTGCGATCACGCGCTGGCGGGCGCCGGCGCCGCTCCGGAAAAACGGAACGCTCCGGCCATCGGGTGAAGGTGCCGGAGCGCATGGAAAGGGAGGACGGTCGAACTAGGCGGCGGAGATCTTGTCCACGGTCTTGGCGTCGTGCATGTCGGCGACGATCCCGCGCAACTCCTTCGACGGCTTGAACACCGGCACCGGGCGCGCGGAGACCTCCACCGGCGAGCCAGTGCGTGGGTTCCGTGCCATCCGCGTCTTCCGCTGCCGGATCTTGAAGGTGCCGAAGCCGCGGACTTCGATGTTCTTCTGCTCCTTCAGCGCATCCTTCACGGCATCGAGGAAAGCATCCACAACGCGCGCGCAATCCTTCTTTGAAATCGTCGGGCCGGCGGTACGGGAAATTTGCGCCGTCACGCGCTCGACCAGGTCGGCTTTGGTCATTCGCTACCCTCTGGAGAGACACTCGCCATCCGGCGAACCGTGAGTCGAACTTAGGACGTTACCTATTGTGTGTCAAGCGTTTGGCTCAGCTATGCGACACCGTCGAACGTCCGTTCGAGCGCACGGCGCTCAGGAATTCCCCAAAGAGCGGCCGCGCATCATGCGGCCCCGGCGCCGCTTCCGGATGATACTGCACGGCGAACACGGGAAGCTCCCGATGCACCATCCCCTCTACCGTCCCATCGTTCAGATTCACATGGGTGACGCGGAGTGCGGGAGCGTTTTTCACCTCCGTCGCATCACCGACTACCGCGAAGCCGTGATTCTGCGATGTGATGAGCACCTGCTCCGTGTCGAGCGCGCGCACTGGATGATTCCCGCCGTGGTGCCCGTACGGCATCTTGGCCGTGGAGCCGCCGTAGACCAGCCCAAGCAGTTGGTGCCCGAGGCAGATTCCCAGCGTGGGGATGCCGCGCTCCGTCAGCTCCCGGATGATCGGAATGGCGTACGGAACGGCTGCAGGATCGCCTGGCCCATTCGAGAGGAAGACCCCATCGGGCGCGAGCGCCATGGCCTCGGACGCCGACGTGTCCGCGGGCACGACCGTCACGCGGCAGCCCTGCTCGACGAAGAGGCGCAGGATGTTGCGCTTGATGCCGTAATCGTAGGCAACGATATGCTGCGCGGCATCGGAGTCGCCGCACTGGTAGCGCTCGCGGGTGGACACGACGGACGCGAGATCGGATCCCTCCATGGAGGGGCACGCCTGGAGTGCGGCGCGGGCGGCATCGTTCGGCTCCTCACCCGGCCCGATCACCCCACGCATCACGCCGAGCGACCTCAGATGTCGCGTGAGACGCCTGGTATCTACCTCGTGCAACACGGGCACTTGCGCGTCGCAAAGCCAATCCGCGAGATGCGCGGTGGCGCGCCAGTTCGAGAACTGTCCGGAGACCTCGCGCGCCACCACGCCAGCCACCTGCGGCGCTGCGGACTCGGGGTCTTCGCCATTCACGCCGTAGTTGCCGATCATCGGCGCGGTCATCACCACGATCTGCCCGCGATAGGACGGATCCGTGAAGACCTCCTGGTATCCCGTCATGTTGGTCGTGAACACGACTTCCGCCACGGCGGGTGAGGCGGTATGCAGGAGGCTGCCGTGAAAAAGGGCTCCATCCTCGAGGAGGAGGAACCCCGGACAGGAATCAGCCGGATTCACCGGTTCACTTCTTGGGTGTCTTTGCCGGAGTCTTGGCGGGCGCGGGGGCCGGCGCCGAGTTGCTGGCAGGCGCCTTGGTACCGCCGGCCGGCTGCAGAGGAACGGCGGGTGTGGTGGCTGGCGCTGTGGCCGGCGCGCGCTGTCCCGGAGTGAAGCTCTGATCGAGCACGGACTTGGGCGCCGCGGAGTGCGTGGACATCAGGGTCAGGATGAAGCCGAGCGCCAGGAACAGCCCCCCGCCCCACCAGCTCGCCTTGGTCAGCAGGTTCGCGGCCTGGCGCGTGCCCATGAACGAATCCGGCGACGATGACGTTCCGCCGAAGCTCGCGGAGAGTCCTCCTCCCTTCGGCGCCTGCATGAGGACAGCCGCGATGAGCAGGATGCTGATCAGCACGAGCAGGACGAGAAGCACGACGTACATGGCGGCAGGTCACTCCGGGAAAAAGACACTCAACCAGAAAAAGCTAGGGAGAGCAGCCCCCGTGGTCAAGTGAGCGCAATGCGCGCCCATCGCTCCGCATCCAGACTGGCCCCTCCCACCAGCAGGCCGTCGACCTCTCCCATGTCGAGCAACGCCGCGGCGTTCCCCTCGTTCACGCTGCCGCCGTAGAGAATGGGGATCTGCGCGGCATCAGAGCCCAGGCGTTCGCGCAGCGCCGTGCGGATGGTCGCATGCACGGCCGCGGCGTCCTCCGGTCGCGCAGTGTGCCCCGTACCGATGGCCCACACGGGCTCGTACGCCACGACCATCGTGGCCATCTGCAGATGCGTGAGGTCCTGGACCCCGGCGCGCAACTGCTCCCGCACGATGTCGTCGGTCGCGCCCCGCTCCCGGTCCTCCATCGTCTCGCCCACACACAGGACGGGAGTGAGCGACGCGGCGGCCGCCGCCGCGCACTTGCGCGCGACGTCGCAGTCAGCTTCGCCGAAGACGTGGCGCCGCTCCGAGTGACCGACAAGCACAAGACGCGCGCCCGCATCGCGTGCCAGGGGCGCAGAGTTCTCCCCCGTGAAGGCGCCGCTGGCTTCCCAGTAAATGTTCTGCACGCCAACCAGCACATCGGGACGGGCGCGGAGCGCATCGACCACCGCACACAGGGAGAGCGCCGGCGGGAAGATCACGATCGTACGGTCGGGATGGGGTTCGTATCGAGCAAGGAAGGTCCGCATGAACGCGGCGGCCTCGCGCGCGCCCACGTTCATCTTCCAGTTCGCCGCCAGGACCGGCGCGCGCATCAGCCGGCGTCGTCGAGTGCCGCTACGCCCGGAAGCACCTTCCCCTCGAGCAGTTCCAGCGAGGCGCCGCCGCCTGTGGAGACGTGGCTCATCCGCGCGGTGAGTCCCAGCGCGGCCACGGCGGCCGCGGAGTCACCGCCGCCCACGATGGTCGTCGCGCCTGCGGCCGTGGCGTCCGCCATGGCTTCCGCCACCGCCTTGGTGCCGCGATCGAACGGCGGCGTCTCGAACACCCCCATCGGACCGTTCCACACCACCGTGCGGGCGCCGCCAATCAGATCGGCAAAGCATTCGGCCGACCGTGGCCCGATATCGAACATGGCGTCGTCTGCGGGAATGGCGTCGCGCGGAACGGCGTGCGCACGAGCCGCATGATCGAGCGAGGGCGCCACCATCGCATCCTCGGGCAGCACCAGCTTGGTGTCCGCCCGCTGGAGGAGCGACTTCGCCATATCGATGCGGTCCGGCTCGACGAGCGAGCCTCCCGTCTCCAATCCCATGGCCCGCAGGAAGGTGCAGGCCATGGCGCCTCCCACCAGCAGGTGGTCCACCACGGGGAGCAGATGCTCGATTACATCGATCTTCCCGGATATCTTCGCGCCTCCCAGCACCGCCACGAATGGATGGCGCGGCTCGGCGAGCGCATCGTGCAGGTAGGCGAGCTCCTGCGCCATGAGGAGCCCGGCCACGGCCGGGTGCAGATGGTGAGCGACCCCCTCGGTGGACGCGTGCGCGCGATGCGCCGCACCGAAGGCATCGTTGACGTAGAGGTCCCCCAGCTGCGCCAGGCGGCTGGCGAGCTGTGGATCATTGCGCTCCTCGCCCGGCAGGAAGCGCGTATTCTCCAGCAGCAGCACCTCCCCGGGCTCCAGCGCGTTCGTTGCAGCGATAGCATCGTCCGTGTCGGTCGAGTCCACGAAGCGGACCGGACGACCGAGCAGCTCGGATAATCGCGTGGCGACGGGCTGGAGCGATAAGCTGGGCATCGGCCGTCCTTTTGGGCGACCGAGGTGAGAGAGCAGGACCACGCGCGCGCCGCGATCCAGCAGCCACCGGATGGTGGGAATCGCGGCGCGGATGCGCATGTCATCGGTGATGCGCCGCTCCTCGTCCATCGGCACGTTGAAGTCCACCCGCACCAGCGCGCGCCGGTTCCGCACATCGGCATCGGTCAGCTCCCGGAGGGTTTTCTTCCTCATGAGACTCGATGGAACGGGAACCGGAAGCGGCTGGTCGCGGCGGTCACAGCCGCTCCCCCACGTAGCCGAGGAGATCCACACAGCGCGACGCGTAGCCCCATTCATTGTCATACCAGCCGCACACCTTCACGAGCGTCCCATCGATGACGTGCGTGCTCTTGGCGTCGAAGATGCACGAGGCCGGGTTCCCGATGTAGTCCGTGGATACGAGCTCGAGTTCAGTGTAGGCCAGGTAGCATGCGAGGGGGCCCGCCGCGGCGGCCGCCTTGAAGGCGGCGTTCACCTGCTCGACCGTGACACTGCGCTCCACCTCGGCCACCAGGTCGGTGAATGACGCGTCAGGCGTTGGCACGCGGACCGCGATGCCATCGAGCTTGCCAGCCACCTCGGGAATCACGAGCGCGGTGGCCTTCGCTGCGCCGGTGGTGGTGGGAATCATGGAGAGCGCCGCGGCGCGCGCCCGGCGCAGATCCTTGTGCGGCAGATCGAGGATGCGCTGGTCGTTGGTGTAACTGTGGATGGTGGTCATCGAGCCGCGCCTGAAGCCAAAGCTGTCCAGCACCACCTTCACCATCGGCGCAAGACAGTTGGTGGTGCACGACGCGTTGGAGATGATGTTATCGTGTGCGGGGTCGTACCGTTGCTCGTTCACGCCGAGCACGATCGTTACGTCCTCGCCCTTTCCCGGCGCGGAGATGATCACCTTGCGTGCGCCCGCCGTGAGGTGCTTGCGCGCGTCGTCTGCCTTGGTGAAGCGCCCGGTGGACTCGAGGACGATGTCCACGCCCAGTTCCTTCCACGGTAGCTGCGCGGGGTCTTTCTCCGACAGCACCTGGATGGTATCGCCATCCACCGTGATCGTCCCGTCCGCAGACTGCACCTCGCCGGGATAGGTGCGGTGCACGGAATCGTATTTGAAGAGATGCGCGAGGGTGCGCGTATCGGTGAGATCGTTGACGGCCACGAAGTCGAGGTCCGTCTTGCCCTGCTCCTTGGCCGCCCGCAGCACCTGCCGCCCGATTCGGCCGAACCCGTTGATGCCAACCCGAATTGCCATGAGACCACACACTCCTGTTGGTTCTAGCTGACCCGATCGCCCGCGGCCGGCGCACGGCCGAAGGTGACAATACTCGTGATCCGAACGCCGCCGGCGCATAATGCATTCGCACACTCGACCGTGGTGGCGCCGGTCGTGAGTACATCATCGACGATCATCACGTGCGTTCCCTGCAGCCGCGCGCGCGCGCCTGGGGGTGCACGAAATGCGCCGGAAACGTTGCGCCGTCGCTCCTCCGGAGTCAACCGCGTTTGCGTCGGCGTGGCGCGCACGCGCTCCAGGCAGTCCGTCCACACCGGCAGGCGCCATCGCTCCCCGAGAGCGCACGCGAGCACCTCGCTCTGATTGAACCCGCGCTCCCGGTGTCTGACCCGCGCGAGCGGAACGGGAACCAGTGCACACCGCTCCTCCAGCACATCGCGCGGCCAGGTCAGCCGTGCCATCCGCTCCGCCATCCCGCGCGCGAGCGCCGTCCACCCGCCGTACTTGAAGGCGTGCACGATCCGGCCCGCGGAACCGCCGGGGATCCAGCATACGGAGCGCGCTGCACGCACCAGCGGAGGCAGCGCATCGCACCATGTGCAGCCGCGAGCGCCGAGCGGATGCCCGCACCGGTCGCACTGCGGGTACGGCAGCTGTCTGGCGCGAACCCAGCATCGTCCGCACACCGCGCCCGTGTCGCCAGCGTCCAGCAACCGCGTGCACACGACGCACGCGCGCGGCAGGAGGAGCTCCAGCAACGCGCCGCGCAACGCCTGCGCGCGGGCCTGCCATGCCGAGGCGGGGATCACGCCACCGCCTCGCGCATGACCGCTCGCGGCGCCTCCACACCCAGCCAGCGCTCGAAGGCGAGCGCGCCTTGCTCGATCAGCATGGACAGGCCATCGCGCGCGGTGAGGCCGTGCTGCGCCGCAGCTCGCACCCAGGGCGAACCGCCTGGCCGGTACACGAGGTCGAGCACGACAGTGCCGGAGCGCAGCGCATCGATCGGCACCGGGAGCGCATCGTCGAACGCGCCCACTGTGGTGGCGTTCACCACAATGGCGGCATCGCGCACAGCGTACTCCGCGCTGCCCGCGATGTGCGTGACCACGGGAAAGCGTGCGGCCAACCGCTCTGCGCGATCGCGCGTGCGGTTGGCGAGCGTCACGCACGTGTCCTCCCACTGTTCGATCGCGGCCAGCACCGCCGCGGCCGCTCCGCCCGCTCCCAGCACGGCGACGTGGCAGCTCCGCGGCAACGTGCCGTGCGCCTCGCGTGCGAGCGCCGCGAACCCGCCCACATCCGTGTTGTCACCCACGAGCACACCGTCCTCAGCCACCCAGAAGGTGTTCACCGCGCCCACGCGTTCGGCCAGCGGCGTCCTCCGGTCACAGAGCGCCGCGAAGGCCGGCTTGTGCGGCACCGTGACGTTGCCGGCGGCTCGGCCTGCTACGAGGGATAACACCGTCTGCGGCAGCGCGCCGGGATACACATCCAGCGCCTCGTAGCACAGCGGCACGCCGAGTGCGCGCAGCGCGGCGTTCTGAAAGCGCGGAGAGAGCGAATGATGAACCGGGTGACCGAGGAGCACGAGACGGCCCGGAGTCGCGGTCATGAGCGACCGGGCGTGGATTCCGCCGCGATGCGATCGACGGCGCGGCGGATCTCGCGCTCCAGCTCATCGCACGTCTCGCGATACAGATCGAGCTCGCCACCAAACGGATCGCCAATGGGGCGCTGCTCGGCGCCGCGCGACCCATACGTCGTGAGCAGGAAGGCCTTGCCTTGGCCGCCAAGCGCCTCCACCCGCTCGAGGTGATGCGGGCCCATGGTGAGGATGAGGTCGCACGACTCAACCAGCTCGCGCGTGAGCAGCCGCGCCGTGTGATGCGCCAGATCGAGATTGCGTTCCATTGCCACCAGCAGCGCGCCGTCGGACGCGGGGGCGCCCTGCCACGCCGCCGTTCCCGCGCTCTCTGCCTGCACATCCTCCAGGCCACGCTCCGCAACGATGCGTTGGGCGATGGCCGCCGCCAGCGCACTGCGGCATGTATTCCCGGTGCAGATAAAGAGAACTCGCACAGCTCAGATATCTCCGATCAGGTCGGGTACGCTCTCACGGAGCACCGCCGACGCGATGGCGCCGGGACGGATGACACGCGGGCGACGTCCCGTGCAATCTACCACGGTCGAAGGCGAGGAGGCGGCCAGATGGCCACCGTCGAGCACGCGCAGCATCCCGCGCGCAATGGCCGTGTCCCACCGCGCGATGATCTCGCCCGCGGACATCGCCGCCGGCTCGCCGGGCACGTTCGCGCTGGTGGACGTGATCGGGCGCCCATAGGCGCGGAGGAGCCTGGCCACTTGTGGATGCGAGGTCCAGCGCACCGCCACGCCGCCCTCCGGTCCCCGAAGGCGATCGGGAATCTGCCGTCCCCCGCCGGGCAGTACGAGTGTGAGGGGACCCGGCCAGTGCCGCGCGGCAAGCTGGGCCGCGTACCCTGACAGCCGCAACTCCAGTCTCGTCACCATCTCGCTCGACGCCACCAGGAGGAGAAAGGGCTTGGCGGGCGGCCGCTCCTTGAGGCGCACCAGCGCGTCGACCGCCGCATGGTCCACCGCGCCGCCAAAGCCGTAGACCGTCTCCGTCGGATACGCGAGCACGTGCCCCGCCTCGAGATGCGTCATGGTAGCGGGAAGCGATGCCTCCACCTCGGCGCTCGACCAGAAGGGGATCCCGAGCGATGCCGTCATCTCGGCATCATGGCCAGTGCTTCGAGACGCGCAAAGTCGTCCTCCTCGGTGACCTTCATCGCGCGCTCACTTCCGCGCACCACGACCACGGGGAGTCCGAGCCGCTCACACAGCGCCGCGTCGTCACTGGCGGACACATGCGCCCGCCGCGCTTCCATGTAGGCGCGCTCGATCATGGCGCGCGGAAAGCCCTGCGGTGTCTGCGCACGCCAGAGTCGCGCGCGCTCCACCGTGCGCACGATGCGCCCATCGTCGTCCACCTCCTTCAGCGTGTCGACCACCGGAAGTGCCGCGACCGCCCCGTGGCCCGTACGTGTTTCGCGCACCACGCGATCGATCGTATCGGCGTCGGCGAGTGGGCGTGCCGCATCGTGCACGAGCACGATGGCCACCTCGGGCGGCAGATCCTCCAGGCCATGCAGCACGGAGTCGCCGCGCGTGCGCCCGCCGACGGAGACGAGCAGCCGGTCGACATCGCACTGGAAGAGCCAGCCCGGCGGATCGCCGATGTATTGCCTGGGCAGCACGGCCACAACGATCGCGACGTCGTCGCGCTCCATGAACGCCTGCACGCTATGCAGCAGCATCGGCTTGCCCGCCACCCACCGGAACTGCTTGAGCTCCGCGCCCCCGGTGCGCGTGCCGGCGCCCGCCGCCACAATCACCACGCCGACATCCGGCGGAGCGGCACTCACGGGAAGAGGCGCTGGAACAGCTCGTGAATGGTCCGCGCACCCTCGAGGCGGATGCCATCGGCCGGGCGGCGCGTTGCGTTCCGTGCCGCAAGAAACGCGGTGGTGAAGCCCATGCGGTGCGCTTCGGCCAGCCTGCGCTCTACCTGCGCGACGGGGCGGATCTCTCCCGCCAGACCGATCTCCCCGAGGAACAGCGCATCGGTGGGGAGCGGGCGGTCATAGACGCTCGACGCGAGTGCCGCCGCCACCGCCAGGTCGCCGGCCGGCTCCTGCACGCGTAGTCCACCCACGACGTTCACGAAGGCATCGAGCTGTGCGAACGAGAGCCCGGCGCGCTTGTCCAGCACCGCCAGTAGCAGCGCCAGGCGCCGCGCATCGTAGCCGGTCGTCACGCGCTGCGGTGTGCCGAACCCCGCTCGCACGGCGAGTCCCTGGATCTCCACCAGGAGGGGACGCGTCCCTTCGATCAGCGCGGACACGGCGCTGCCGGATGCCAGCGACAGCCGGTCGCCCAGAAAGAGCTCGGAGGGATTGGCCACGGCAGCGAGCCCCTCCTGCGTCATCCGGAAGACCCCGATCTCATCCACCCCGCCGAAGCGGTTCTTGGTGGCCCGCAGCACGCGCTGGTCCAGTGATCCCTCACCCTCGAAGTAGAGCACCGTATCCACGATGTGCTCGAGCGTCTTGGGACCGGCGATCCCTCCACCCTTCGTCACGTGGCCGACCACGAACACCGCGGTGCCGGTATCCTTGGCAAAGCGCATGAGCCGCGCCGCACATTCACGCACCTGTCCCACGCTCCCCGGCGCGCCATCCAGGTCGGCGGTGAACACGGTCTGGATGGAGTCCACGAACATCGCCGCGGGCTCCGCGGCAGCGGCGGTCGCGATCATCGTCTCGAGCTGCGTCTCGCTCAGCAGCTCTACGTCTGCGGCGGGCTCGGACAGGCGGTCCGCGCGGAGCTTCACCTGCAGTGGCGACTCCTCGCCCGAGACGTACAGGGTTTGGTGGCCAGCGGCCTGGAGCCGCGCGGCAATCTGCAACAGGAGCGTGGACTTCCCGATCCCCGGCTCACCACCCACGAGCACCATCGAGCCGGGGACAATGCCGCCGCCCAACACGAAGTCGAACTCATCCAGCCCCGTCCGCCATCGCCGCGATTCGGAGCCGTGCACCGCGCCGAGCTTCGTAGTGGCGGCCACGCTGCCGAGCGCCGCCAGCGTGGCCGTGTCGGCGCGCCGCCGAGCGGTGGTGGCCGCGGGACGCGCCGACACGGTCTCCTCCACCAGCGTGTTCCACTCCATGCAGACATCGCAGCGGCCGGCCCACTTGGGATGCTCCGCGCCGCAATCCGTGCAGCGATAGACGGTGCGGACCTTGGGACTCATGTGGAAGTAGGCCGGGTACTGTAGTTCTCGAAGCGCGTGTACGCCTTATGGAAGAACAGGTTGATGATCCCCGTCGGGCCGTTGCGCTGCTTGCCCACGATCACCTCGGCGCGGCCTTCGATGGAATTGCCGTCCTTGTCGACCGGTCCGTCATACATCTCCTGGCGGTAGAGGAACATCACCAGGTCCGCGTCCTGCTCGATCGCGCCGGACTCGCGCAGGTCGGAGAGTTGCGGGCGCTTCTCCGTCCGCTGTTCGGGCGCACGCGAGAGTTGCGAGAGCGCGACCATGGGGACGTTCAGCTCCTTGGCCAGCGCCTTGAGCGAGCGCGAAATCTGGCTGATCTCCTGCTGGCGGCTCTCCGAGTGCGGCGGACCCTGAATGAGCTGCATGTAATCGACGATGACGAGCTCGATGCCGGCGTCCGCCTTGAGGCGGCGCGCTTTGGAGCGGATTTCCAGCAGCGTGATACCGGCCGTGTCGTCAATCCAGATGGGCGCCTGGTTGAGCACGCCGGCCGCGCGCGCGATGCGGCCAAAGTCATCGTCACGCAACATCCCCTTCCTGAGTTTCTGGGCATCCACTCGCGCCTCCGCGGTAAGCATGCGTTGCACCAGAGACTCTTTACTCATTTCCAGCGAAAAGAGTGCAATCGGAATATTGCGCTCGATCGCAGCGTATTGCGCGATGTTGAGGACGAAGGCCGTCTTTCCCATGGAGGGGCGCGCCGCGATGATGACCAGATCCGCCCGCTGGAAACCTGAGGTGATCTCGTCGAGATCAGAGAAGCCGGAGGGGACGCCGGTGATCGACTGGCCCCCCCGCTGGAGCGACTCGATGCGCTCCATCGTCGGCCACATCAACTCCTTGATGCGGGTGAAGCCCTGCGTTCCGCGCTGCTGGCTCACCTGGAAGATCCGCTGCTCAGCGTCATCGAGCAGCTCGGCCGCCGTCATCTTCCCCTCGAAGGCTTCGCCGATGATGCTCGTGGAGGTCTCGATCAGCCGGCGGGTGAGCGCCTTCTCGCGGACGATCTGTGCGTGGTAGGCGACATTGGCCGCGGTCGGGACGGCGTCTACGAGGAAGCCGATGTAGTCCTTGCCGCCGCTCTGCTCCAGCTCACCGCGTCGCGAGAGCTCCTCGGCGAGGGTGAGCGGATCCGCAACCTCGCCGCGCTCGGACAGCGCCACCATGGCCCGGAAGATCCGGCGGTGGGCTTCGCGGTAGAACATCGTGTCGTCCACGTACTCGCTGGCACGCAGGATGGCATCCTGGTCCATGAGCATCGCGGCAATCACCGCCTGCTCGGCGTCCTCAGAGTAGGGTGGGCGCCGGTCGCGGTACGCGTCACGCGCTGGCGGAATCGAGTAGTCGGCGGGCGAGCTGGACATCTTCCCAGGTAGGTCGCTTCCAGGCGGGGTTGCGAAGCAGAGCCGCCGGGTGGTAGGTGACCACCAGCGGGATGCCGCGATAGCGATGAACGGTCCCACGTAATTTGCCCAGGGACAGCTTCGTGTCCAGCAGCGACTGTGCGGCAAATGTTCCGAAGGCCACGAGGACCGCTGGCCGAATGAGCTCGATCTGCCGGACCAGGTACGGACGGCACGCGGTCACCTCGTCGGGCATCGGATTCCGGTTGCCCGGCGGGCGGTGCTTCAGGACGTTCGTAATGAACACGTCGTCGCGCGTCAACTGAATAGCCGCCAGGATCTTGGTCAGGAGCTGTCCGGCGGCGCCGACGAACGGACGGCCAGTCTGATCCTCGGTGGCGCCCGGCGCCTCGCCAATGCACATGAGTCTGGCGTGCGGGCTGCCTTCCCCCGGCACCGGGTTGGTGGCCGTCTTGTAGAGCGGGCAGCGGGTGCACTTGGCGACCATCGTCGCGATCTCGTCCAGCGAATCGGCGCGAGAGATAGGGCCGCCGAACAGCTCGGCCTCATCGCCCGCCGCTTCCAGTCCGCGCGCTGGGGCGGGCGCGGAGGCGGGCGGCGCCTCATCACTCGCTGATGAGGATGCTGCGGCCGGTTGATGGCCATCGCGTGCGCGTTCCCGTGGCGCATCATCCTGCGGAGGTGGTGCTGCGTCGGCCCGCTCAGCCCGTTCCACATCGGCGCGGGGGCGCAATGGCTCGGGCCCTCGCGAGGCCCCACGTGCCGTGGCGCCGATGATGCGCATGACTTCCTCCACGGTCATGTGGTCGAGCACGAGATCACGCTCCCCCACGTCGCGCCGCTGCTCCAGATAACGGCGAAGCAACGACTCAGCGTCCATCGAACCGCGCCTCGATGCGATCGAGCATGATGTCCGCCAGCTCCGTCTTCTGCATGAGCGGAAGGGCTTCGGTGGTGCCGTCACTGGCGAGCAGTGTGACACGGTTCGTGTCGACCGCGAACCCTGCGCCGGGTTCCAGCGCGTCATTCACAACGATGAAATCCAACCCCTTGGCCGCAAGCTTGGCACGGGCGCGCGAGAGCACATCCGTAGTCTCGAGCGCGAAGCCGACGATCACGGCGCCGGGCGCTCGCGCGGCTCGCGTCGACTTCAGAATATCCTGCGTCGGCATGAGCGCGAGCGCAGCGGGCGCCTCGGACTTCACGATCTTCTGCGCGCGCGGCTCGGCGGGCCGCAGATCGGCGGGCGCGGCCGCCATGATGAGCACATCCGCGGCGGGAAGTGCCCGCTCCACCGCGCACGCCATCTCCTGCGTGGTCTCCACTCGCTCAACAGCTACGCCGGTCGGCGGCTCGATGGCCAGTGCTCCGGCGATGAGCACGACGTCGGCGCCGCGACGCCAGCCCGCCGCCGCGAGCGCCACTCCCATCTTCCCGGTGCTGCGGTTCGAGAGAAAGCGGACGGGATCGAGCGACTCGCGAGTGGCGCCGGCCGTGACGATCATCCGCTTGCCGCGCCAGCCTTGCGGCTCGAGCAAACGGGCAACATGGGACCGGATGACGGCGGGCTCGGGCATCCGCCCTGGTCCCTCCCCTTCTCCGATGGCCAGCGGTCCCGTCTCGGGATCCAGCATGCGGTAGCCGGCGTCCCGCAACGCCGCCACGTTGCGCGCCGTCTGCCGATGCGCCCACATACGATCGTTCATCGCCGGCACCAGCAGCACAGGAGCATCGGTGGCAAGCAGCACCGCGGCCAGCAGATCATCGGCCAGTCCGTGCGCGGCACGCGCCAGAAAGTCCGCCGTGGCGGGCGCGACCACCACCGCGTCAGCTTCCCGCGCCAGACGGATGTGCTCGATCCCACCGCCCGCGGCGAAGAGATCGGTGTGCACCTGCCGCCCGGTGAGCGCCTCGAACGTCACCGGACCAACGAACTCCGTGGCGGCACGCGTCATCACGACATCCACCTCCGTCCCAGCCTGCTGGAACAGACGCGCGAGCCATGCTGCCTTGTAGCTGGCAATGCCGCCCGTCACGCCAAGCAGCACACGCCGGCCGTCGAAGGGACGCACGCGAAACGCCGTCTCAGCCGCGCAGCCGCGGAACGAGATGATAGCGGATGCCTTCCTCGCCCGTGAGGTCCTCGAGCGCGCGCGTGGTGAGCTTCTTCTCCCGTATGCCGAGCCCGGTGCGCGGGAACTCGTTGAGGATGCGTGCATACTTGGCCGCCACCAGTACCGCGAGATACTTGTTGGCGGCGCGCTGTGCCACATCGGTCGGCGTCATCACGTCCATGAATCACTCCTCCGTTGTCGTATGGTCAAGTTCGTGTTCCAGCTGCTCGATCATGGAGCGCACGTCCCGCTCCAAATCATCCAGGCGCTCGCGCCGGAGTCCTTCCGAATCAATGATGCCGGAGACGCTCCCCACGGCGCGCGACAGGTCATCATTCACCACGACGTACTGATAGTTCGGCACCTCACGCAGCTCCACGAGCGCGCTCACAAGACGCGACTTGAGCGTCGCGTGATTCTCGGTCTGCCGTTGCCGCAGCCGAGCCAGCATCACGTCGGCCGAGGGCGGCAGCACAAAGATCAGGACTGACGTCGGGAAGATGACCCGGAACTGGTTCGCCCCCTGCACATCGATGTCCATGAGCACGTACCGGCCCGAGCGAAGCACCCGCTCCACCTCGCTCCGCAACGTGCCGTAGAGCTTCCCGTGCACCTCGGCCCACTCCGCGAAGTCCCCATGCTCCTGGCGCTGGATGAACTCCGCGGTGGAGAGGAAATAATAATCGCGCCCGTTCACCTCGCCTGCCCGCGGCGCACGCGTGGTGCACGACACCGAATAGCCGACGTCGGCCCGGCGCGCCATGAGCTGGTGTGCGATCGTCGTCTTGCCCGCGCCCGAGGGCGACGAGAGAATGACCGGGAAGGGCGTCACTCGACGTTCTCGACCTGCTCCGCAACGCGCTCCAGCTCCTCCTTCACGGCCACCACGTCGTGCAACATGGCCGCGTCTCTGGCCTTGCTGCCCGTGGTGTTCGCCTCCCGCAGCATCTCCTGGAGCAGGAAGCCGAGTCGTTTGCCGACCGGCTCGCGCGGCGGACGCGCCAGCGCGGCGCGGAACGCCGCGATGTGCGCGCCGAAACGGTCGAGCTCCTCGCTCACGTCCAGACGGTCGGCGAGCAACGCGATCTCCTGCGCCACGCGCCCTTCATCAAGCTCGATCCCGCTGGCGAGCTCGCGCACGGACCGGCTCAGCCGATCCCGCTCAGCCACCAGCCGCTCGGGCGCGCGGGCGGCCAGCGAGTCCACCAGCCGCTCGATGGTCGCCATCCGCTCCGACAGCACCGTGCGCAGCCGCTCACCTTCCGCTTCGCGCATGGCGATGAGTGCGTCGAGCGCCTGCTGCACGACGATCTCCAGCTCCTGCACGCTCCCGCCGACATCGTCGCCACCGTTCGCGGCAATGACATCGGGTAGCCGCAACAGCGCGGTCGCGTCGACCGGTCCGTGTAACGCATGGCGCTCCTGGAGCACCCGAAGCTGCTCGACGTAGCCCGCGAAGCGCGCTTCGTCGATCGTCGCGCCCACGGGCGCCTGGCGCTCGATGCGCGCGGAGAGGCTCACGTGACCGCGCGCAATGCGCGCACGGAGCATCGCGCGCACGTCGCCCTCCCACTGCGCCAGCGAAGCGGGAAGCTTGATGCTCGGGTTGAAGAACCGGTGATTGACGGAGCGAAGCTCCACCGCCACACGCGCGGTTCCAACCGGGCCGATCGCGGCGCCGAAGCCGGTCATGCTACGAATCATGTGCAGTCATGTAAGTTATGCTGGCACAAGCACGTCGTCAATTCCAGAAGTGCCACCGCACACCGTAGAGCGTGCGCTGCCGCGGCGTGAGGTAGCCCGGCACATACTGCACCTGCGGCGGATAGATCGTGAAGGTCTGCTGGGCGAACAGGATCGCATCGATGATCCGGATCTCGATGCGCCACGTGAGCACATGGCTGAACGGCGCCGACGGTCCGGCGAACACGTCCTGCTCGCTCGCGCCAGCGGCGGGAAAGAGCGTCGTGCCGCGATACTCGTACGCCACGGAGCCGAGGAATCCGAAGTTGTTCCGGGGAAAGCGGCTCAGCCAGCTCGTGCGCAGATATAGCTCCGCCCGCGACTGGTATTGCGGCCGGTAGAAGCCCGGAGCCGTCCAACGTACGCCGCTCAGGTCCACTCCGAGGTCCTTGTAGATGGGCCCGCGAATGGTGCCATAGAGCCCGGTGGCGGCCGTGGCCGGCATGGCCACGAAGCTGGTGTCGAACACCCGGAGACCGGGCACAACGACCCCCGTCCGGTGCATCACCCCACCGGTGAGCCAGAGCCGGTGGAGGAGGAGCCCCAGCTCGCCCCGCGCGTCGATGCCATGGTCGCTGCCGGCAACGATGCTCCCGCCGTGGCGGTGCGTGACCGCTCCCGAGATCGCCAGGAATGACAGCGGCGTGAGTCGAAGCTGTGCCGATTCGCTCGAGGTGCTGTCGGGGCCTCGCTGCTCGCCCGCCAGGCTGAACGCGACGGGGCCGTACTCCACGTTTGCGCGCTCGCTCACGGACGTGTACGTGGTGGATTCCAGACGATGAGTACGACTCGTAGCGCTCACCCGCCAAGGTCCGTGCGTGACTCCGGCCGTCGCAACGTACTGGGTCTCCGTTCGCACGGTGTCAGCGACGTCGGGCGGCGTCGCGCTGGAATCGTGCGACGAGTGTTCGTCGAACTCCTCGGATGCCACCATGAGCTGCGCCCAGGGGCCGCGCTCGGGCCGACCATACGCGGCGCGCACATACGCATCGGTGCGACGCCCCGCAAGCTCCGGGATGGTCGCGCCGCCGTCCAGCGTCGTCTGCGCGTCCCGCGTCAGGTTGGTGCGGATGCCGAGCGCGTCAAAGCTCCAGAGGCCGTGCGCCCACCCGACGCGCCCGAAGAGCGAGAGCTGGTCGCCCCCACCCAGCAACTTTCCCCCCGTTGATCCGAATTGCTGAAAGGCCAGCTGCAGCGCTTCACCCTGCTTGAACCGTTTGCCGTAGAAGCCGCGGTACAGGTTCAAGTTCTGATCGCCCGTAGCCACATCCACTCGGCTGGACGGGGTGGTGCGATCCACGCGCCAGCTGCGCAGGTAGACACGCAACTCATCCGCGCCTCGTTCGATCGTCACGCCTTCCAGCGTCCAGAGCTGCACCGCGTCCAGGTCGAGGACCGGCCCGTCGCGCGCGTTCAGCGGATCCAGCTCCATCCCGTCGTAGAAGATGCGGACCTTCGCGGGATCGCCGAGATAGGCCGCCTGCGCGGGCGAGGCCAGCCAGCCGGAGCGAATCACGGTGACGCCCGGAACCAACTGCAGGAGATCGGCCAGGTTGAAAGCTCCCGTCGCGAACATCTCGTCCCGATCCCACTGGTACTGCGCGCCGATGCCCAGGAGCCGTGGCACGGGGGCGTGCGCCAGCGGCGCCTTGATCGTATCACGCGGCGTGGTGTCCGACGCAGACCGCGCCGTATCGCGATGCGTGCCGGTATCCGATACGACAGCACCGGTATCGCGCCGCACGGTGGCCGTGTCGCGCCGTGTGCCGGCCTGCGCGGAGGCGGTGCCGTACAAAACGGCCCCGGCCAGAAGGCCGAGGCCAAGACCGCGCACACGGATCCCTCGCCGCACGTCTAGCGCGCCCGCGCCCGCACGAATTCGACGAATGTCCCGACCGGGACGCCCGTGGGGCCCTTCGGGATATAGCCGAGGTCGGTCTCGGAGTACGCCGTGCCGGCGATGTCCAGGTGCACCCACGGAAAGTCGCCAGCAAACTCCCGCAGAAACATCGCGGCCGTGATCGCCCCGGCCGGCCGGCCGCCGCTGTTCTTCATGTCGGCGACATCGGAATTGATCTGCTCGCGATAGTCCGCCCACAGCGGAAGGGCCCACCCGCGCTCGCTCGCGCGCTCTCCGGCCGCGATCACCTCCTGAACCAGTGCCTCGTCAGGCCCGAACACGCCGGTGGCAAGGTGACCAAGCGCAATGACGCACGCACCGGTGAGCGTTGCAGCATCCAGCACCGCGGCGGGCGTGAAGCGGCGCGCATAGGAGAGCACATCCGCGAGCACGAGCCGCCCTTCGGCATCCGTGTTGATGACCTCGATGGATTTGCCCAGATGACTCCGCACCACGTCGCCCGGCTTGACCGCTGTACCCGAGGGCATGTTCGTGGTGCTCCCCACCAGCCCCACGACGTTGACGGCGAGGCCGAGCCGCCCGATCGCCTCCATGGCACCCAGCACGCCCGCCGCGCCGCACATGTCGAACTTCATGGCCTCCATGCCCTGCGCGGGCTTGATGGAGATGCCGCCGCTGTCGAAGCAGAGCCCCTTCCCCACGAGCACGATCGGCCTGGCATCCGCGGGGCCACGCCGGTACTCCACAGCGATGAGCTTGGGATCCTGGGGCGTCCCCTGCGCCACCGACAGGAAGGAGCCCATCTGCTCGCGTTCCATCTCCGCGCGGCCCAGGACGGTGACGCGCATGTCATGCCGCTCGCCGACCTCGCGAGCCGTCTCTGCAAGGAACTCCGGCGTGCACACATTTCCGGGCATCATCGCAAGGCGGCGTGCCAGACTCATCCCTTCCGCAATGGCGACGCCGGCAGCGCAGGCCTGCTCGGCGGCCTTCGCATCCGGCACGATGATCTCCGCCGTCTGCACGGCTGGCCGCCGCTCGCGCTCGGGCAGTGGAGATTTGAGGTCGGTGTACTCCCACACGCCGAGGCCGAGTCCCACCACGGCGTTCTCGACCGCACCATCCGCCGTAGCACTCCACCACGCCAGCGCGGGGGCGCCCATGGTGCGTGCATGCCGCCCGGCCACGCTCGCGGCTCGGCGCACCGCCGCGCCCTCATCGGTGCCGTTTCCCAGCCCGACCAGGATCACGCGCTGGGGACCCGACGGACCGCCCTGCAGATGCAGCAGTTCGTCGCGGTCGCCGCGGAAATCCTTGCGGGAGAGCGACCGCTCGATTGCACCGCCAAGCGCCCTATCGAGCCCCGCCATCTGCTGGGGGAGAGAAGCATCCTGCGGCAACGCGAGGGCAAGGAGCGGGACGTCCAGCGTCGCGAGCTCGGCCTGACGAACGGAAAACCGGATCGGCATGAGGTGGAAGGGGGAAGCGGATGGTCGAGCGAGATGCCGGTGGAGGTCTGGGATCGGCAGGGTGCCGGAGCGGGGGGCCGGGGGCGGTGCGGGCGCCCGCCAGAGCGGGAGGGCGCGTGGAGCTCGGTATCAGGGAGATGACGATCAGCGCGGTCGCGGGATTCGCCGCCTCATCGGCTCGAATTCCGCAACCAGGCTTGTCTGCCGTTTCCCGTTCTCGTCACCCCACGCCCGACGCCCGCCCCTAAGCCCTCTCACGTGCGCTGATCGATCGGTACGACCTTGAGCCCGCGCGGGCCGACGTATTCCGCCCGGGGGCGGATGAGCCGGTTGTGCGCGTATTGCTCCAGCACGTGGGCCGTCCAGCCGGAGACTCGGCTGCATGCGAAGAGCGGCGTGTACAGGTCGATCGGAATGCCCATCACGTAGTAGGTGGAGGCAGAGTAGAAGTCCACGTTGGCGTTGAGGCCCTTGTCCGCCTTCACCGCCTGCTCGATCTCCTGCGACATCTGGAACCATTCCGGCTGGCCATAGCGCTTGCCCAGCTCCTCGGACATACGGCGCAGGTGCGTGGCGCGCGGATCCTCGGTCTTGTACACCCGATGGCCGAACCCCATGATCTTGCGCTTCTCGCCGAGCGCCCGCTCGATCCACTGCTTCGGACTCTCCCCCGATTCCTTGATCTGGAGCAGCATGCGCATGACCGCGGTGTTGGCGCCGCCATGCAAGGGCCCCGAGAGCGTGCCGATGGCCGAGACGATGGCCGAATACATGTCCGCGAGCGTCGCCGCGGTGACCCGCGCCGAGAAGGTGGAGGCGTTGAGCTCGTGATCCGCGTGGAGGATCAGCGCCATGTTGAACGCATGCTCCGCGCGGTCATCCGGGCGTTTGCCGGAGAGCATATAGAGCACGTTCGCGGCAAAGGAGAGAGATGGGTCGGCTTGCACCGGCTCCTGCCCGTTCCGAATGCGCTGCCATGCGCCAACTATGGCTGGCAGCTTGGCCAGCAGTCGCGTGGCGCGGCGGCGGTTCACATCGGGATCATCGACCTTCGCCTTTGGCTCTGGATCGTAAAAGGACAGACGTGACACCGCGGTGCGGAGCACCGCCATAGGCTCCGCATCCTTCGGGCACTGGCGGAGCATGCCGATCACGTCGGGCGGCAGGTCGTATTGTTTGTTGATATCCTGCTGCAGGGCGTCGAGCTCGCTGCGCGTGGGAAGGGATCCTCGCCAGAGCAGGTAGACGACTTCCGCAAAGGAGGTGTGGGCGACGAGGTCGTGGATGTCGTATCCGCGATAGATGAGCTGGCCTGCCTGGCCGTTGACGTCGGTGATTTCGGAGGGGCCGATCACCACATCTTCGAGACCGGCGGTCGCTGTTTTGATGCTCGCTGTGGTTGCCATCGATCACTCAAGGAAGATTACAGTCTTGGGGGGCCTCGCCCCCGTCCGGAGCGACGCAGGGGTGCCCCAGCCTTCTAACCTACGAACGTGCTGGAAGTGCTGCAAGCGCACGCGCGGCATCGCCACGTGCATCTGCTGAATGCACGCAGGCACCCTGACCGTTCCCCAGTGGCTGCGCTACTGCCCTACTTCGTGTACGATGGGCGCTGGGCGCTGGATGAGACATCGAAGGCGATGTACATGCCGCTCAATGCATGTCCGGGCACGCCGCACGCCAGCAGGTATGACCCGGCCGGCGATGCGGTGAACGTGACGTCGTCGGAGCCGCCCTTGGGCTCGAGGCCATCCATCAGGTGCGCGGTGAGCGCACCGGCAATCGCCGGTGTCTTGGGGAGCGCAGGCGGTGGTGTCTGCTTCGCGATCACGATGGCCGAGTGCGGAAGGGCATCCTTGTTCACCATGTGCAGATGGACCGTCCACCCCGCCGGGATCACCACCGTCTGGTCACCGTCGGAGCCGCCGTTGAAGTTGAGGCCGCCGCGTGTGTCGTCGAAGGCCGCGATCACCTGGAGCGTGACGCCTTTGGCAGCGGCATTGTACGACATGAAGCGATCTACGGTGACGGTGTCCACGTGCGTTGCGCGTGCGGGTGCCGGCGCCGCGGCAGCGCTGGACGCCGCCGCGGAGGAGACGACGACCAATCCCGCCGCGAGCACCACACGTATTCCCCGCATACCGGCTCCTCCACACCCTGATGACGTCCGCGAGCCGACCCCTGGTATCGGCCGGCTCGCGGGAGCGAGCGTCTCGTCCATGCTACCTCACCACCCCTCCGGTGCGCGCGGCCGGCTGGCGCGGCCGCGCTCGACCTCTGTTTCCGTTCAGACGCGTGCCGCCGTGCTGCTGGCGACAGCGCTCCAGACGCCGAGGATAAGCACGCAGATGCCAACGATGATGCTGTTCCACATGCGCCCCGTGTTCGCCGTGAATCCGTAAATCCATGGCGACAGGATCAGCCAGATGCCGAGGAGCGCGTTGATCCAGCTCAACCAGACAGCGCCAGCGGCACCGAAGAAGCGAATCGCCGCAAAAATGGCGATGATAATGCCGACAATGACGCTGTTCCAGACATTGCCCACGCCGTTGTTGAAGCCGTACACCCACGGCGAGATGATCGTCCAGATGCCCGCGATAATATTGAGCCCACTGGCCGTGCGCACCTGGCCGTAGTGCCCGTAGTTGCGGCTTTCGCGTGCCACGTTGATCTCCATGTTGCTGCTCCTCCGGTGGTTGGTAGTGCCTCCGCCGCGCGCCGCACCGTGGATCGATGCCGGCACGGACCGCCGGCCTCCGCTTCGCCGTACTCGCCCGGTGGGCGCTGTCAGCTGAGAGCGTGGCAATGCACGTGCCGCGCCCTCAATCCCGCTCCGCATGCGTGCAGGGTGGGGGCGCGACGGCATGCCACCTCTCGCGCCGCAGCCAGCGGCGCGGCGTGAACTTCCGACATCCGCCGTCGCTCCGCAACCCACCCGCGGGTATCATTCCCAAACGGGCCATACCACGTAAGGGGAGAAGGACAGGATGATCAGTGTGCAGGAGATACTCGCGCGCCTGGTGCTGGCCGCCATCCTCAGCGCGATCGTCGGGTTGGAGCGCGAGCGAAAGAACCGGGCGGCGGGGCTCCGCACGCACGCCATGGTCGGCATGGCATCCGCCCTGGTGATGATCGTCTCCGCCTTCGGCTTCTCGGACATTCTGGGTCGCCAGGCGGTGGTGCTCGATCCCTCGCGCGTAGCCGCGCAGGTGGTGAGCGGGATCGGCTTTCTGGGCGCGGGCGTGATCATCTTTCGCCGCAATGAGGCGCGAGGGCTCACGACTGCGGCCAGCATCTGGACCGTCGCGGCCATAGGACTCGCTACGGGCGGCGGACTCTACGTGGCCGCGCTCTTCACCACCGCGCTGGCACTCGGCATTCTGGCCGTGCTGAAGCCCCTGGAGCGCCATCTCTTCGCCGTTCCCCGCACCACGCGCGTCAGTATGGTGATCGATCGCCACGATGCATCGGTCGGAGCCATCGCGTCTGCGCTCGAGGGCGCGGGCGTTGCGGTTCAGCGGCTCTCGATTCAACCGCGCGTCGCCCCGTCGCACGATCGGCTGACCGTCGTGCTCGCTCAGGGAAAGCCGGAGGCGCTGCACGCGGCGATCGAGGCGCTTCGCGCGACGGCGGGGGTCGAGGCAATTGACGTTCGCGGCGCGCCGCCGCTGGGATGAGGGGTTCGAGCGGAGCAGGCTAACCCCGTTGGCACCTTGACCTTGGAGTGGCGCGTTCATACACCTGTACGTACACGCCGAACATATCTGGAGGTACCATGGCCCATCGCGCCGCTGCCATGCCAATCGGGAACTCGAAAGGTTTGAGGTTCGACGCGCCCTCTACCGCGAGCACCCGGAATTCTCCACCGGGGACTTCGATGTCGACGTCATCGCGACGGGTGTCTCCTGGTCCGGACTTCCACTCGGCAGGAGCCGGACACCGAATCGGATCCCGTCTTCAATGCCTTCCTCGGGTTCCTCGAGCACCAGATGGCCAGCCACCCCGAGCTCATCACGCCATTTACGGCGCGGGATGTTGCGGGTGTCGACGAATTCCTCAACGGCGTAGCGGCCGATCGGGATGAGGAGATGGACGACGACTTCGTGATGCCGTGAATCGGGTTGTTGTCTTGTCAGGCTCTGACGGCTGACCGCCGGAGCCACACGAGAAAACCCCGGAATCGCGACCTTCTCGCATCCGGGATTTCAGCTGCCTGCTCAATCTCATTTCTCTTGCGCCCTTGGTCAGTTGAGCCGCCACCTGGCTGAGAGGCCCAATGAGTACCCGGGGCGGGACTCGAACCCGCAAGGCCCGAAGGCCGGGGGATTTTGAGTCCCCTGCGTCTACCAATTCCGCCACCCGGGCGACAGGCGGAATCTAACGCGCGCAGGCGGCGAACGGACCCCCACGCGCCGCCACATTATCGGTCCCGACCCGGCCCTTGCGCGCCACCGGCACCACGCCCTCCGGTCCGCTGCCGCTTGCGGCGGAGTTGCTGCACGCGCCGCCGTACCTGCTCCTCGATACCGAGGTACTGAGCCCGCTGCAGCGGCGTGAGAAATTCCGACAGATCCTGTTGCTCCCGCGTGGTCAGATCGAGCCGTTGCTGCTCCAGCGCCATCAGCCGCGTGAGCAACGTGGCCAAGTGTTGCTGGTCGGCTTGGTCGCCCGCCATGATCTCGGCGCGCAGCCCGAGACGCGTCGCCCGCTCCTGCTGCACGAGCTGCTGCCGCTGCGATTCGTACTTCTGGTTCGTGGCCACCAGCCTCCGATATGTGGAATCCGTGAGCTTGAGCCGGTTTCGGACCACCGCACCAATGCGCCGGCTGAGCTGTCTGTCCAGCTGAGCGCGCTGAGCCGGAGCAGTCTGCTGGCGTAGCGGCCGCTGCGGCGGAGTGACGGATTGCGCGGCTAGCGGATGCACCGAGAGCAGGCAGAGCGTCCCCACTAGGAGCGCGCGGACGAGCCTGGTCATGGGAGCCCTCCCTCGTCAATGCCGCGCACGACCGGTGCCGGATCCGCGACGGGCACGGCGGTGAGTGAATCCACACTCTGCAGGAGCAACTCGACATCGCCATCGGCCAGGTCGCTCACGCCGCCGCCGAACATCAATCCGGGATCGCTATCGGGCAGTACGGCCGGCCGAGGGAGTGGATGCCGCGCCTCAGGAGCCGGCGCCGGAGCGATGGGACGCACCGGAGCACGTTGCGCGGGCGCGGGTGCCGCTCCAGCTGGAGTCACGGGAGGGCGCGTCTTTCCCGCCGGTCGCGACGTCGTGGCCACAGCCACTGTCCGCAGCCGCGCGTTGCGTCGTACCGTGGTGATGGCAAGTCCCACAGCAATCACCAGCGCCGCCGCCATTGCGATGCGCCAATCCACCGTGTGGCTACTGGCACTCTTGCGGCGTCCGACTTCCGTCTGGCCCCCGGCCTTCGTCCCTCGTGCTACCCGGCGCGCGCTGACGCCACGCCCTGCGCTGGCCGGTGGTGCGGCCTCGCGCTGCACCGCCGCCGCGATGCGCTGGATGTCGATCGGCGCCTCGCGCGCGAGCGCGCGCCGCGCCCGCCGTAGCAGCTCGAGCTCCGCGGCGCAATCGGCGCACGTCGCCACGTGTCGCTCCACCTCCGCGCGCTCCTCGGCGCCCAGCCGGCCGTGCATCAGCTCCGGCAGCCGGTCGCGCATGTCCGCGCGCACACAGTCATTCATCGAGCAACTCCTTGATGGCCCGCATGGCGTGGTGGTAATGCACGCGGGCCGCGCCCTCCGTGCTCCCCACCACTGTCGCGATCTCCTTGTACGACAGCCCCTCCGCCACACGGAGGGTGAAGACCTCGCGTTGCATCCGCGTCAGCCGCGTCACGGCGTCGCGCACCCGATCCTCCGTTTCATCGGCAATCACCCCGTCGAGCGCATCGTGCTCCGACACCGCGTGCTCCTCCGCGACGGGCACCGCCAGTCGGTCGCGTCTGGCCTGGCGCCCCCGGTCGCGCACCAGATTCCGCGCGATCGTGAAGAGCCACGTCTTGAGCGAGCTCTCGGCCCTGAAGGCATCCAGCGACCCGAACGCTCGAACGAACGTGTCCTGAACGACTTCTTCTACCTCCGGTTCCCCGAGGCTCGCGACAAAGCGCGCGAGCGACGACGCGTAGCGCTCCACCAACTGCGTGGCCGCGCGTTCATCGCCGCCCTGCCAGCGCGCGATCAGCGCGCCGTCACCCGATTCGTCCGCCTGAAGCGTGGCCTCGCTCATTCGTCTGTGGAGTAGACGCTGCAGGATGCGAGGACGTTAAGCCCCCGTTGACCTTTCCCGCCGGTCGGGGTACGTTGAGATCGAACGCTCGTTCGACACCATTCGGGGGGACCATGGCCAGCATCACCCGCGATCAGAAGCTGGATGCCCTGCTTGCCGCCGCTGCGCAAGTTTTTGCCGCCCGCGGCTACCACCAGACGAGCATGCGCGACCTGGCACGTGCCGCCGATGTCTCCCTCGCCAGCCTGTACTACTACGTCGAGAGCAAGGCACAGCTCCTCTACCTGATCCAGAGCCGTCAGTTCGACGCCGTGATCGCGGGGATGCACGAGGCGCTGGCCGGGGTCACGGATCCTGTAGCGCGCCTCTCCCGGTTCATTGACAATCATCTCGACTACTTCGCCTCACATATGGCGGAGATGAAGGTCCTCTCGCACGAGGCCGAAGCGCTGAGCGGGGACTTCCTGCATGACGTGAACGAGAAGAAGCGCGCATACACGCGTGCACTCATGGACATCCTCGCCGATCTCGAACGCTCGCACGGCCCCGCGCACGCAAACCGCCGCGTGGCCGCCTACGCGCTTTTCGGCATGATGAACTGGATCTACACCTGGTACGATCCTCTCGGGGATGTCGGCGTCGAGCTCCTGAGTCAGAACATCCGCCGGCTCTTCCTCGGCGGCTATGTCGGCCTTCCGGTGGCCGACGCGGTGCTTCCCCGCGCGTCCGCCGGCTAACCACTCCACCTTTCCGAGGCGCCCGATGGCTACGGCTACAGTTACAGACAAGGAAACCGCAACGCTCGTCACATACCGCACCGAGGGGAACATCGCGATCTTCGAGCTGAACGACCCACCCGCCAATACGTACACGCACGAGATGATGCGTCAGCTCGACGAGTGCATCCTGCGGGCGCGCTTCGACAACGCCGTGCAGGTGATCATCATTCGCGGCGCCGGACAGAAGTTCTTCAGTGCGGGCGCGAACATCAAGATGCTGAACGAGGTGGACCCGACCTTCAAGTACTTCTTCTGCCTGCACGCCAACGAGACGTTGAGTCGGCTGGAGCAGACGCCCAAGCTCGTCATCGCGGCGATCAATGGACACTGCGTGGGCGGCGGGCTGGAGATCGCCATGGCGTGCGACATCCGCATCGCGCGCGCCGACGCGGGCAAGATCGGCCTGCCGGAAGTCACGCTGGGCGTGCTCCCCGGCACCGGCGGCACGCAGCGGCTGGCGCGGCTCGTGGGCAAGGCGAAGGCGATCGAGCTCATGGTCACGGGCAGCACTTTCTCCTTCGAGAAGGCCAAGGACCTGGGCATCGTGAACGAGATCTTCCCCAAGGACGACTGGTGGGAGAGTGTGATGCTGTACGCCCGGCAATTCTGCCTGCCCAACAAGGCGGGCATGGCGGTGGGACACATCAAGCGCTCCGTGCAGTCCGGCGCCGAGATCCCGCTGGAGTACGGGCTGGCCATCGAGCGCGAGCTGCAGAACCTGCTGTTCAAGAGCGGCGACGCCAAGGAAGGCATCTCGGCGTACGTCGAGAAGCGGCAACCCGCCTTCACGGGAAAGTGACTGTGGCCGCGGCCGCGGTGAGCGAGCGTTTTCCGACGCAGTTGGTGATCGGCGGGGAGAAGGTTGGGGCCGCATCCGGCAAGACCTTCCCCGTCGTGAACCCGGCGACGGAGGAGGAGCTGGCCACGGTGGCGGAGGGGGATGCGGCGGACATCGACCGTGCGGTGGCCAGTGCGCGAACGACGTTCGAGTCGGATGGGTGGCGCGGGACCAGCGCGCGCCGCCGCGGGGAGATGCTCTACCGGCTCGGCGAGCTCTGCCTGGAGCACAAGGATGAGATCGCCCGGCTGGAGACGCTGAACAACGGCAAGCCGCTGTTCGAGTCGCGCATCGATATCAAGCTCACGGCCGACACACTCAAGTATTACGGCGGCTGGGCGGACAAGCTGCACGGCGAGACGATTCCCGTGGACGGGCCATTCTTCAACTACACGCTGCGCGAGCCGCTGGGCGTGGTGGGGGCCATCGTGCCCTGGAACTTCCCGCTCTCGCTCGCCTCGTGGAAGATCGGGCCCGCACTCGCGTGCGGGAACACCGTGGTGCTCAAGCCGGCCGAGCAGACCCCCTTCACCGCCCTCTTTCTCGCCGAGCTCGCGCTGGAAGCGGGACTTCCCCCCGGTGCGCTCAACTGCGTGCCGGGGTACGGGCCGACCGCGGGAGCGGCACTGGTGCGGCACCCCGGCGTGGACAAGATCGCCTTCACCGGTTCCACCGACGTGGGCAAGCAGGTCATGCGCGAAGCGGCCACCACGGTGAAGAAGGTATCGCTGGAGCTCGGCGGAAAGTCGCCCAACATCGTCTTCGCGGATGCCGATCTCGATGCGGCCGCACGCGGAGCGCTCACCGGCATCTTCTACGGCAAGGGGGAAGTGTGCGCGGCGGGCTCGCGGCTGCTGGTGGAAGCTCCCGTGCGCGAGGCGTTGCAGGAAAAGATCCTGGAGCGTGCCAAGCGCATGGTGCCTGGGGACCCGCTGCACCCCAAGACCAGGCTCGGCGCCATCGTCTCCAGGCAGCAGATGGAGCGCGTGCTCTCGTACATCGAGAGCGGCAAGCGTGAGGGCGCCACGCTGCTCGCGGGCGGCGAGCGGGCGCGGGTGAATGGGAAGGGCTACTTCGTGGAGGCTACGATCTTCGGTGACGTGCGAAACGACATGGCGATCGCGCGCGAGGAAATCTTCGGTCCGGTGCTGGCGATGATGCCGTTCGAGGGCAGCGTGGAGGGCGCCGCCGAGCTGGCCAACGCGACGATCTACGGTCTGGCTGCCGGCATCTGGACGCGCGACATCACGAAAGCGCTCCGCGCGGCACGCGCGGTGCGCGCCGGAACCGTATGGATCAACACGTACAACATGTACGACGCCGCGTCCCCCTTCGGGGGCTTCAAGCAATCCGGATTCGGCCGGGACCTCGGCATGCACGCACTCGAGGGATACACGCAGGTGAAATCGGTATGGGTGAATCTGTCGTGACAGAGGCGTATGATTGACGCCGTGATCGTGGACGCCGTGCGCACCCCTATCGGGCGGCACGGAGGAGCGCTGGCGCGGGTACGGCCGGATGACCTGGCCGCCGTGGCGATCCGCGCACTGATCGAGCGCACGGGCATCGAGCGCGCGTCGGTGGACGATGTCATCCTGGGCTGCACGAACCAAGCGGGCGAGGACAACCGGAATGTGGCGCGCATGGCGCTGCTGCTGGCCGGACTTCCGGTGGAAGTGCCCGGCCAGACAGTCAACCGGCTGTGCGGATCGGGCTTGCAGGCCATCGTGAGTGCCGCGCAGGCCATCCGCGCGGGCGAAGCGAGCTGCTGCATCGCCGGCGGCGTCGAGAGCATGTCGCGTGCGCCCTGGGTGCTGCTCAAGCCGGAGCAGGGATTCCCCCGCGCCGCACCGCAAACCGCCGACACCACGGTCGGGTGGCGTTTCGTCAATCCCCGGATGCCCGCCGAGTGGACCATCTCGCTCGGCCAGACGGCAGAGGAGGTGGCGAAGCGCTATGGGATCACGCGCCAGGAGCAGGATGCCTTCGCCCTCGAAAGCCAGCGCCGTACCGCGTGCGCCATGACCGATGGGCGCTTTCGCGACGAGCTCGTTCCTGTGCGCGTGGCCGACCGCAAGGGAAAGGAGACGGTGGTGGAGCGCGACGAGCACCCGCGTCCCGAGGTGACGGCGGAGAAGCTCGCGGCCATGCGGCCGGCGTTCGTGACCGACGGCGGCACGGTGACGGCCGGCTCGTCGAGCGGCATAAACGACGGCTCCAGCGTGGCGCTCGTGATGTCGAGCGATGCCGCGCGCGCTGCCG
Source organism: Gemmatimonadaceae bacterium (assembly GCA_036278935.1). GTDB lineage: Bacteria > Gemmatimonadota > Gemmatimonadetes > Gemmatimonadales > Gemmatimonadaceae > DASSNR01. The sequence goes on from DASUKA010000057.1 coordinate 79,982, forward strand.
GGCTCACGCCCATGGCGCGCGTGATCACCTCGGCGGTGGCCGGGGTGTCGCCGGAGGTGATGGGGCTGGGGCCCATTCCCGCCACGCGCAAGGCGCTCCAGCGCGCCGGTCTCACGATCGATGACCTGGACCTCATCGAGCTCAACGAAGCGTTCGCATCACAGTCGATCGCCTGCATGCGCGAGCTGCATGCCGATCCGGAAAAGGTCAACGTGAACGGCGGGGCGATCGCGCTCGGACATCCGCTCGGTGCCTCGGGAGCGCGCGTCCTCACCACGCTGGTACACGAGCTTCGCCGGCGTGGCGGCCGCTATGGCCTCGCCACCATGTGCATTGGCGTGGGCCAGGGAATCGCGACCATCGTGGAGCGCGTCGCATGACGGCGTATGAGAGCGTTCTGATTCAGCGCGACGGCGCAATCGGCACGGTGCTGCTCAACCGTCCCGAGAAGCTCAATGCCTTCGCGGGGACCATGCGCACCGAGATTGCCGATGCGCTGGAGGAGCTGGAAGCCGACCGTGCAGTTCGCGTGATCGTGATCACCGGCGCGGGGCGCGGCTTCTGCGCGGGCGCGGATGTGGGGTACATGGCGGAGCTGGTGCAGCGGCAGGACACGGTGGCAATGGCCGCACTGGTGGAGGCGGGCCGACGCGTGGTCACGACCATCCGCAATGCCTCCAAGCCGGTGATCGGCAGCCTCAACGGGGTGGCGGCGGGCGGCGGTGCCAATCTCGCGCTCGCGTGCGATCTGCGCATCGCGAGCGACCGCGCGCGGATCGGCCAGACCTTCAATCGTATCGGGCTCTGTCCCGATTGGGGCGGCACCTATTTCCTCTCCCGGCTGGTGGGGACGGCCAAGGCGCTCGAGCTCTTCTGGCTGGCCGACCTGATTGATGCCACCGAGTGCCTGCGGCTCGGCCTCGTGAATCGGGTGGTGCCGCACGACGCGCTGGGCGAGGAGACCACCGCACTTGCGCAGACGCTCGCCGAGAAGCCGGCGCTGGCCGTGGCGCTCGCCAAGCGTGCCGTCTACCGCGCGCAGCGACTGTCGCTGCCGGAAATGCTCGATGACGAGCTGGACATGCAGCTCCGGTGCTTCGCGACGCCGGATGCGGCGGAGGGCATCAACGCGTTCGTGGAGAAGCGGGCGGCGAGGTTTGGACAGGAGGAGGAAAGGGTGAGGGAGCGAGCGGTGGGTGAGACGACAGAGGTGAGGGAGTAGGGTGTCGGGTATAGGGAAACGACATGGGCCAACGTTGTCATTCCGAGCGGCAGCGCGGAATCTGCTGACCAGGCAAGCAGGAGATGTATCAGTCGCTGCGCTCCTGCGGAATGACAATCGGGCAAGCCGTTCCTGACTCACTGACTCACTGACTTACTGACCGACTGACTCACTGATACCGCAATCAGCAGCAACAAAGGAGTTCTACCATGGCACTGGCAAAGATCGGCAACTTCGATGACTGGATCGACCTGTTCAAGGTCTGGCAGGATGACATCGGCCTCGATGCCAAGGAGCTGAAGGATTACAACTTCGAGGTGAAGCTCGGCGACATCGAGGTGGACGAAGTGGAGTTCGGCCACTACGCGGGCCACCACAAATGGCCCACCGTGATGCACATTCCGGATCAGCGCATCCGCGATGCGCTACAGAACCTCATCATCTTCCAGGGCGATACGGAGTTCGCCTCGGTGGAGCAGCAGCGCGCGTTGCTGCAGAACGCGCCGAGCGATTACGATCTCTTCTCCATCTATCGCGTGATGGCGGAGGAGATGCGGCATGGCTGGCAGATGTCGTACCTGCTTGTCTCGCACTTCGGCGACGAAGGGAAGCGCGAAGCGGAAAAGCTGCTGCAGCGCCGCGCGGACGAGCACGAGCGGCTGCTGGGCTCATTCAACGAACGTGTGGAGAACTGGCTGGACTTCTTCGCCTACACGGAATTCATCGACCGTGACGGGAAGTACCAGCTCCAGATGCTGTCGACCTCCGGGTTCTCGCCGCTCGCCCGCTCCATGAAGCCCATGCTCCGGGAGGAGTCCTACCACCTCGGCACGGGGAACAGCGGCTTGCAGCGCATCATCAAGGCGGGGCGCATTCCGACCGACGTGATGCAGCGCTACTTCAACAAGTGGGTCTCCACCGCGTTCGATCTCTTCGGCACTGACAACTCCTCATCGGCGCAGTGGGCGTACACCTGGGGACTCAAGGGACGCTTTGACGAGCGGACCAATCCGCAGCCTGCCGACCGCGCCAAACTGAACGAGGCCGCGCGCGAGCTGTACCGGCAGGAGGTGCAGGGACTCATCGACCGGCTGAACCTGCACGTGAGCGAGGATCAGCCGAAGCTCAGGATCCCGAGCGTGAAGTTCAATCGACGCATTGGCCAGTACAAGGGCCAGACGTTCACCATCGATGGCGAGCCAATCGAGCGCGAGGGCTACAAGGCGTACGTGGCGTCGGTGATGCCCACAGCAGAAGATCGGGAGCTCCTCCGCGGCATCTTCAAGGAGAACGACTGGATCACGCCCCGCAAGCTTGAGAGCTGAGCGACGCGACGCGTCGTGGCTTGCACGCCCGGACCATGGCTGAGCCGCACCTCATCGCGCACCGTGGCGCATCGCTCGAGCGCCCGGAGAATACCATTCCGGCATTTCTCCGGGCGTTGGAGCTCCGGGCTGATGGCATCGAGCTGGACGTGCATGACACCAGCGACGGCGTGGTCGTCGTCCTCCACGATGCCACGCCACGCGCCGCGCCGCTCGACCCATCGCTCGCGGGCCGCCCGATCGCCACGCTCTCCCTCGGGGAGCTGGAGGCGTGGCGCGTGGACGGAGTGGCGGGCATCCCGACGCTGGGCGATGTGCTCGCTGCCATCGCTGGGCGCAGCGACGTGTACGTCGAGCTCAAGGCCACGGGCATCGAGGATCTGGTGGTCCGCGCCATCCGCGAGTCGCCGGCGCCGGAGCGGTGCGCCGTGCATGCGTTCGACCGGCAGGCCATCCAGCGCGTGAGGGCGCTCGCCCCCGAACTACGCACCGGTGTACTCGTCTCGACCTATCCGACGCAACCGGAAGCGTTGCTGCGCGACGCGCGTGCCACGGACCTGTGGCCCGAGTTCCCGTGCATTGGTGAGCGACTCGTCGCGCGTGTGCATGATGCCGGTGGACGCGTCATCGCATGGACCGTGAACGATCCGGACGTCGCCGTGCGCCTGGCCGCCATGGGCGTGGACGGCCTGTGCACGGACGACATTCCCGCCATTCGCACAGCACTTTCCCCAACCACATGACATCGATTCGACACGTCGCGGTACTCGGAGCCGGCACGATGGGACACGGCATTACCTACGTGTCCGCGCTCGCCGGCTATCACGTATCGCTCACGGACGTAGACGCCGATACTCTTGCGCGCGGCAGCGAGCGCATTGGCGCCGCCTTCGAGAAGGCAATCGCGCGCGGCAAGTGTAGCGCCCAGGAACGAGATGCGGCGCTGGCCAGGCTGCTCGTCACACCGGAGCGCGACCGGGCGGTGCGCGACGCGGACCTGGTGATCGAGGCGGTTCCCGAGCGGCTGGAGCTCAAGCAACAGCTCCTGGGCAAGATCGAAGCACTGGTGCCTCCGGATGCGCTTCTGGCGAGCAACACCTCCTCGCTCTCCATCACCACCATCGCCGAGCCGCTGCGCCACCCCGAGCGGGTGCTTGGCCTGCATTTCTTCAATCCGGTGCCCGCGATGAAGCTCATCGAGATCGTGCGCGGGGATCGTACCGCGGACGCTGCGGTCGCCGCCGCACGCGAGTTCGCCACCTCGCTCGGCAAGACGCCGATCGTCGTACGCGACACGCCGGGCTTTGCCACCAGCCGGCTGGGCGTGGTGCTCGGCCTGGAGGCCATCCGCATGCTCGAGCAGGGCGTGGCCAGCGCACAGGACATCGATCGCGCGATGGAGCTGGGGTACAACCATCCCGTCGGTCCGCTCAAGCTCACCGACATGGTGGGGCTGGACGTGCGGCTGGCGATCGCCGAGCATCTGCACGAGACGTTGCACGACGATCAATATCGTCCCCCTGCCCTGCTTCGCGAGATGGTGCGCGATGGGCGGCTGGGGAAGAAGAGCGGCCAGGGATTCTACCCGTGGGAGAACGACCGATGAGCGAGCCAGAGATAGTGCTGGTGGAAGCGCGCGGCCCGGTGGCGGTGGTAACGATGAACCGCCCTGACAAGCGCAACGCGCTGGATGGCCAGATGCGCTGCGCCTTCCTGGGCGCGATGGACCGGGTGAATCGCGACACCGCCATCCGCGCCGTTGTGCTGACGGGCGCGGGCGACAAGGCGTTCATCGCTGGCGCGGACATCGCCGAGTTCGAAGGACGCACGGCGGTGGACCAGTGGCGGGTGATGAAGGGGCCGAGCGTCTTCGAGGCGATCGAGCATTCGCCCAAGCCGGTGATCGCGGCAGTGAACGGCTACTGCCTGGGCGGTGGAATGGAGATCGCGCTCTCCTGTGACATTCGCATCGCCTCGCGCGCGGCGCGCTTCGGCCAACCCGAGGTGAACCTCGGCATCATCCCGGGCGGCGGCGGCACGCAGCGGCTGCCGCGAATCGTGGGGCTCGGCGCCGCGCTCAAGATGATACTCACCGGCGAGATGATCCGCGCGGATGAAGCGCTGCGATTGGGGCTGGTGGAGGAGGTTGTGGAGCCCGCCGAGCTGATGGACTGCGCCGTGGCGCTCGGCACTCTCATCGCGAGCAAGAGCCCGGTGGCGGTGAGCGCGGCCAAGGAGGCCACGCGTGCGGCGCTGAGCATGCCACTGGGCGACGGACTCAAGCTCGAGCGCGCGCTCTTCGAGCTCTGCTTCTCGAGCGAGGACAAGGCCGAGGGCGTGCGTGCGTTCATGGAGAAGCGCACCGCCAACTTTCCGGGGCGGTAATGGACGAAAGTCCATCAGCGGCAATGGATGCGGCGGACATGGCCGATCAGGCTGCCGTGAAGCCCGAAGCCACAGGCTCAGCTCATGCCGCACCGGCCCGCGTCACCGACATCCATATTCACATTCAGCCATGGCGGCAGCTCAAGCCCGCCGCGCGCGACACGATGCGACGCGGCAAGGAGGAGCACTTCGACTTTCTGCTCTCGCTCATGGATGACCCGCACCTGTTGCTCCGCATTCTCGACGAGCAGCAGATCGCGCGGGTTGGGCTGGTGAACTATCCCAGCCCGAACATCATGGGGTTCACAGCGGAGACGAACGAATTCGCGGCGCGATATGCGGAGACCGATCGCGCGCGGCTGCTCCCCTACGGCGGCGTGGATCCGCTCACCACGAGCGACGTGACGGGCGCGGTGGACCATCTGGTCGAGCTCGGGATCCGCGTGCTCAAGATCCACCCGCCGCACCAGGGATTCGCGGCCAACGCCTACACGCACGGGCTGGATGCGCTCGCCACGATCTACCGAAAGTGCGAGTCGCACGGGCTCCCCGTGATGGTACACACGGGGACGAGCATCTTTCCCGGCGCGCGCAGCAAGTACGGGAACCCGATGGAGCTGGACGACGTGGCCATCGACTTCCCCGATCTGCAGATCATCATGGCGCACGGCGGGCGGCCGCTCTACATGGCCGAGGCGTTCTTCATTCTGCGGCGGCACCGGCAGGTATGGCTCGACTTGTCGGGCATTCCACCGCGGCGGTTGCTCGAGTACTTCCCGCGCATCGAGGAGCTGGCGCCGAAGCTGCTCTGGGGGACGGACTGGCCGAGCCCTGGGGTGAGCAGCATGCGCGAGAACGTGGAGCAGTTTCTCGCGTTGCCGATCGCGGAGGCGGTGAAACGCGCGGCGCTGGAGGAGAATCCCGAGCGGTTGCTGCCGACGTAGGCGCACGATCATCTCTTGATCAGCATTACGGTGAGGTGAACAGTGGGTATGGCGGTCGACGACGATATGCCGTACCACAGTCGCTGCTGCGCTGGAATCGCTTCACGTATCCACCACCGCCGCCCCCGCCCGTTCCCCTCTGGCATCGCGCTACCGCCGCCCGTACCTTCCCCGCGCGTCCGTCTGCCGCGGACCGCGTTTTCCCCCCTCCTCACCCACCTCATCAGGAGGTCCGATCCAGTGATGCGCAACGTCATACTTGCGCTCGCCGTCACGGCGCTCGCGTGCGCGCCAGCCAGGGGATCGCAGGGGCCCGCCCCTGCCCCAACGCCGCAACGCGTGGCCAGCGATACCGCTCAGACGACGAGCGACACGGAACACGTCACGCCGGGACCGGGAGCACTCTCCATCCCGAACGCCAATCCGTATCCCAGCACGTACAAGCCCTTCCCCTCACAACCAACCATCATTCGGAACGTCACCCTACTCACGGCGGCCGGCCCGACGATTCGGAACGGCGCGATCGTCATGAAGGATGGGAAGATCGCCCTCGTGACCGGGAACGCACAGGATCCCCGTATCGCGCAGATGGCCGGGCCGAATGCCGTCATCATCGATGGCACCGGCAAGTACGTGACGCCGGGCATCATCGACGTGCACTCGCACATGGGCGACTACTCCGCGCCGGCAACGCAGGGGACGAGCGATGGCAACGAGGCGACGAATCCCACGACGCCCGAAGTATGGGCCGAGCACTCCGTGTGGCCGCAGGACCCGCAGTTCCCGCGCGCACTCGCGGGCGGTGTGACGACGGTCGAGATCCTTCCCGGCTCGGCCAATCTCATCGGCGGGCGGAGCGCGATCTTGAAGATGGTGCCCGCCCGTACCGTGCAGGGGATGAAGTTTCCCGGCGCGAAGTACGGTCTCAAGATGGCGTGCGGCGAGAACCCGAAGCGCGTGTACGCGCAACGCGGCCCCTCCACGCGCATGGGGAACATGGCCGGCTACCGCGAGGCGTGGATCAAGGCGGAGCGCTATCGCCGCAAGTGGGATGCATGGCTCAAGGACCGCAAGGGTCCGCCGCCAGATCGCGACCTCGGGCTCGAGACGCTTGCCGAGGTGCTGCGCGGCAACATCTACGTGCAGATGCACTGCTACCGCGCCGATGAGATGAAGCAGGTCATCGACATGGGACACGAATTCGGCTACAAGGTGCGCGCCTTCCAT
>DASUKA010000058.1:0-2676 GCA_036278935.1 Gemmatimonadaceae bacterium
GTCCGCGACCTTTTCCCAGCCGGCACGCCCGATCCCGTGATCGCCACCATTGGTGGATCGACATGATCGAGCTCCATTACGAGCAAGCGTTGCGGCAACGCGACTTTCGCATGATGGTTCAGATTCAGGAGAGCGGTCTGAAGCTCATGTAGGCGGGATGTCGTCTTGACCGCGATTCACACCGGAGTGACTGTTACTCCATGCAATCCTCTCCGAAGCTTTCGTGGGAAGATACCGCCCGCGAGATGGCCATAGCAGCCGAAAACTGGTGTGCATGGGACTCGACCGCGGGCGATGGGTTACATGACCTGCCGTGGGAACCGGCATGGCCGCAGCCCGCGATACGAGCGAAGCGGAGCCCGGACAACACGCACCGGCCTCCGGCGAAATAGGCGGACCATCTCACCGAGCCGCCGCACGACCGCGCGCCCACCTGGAGCGAGAGCAACCCTGACGGCCGCTGGCGGAGCTACGACTACGCCGATCTGGTGAAGCGCGACAAGCTGAGCCTCGATCTCTTCTGGATCAGGGACCAGAGCCTCACCGACGCGGAGTCGCTCCCGGCGCCCGGCGTGATCGCCGCCGAGATCGCGGACGACCTGGAAGCGGCGCTGGAGCAGTTCACGAAGATCGCGGCGCGGCTCGATGCGAACGGGCGCACCGTGGGTGCCTGACACCAACGCCCGAGCAGAGCCGTCCACCCCAGCTCCCCCCTCGCGCCGGCGCCATGTTGTGCTCTCCGAAGAACCGGTATAGATCAGTAACCCCTTTTCGGAGGCTGTAACATGCCAGACAATACGCATGCAGTTGCAGCAAACCCGCTGCCGTTTGGCCTTCTCTGTTACGGTGTGTCGGTGTTCATCCTGTCGGGGTTCCTGTGGGGCTCGCTGCAGCCACAACCCGCGGTGGGCTACGCCCTCTTCGCCGGCGGCCTGGGAATGTTCCTGGCCGGAATCGCGACGTATCGGGCGGGAAACACGTTCGCGACGACGGTCCTGGCCGGCTACGGAGCGTTCTGGGCGTCCACCGCGATCTACATCTGGTTCTTCGCCGGGAAATCGCCCGACATGAACGCGGATCTCGCCTGGATCACCTTTGCCTGGGGGATCTTCACGCTCTACATGTTCGTGGCCTCGCTCCGCACGGGGTTGCCGGCGATCACGCTGCTGCTGGCGCTGCTGTTCATTCTCTTCCTCTTCGCGTGGCTGGCCACGGCGTTCAACGTCGGAACGTGGGCGTTGAAGGTGGCGGCCATCGCCGGGATCGTATCCGCGGCCGACGCGGCGATCGAGTCGTTCCGTGAAGTCATGGCGAGCGTGGCTCCGCCTCCGCCCGCGGGAGTGTAGACGGAACGAAACGTCATTGCCGGACGAGCTCATCGATGTCGGAGGTATGAGCACACGGGGCTGTTGTGAGCGCCAGGCGAGCCGCACCTGGCGCTCACAACACCTGAGTCCGCGGAACGTCAGTGCATGCACTGAGCACTCCGCCATACGCGGTACCCCCGCAACCGCGCGATTACCACACGCGCAATGGCGACCGATGAGCCAGGAATAACCTGAACTCCACCATGCCCAACTGGACACGACGCGACCTGCTCAGAACCGGGCTCGGCATCGCCGCCGCCACGGTCCTCCCGCCGCCGCTCGCCAACGCCCTCGAGCGGACCGCGCCCGCCGCCGAGCCGCCGCCGCCGCTGGAACTCCTCCCCGCCGCCGCCTCCCCGCGCCAGCGCCTGCTCCTGGATGCCGACTGGAAGTTCCACCTGGGCGATGCTGACGACCCCGCCCACGACTTCGGCTTCGGCAGCAACGATGCCTTCGCCAAGGTGGGCGGCGACCTCTTTCCGGGCATGTCGCGCCGGAAGTTCGATGATGCCGATTGGCGTTCCGTAACGCTGCCGCACGACTGGGCGGTGGAGCTCCCCTTCGTCGATGAAACGCGGCTCCTCGGACACGGCTACAAGCCACTCGGCCGCGAGCATCCGGCCACGAGCATCGGCTGGTACCGCCGGACGTTCGACCTCTCAGCGGACGACGCCAACCGGCGCATCTCGCTCGAGTTCGACGGCGTCTACCGAAACGCGATGGTCACGCTCAACGGGCACTACCTCGGCCGCAACCTGAGCGGATACGCGCCCTTCGCGTTCGACGTGTCGACCGTCGCCAACTTCGGCGCGCCGAATGTGCTCGTGGTGCGGGTGGATGCCACGGAGAACGAAGGCTGGTTCTACGAGGGGGCGGGGATCTACCGCCATGTCTGGCTGGTAAAGACACATCCGATGCACGTGCCGCAATGGGGCGTGTTCGTGCGCTCGGAGGTGCCGGCGCGAAACGGGAAGGCCGCCAACGCCGCGCTCATCATTGCGACGGAGATCGCGAACGACTCGGCTGCGAGCGCCGAATGCCGAGTGATCTCGGAGATCCGCGATCCATCAGGCCACGTCGTCGCCAACGCGCACTCGGCGTCCACCAGTGTAGAGCCCGGCGCACAAGCGTCGGTCGAGCAGCGCGCGACGGTCGCCGCGCCCGCGCTCTGGTCCCTCGAGGCACCGCGGCTCTACACGCTGGTCACGTCCATTATCTCCAACTCGGGCGCGCTGCTTGACCGGTGCGAGTCGCCGTTCGGCATCCGCGACATTCGCTTCGACCCGAACGAGGGATTCTTCCTCAACGA
>DASUKA010000059.1:0-5593 GCA_036278935.1 Gemmatimonadaceae bacterium
GCGGCGGACTTTGACCTGCGCGCGCCGGCGGAGCCGCTCACCGACGTGACCACCACGTCGGTGGCGGCCGAGCGCCTGTACGACGAGGGGCTCCGTCAGTTCTACCAGAGCGACGTGCAAACGGCTGTCGAGCTGTTTCACGCGGCGCTCAACGAGGACTCCACCTTCGCCATGGCGGCCTATTACGCAGGGCTCGGCGAGGAGGCGACCGAGGGACCGGCTGCGCGGCGCGATCTGGCGCTCGCACTCCGTCTCGCCGACCGGGTCCCCGAACGCGAACGGTTGATCATCCGGCAGACGTGGGCGTACACCACGAACAATCCCGCGCAGTTCGCGCTCGCGGAGTCGCTCGTCACGCGGTATCCGGACGAGCCGGGCGGCGAGCTGGCGCTGGGGCGAGCGATGTCGTGGAGCGGGAACTTCCTGGGAGCGCTCCCGCATCTCCGGCGCGCACTGCATATGGACTCGCTGAGTCTCACCGGCCGTGGTCCATGGTGCCGGGCATGCGAGGCGCTGGACGCTATCCTTGCCACCTATCTCAGTGCCGACTCGCTGGATGCCGCCGAGCGCGTGTCGCGTGAACGGACGCGTATGCAGCCGCGCTCGGCGGGAGCATGGTGGGCGCTGGCGGACGTGTTCGCGCGGCAAGCGCGGTATGACAGCGCGCTTGCCGCCGAGCAGGTGGCGGAGCGCATGGGCGGGAGCGGATTCGACTATGTGATTCCCCGCGCGGTGATCGCCATTCGCGCCGGAGACTTCGCTGCGGCCGATCGACTGTTGACGGACCAGGCGCTCACCGGAGACCCGGCGAAACGGGGCAACGCGCTCTGGTGGCTGGTCATCAGTCTGCGAAACCAGGGGCGGCTGCGTGATGCGTTGGCTGCCGCCGAGCGCATGGTGCGGACCACCGCGGGCGAGCTCCCCAGCTTCAACACGCCCAGATCACTCGATGCAGTCGCCGTGGCGCAGGTGATGTTCGAGATGGGACGCGATCGTGCAGCCGCCGCGCTCTTCGATTCGATCGCCAATTACGACTGGCGGTCGCCGCCCACGTTCCGCCAGGATGCGCCGGGTCTCATCGCGCGCCATCGGATCTGGATGACCACGCACGTCGCCACCGCACTCGCCGCCGCAGGCGACACGGCGCCGCTGGTCGCGATCGGCGACAGCCTCGCGGTGTGGGGACCGCGGAGCGCGTACTTCCGCGACCGAGTGCTCCATCATTATGTGCGCGGCCTCCTGCTCGTAGCCCGCGGCCAGACCACCGATGCCGAGCGCGAGTTCCGCGGCGCGCTCCTCACACCCATGGAAGGATACAGCCGGATCAACTTCGAGCTCGGGAAGGTCCTCCTGGCCGAGGGACGGCCGCGGGAGGCGATCCCGGTGTTCCGGGCGCCCCTCCGCGGCACCATCGAGGCGTCGAACTATTATCTGACCAACACCGAACTGCACGCGATGCTCGGGAGCGCATTCGATCGCGCCGGCGAGCCGGACAGCGCGCTGGTGCATTACGAGCGCGCGCTCGCGGCGTGGCGGAACGCCGATGCGGAGTTCCGGCCGCGGGTCGACTCGATCGAGCGCCGCGTACGGACGTTGCGAATGCGCGGGCGCGACGTCATCGCGCCCGCAACACCCCGAACGGCCACCGCCGGAGTTGCCACGACCACGCAAAAAATGCGAGCAGTCCCAACGCCAGCACTCCGAGCCCGAAGAGAATCACCCGGACGTCCGTGGTGACGAAGATGAACACCCACCCCACCAGTGCCACCAGCGCCGGCACGGGGTAGAGCCACATCCCGTACGGACGCGGCATGGCCGGCGCGCGACGACGGAGCGCGATCAGCCCGAATACCTGCCCGATGAACTGCACCAGGATGCGCATCACGATGAGCGCGTCGATCACGGTGCCGAGCGAAAAGAAGCCGCTCACGATGGCGAGCCCGCCGAGCACGAGCACCGAGATGTACGGAAAGTCCTTCGTGGGATGCAGCCTGGCGAACGCGCGGAAGAAGTACCCGTCCCGCGCCGCGGCGTACGGGATGCGCGAGTAGCCGAGCAGCAGTGCGAATACGGAGGCGAACGCGGTCCAGAGGACCATGAGCGTGAAGACGGTCGCCACGCGCGAGCCGTAGATCTTCTGCATGAAGATGGAAACCACGTAGCTCGACTCGACATGCGTGCTCGCGGGCACGAACTCGCGCCAGGGGACCACGCCGATGATCGAGAGGTTGATCCCCAGGTAGATCACGGCGACGGCCGCGATGCTGATGATGATCGAGCGCGGAATCACTCGGCCGGGATCGCGAACCTCGTCTCCGATGTAGCAGATGTCGTAGTAGCCGAGGTAGTCGTAGACGCCGATGCGCGCGGCTGTGCCGAGTCCGAACAGGAAGCCCAGCGAGAAGTCGAAGGCGTGCGGCGGAAAGTCGAACGCCACGCGCGGATCGAAGTGCATGGCTCCTGTCACGATCACCGCGCCGACGGTGAGCAACGTACCGATCCAGAGGCTCACAGTGATCTTCGCGATGGACGTGATGCGCCGGGAGAGGAGCACGATGTTGACGATCCCGACCGCGGCGATGATCGCGAGCGTCGCCGTGTGGTCGAGCCCGCGCCAGATGTAGCCAGCGTAGTCCGCGAAGCCGATGTAGCCCGATGCGATCTCCAGCGGGCCGCTCAGCACGAACTGCCACACGAACAGGAACGCCATGAGGCGGCCGAACGTCTCGCTGCCGAATGCCTCGCGCAGGTAGACGAACGAGCCGCCGGAGCCGGGCATCGCGGCGCCGAGCTCGCTCCACACCATCCCGTCGCAGGCGACAATGATGAGCGCGACGACCCAACCAAGCATGGCCTGCGGGCCGCCGAGCGCCGTCATGAGCAGCGGGATGGTGATGAACGGCCCGATCCCGATCATGTTCGCCATGTTGAGCGCCGTGGCCGGGAGCAGGCCGAAGCGGCGGGCGAGCTGCTGGCTCGGCGGGGGCGCGGGCGAGCGCGGTGCGCCGGACTCGGCGGAGGCGAGGGGGGCGACGGGAGGTTTGGTCATTCCCGGGTCGTCCCCGGCGCTCGCCCGTCTTCCAGCCCCGCGAGCAGGTCCAGCAGTCCCACCGCTTCCCACGCCTGGTTCCGGCGCGCCGCCGACAGCGGGATGAGCACTCCGGCCTCCTGGAGCTTTGCGAGCCCCTGATAGATAGCCGCTTTCGTGCGCCCTGTCACCGCGCCCGCCACGGGCGCCGTGATGATCGGATGGGCCGGCAGCACATCGATCACCGCCCACGCTGCCGCGTCCGCGCGCGGCGCGGCGGCGACGGCGAGCTGCGACCTCCAGCGTTCGGCGAGTTGCTGCACAGCCTCGAGATACGATGCGGCGAGATGCGCCGCGCGCGCCGCGGCACCGGAGAACTGCTCCACCCACTCCGCCACGCGGTCGCCCCGGAAGGCGGTGAGCCCGTCGATGTAGCGCTGGCGCTCGGAGGCCAGTACGATGCTGATCGGCGGGACGTACGCCGGCGCGATCCCCCGCCGGCGCAACACGACCTGGACGAGCGCGCGCCCCGTACGTCCGTTGCCATCATCGAACGGATGGATGGTCTCGAACTGGGCGTGCACGAGCGCCGCCTGCACCAGCGACGGCAGCAGCTCGGCGTTCACGGCATCGCAGAGATCGGCCAGGAGCGCGCCGACCCGGTCGGGGGGCGGCGGGACGAAGTCGGCTCCGCACGGGTTGTAGTCGTTGCCACCAATCCAGTTCTGCCGCGTCCGGAGCTTCCCGGCGATGCGAGCATTCGGGGCGCTCGCCATCAGCCGGCGGTGCACGGCGGTGATCTCGTCCACCGTGAAGCGCTCGACGGTCGCCGCGTGGTGAACAGCCAGCTCCATGGCGTCGATGTTCGCCATGATCTCCATTGCGGCGGGACTGGCGTGCCGGCCCGTCTCCGCTCTGGCTTCGGCGCGGGCCAGCTCGCGCACGCCGAGCTGCAGCCCCTCTACCTTGGAGGATGCGATCGACTCGGTGCGGAGGAGGAGCCGGGCGAGCGGCGCGAGCGCCGGGTGGGCTACGGCATTCAGGGTGCGGATGGCATGTTCTGCCTCCGCCCCCACTCCCGCTATTTCGGCGTCCAGGCTGAGCTGGAGGCGTCCGAGCGGATCGGGAATGAAGGCCTGGTAGCGGCAGGCGCGGCGATACCGTGTGGGCGCGTAGAGCGTGGGGTCGAAGTGCCACGTGCGGGGGAGCCAGCGTCCGGGCATCCTGTACCTCGGTCGAGTCCTTAGTTCAGTTTAGCATGTAAACTGAACTAAGATGACGCTCTGGTTCAGGATCGGCAACCGTCCCCGAGCTCACCGGACACTGGCCTCCGTCCCCTCCACGTTCCACCCCTCCACATGCACCGCCGGCTTCGCCCCGCGAAGGTCCTTCACGCGCACGCGCGCCGAGATCGCTCGAGTCTCTCCGGGGAGCAGCGTCACGTAGTTGTCCTCCCAGAGCACGGGAAGCACCTCCTCTCCGCCGGCCCCGCGCGTGAGCTGCAACCGCATGAAGAAGGCGATGCTGCGCCCGGGGTTCGAGAGCGTGACCGTCGCATCCTCCCACGCGCCGTGCCGCGCGAAGTGCGCGGATGTCTGTACGCGCGCCTTCGGAAGTGTGCGGAGCGCGGTATAGTCCGCGTACTGCTGTACCGGTGTCACGTACCAGGTGGTGCTATCCCGGTCGAGCAGATCCGGATGCGTCGAGAGCCAGTACAGGTTGCGGCTCACGGTACGACCGTGCGCGTCCTGGAGCCGGAGCGCCACGAAGTACGTCGCGGGATCGGCCGGGAGCTTCAGCTCGGCCGCGCCGGGAATGGTGAAGAGGCGCACGGTGGTGTCGGCCGGCAGATCGATGCTCATGTCGCGCGAGAATTTCTCGGTGGCGTCCGCGCTCAGCACGCGCGCCTGCACGCGCAGTCCCGGCACCCGCGCGTGCGTCCCGTTCACGACCACGATCGAGCGGTCGTCGTACGAGTACTGCACGTGCACCGGCTCCAGCGCCTTCTTCGCGCCAAAGTAGCCGCCACCCGGGCGCAGATAGTAGTCGACGAGATGCCAGAAGGTGGACGGCCACGCATTGGTGAGCATCCACTGGATGAGCCCGGTGGAGATGTAGGCGTTGCGGCGGTACGCCTCGAACATCGCCCGCTCGCCCTCGTACGTCATGAGCTGCGCCTTGAAGGTGTAGTCGGCCGCGCTCGTGGGCTTGCCGTAGCGCGCGGCGAGCGCCTGCTCGAAGCGATGCGAGTGCTTGAACTGTCCGCCCGCGGCGTGGTAGGCCCACACGCTGTCGATGGGCCAGATGTCAGCGGCGGGGAGCATGCGACGCATGCTCTCGATGGGCGGTACCGCGGCGCCCGGGCTCGTCTCCGTGTTGAAGCCGAACGCGCCGCCGTGCGCGGTGTCGGCCAGCCAGTACGAAGGCGGCACCCAGTCGTAGGGGCCGGTCATCTTCACGCCGTTGGCGCCTGTGACCTGCGTCGACTTTCCGCTGGCCGAGGAGAGGTAGGGGTTCGGCCAGTCGTACCGCTTGAGGATGCCGATGTACATGCGCTCGACGTCG
>DASUKA010000060.1:0-3294 GCA_036278935.1 Gemmatimonadaceae bacterium
GCTGTCGCGCGGCGGTACGCCAGCGGAGCATGGTCTGATCTCCGATGCGGAATGGAGGCGGGTTGAGCGCTTGCGACAGGAACTCGGCTGGGTGCGCGCCGGCGCGGCGGCGCCGGAGTTCGCTGCCCGAGTTGAGCAGGATGTCGCGGGCGAATTTACCGACCCCGCGGCGCTGAGCATCTTCGCTCGGCTGGTAGACGCGGATGTCAGCCGGTGTCGTGCCGCGCGCTAACGAGGCGTTGCACCGGACGGGCGAGTTGCGGTAGCTCCCTGCGCTCGCACTTTATGGGATCGCCCGCCGCTTAACTCGGGCGGTCAGCCCGCCACACGCACCGCGACTGGGTAGAGGTCCATGGAACTGCGCCTCGCGACGATGCCCGACATCCCCGCACTGAATGCGCTGATCACGGCGTCCGCGCGCGGCCTGAGCGCGGGGTTCTACACCCCCGCGCAGGTCCAGGCGTTGGTCACGCACGTCTTCGGTGTGGACACGCAACTCATCGTGGATCGGACGTACTACGTCATCGATGCGCCGGGTGGCGCGCCGGCCGCGGCCGGCGGGTGGAGCGCGCGCCGGACCCTCTATGGCGGCGACCAGATGAAGGCAGGTGCCGCGGGCGACGCACGGCTCGACCCAGCATCCGAGCCGGCGCGCATCCGCGCGTTCTTCGTCCACCCGAGGTGGGCGCGGCGCGGCCTCGGGAGCCGGCTGTTTACGGCATGCGCCGACGCGGCGCAGGCGGCGGGGTTCCGTGCGCTCGAGCTCATGGCGACGCTCCCCGGCGAGCCACTCTACGGCACGCTCGGCTTCGCGGTGGTCAAGCGGGTGGAGGTGGCGCTGCCGGGCGGCGTGATGGTGCCCCTCGTGCACATGGCCCGGCCGCTCGTCCCGGCGGGCTAACGAAGCATTGCACGCGACACGCACGGACGGGCTGCCTGTTGAGAGCCTGGCGAGTGTGTCTTCAAGCGAGCATCATCGCGCATGGCGAATTGGCGCTCGCCGGTGCACTCGGCGTTGGCGTTGGATCGTCGCGGTGATCCGGTCGTTGGCAGCCGATGCGTGAGCTGAACGTGAGCCGAGGTTCTCGAGTCTTCTACGTGGAGAGAGGTGTACCGGGATGATCTGGCTCGGCGAGTCGCGCGGCTATCTGGCCGACTGGGTCACCCAGCGATGGGTTCGGCTGACCGGTCGCCTCGTTGATACCACGCGTGAGCCCTGGCTTGCTGGGCCGGTCGGGAATCCGCGCGGGATCGGGCCCGGGTTCTTCCGGGAGCTGGCGCGCCGCGAGCGCCTCGAAGTCCGACCTGGCGGCGAGGGCCACGCCTGCGGGCTGCTGGCGGACTTCGAAGCGCTCGCCGCCCCCGACTTCGATCCGCGCCAGGTGCACGCGTCCGTCATCGACTTCTATGTCCGCACCTCCGCCTATGACCTCGATGCGTGGGCGGAGTGGTGCGGTGCCTTCCGACCCTTCGGTCGCCTCCTCGCCCGGCTGTTCAGCCGTCGGCTCCAACAGCTCAACGTGCCGCTCTCCGGGCTTGATACGAGCCGCGGGGTCACGAGTGAGGTGCTCCAACTCGTTGATCCAACGAGCGGCGCAATTCGGCTGACCGCCTGGGTGCGCGAGTTGATCGGTTCCGGCAACGTCTTGTACGCTGGCGCCTACGCTCTTTCCGCGGTGCCGGGGCGGCGCGGGCTGTGTGTCAAGGTGGTCTTCCCGCTGCCGAATGGAAACGCGATGGTCCTCATGCAGCCCGAGGCTCATCCGGATGGTTCGTTCTCGGTCGTCTCGGCGGGGCGGGGCTTCGGTGATCCGGGCTTCTACTTCACGGTCCGTGACCGCTGCGGCCGCGTCTGGGCACGCTACCTCCGATCGCTCAAGGAGAGCATTCGTGTCTACCCTGCGGAGGGCGGAGTCGTACGGGCCGATCACGTGTTGACTCTATGGGGCGCTACGTTCCTCCGGCTCCATTATCGCCTCCGGGCGACGGCGCCTGTCGCGGTGGCGACAACCGAACGAAACGCTGAAGCGGTCGAGCGAGAGTGATGCCGAAATCATCGGGGCTGGTTGGCTCGCACGCGCCGAGAGGGGTGCGCATCTTCGTAACTGGCGAGCAATCCGCTCGCCAGTGAACTCAGCCTGAGCCGGATGCGCAACCTGCCGATGAAGATCCGAGCATATCGAGACTCCGATTGGCTGGACTGGCTGCGGATGAGCCAGGCGCTCTTCCCGCATCACACCGCTGAGGAGCTCGCAGCCGGAATGCGGGAGTTCCGGACGCGGTCCGATGGCGCGGTCTTCCTCGCGGAGCGAGGGGATGGGTCGCTCGCGGGGTTCGTCGAGGTGGGGACCCGGCCGTACGCGGATGGTTGTGAGACGAGTCCGGTTGGATACATCGAAGCGTGGTACGTTGACCCGGACGTGCGGCGGAGCGGCTATGGTCGTGCGTTACTTGCGGCGGCGGAGGTATGGGCCCGCGAGCGCGGCTATCAGGAAATGGCCTCCGATGCGCTGCTCGACAACGAGGTCAGCCACGCGGCCCATCGGCGCGCGGGGTACGAGAAGGTCGAGCGCGTCGTACAGTTCCGGAAGGTATTGGACGCGGATCCCGAGCATCGCGATATGGAGAGCTCAGTGAATTACCAATCAATCAGCCTTCAACAAAAATTCGCCCTCTTCAGCGAACAATGGCAGCCGAAGGTCATCGCGGAAATGAACGACTACCAGTTCAAGGTCGTCAAACTGCAAGGAGACTTTGTCTGGCATGATCACAAGGACACCGACGAGACATTTATCGTGGTCGAGGGGGTTCTGCGGATCGATTTTCGCGATGGCGCGGTCGAGGTGTCAGCGGGAGAGATGTTCGTCGTTCCCAGGGGCGTGGAGCACAAGCCTTTCGCAGAGCACGAAGTCAAGTTACTGCTCATCGAACCGCGAGGCGTTCTCAATACCGGGCACGCTGGCGGCGACCGGACCGCTGTGAACGACGTATGGATCTGATGCTGCCTTCTTTCTCTGCAGCATCGCGCGATCGCGCCCCACCCTTCGCTGCAGTCGACTCGCTGCGGCCCGTGACACGCACGAACCGCAGCGCGGTTCTCGCGACCGGCGCCACCAGCCGGGTCGGGCGCCTCGTCACCTGCTTGCTCCTCGTCGCGTTCGCGGCCTCGTCGTGCGCACGTGCGCGCACTCACGACCAGATTGCCGATGAGCCATTGCTCGTGCTCAGTGACGACGAGCGTCGCTCCGTCGTGGCGGCGGCTGCGCAGCTGTTCACGCTCGCGCCGGCGGCCGT
>DASUKA010000061.1:0-24620 GCA_036278935.1 Gemmatimonadaceae bacterium
CGCGCGTCCGGGTTGCCTGCACTGCCGCGACGCCGCCAGCCTCCCCCGACCGAGGATCCACCAATGCGATCCCTTGCTCACCCCTCGCTCGCCGTGCTTGCCGCGTCGCTCGGTATCGCGCTCCTCGCGCCGCCGGCCTTCGCGCAGCGCGCAACCAGCAACCGCCAGGAGCGCGACACCGCCGCTACTGGCTCCGTCGCTTCCGCTGCCGGCCGCCAGATGACGACGGCCGACCTCGAGCACTGGAACACCATCCATTCGCCTACGCTCTCGAGCGACGGCAAGTATTTCGCGTACGTGCTCGCCCCCAACGACGGCGATGCCACGGTGGTGATCCGTGCGACGGCCGAGGGCGCGAAGGAGATGCGCTTCCCCATGGGAGATCCGCCGGCGCCATCGGGCAACCGCTTCGGCCCGTCGCGCTCGCGCGATCTGGTCATCTCCGGCGATTCGCGGTGGGCGGCGTTCATTGTGTATCCCACCCACCAGGCGCAGCGGCGCTCGCGCAAACAGCACGCGCCGGTGTACGAGAAGGTGACGCTGGTGAATCTCGCCACGGGAGCGACGCACGAGTTCGCGCACGTGCACCGCTTCGCTTTCAGTGGTGAGGATTCGCCCGGCTGGCTCGCGTTGCAGGGGTATGCGCCCGCGCCAGCACGTGGAGCCTCCGGTGCGGCCAGCGGCGGCGAGCGTGGGAGCGCCCCGGCCCCGCGCCCGTCCGGCAGCGATCTTCTGCTGTACAATCTCACCGGGGGAACGGTGCTTACCGTGGGCGGCGTGGACGAATGGGCGTTCGACCACGCCGGCCGGTATCTGGCGTACACGGTGGATGCCCGCGAGCCGGCCGGCGACGGCGTGCAGCTGCGCGACCTGACCACCGGCGTGGTCCGCGCGCTGGACAGCGACAGCGCGATCTACCGGCAGCTCACGTGGGCCGACAGCGGCGCGGCGCTGGCCGTGCTACGCGGGCGGCCGGATACAGCCACGATGGACACGCTCTACTCGCTCCTCGCCTTCACCGGCTTCGGCCCGCATGGACCCAGCAAGGCGGTCTTCAACCCTTCGGCCGACAGCGCGTTTCCGAGCGGCATGGAGATCAGCCCCGACCGGACGCCTGACTTTTCCGAGGACTTCAACAACCTCTTCTTCGGTATCCGCGAGATGAAGCCGAAGCCGTCCGGCGGCGCGACGTACGCGGCGGCCGGGCGGTCAGCCGCGCAGCCCGGCGCACCCGGAATGGGCGGTACCATCCATCAGAACCCCTCGGCCCTCCCGGGAGAGGATGACCCGCCGTCGCTCATCCTCTGGCACTGGAAGGACCCGCGCCTGCAATCGCAGCAGCTCGTGGACGAGAAGCGCGACCGCGCCTACAGCTACCTCTCCGAGTATCGACTGGCCGACCACCGCTTCGTGCGCCTCGCCTACGACTCGCTGCGCGAGGTGACCCTCACGCCGCACCAGCGATGGGCGCTCGGCAGCGACACGCGCGGGTACGACCGGGCCGCGAGCTACGATGGGCGGCACTACGCGGATCTCTACGCGGTCGATCTGACGACCGGGCGGGAACGGCTCCTGCTCCGCAAGCACGATCCCTCCTTCATTCCCTCGCCGGACGGGACGCAGTTGCTCACCTGGGGCCATGACGGGCAGTGGCACGTGGTGGACATCGCCACCGGCACGGACCGCGTCATCACGCACGATGTGCCGACGAGCTTCGTCGACAGCGAGGACGATCACAACAATCTCTACCCGCCGGCCATTCGCCCGCGTCGCCAGGGGCTGGGGTGGAGCGCCGACAGCAAGTTCGTGCTGCTCTCCGACGGATGGGATGTATGGAAGGTGCCGGTGCACGGCGGTACCGCGGTCAACCTGACGCACGACGGCAAGGCGCAACGCATCCGCTACGAGCGGCGCTACGCCTTCGACCCGAAGGAGAAGGGAATCGATCTCACCAAGCCGCTCTACTTCGCGATGTACGGCGAATGGACCAAGAAGGAAGGGCTCGCGCGTGTGGATGCGCGGCACGCGACCGTGAAGCGCCTGGTGTGGGACGATGCGAAGCTCGACTTCACCCGCGCGCGGAAGGCTGATGTCTTTCTCTACACGCGCCAGACGTCGGTGCAGTTCCCGGACTGGTACGTGGCGAGCGCGGACTTCAGCGGCGGGCGCAGGATCACCGATGCAGATCCTCAGCAGCGCGACTTCGCCTGGTCCAGCGGCGCGCGGCTCATCACCTACGTGAGCGACAAGGGGGACACGCTGCAGGGCGCGCTCTACCTGCCGGCGAACTACCAGCCAGGCACCAAGTACCCGCTGCTCGTGACCATCTACGAGAAGCGCTCACAGTACCTGCACCAGTACGTGCCGCCGAGTGACACGCGTACGCCCGATCCGAGCGTGTACACGAGCCGGGGCTACGCGGTCCTCGATCCCGATATTGTGTATCGCGTGAACGATCCGGGGATGTCGGCCGTGTGGTGCGTGGTGCCGGCGGTGAAGGCGGCGATCGCCACGGGCATCGTGGACTCCAGCCGCGTGGGGCTGTGGGGACATTCGTGGGGCGGCTACCAGACGGCGTTTCTCGTCACGCAGACGCACATCTTCAAGGCCGCCGTGGCCGGCGCGCCGCTCACCGACATGGTGAGCATGTACAGCTCCATCTACTGGAACACGGGGAACACGAACCAGGGGATCTTCGAGGCGAGCCAGGGGCGGTTCAAGGGAAATTTCACCGATAACCTGGACGCGTACCTCCGCAATTCGCCGGACTTCCACGCCGCCAACGTCACGACGCCGCTCATCATCCTGAGCGATGACAAGGATGGCGCGGTGGACTTCAATCAGGGGATCACCTACTTCAACACGCTGCGGCAGCTCGGCAAGAAGGTCATTCTGCTGGAGTACGTGGGCGAGAACCACGGGCTGCGCGATCCCGTGAACCAGCGCGACTACGCGATGCGCATGCGCCAGTTCTTCGATCACTATCTGCTCGGCGCGCCCGCGCCCGACTGGCTGGAAAACGGCGAGCCGCGCATCCGCTTCGAGCGGATGCTCACCGCGCAGGCGGCCCAGCGCCGGGCCAAGGAGAATGGAGCGGAGAAGAAGGTGACGGCGCGGAAAGGGGCGCAGGGGGTGGTGCCGAGGTAGGGCGCGCGGCGCGGGCGCCACACGCCGCAGCTATTCCGACTCCACCTCTACGGACTCCGGTGGTGCCGGCAGTTGGGCCGCCTCCGCGGTCACCGCGCCGTTGGCGGGCAGCACCGCCGGCTCCGCGGCCGCCGGCGGCACGTCCGGCGCGTGGAGCGTCCGGAGCGCGATCTCCACGCCCCCTGCCTCGGGAAGCTCCGCGGCGGTGGTGGCGCCAAGGTCGCGGAAGCGACGCGCCTGCGGCAGCACCGAGCGCTCCAGCGAGCCCACCGAGCGATTGTAGCTGTCCACTGCTTTTTCGAGCCCCCTTCGCAGCTCGCCATAGTGCCCGGCGAAGGTGCGAATGCGGTCGTACAGCTCGCGGCCGAGCGCGCTGATCTCCTCGGCGTTTCGAGCGATGCGATCCTGCTGCCATCCGTAGGCCACAGCGCGCAGCAGCGCGATGAGGGTGATGGGGCTGGCGGGGATCACGTGCTGCTCCACCCCGTATTCGATGAGCCCGGGGTCGTACTGCAGCGCCGCGCTGAAGAAGGCCTCGCCCGGCAGGAACATCACGACGAGCTCCGGCGTCTCGGTGAACTGCCCCCAGTACGACTTGGCGCTCAGCTTGGTGATGTGGTCGCGCACCTGCCGGGCATGCTCGCGCAGCAACGCCTCGCGCGTGGCCTCATCCGGCGCTTCGGTTGCCTGCAAGTAGGCGAGGAGCGGAGTCTTGGCGTCCACGATGATGATCTTGCCGCCTGGCAGGCGGACGGTGAGGTCGGGGCGCAGCTTCCCATCGTTGGTGGTGATGCTCGCCTGCTCGGCGAAATCGCAGTAGTTGAGCATTCCCGCCATCTCACACACCCGCCTGAGATGGATCTCGCCCCAGCGCCCGCGCACGGTCGGAGATCGCAGCGCATCCACAAGGTTCTTCGTGCGGCCGCTCAGCTCGCGCTGCGTTTCGGCCATCGACTTCACCTGCGTCAGCAGCGACGCATACGAGCCGGTGCGGGCGATCTCCGCTTGCCGGAGCGTGCCGTCCACCTTGGCCAGCGTCTCCTTGATGGGCCCCACCATCTCGCTGATGGCGAGCTTCCGGGCGTCCAGCTCCTGCGTGGTCTCACGCCGCAGCTCGCCCAGCGAGGTGCGGGCGAGCTGGAGGAAGGTGTCGTTGTTGTGCCGGAGCGCCTCCGAGCAGAGCGCCTCGAACGCGTCACGGAGGCGCTGTTCGGCCTGCTCCACCAACGCCACCTTCTCGGCGGCCGTCCTGCGCTCGGCCTCCAGCGTCGCGGCCAGCGAGGCGCGCTCCGCCTCCACCGTCGACAGTTGCTCGACGCGTGCGCGCAGCCGATCGGCTTCCGCGGCGCGTTCATCCATGCGGGCGGTCGCATCAGCCAGCTTCGCATTCAGGCTGGCGATGGAGGAGCGAGCGGTGAGGCGAGCGACGAGCCAGCCGACCACGGCTCCCACGACGAGCGCGAGTGCCGCGGCGGTGGCGAGAGATGGCGGTGGCATCATGATCAATTGACGGGCTGTGGCCTCACAGAGCAACCACCCGGCCTCGCGGTGCCGTCTACAGCACGTGCAGCGAGTCGGTCTCCGCGCTCAAGGCGCGAAGGAAGCGCTGCATCTCCTGCACGCGCTTCTGCCCTTCGCGTTTGGCTGCCGCGGATTGCAGCCGCCCCGGCATCTCGAGCATGTTCTTCCGGATCACCTGGATGGCGTGCGGCAGGTCGGGCGCGAGCTTCTCGCGCGTGGTGAGCGAGATGATGCGTGCGACATCGATGGCGCCGAGGAAGTCGAGAATGTCGGCGTCGCGAAAGAGGATGGCGACCTGTAGCGTGTCCGGCGGGCGGTAGTACTGGTGATGGTCGATGATCTCCTTCACGAGCGGCGCCTTGTCCATGGGGAAGCCGACGGCGCGGAGCACGCTGTCCGCGAGCTGCGCGCTCCGGTCTCCGTGGTCCACGCCTGGCTTCGCATAGGGTGGAATGCCGCCCATGTCATGCAGATACGCCGCGGCGTAGAGGGCATCGTCGTCCACCGTTATGCCCTCCGCGTGCGCCAGCGCGAGGGTAGTCTCGTAGTCTCGCCGGGCGTGCGCCGGCCCCCATGCGGTGTGCTGCAGGTGCGCATTGGCGAACGCGAGGATGCGTGCACGCCAGGCGGTGTCCGGCGCTTGGGTCGCGCCCGTGGAGCTGGCGGGGAACGCCAGGGCTGCCGCAAGGATCAGTGCCAGGCGGGCGGGCGCGGCGCCTAGCCGCCGCCATGTCAGGGAAGTATGCATTGAGGACTCGCGCGGGAACTCTTGTGAAGGATGGACGTTTGGTGGGCGAGCGACGCGTGATGGGTGATGTCGCACGCGCACCGGAGGGAGGAAGGAGAAATGTCGACGACTGATGTATCCGGCCCGAACGCGGCGGGGCGCGAGTTCGTCACCGCGCTCATGGCGGGCGACGCCGTGGCGCTCCGGCGCGTGCTTTCCGAGGACTTCACCCTTATCGATGTGATGACGGGCACGGAAGTTCCCGGCGCCGTGCTGAGCGAGCTGGTCGGCTCCGGACGGCTGGCGTTCGATTCCATCGAGGCCACCGTGTCGCGTGTCCGCCTGTATCAGGCGACCGCCGTGGTCACCGGGCAGAGCCGCATGTTCGGCCGCATGGGAGACGCCCGATTCTTCTCCAATACCCGGTACACCAACGTGTACGTGGAGCAGGGTGGGCGGTGGCGCCTGGTGAGCGCGCAGGGAACGGAGATCGTCGACGACGAGGCTGAAGGGGACGCAGGGTGATGTCGCCCGGCCCGGGCTAACCTGGCAGCTCAGAGATTGCCGCGCGCCAGCGCGCCGGGTCGCCCAGCCGGATGGCTTTGTCGATGCCCACCTGCTCGAGCATGACGCCGAGCATGGCGATTCGTTCACGCTCGCTCCAGAGAAGCCGGCCGTCGATGACCTCGAACTTCTCCGGCAGGAGCTCGACGCGCGCGCGCATCTCGTTGCCCACCCAGGCGCGTCCTCGGCGGCGAATGTCCCAGTGAACGGTCATGTGT
Source organism: Gemmatimonadaceae bacterium (assembly GCA_036278935.1). Taxonomy (GTDB): domain Bacteria; phylum Gemmatimonadota; class Gemmatimonadetes; order Gemmatimonadales; family Gemmatimonadaceae; genus DASSNR01. Next base: position 6,178 of record DASUKA010000061.1, read on the forward strand.
GGCCTCGTGGAACGGGGAGCGTCATAGCCATAGTCTGCTCCTGCTCGGCGAGGGGAGGCAAGAGTCCATGGGAGAGCATAGCGCGGGCGCCAGGCGGGGGCATCATCGTTCCGTTGCAGGGCGGCGCGGAAGTATGCGCCACGGCGCGGCGGAGCTCGGATGCGACGCGGCGCCGGTATCCGTGCCGGACCGCTAGACCAGTGCCGCGACCTCACGCAGCTCGCGATAGCCTTTCGGCGCTCGACGACGCAGCACGTCTTCCGTGGGCAGGGCAATGACGCCCTCGAGAGCGCACTCGCGCGCCGCCACTGTCTCAACGGGCGCGAGCTGGATGTGCTGGGCGAGGCGCTCTACGCCATGGTCATGGCCGTGAGCACCGATCGAGTGGACATCGAGCAGGTGGCGGGTTGGTTGAGGAGCCGGCTCTGACGGGGTCACGAGGCTTCAGATCCCGTCACGCGCGTGGGTGGCTTCCTCGGGTGGCGTTCTCCGGTATCATTCACGAGTACTGGTGGGCATCGACGTGTGGGCCGGGAACATACCCACGCTGGACAGACCCCATTGCCAGTTGATCGTCGTACGCTCTCCGCTTGCGCAGTCATCCCTCGGCGCGAGGCGCAATCCATGAGCCGCAACCAGCAGATTGTCCGGATTCTGTTTGCCACGGGGATGATGAGCGTCGGCGTAGTCGTGCTCGTGTACGGCTACTCCGTGCTCCTGTTTCAGTCCGTCCCGCCGTCGTGGGCCACGTGGCTCAAGCCAGTGGGCTGGGCGTCGGGCATCATCATGTTCGGCACCGGCCTGGGCTTGCTGTTCGAGCGTTCGGCCCGACTGTCGACGCGCATCCTGCTTCCGTTTCTGCTGCTCTGGCTGCTCACCAGGCTGCCGGCTGTGCCCGCGGACCCGCTCAGGGAAATCAGCTGGTTCGCCATCGGCGAGGTTGCCGTGCCCTTCGCGGGCGCGTTGGTGCTCTTTATGTGGTTTGCCGATTCGAGAACGGGGTCGACGCTCCAGAGTGTCGCGGCCACATACGGCCTGACGACGGCACGGATCCTCGTTGGGCTTTCGCTGTTGACGTTCGGGCTCTCGCACTTTTTCGAGTTTGCCGCGCGCACGGTGTCGTTGGTGCCGCCGTGGCTTCCATATCGCGCTGCATGGGCCGATCTCGCGGGCGCGGCGCAGATCGCGGCGGGCCTGGGCGTCCTGTTCTCGATCTATCCGCGTTGGGCGGCGGCCGCGGAAGCCGCCATGTTGAGTGTATTCACGGTTCTCGTTTGGGTTCCGGCGGTGATCACCAAACCGGGACTTCCCTCCAACTGGGTCGAGTTCCTCTTTACCTGGGCGCTGGCGGCCGCGTGCTGGGTCGTGGCCGAAAGCATTCCGGCGAAGGGGACCAGAAGAGCGCGAGCGATGACCGCGTCGACTGGTTAGCACTCACGGCTGGAACGCGAACACGCCGGTTGCAGCGTGGCAACTCGACGATCGAGTGTGTCTCCTCAATCGTCCGGCCGGCACCGGCGTCGCCGCCCGACCCTACCCCTCCGTCGTCCCGAACACCTTCACCTGCCACGGCGGAATGCCCGCCGACGCGTCATCCTGCTGGGGCGGAGCGTGCTTGACTTGGTCCAATGTCTTGACGGATTGACCCCCCGCCAGCTCGCTCGGCGCCGCGACGTCACCCAGATGTTCGTCGTACAGATCGAACCAGGGCAGCCCGTGCTCGCTGTACGTACGCGCGCTGATCAGTCACGCGGCGAATGGGAAACGCGCCGAGTCCCTGCGGGAGTGGATAGCTGTGGCCGTCGTCCGGAATTCTGAGCGTGCGCTGAAAGACGATGGAGAGCGGCCCGAGACGCAGGGCCTTGCGGCGCGCGCCGCGGATGTCATGATCGGGAACGGTTGTGGCATGACCCCTCCGCTTGACCGGTGCGGCGCCGCACCGGTATGGCGCGGGCTCGCGTGGCGACAGTGCTATCGCCACCCTCTGAGAATCGGCCGATTCCGGCATGCCGGCTTGCGACATGCAGCACGAACGCCCCGGGCGCGCGGCGCTCGTGTTTCAGCGTCCGGTGCCGCGCCAGCGAGCGGAACATGCATTCCACAGGAGTATCCATCATGCGCGCCGACATCACTCCCGGAGCCGCCTTTCCCGATTACGAGCTGCCCGACGAGACTGATACCCCCCGCCGGCTCTCCATGCTGCAAGGCGACGACCCCATGGTGCTCACGCTTCACCGCGGCTACTACTGTCCAAAGGACCGGCAGCAGCTGCACCAACTCGTGCCCTTCGCCCGGCAGTGCGTGGTGGGCTATACGCGGCTGGTGAGCATCACCACCGACAATAGCGTGCTGCAGTTGAACGAGCTGCGAATGGGTGTGGGCGCCGACTGGCCATTTCTGTACGACGCCGATCGGCTCATCGCGAAGGATCTGGAGATCGAGGAATACACCGACCCTGAACACCATCCGATGATTCCGTACACCTTCGTGCTGGAGCCGGGGCTGGAGATCTTCAGGATCTACAACGGTTACTGGTACTGGGGGCGACCATCCACGGCGGAGCTGCACGCCGATCTGCGCGAGATCTCCGCGCGCATTCGCCCGGACTGGCACATCGATTCGGCGGCGATGCGCGAGCAGTGGGAGCTGGGCGACACTGACAAGTTCTACCCCTACGGGCAGAGCATGCGTCAGGTGCTGGTGCGCGCGGCGGGAGCGGTGGATCAGTTCGAGTGAGGCGCGGCTGACCACCGCATCCGCCCGCCGGCGCGCTACGGCTCGCGCGAGAGCGGCAAGCCAGCGCGGCCGTACACGGCCGTATCCCAGGCGATCGGCCGGAGGTATCCGCCTCCGACGATGTACACGAGGGGCGATGCACCGGTCAGTCGCACGGTGAGCACGCTGTCGTGCACGCTCCAGCGTCCGTGCTGCGAGAGCGTGCGTCCCGTGCCGACGTACCGCGTCTGGAGCTCGGCGGCCTGAGTGGAATCGAGTCGCAGCGTGACGACGCGCGCCGCGGCATCGGCGGCGGGCAGCGTGTCTGCGTACCGCCCAACCAGTGCCGCGGTGGCCGGCTGCACTGGCGTGACGCGGAGCTGCCGCGCCACGCAGATGGTCAGGCGATCGGCGAGCGTGAGCGCGTGCGTCGTGCCGGGCGCCGTGATGGCGACGGAATCCGACCGCACGCAGGGGCGGTTATCGGCGGGAATGCCGGTGAAGCTGATCTCGAACGTGGCCTGCGCGCCGGGCGCCAGCGTCACCGTGCCGGGCGCCGTTCGGCCGTGGAAATACGTTCCCTCCGCGTGCACGGCACTCACGCGCGGCAAGGGTTGGCCGTCCCCGCCATTCGGCGTCACCTCGGGATAGCCACGCAGCGTGCAGTCGGCGGAGCTGGCGTTCGTGAAGGCGTAGGTGACGCCGCGCTGGCCCGCGCCCGCGTCGGCCGCCACGCGGCTCACAGCCAGTTGCGCTGCCGAGCACGGCGCGGGCGCTGCCGGGGGCGATACGGCGGAAGATGACGAGGCGCCGGCAGCGGCCCCAGCGCTCCCGCCCGCGCCTGCCGGCGGGCGGGAGCGGTTGCATCCGGCGGCGTGGAGCGCGAGCAACGTGGCGCCGACGCATAGAACGCCTCGGACCGCCGCCCCGCGCCGCCTCACGGAGTTGCGTCGTGGAACTGCACGGCGGTTTCGCGCTCCAGCGTCCACCGCAGCAACCACTCGCTGTCGAACAGGATGACCGGGTGCCCCTTGGCGTCGTAGAGACGCATGCGTCCCCGGTCCATCAGCAACCGCTCGATGTCCTCGGCCTTTCCGGTGACCCAGCGCGGAAAGCGGTATCCGATGGATTCCAGACGGCAGGGCACGCCGTATTCGTGTTCCAGCCGGTGGAGCATGACGTCGAACTGCAGCAGCCCCACCGCGCCCACGATGGGGGTAGGCCCCGTGGTCTCCGTGCCGGAGCTGTAGAACGCCTGCGCCGCGCCTTCCTCCGTGAGCTGCCGGAGTCCGGTGTCGAGCTGCTTGCGTCGCATGGGGTCGCCAATGACCACGCGCGCAAAGTGCTCCGGCGCGAAGCGGGGAATCTCCTGGAACTCCAGCGCGCCGTTGGCGGAGAGTGTGTCGCCGATGCGGAGCGTGCCCCGATCCAGAATGCCGATCACGTCGCCGGGCCAGGCTTCCTCGATGGCGGTGCGCTCGCGCGCAAGAAAGCTCTGCGGCGACGACAGCCGCACGGGCCGTCCGGTGCGCACGTGCGTCACCTGCATCCCCGCCTCGAAGTGCCCGGAGCAGATGCGCACGAACGCCACGCGGTCGCGGTGCCGCGGATCCATGTTCGCCTGGATCTTGAAGACGAAGCCGGTGAACGCGCCGTACGATGGCTCCACGGGACCGATGCTGGACTCGCGCGCGCCGGGCGCTGGGGCGAGCTCGAGGAACTCGTGCAGGAAGGGCTCCACGCCGAAGTTCGTGAGCGCGCTCCCGAAGAAGACGGGGGTGAGCTCGCCGGCCAGCACCGCTTCATGACTGAACGGGTGGCCCGCGTGGTCGAGCAGGGCGATGTCATCCACCAGCCGCGCGTGTGCAGCGTCGCCGAGGAGGTCGCGGACGTCCGCGCTCTCGAGTGTCGCCACGCGCACGGAGGCGCGCGATGCGCCGTGATGCGCATCGCGGTCGAAGAGGTGGATGAGCCCGCGGCGCCGGTCATACACGCCGGCGAACACGCCATCGCGCATGATGGGCCAGGTGACCGGATGGCAGCCCAGCCCCAGCTCCGCCTCCACATCGCTCACGAGCTGAAGCGGATCCGCCCCCGCGCGATCGCACTTATTGACGAAGGTGAAGATCGGCATCCGCCGCCGCTTGCACACACTGAAGAGCTGCCGAGTGCGCTCCTCCACGCCGCGGCGGTTGTCGAGTAGCATCACCGCGCTGTCGGCGGCAATGAGCGTACGGTAGGTGTCCTCGGAGAAGTCCTCGTGCCCAGGTGTGTCGAGCAGATTCACCTGATAGCCGTCGTACTCGAAGTGCATCACGCTCGAGGTGACGGAGATGCCGCGCTCCTGCTCCAGCTTCATCCAGTCGGAGGTGGCGTGGCGCGCGGCGCGGCGCGCCTTCACGGAGCCGGCCAGGTGAATGGCGCCCCCGTAGAGCAGCAGCTTCTCGGTGAGCGTCGTCTTGCCGGCGTCCGGGTGACTGATGATGGCGAAAGTTCGGCGGCTCGGCCCCCTGGGGGTTGGCGCGTCGATTCTGGCGAGTGATTCCACAGGACCGGGTAGTCTAGCCGCGGGCGGGGGCGCGGGGTAGGGGATCACCACGCTCGCACGCCGCGCGTCAGTCGACGTGCGAGGCGCCCCGCGATAAGGGCCGGAACCAGCGCGTCAGATACCGGTCGGCGCCGCCGAGGTCGCGTCCGGCGCACCGGAACCCGATATAGCCATCGGGCCGTACCAGGTACTGTGCCGCATCGCGAACGCCGAGCGTCGCCAGCAACTCGCCGGATGCATCGACCAGCGCGCCGTCGCATACGTGGCGCGTGAGCCTGTGCACCATCAGCAATCCGGCCCACCGCGCGCGCAGCGCCGCGACGCGCGCGTCGTCCCAGCGGTCGGGTGTACCGCACAGCAGCAGGTGGAGTCCCGCGCCCGAGAGCTCCTGCTGGAGAAAGGAGGGCTGCCCATCGCGGGTGATGCGGCGATCGGGGCAGCGGTCACCCGCCCGCGGTCCCGATCGCAGCCGGGGCTGTCCCTCAGTCACGGCCGGGCTCTTCCGGTACCGGATGGCCAGCTCGGAGATGAAGCGGAACGCGAATTCGCGTAGCCGCGTGAACGCCAGCACGCGAGGTAGGATGCGCGAGGCGATCTGACGCCGAAGCCAGGCCGCGATCACGCTCGAGGTCATGACCCGGGAGAAGAGGCTGAACACGCGGTCCGTCGTGCGGAGCAGGGCGTGTCCCACGGGCCAGCGTTCCGCCTCGTACGAATCGAGCAGCCGTTCGTCCGCTTGCGCACGGGCCACGAGTGCCAGCTTCCAGCCCAGGTTCCACGCGTCCTGGATGCCCGTGTTCATCCCCTGCGCGCCGACGGGGCTGTGGATGTGCGCCGCATCGCCCGCCAGAAAGACGGGGCCCGCGCGGTAATGCGCGGTCTGGCGGTGGTGGAGCCGGAAGCGCGTGAGCCACGCGGCATCCCGCAGCCGCAGCGATCCACCGGTGGCACCGTCCACCATGCCCTGCAGCTCGGGGAGCGGGAGCTCGCTGGTCATGGACGCATCTTGGGGGATGCCGGAGTTGCCGGACGGGAGCGCGATGACTCGCCAGGTGGTGGGTGATCCCAATGGAAAGAACATCGCGAAACCCCGGCGTCCAGCGAACGCGTGCAGCACATCCCGCTCGAGCGGTCCCTCCACCTCCACATCGCCCAGCATGAAGGTCTGCAGATAGTCGCCGCCCTCGAAGGGAATGCCCACACCGTGGCGCACGGTACTATGGGCGCCGTCACACCCCACGAGGAAGCGCGTGTCCACCTGCTCCTCTCGGCCGTCGTGATGGCGCAGCGTGCAGTGCACGCCGGAGGCCGCCGTATGGAACGCGCCGAGCTCGACGCCGCGCTCCACGGCCACGCCGTGGCTGGCCAGCTCGCTTCGAAGCAGGGCTTCGGTCTCCGCCTGGGAGACGAAGAGAATGAAGGGAAAGCGGGTGTCGCGTGCGCCGAACTCGCCAAGCTCGGCCTCGGCGCGGCGGGCTTCGAAATGGACCATGACCCGGGTGCTCGTGCGCCCGCGCGCCACAAGCCGCTCGCCGATGCCCAGACTCTGGAAGATCTCCAGGCTGCGCGCCTGCACCGCGAGCGCGCGCGATTCGTGGCCGCGATCCAGCAGGCGATCGACGAGGCGGAATCGCACGCCGAAGGCGCGCAGCTGCGCGGCGAGGGTGAGTCCGGTGGGGCCCGCCCCGACGATGAGTACATCGACCGCGCCGGCGTGCGGTGCACCGTCAGCGGGTGCGTCGTCTCTCATTGGTGCTCGGGAGTCATGGTTCGCGACGCCAGCGGGCCGTCGCGCCATCGAGGGCGTTGGCTGCGCGAATGGATGGCGCAACGGGAATCCTACTTGCGCTTCCCCCCGCGTGCCAACAGTGTGAAGCCGCGCGTGCACGCTCCACCCGCGCGCTCATCGCCGCCTCATCCTCCGCCAGTGCCCGAGCTCCCCGACATCACCGTCTACGTGGAAGCGCTCGCCCGGCGCGTCGCCGGCGAGACACTCACGGGCGTGCGCATCCGCACGCCGTTCCTGCTCCGCTCCGTGGAGCCGCCCATCGCGGCCGCCGCCGGCGCGCGCGTGATCGGTGTCCAGCGCATGGGCAAGCGCATCGTGATGGCGCTGGAGCCGGATCTCTTCCTCGTGCTGCACCTGATGATCGCCGGCCGCCTCGCCTGGAAGACGCGCGGCGCGAAGCCGCCGGGAAAGATCGGACTCGCCGCCTTCGATTTCTCCACCGGCACGCTCCTGCTCACCGAGGCGGGGAGCACGCGGCGGGCCTCATTGCATCTGGTGCGCGGCCACGACTCGCTCGCGCGCTTCGACCGTGGCGGCCTGGAAGTTCTGGATGCATCGCTCGCCGGATTCGCCGCGCGCCTTGCTGCCGAGAGCCACACGCTCAAGCGCGCCCTCACCGACCCGCGGCTGTTCAGCGGGATCGGGAACGCGTACTCGGACGAGATCCTGCATCGGGCGCGGCTCTCGCCGCTGCAGCTCACGGGGCGCCTCACCGGCGAGGAGGTAGCGCGACTGTATCAGGCCACGCGCTCCACGCTCCGCGAATGGACCGACAGGCTCCGCACGCGGGCGGGCGATGGCTTTCCGGCAAAGGTGACGGCCTTTCGCGAGGGGATGGCGGTGCATGGTCGATACGGACAGCCGTGCCCGGTGTGCGGCGCGCCGGTTCAGCGCATCCGCTACGCGGAGAACGAGACGAACTACTGCGCGCGCTGCCAGACGGACGGGCGGCTACTGGCCGATCGCGCGCTCTCGCGGCTGCTGCGCGAAGACTGGCCGCGGCGCATCGAGGAGCTGGAAGGGGTGTAGCGCCGCTCTCTGCTGGAGTGCACCTCGCGCCGCGCCCGGCCCTACTCCTCGCGCAGCGCGCTCGCCGGATCCAGCGCGGCGGCCCGCCGCGCCGGGAGCCAGCAGGCCAGCGCGGCGACCCCGAGAAAGAGCACGACCATGCCGGCGAAGGTGACCGGATCGGTGGGCGCGATGCCCACCAGCATGCTGGTCATCACGCGCGTGAGCACGAGCGCGGCCGCCACGCCGACCACCAAGCCCGCGACGCTCAGCCGCAGCCCCTGTCCGATCACGAGCCGGAAGATGCGGGTGCTCGGCGCGCCGAAGGCCATGCGGACGCCGATCTCCGCGGTACGCTGCCGCACCACGGTCGAGAGCACGCCGTAGAGGCCCACCGCGGCGAGGATGGCGGCCACCGCGGCAAAGATCCCGATGAGGGTGAGCGCGAAGCGCGTGGGCGCCATCGCGCGGTCCACGAACGCGGTCATCGGCTGCACCTCGCTCACCGGGTCGAGCGGGTCGAGCTGGGTGAGCAGCGCGCGCACCTGCGGCGCGACGCGTGACGGGTCGCCCGCGGTGCGCACCGCCCAGCGGTTCACGGCGCCATGACCGAAGGCACCATCGGTGAGAAACATCTCCTCAGGCCCCGCGTGCGCGAGCGATTCGTGCCGCTCGTGCGCCACCACGCCAATGACCTCGAACCACTCCGGTTCCGGCGAGTTCACGCGCGCCAGCAGCCGCTGGCCCACCGCGGAGCGCCCCGGGAATGCCTGCGCCGCGAGCGACTGGTCGATGATGAGGTGCTTCACGCCGGGTGCGTTGTCCGCCTCGCTGAAAGGGCGTCCCGCGATCAGCCGCGTGCGCATGGCCTTGAAGTAGCCGGGGAGGATGATGTGCGTGTCCGCCTGCTGGAACGCGCTCGGATCGGCCAGTGCCTGCTCGGTGCCCCATCGCGCGTTCGAAAGCCCGCCGTCGAGCGGGAGCGGGTTCGCCGCCGTCACGGCCTGCACACCCGGCAGTGCCGCGAGCCGATCATGCAACTGCCGAATGAACGCCGCGCGCTCGTCCGCTCCGCGCGTGTGCGTGTTTCTGAAGAAAAAGGTGAGCACGCCGTTGGGATCGAAGCCCGGATCCACGTGCTCCAGCGCGATGAAGCTCCGCACCATGAGCCCGGAGCCCACGAGCAGCACGAATGACAGCGCCACCTCCGCCATCACCACACCGTTGCGGAACAGCGACCCGCGGCGCTGCCCCACCGCGCCGCGGCCGCTCGTCCGCAGCACGCTCATGATGTCCGGCGCGGATGCGCGGAGCGCGGGCACCACGCCGAAGATCACCGTCGCGGCCAGCGCGGCCACCGCGGTGAAGAGGAGCACTGGAGGATCGATGGCGATCGCGTCGAGCCGCGGCAGGTTGGCCGGCGCGAGCGCGGCCAGCAGTCGGATGCCGAGCGCCGCAAGGCCGAGTCCGAGCAGCGCCGCGGCTGTGGCGAGCACCACGCTCTCGGCCAGCACCTGCCGGACGAGCGCGCCCTGGCTCCCGCCCAGCGCGGCGCGCACTGCCAGGTCGCGCTCGCGCGATGCGGCGCGCACGAGCAACAGGTTGGCAACATTGGCGCACGCGATGAGCAACACGAAGATCACCGCGCCCATGAGCGCGAGAATGGCCGGCTGCACGTCGGCCACGAGATCCTTGTGCATGGGCTCCAGCCGGATGTCGAATCCGGCGGACCGCTTGATCGGCACGAGCTGGTCGAGCTCCTCGGTCACACGATCCATCTGCGCCTGCGCCCGCGCGAGCGTCACGCCGGGTTTGAGCCGTCCAATCACGCGCATGAAGACGTTGATGCGCGAAGCATTGGCGTAGTTCACCCGCAACGCGGTATAGATGTCCGGCGTGCGCTCGATGTTCGCGCTCGGCGGGAAGAGCAGCTCGAAGCCGGGCGCCAGCACCCCCACCACCTCGGCCTCCGCGTTCCCCACGTGGATGCTGCGGCCAACCACGCCCGGGTCGCCGCCGAACTGCCGCTGCCAGAATCCGTAGCTCAGAATCGCAATGGCCGGCAGCCGCTGCACGGGAGCGGCACCGCCCGCCCCGGGCGCGGCGCCGGGCGGCGGGGCGGGTTGCGGCGTGCCATCCGCGGCCACGAAGTCGCGACCGAGCGCGATGCGCGCGCCGAGCAGGGAGAAGAGATTTGTCGTGACGCCCGCCGTGCTCACCCGCTCCGGCCGGCCGTCCTCGCCCACCATCGGCGCACGCCCAGTGGTCACGGCGGCCATACCCTGGAACAGCGTACCTCCGCGCTGCATGTCGGGGAAGTCGCCCGGCGCGATGGGGAAGTCGAGCACGTTGCGCGTACGCATGTCGGTCCACACGAGCACCAGCTGGTCCGGTTTCGCATACGGCAACGGCTGCAGCAGCACGGCGTTCACCACGCTGAAGATGGCCGTGCTCGCGCCGATGCCGAGGGCGAGCGTGAGGATCGCGATGCCCGCGAAGGCGGGAGCCTTGCGGAGGGCGCGCAAGGCGTAGCGGAGGTCTCTCGGCAGCGAGTGCATGATGTCCTCCCCACGCCTTACGACGTGGAACAGGTGGTCAACACGATGAGACAATGACCGAGTATGATGCGGCCCGAGCCGCCATCATCCATCGACCGTCGGTCGCGCGTGATTCGTCCCCGCCCCTCTTCCGCTTCGCCTCCCCGTCAGTCCGCCATCCCCATCTCCGCTTCGCGGTCCGCCTCCTCGCTCGGCGTCGGCGCCCGCAGTTGCTCCTCCACCGTCTCGGTGGGCAGCCGCAACGCGGTGGACATCCACATGATGAGCGCAGAGAACACGGCAATCACCACGATCGCCCAGCCGAAGCCCAGAACGCCGAGGTTGCCCTTGTGCTGCGACAGATCGGGGTATGAGCCAAGCCAGCTGATGATGGCCAGCCCGCCAAGCCAGGGGAGCACCCACATGCCGGAGCGGAACTGCAGGGGCGGCGTGGTCTCGTGGTTGCGCGACTCGTGGATGGCCAGCACGACGTAGCCGATCAGCACGGCCACGAACAGCTTCCAGTCGGTCTCCCACCCCGACCAGTAGACGATGAGGTTGGAGGAAAGGAAGGCGAGATACGCGATGACGAGGGAGGCGGGCAGACGGAACGGGCGAGCCTGCCGCGGAATCTGCCGGCGCATGGCCACCAGCGTCAGCGGTCCGGATCCGAAGGAGAGCACCGTGGCCGAGGTCACGAAGCTCACCAGCTTCTGCCATCCTGGGAAGGGCAGGAAGAAGATCAGCCCGACGATGAAGGTGAGGATCACGCTCACCCACGGCACGCCGCGGTCGCTCACCTTGGCCAGCGACCTGGGCGCGTTACCGTTGCGTCCCATCGCATACGAGATGCGCGCGGTGACCGTGGTGTAGATGAGCCCGGTGTCGGCCGGCGAGATGAAGGCGTCGACGTAGAGCAGGATCGCCAGCCAGGCGAGCCCCATCGCGCTGGCCAGCGCCGCGAGCGGGCCGAAGGCCGCCTTGGCGCCGCTCACGCCGCTGGTGAAGCTCGTGCCGATGTTGCTCCAGCCATTGCGCAGCGCATTGGACGGAAGCGCACCGATGAACGCCGTCTGCAAGGCAACGTACAGCACGGCAGTGATGAGCACCGATCCGATGATGGCGATCGGCACGTTCCGCTGCGGGTTGCTCGTCTCGCCGGCCAGCTCGACTCCCTGACGGAAGCCGAGGTAGGAGAAGACGATCCCCGCAGTCGCGATGGAGGAGAAGACGCCGCTCCAGCCGTACGGCATGAAGCCGCCGGCCAGCTCATGGCTGAAATTGATGCCGTGGAAGACGGTAACGAGGAAGGCGACGATCACTATGGTGATGATGACCAGCTTCCACCACACCAGCGTGTTGTTGAGCCGCGCGAACCAGCGGATGCCGATCACGTTGATGAGGCTGAACAGCGCCAGCAGCGCGGCGGCTACCGCAAAACCGGCCGGTGTCAGCACGGGCACGCCGGCCACGAGATGCTGCAGCCAGGGGATGTAGTTGGTGGCGTACTGCAGCGCGGCTTCGACTTCGATGGAGGTGGTGGATGCCGCGGCCACCCAGGTGATCCAGCCCGCGGTGTAGCTGGCGAAGGAGCCGAAGCTGTAGTGCGGGAAGCGGACCACGCCACCGGAGATCGGAAACATCGTTCCGAGCTCTGCGTAGCAGAGGCCGATCAGGATGATCATCACGCCGCCGATCGCCCACGCGATGACCGACGCCGGACCGGCGATCTCCGCGGCGTTCAGCGCGCCGAACAGCCACCCCGATCCGATGATGGAGCCCACCGCCGTGAACAGCAGGCCGATGATGCCGATGTCGCGTCGGAGGCGGTGGTCGTCGGCGGCCTTGCGGTGCAGGGGAGCGGTAGAGCTTTCCATGGTCTTCAATCTCCGGAGCGATCAGACAGAATGGAACGTCCCGGTAAGGAAGGAGACCAACACGGCCACCGGTGGGACGCACTGCGGGTAGCTGGCATGATTGCGCCCGGTCACGCTCCGCGCAAGGCTGCGCGGCCGCGCTGCGTGCAGGCGCTATCAGGGGCCTCTGCCGGCCGCGCCGCCGATCGTCATGACCAGCGCGCTCGTGCTGTCTTTGCCGCGACGCAGCGCGAACGATGCCGGTTCGCCGATGCGCAGCCAGCTGCCGCCATTCCCGGCGTACAGCGACGACGCCGCGGGGATGAGGAAGAGTCCGGCGGCGTTCACCGTGTCCACCGCGACGGCCTCCTGCAGGTCGCCCACGTCGCGCACGTACGCCCCCGTGCGCGCGATGGCGTCGTGGTAGTTGATGGCCATGTCGGCGCGGAGCGGCGGCTGGCCGGGCAGCACGAGCTGACCGCCCAGGATGAGCAGATCGCTGGCGCCCCCATGATTCGATGGCAGTCGCTGGTACGCCTGCGGGTCCGCATCGGCGTAGCGTCCGGTGCCGATGGCGTCGAGCGCGCCCAGAATCGCCGCCACGTTCAGCGCGCGCAGCCGCTGCTTCTGCGGATCGTTCGGCAGGCCGCCGCTCTCCACGAGCACCGTGCTCGTGCCCCACTTCTGCATGTTGTCGCCGAACGCGCGCCGGTTGAACGATTCATCGTACTTCGCGATGCGTCCCGGAATGCTGCCGCCGAGGATCTGCGCGATGGTTGCCGCTACCAGCCGCGCGCGGCGCCGCACATCGTTGTAGTTGCCCGCGTCGGAGAACGCGGGCGCCTCGAGCGCGATGGCGGCCTGCATGCCGCCCGCGCCGGCGATCGTGCGCGCGTTCTGGTCATGCAGGTTGAAGCCGAAGGCGGGGCGGATGCTGTCGCGGAGCGCCTTGAGTGCGCGCGCTTCGGGCGTGGCGAGCCGCCGCGCATCGCGGTTGATGTCGATGCCCGCCGCGTTCTCGCGCTGAAAGAGCTCTGCCCCGTCGGGGTTGAGCATGGGCACGAAGACGATCGTGAGATCATCGTGCAGCCGCTGTCGCAGCGGGTCGTGCGTCGCCTGGGCGAGGAAGCGGAAGATGTCGGCCAGCGCCATGGTGGCCGTCGATTCGTCCCCGTGCATCTGCGACCAGAGCAGCACGGTCGTTTTGCCGGTGCCGAAGGTGACGGCGTTGATGGAGCGGCCGAGGATGGACGCGCCGACCTGCCGCTTCTGGAAGTCCGGCGAGGCCAGCGAGGGCTCGACGGCGCGCCAGAAGGCGTCGTGGTCGAAGCGGCGCGTGGTGATGGCGGCCACGTGATAGCGCTTGGCAATGCGGAGCCCGTTGGCGAGGGCCTGCGCGGCGAAAATGGAATCGCCGCGCATGTCGTGCGACGCGGCCGCCTGCGCGTGGCACGGGAAGGGGAGGACCAGGGCGATTGCGGCAAGGGCGCAGGCGGCGGTACGGAGCGCGGCGGTGCGTGGGTGCACGTGCGGGAATCGCATCACGAATCGGTGTGGAGAAGGGGAGACTGGCGGGCCTGATGCCTATTATGGCGCGTGTGCCGCGCGATGACGAGCGTTCGCGGTGTGACCGCTTCCGGCGTGGCGGAGTTATTCCGGCATGAACCTGCTCCTCCACGACCTGCGCTACGCGCTCCGCTCGCTGCGCCGGAGCCCGGGCTTCACGTGTGTTGCCGTGCTCACCCTGGCGCTCGGCATCGGCGCCACCACCGCGGTGTTCAGCGTGGTGAACGGCGTGCTGCTTCGCCCGCTCCCATTCGCCGAGCAGGAGCGGCTGTTCGCCCTCTTTGCGCGGAGCAAGGACGGCGGTGAGCGTCTTCCCTCATATCCCAACTTCCTCGATTGGCAACGGCAGGCGACGACGCTCGACCTCGCCTACGTGCGGGGTCGGTCGGAATCGCTGCGGGGCCCGGATGGCGTGCGCAGTGTGCTGGTGGCATACGTCTCGCCGCGCTACTTCTCCGTGCTGGGCGCGCACGCGGCGCTCGGGCGCACCTTTCTGCCCGGTGAGGAGCAGGCGGGACGCGGGACTGTGGCGGTGCTCACTCATCATTTCTGGGAGCAGCACTTTGGCGGGGATCCGGCCGCCATCGGCGCGACGATCACGCTCGGGTCCCGGTCGTATGTGATCGTGGGTGTGATGCCGCGCGGCGCGCGCTACCCGACATGGCCGCCCGATGTGATCGCTCCCATGAGCGCCATCATCGGGAGCGACCGCGTGCTCGCGCAACGCGACTACCACGCGGACGCGGCGCTGCTCGGGCGCCTCCGCCCCGATGTATCGCTCGCGCAGGCGCAGGGAGAGCTCAACGCGATCGCCCTGCGACTCGCCGCGGCGTATCCCGAGGTGAACCGTGACTGGACCTCCGTGCTGGCCTATCCGGTACGCCGCCTCATTCTGGGCGATGTGCGGCCGAGGCTGCTCGTCTTGATGGCCGCCGTGGTGCTGGTGCTGCTCGTCGCCTGCGCGAACGTGACGAGTCTCTCGCTTGCCCGCGCGGCGTCGCGCACGCGCGAGATGGCCATCCGCGCGGCGCTCGGCGCCGGGCGGGGGCGCGTGGTGCGCCAACTGCTCACCGAGAGCGCGCTGTTGGCGGCGGCCGGCGGCGTACTGGGCATCGGAATCGCATGGATCGGGGTGGCCCTCCTGCGGCGCGCCGCGCCCCAGTCGTTGCCGCGCCTCAACCAGGTGGCGCTGGACCCGGCGATGCTGGCATTCACGTTGGGCGTGTCGCTGCTGGTGGCGCTCATCGTGGGGCTCGCGCCCGCGCTCCGCGCGGCGGCGCCCAATCTGGCGACGTCGCTCAAGGAGCGCGCCGGCGGGTCGGGCGGCGATCGTCACCGCCAGCGGATGCGCGGCGCGCTCGTGACCGCGGAAATCGCGCTGGCGCTCGTGCTCGTGGCGGGCGCCGGATTGTTGATCAACAGCTTCTGGCGGCTCACGCGCGTAGATCTGGGATTCAATCCCGCCCATCTGGTCGGCGCCGACATCACGCCGCCATCGCCCAGGTACGATGATCCACGGCAAGCCGCCGCGCTCTACGCGCGACTGCTCGATGCGGTGCGCCCGATCCCCGGCGTGGAGCGTGTGGCGATGGCGAACTTCACGCCGCTCGGCCACGGCGGGGTGCCCACCAAGGTGGAGGTCGGCGGGAAGGCGACGTACGGCGAATGGGGCAACCGCGGCGCGAGCTTCCGCACCGTCTCGCCCGGCTACTTCCACACGATGGAGATTCCACTGCGTGCGGGGCGCGCCTTCACCACGGCGGATCTCTCCTCCGCCGGCGCGGTGGCCATCGTGAACGAACGGTTCGCGCATCTCTACTGGCCCGATGAGAGCCCGATTGGCCAACCGGTGACGGTGTTCAAGTCGGCGCAGGGGCGCGCGGACTTCGGCCAGCCGATCCATGCCGTGGTCGTAGGCGTGGCGGCGACCGTCCGCAACAGGGCGGACGACACGCTACCGACGCCGAAGATCTACCTCCCGTACACAGTGAACCCCTGGACGCACATGGCGCTCATCGTGCGCGCGACGGGCGATCCCACGCGGTTGATCCCCGCGCTCAAGCACGCGGTGCTCGCGGTCGAGCCCGCCATTCCGATGATGGGATGGGGCGCCGGCTTCGGGACGATGGATGATCTGGCCGCGCGCGGCCTGAGCGCGCAGCGCTTCAACACCGCGTTGCTCGCCGCGTTCGCGCTGTCGGCGCTCCTCCTGGCGGCGATCGGCATCTACGGGCTCATGGCTTACGCCGTCACGCAGCGCACGGCGGAGATCGGCATCCGCATGGCGCTCGGCGCCACGCGCCGCGACGTGCTGCGGCTCGTCGTGCGCGAGGGGATGCGGCTCGCCGGCGCGGGGATCATCCTCGGCCTCGCCGGGTCGGTGGTGGCCACGCGGCTGCTGGCCTCGTTGCTCTACGGCGTGAGCGCCACCGATCCGCTCACATTGGCGAGTGTGGCTGTGCTGCTCACGGCCGTTGCGCTGGCGGCCTGCTGGCTGCCGGCGCGCCGAGCCAGCGGGGTGGATCCGCTGATCGCCTTGCGCGCGGAGTGACGTGTGCACAGATAGAGGAGCGGGGTCACCTCCTGCGGCGTGATGCCTCATCCCTCATGAACCGACCGCGATGCCCACTATGCGGTGCGTGATCATCCTGCGGAGTGCGCCATGCTCGATATCGTGATCTGGGAGCTGCGCGCTGCCGTCCGCCGCCTCGCGCGGAGCCCCGCCTTCGTAGCGGCGGTGGTCCTCTCGCTCGCCGTCGGGATCGGCGCCGACGTCACGATGCTCGGCGTCGTGGACGCGCTGCTCTTCCGCCCGCCCGCGCACGTGCGCGACGTCGATCGCGTGATGGACGTACGCATTCGCACCTTCCCGGATTACGTGGATCTGCGTGATAACGCGCGGGCCTTTTCCGGCGTGGCCGCTTATGCACCGCGTCCCTATACCATCGTCGACCCACACGGCGTGACGCCCGCGGCGGGTCTCATGGCATCGTCCACGCTCTTTCCCGTGCTCGGTGTGCGGCCTCTCCTCGGCCGCTTCTACACCGCGAGCGAGGACCGGCCCGGCGGACCGCACGTCGTAGTACTCGGCTACTCGCTCTGGCAGCGCCGCTACGGCGGAGCGCGCAGCGCGATCGGCCGCTCGCTGCGCGTGGCGGGTGATCTCTACACGATCATCGGCGTCGCGCCGCAGGGTTTCACCGGAGCGGGACTCGCCCCGGTGGATCTCTTCCTCCCCATCACGACCACGAAATTCGACGCGGGGCGCGAAGCGCTCACCAGCCGGCGCTACTCGTGGCTGCACGTCGTGGCGCGTCTGGCGTCCGGCGTCTCGGCGGCGCAGGCGCAGGCCGAGGCGAGGGTCATCTTCGAGAGAGGCAACGCCGCCGACTCCGCGGCCGTTCGCCCGGAGCCGGGACCGCGGGACGCCGAAGTCCGGCCGCTCGTGCGCGCGCGGCGCGAGCTGGCGGCGGCGAACATTCCCGTGTCGCTCTGGCTGGCGGGCGTGGCGACCGTGGTGCTGCTCATTGCGTGCGCGAACGTGGCCGGCCTGCTGCTGGCGCGCGGCGTGCGCGACCGTCAGACACTCGCCGTGCGCGCGGCACTTGGCGCACCGCGCGGGCGGCTGGCGGCCTCGCTGCTGCTGGAGAGCGCGATGCTCGCGGCCGCCGGCGGTGCGGGCGGATTGCTCCTTTCGCGTTGGGGTGGCGCGCTCATTCGCGCGTACCTGCTCACGGGTGTCGCCGCGGCGAGGGCACCGCTCGATGCGCGCGTCCTCGCGATCACGCTCGCGGTGACGGCGGCTACCATCCTCGCATGCGGGCTCTGGCCCGCGCTCCGTGCCTCGCATGTGAATGCGGCGCGCGAGTTGGCGGGTGGGGGGCGCACTGCGTCGGCATCGCATGCGCGCGTGCGGCGGGTGTTGCTCGTGGCGCAACTCGCGCTCGCTCTGGTGCTGGTGGTGGGCGCGGGCCTCTTCACCGCGAGTCTGCGCAATGCGCATCGCGTGGATCTCGGCATGTCGCTCGATCACGTGCTCGCCGTGGACATCCATATGGAAGGCGCGGGGTACACGGCCGCGCGCGAGCGCGCCCTGGTTCCCCGCATCCTCGCGCGTGTGGCCACGATTCCCGGCGTGCGCATGGCGGCGGTGACCGATGCCAACGTCGCGCCGGGATGGATGTCGTATGGCTACTCCGTCCCCGGGCGCGACTCGGTGCCGGGACGGCGGCCGCTGCCGTATCCGCCGGGCCTCAGCGCGGTGACGCCGGGCTTCCTCGCCACCATCGGCACGCCCGTTCTGCTGGGTCGCGGCTTTGTGGATGCCGACCGCGGCCGGCGGGTGATCATCATCAACCGGCGCTTCGCGCACCGCTACTGGCCGGGCGAGAGTCCGCTGGGCCGCTGCGTGAAAGTGGGGGACG
>DASUKA010000062.1:0-1486 GCA_036278935.1 Gemmatimonadaceae bacterium
CTGGAGCGCCCGCGCGCTGGTCGGCCTTCTCTGGACGATAGGCGGTCACGTCTCGCTCGATGTCGCTATCGATGCGCGCGTCCTCGCGTTCACCATCGCGGTGGCGCTCGGTACCGGACTGCTGTTCGGGCTCGCGCCAGCCTGGCGCTCGACGCGTGTCGAGCCACAGACCGCTATGAAGTCCGGTGGACGCGGCGTCACCGAGGGGCACTCGCGCTTCGCCCTCGGGAGAGTGCTCGTCATGTCGCAGGTCGCGCTGTCACTCGTGCTCCTCACCGGTGCGGGGCTCATGGTGGGAACGTTCCGGTCGCTCGCCACCCTCGACCCGGGGTTCCAGCGTGATCAGGTGCTGCTCGCGTCCGCCGATCTGCGGAACGCCCACCACTCCGCGCAGCGCCAGCGCCAATTCTCTCACGACATGGTTGCGCGGCTGCGCGCGGAGCCCGGCGTGCGCGCGGCGAGCGCCTCGGAGTACACGCCGCTCTCGGGCGCCGCCTGGAACAACTTCATCCTCGTCGACGGCTTCTCGCCCACGTCCCGAGACGACGCGCTCGTCGACTTCAACGCGGTGAGCAATGGCTACTTCGCGACGCTCGGCACGCCGCTGCTCGCCGGCCGAGATTTCAACGAGAGCGATACACCCGGCTCCCCGCTGGTGGCCATCATCAATGAGACGCTCGCGCACAAGTTCTTCGGGCACGCGAGCCCGCTGGGCAAGCAGTTCCGCGTGCCTGCCGGGAAGAAGCTCGGGCCGCCCATCGAGGTTGTCGGCGTTGTGGGCGACGCGAAGTATCAATCGCTGCGCGAGAAAGCGCCGCCAACGGCGTACCTGCCATACAGCCAGCAGCAAGATCCGCCCTCGTTCATGAGCTTCGAGCTCCGCACGGCGGGTGCACCGACCGCGCTGATCCCCAGCGTCACGTCTGCGTTCGGCGAAGTGAACCCCGCCATCTCCCTCGAGTTCACCACGCTATCCCAACAGGTGGCCGAGTCGCTCACGCGCGAGCGACTGCTCGCCATGCTCTCGAGCGTCTTCGGCGCACTGGCGCTCGCGCTCGCCGTCATCGGGATCTACGGTATCATGTCGTACACCGTCGCGCGCCGGCGGAACGAGATCGGCATTCGCATCGCGCTCGGCGCCGCAGGATCGCGCGTGCTCCGGATGGTGCTCGGCGAGGTCGGGCGCATCGTGATCATCGGCGTCCTGCTCGGCCTGGGCGCCGCACTCGCGGCCACGCGCCTCGTGTCGTCGTTGCTGTACGGCGTGGCGCCGACTGATCCAGCCATCCTGTTGCTCGCCGCACTCATTCTGATCGCGATGGCGCTGGCCGCCGGCGCGCTCCCCGCCTGGCGCGCGGCGCGGTTGGATCCCGTGGAAGCGTTGCGGGAGGAGTAGATCCGCACGGTTCACCGCCTTGCACAACCACTGCGACTGTGCTACTGTGATGTTATGAAGAATATCACAGTTTCTGTGAGCGATGACCTG
>DASUKA010000063.1:0-24962 GCA_036278935.1 Gemmatimonadaceae bacterium
GCTCGCAAGGCCAGCGACCATGACGTGCAACGGCCGTACATCGGGCACGGCATCCCAGGCGGCACCGGTCGCCAGCACCGTCCAGAACGCAGCGACGAGCGCACGACTTCCGTCGCCCGCGGCATGCATCGCCCACACCGCTGCGCCAAGGAAGCCGAGCGGCACGGCGGCAGCGAGCACAGCACGGCCGGGGCCGCGCATCTGTGCCAGCCGTGCCAGCGCGTAGGCCGTGAGCGTGGCGCCGAGCGGTATGCCGAGAACGACAGCCAACGGCGCATGTCCCGTCAGGATAGCCGCGACGAAGGCGACGAGCGCGATAGTCAGATAGGCTGCCGCGACGGTGCGGCGCTGCCATGCACCGCCCCAGAGCGCGACACACCACGTGCAGCAGAGCGCAAAGAGCGCCGGCGCATAGCCGGCGCGCCACCCGGAGAGCGCCGCGGCCAGATCGGTGCCGGCAACGACGTAGACGAGGCAGCCAAGCACCATGAGTCCGGCGGCGACAGGCCATTCGCGCCGGCGAATGACGTACGCGCCGCTCGCGAGCACCACCAGCCCGTAGGCCAGCAGGACGAACAACCGTCCACCGCCCGCCGAAACGACGAACGGAGCCACGAACGCCCCGCCTATGCCGATGGCAAAGAGCGACGCTTCATCCAGCGCCAGCGCGAGGGAAGCCAGCGCGGCGGAGGCACCCGCGGCAATGACCAGCGCGATCCCGGATGACACCACGTGCAGCGAGGGTCCCGCGCCCCACGCATCCACATGCACGAGCGCCAGTGCGAGCCCCAGCAGCATGTTCCCGTAGCGCGGTGTTCCACGCGAGCGCAGCCATACACCCAGTACGGCGACCGCGATGGCCGCCACGGCGCCGAGTGCCAGGCGCACGCGGGGTCCGAGCAGGCCGTTCTCGATGGCCCAGGTGAGGAAAGCGCCCGCACCGACGATGATCGTGAGCGTCGCGAGCGCGATGGTGCCGTAGCGGCCGACCAGGGCTTCCAGATCCAGTGGGGAGCCGGTTCGTGAACGCCCGGGAGCCGGGGAAGCGGCACCGGCTGTGGGAGCGCGCGCACCAGCTGCTGAGGGACGCGCGGGAGCCGTCGCGACGTGGCGCACGCCGGGCGTGGGAGTCGCCGGTCGCTCGTAGACTGCCGCCCGCAGCTCCGCCATCTCCTGGCGGAGCTGCCGCACGGCCGCTTCGAGCTCCTCGATCCGCTCCGGGTCAGCCATGCATCACATTAGGGCATCAACTCGATCTTCGACACCCCTGTCTGCGTGATCGGCACCGTCATCCCTCCGGCCCCCGAGATCGTCATGCTCGTGTTCTGTTTCATCGTGGAGCCCAGGTACACGCCCGCGTGACTCACGTAGAACATTCCGCTGCCATTCCCCTTTCCGGTCACCGAAAGCTGCTGGCCGCCCTCCGTGGTGCTCCCATCCAACGTGGTGCCCACCGTGCGCGCTACGCGCCACGCGCGCTGACCGGCATACACCGTGTCGCCGAGGACGCGAGATGTCGTGATCGTCTTTGAGGTGACGCCTTGCCCGCTCGAGTCGGGCGCTGTGGAATTCGTATCGGCCCACGTGCTTCCCACCCGGGTGCCAGCGGGGAACGGCACGAGGAATCGGCCGAGCCCCTCCACCAACCCCTGCACGGCGGGGTCGCTAGCGCTGTCGAGCGAGGCCTTCATGGCGAACACCTTGCCGCCGGGCGACATTGCGCCGCTCACGTTGAGCCCGATGTATTTCGAGAGATCCGGCAGCTGGACCTGGGGCTCCGATGTGATGCTGGTCGAGTCGAGCCGAACCGCGAAGTCAAGCGTGTCCGCGCTGTGGCGTGTGACGGTGACCGTGACCCGCTGATCGGTGTCGATCTTCAATGCGGCCTTCTGGCCACCGGCTTCCTGCGTGCGCGTGACGGTGCTGGTCACACGATAGTGATGGGCGCCCGGAGCATACGCGAACCCCTTGCCTTGCGCAGACAGGCCCCCAGCGCACAGCAGGGTCGGCAGCAACAGCGCGAGGCCGGTCGTGAAACGGGGCATGAGAGAGTCCTCAAAAGGAGAGGGAGTGTACGGCGACCCGCGCCAGTGTCCAGAGACGAACGACGAGGGTGACGGGTATCGAGGTCCGGGTTGGGCACGGCCATCGGTTCGGCGATCCGAGCGGAGCAGTCGAGCGGCGCCCCGACACTCGTCCATCATGACGATGGCCCAAAAGCTAATCGGTTGACACGCCAGGCGCGCCGCCGTTGTGCACGCCAGACGCCGAGTTAGCTTCTCAGCAACTTCCCTCGCGTGCCGCATGGCTCGACCGTATTTGACACCTCGCGCCCGTATGCCCGATCGCCAGACCGTGCTCCCGCCCACGATGACGCCCGAGCGCCGCCTGGCATTCGGGCGGAAGCTGCGGGCCTGGTATCGGCGCCACGCCCGCGACCTCCCCTGGCGCCGCACGCGGGATCCGTACCGCGTGCTCGTCTCGGAGCTCATGCTGCAGCAGACGCAGGTCTCGCGCGTGCTCACCCGCTACGGCGCATTCCTCGATCGCTTCCCGACGCTCGAGTCGGTGGCGGCCGCTTCTCCCAAGCGGGTGATGGAGGCGTGGAGCGGCCTCGGCTACTACGCGCGTGCGCGCAACCTGCACGCCCTCGCGCGCACCGTGGTTCGCGGGAATACTCCGGCGACACTGCCCGCCGATCCCGAGCATCTGCAACGTCTCCCCGGCATCGGGGCGTATACGGCGGGCGCCGTGGCATCCTTTGCGCATGAGCGGCGCGCCGCGCTCGTGGACACGAACGTCGCGCGCGTGCTGCGCCGGGTATTTGCGCCGCATCTCGATGTGCGCGGCAGCGCGTCCAGTAAGGTGATCTGGACCATGGCCGCCGCGCTGCTACCCCGGACGCGGCGCGCCACCTATGTGCACAACCAGGCGCTGATGGAGCTGGGCGCACTCATCTGCACGGCGCGCGCACCCCGCTGCGACCGCTGTCCGGTACGCTCTGTATGCGCGACCGTGAGTGACGACCGCGAGGCTGCCCGCGCTCACACGCGGCCACGGACGCGATCGCGATGACGCGGGGATAACGGCCATGCGCCCGGAAGCCGCACACGCGCTCGTGATGCGCATTCACTACCTGGTACCGAGCCTGCTCGGCACCCTGCTCTTCCTCCTGATCTTCTTCCTGTGGAAGAAGGAGCCGCTCATCCGGCTCGTGCGGATCAGCGGACAGTGGGGCGCGGTGATCGTCCCGCGCGTGCTGGCGGCGACGACGTTTCTGGCCGGGATGATTCTCCTGTTCTCGGGTGCGACGCCGGCCGTCGGGAATCGCCTGTATTGGCTGCATCGCGTGCTGCCGTTGCCGGTAATCGAGGTCTCGCACCTGTTCGGGAGTCTGGCGGGCGCGGGGCTGCTGATCCTCGCGCGCGGCATACAGCGGCGCCTCGATGCGGCATACCATCTGACCGTCGCGCTGCTGGCGGCCGGCGTGCTCTTCTCGCTGCTGAAGGCGTTCGACTACGAGGAAGCAATCCTGCTGACGGTAATGCTCGCCGCGCTGGTGCCGAACCGCCGGTACTTCTACCGCAAGGCCTCGATTATCGAGGAGCGCTTCACGCGCGGCTGGATCGCCGCGATTGCGCTGGCGGTGCTCGGATCGATCGCCTTCGGCATCATCCTGTATCACAACGGGACCTACCGGAACGAGGCCTTCTGGCACTTCGGCTTTCAGAGCCAGGGCCCGCGTTTCCTGCGCGCCACCGCTGGGGCGGTCGCGCTGCTGGTGATCTTCGCCGTCGCGCGGCTCATCCGCCCGGCGCGCCCACCACGTACGGTGCCAAGCGCGCAGGAGCTGCACGAGGCAGCCACGATCGTCGAGCGCTCGCCGGAAGCCGCGTCCCATCTGGCTCTGCTCGGTGACAAGGCGCTCCTCTTCAATGCGCAGCGCACCGGCTTCGTGATGTACGGGCAGCGCGGGCGGAGCTGGGTGGCGCTGGGGGATCCGGTGGCGGCACACGATGAGAGTGTGCAGCTCGTCCTCGACTTCGTCGCGCTCGCCGATCAACATGGCGGCTGGCCCGTGTTCTACAAGGTCGGGCGCGAGCAACTCTCGCTCTATCTCGACCTGGGCTTCAGCGTCACCAAGCTTGGCGAGGAAGCGCGCGTGCATCTGGCGGAATTCTCGCTCGAGGGGCCGGACCGCGGCACGCTGCGTCGGCTCTGGCGCAAGAGCGTGAAGGACGGCTGCAGCTTCCAGCTGCTCGAGCCCTCGGATGTCAGGCAGCACATGGACGAGTTGCGTGCGATCTCGGAGCAATGGATGGCCGAAAAGAAGGTGCGAGAGAAGGGCTTCTCGCTGGGTGCCTTCAGTCAGTCGTACGTGCGTCGATACCCGGTGGGACTGGTACGCTTCCAGGGGGCGGCGGTCGCCTTTGCCACCATCTGGCCGTCGGGGTGCCACCAGGAGCTCGAGGTCGATCTTATGCGCTTCTCCCCCGCGGCTCCGCCCGGCATCATGCGCTACCTGCTCACCGAGCTCATTCTCTGGGGACGGGCGCAGGAATACGTCTGGTTCAATCTGGGAATGGCACCACTCTCCGGACTTCGCACATCCACCGTGGCACCACTCTGGAATCAGATCACGGTGGCCGTGTACGGGCACGGCGAGCGGTTTTACAACTTCCAGGGGATCCGCCGGTTCAAGGAGTGGTTCCACCCCGTGTGGGAGCCACGGTACCTCGTGTCACCCGGCGGTGCGTCGCGCCCCCTCATCCTGGCGAACATCGCCTCGCTCATTGCTGGCGGCCTGGAGGGCGTCGTGCGCCGATAGCGCCGTGGCCGCGCCGTCCGCCACCGCGCGCCCACGGACCGGGACCCATCCGCCGCCGCGGGAAGAGCGTATGCAGGCGCGCGCGCTGGTCGGGCGTGAGCACGGAATCCATCTCCGCGCGTGTGGAAGCATAGATCTCGCGCATACGGGGCCGCACCTGTTGGCGCACCTGCTCGATGTCGCGGAGATTGCGCGCCATGATCGAATCGATGCGGGCGCGCTGCGCGGGGGTCAACTCCAGTTGCCCTGCCAGGCGGTCATCCAGGTGCCGTGGTCCCACCGCGGTCGCCATGAATGTCGCGCGTTGGAATCCGCGATGCGACGGGCCCGCGTTCCACCGCGGCCGCATCAGCGCGCGCTCGAAAGTGGCACCGGCAAGGGCACCGAGGAGGAGGAGCGCGACCGCGGCGGTCGCGACGAAGAGCTGCGCGGGAAACGGGTGGCCGTCGCGCTCCGGCCTGCCGGTGAAGAAGCTGCTCATGGATGCTCGCTCGCGGCAAGAAGAGCATCGGCATCCTGATGCCCCCAGAGGCCGCTCAGAAATTCCTCTTCGCTCACGGCGCCCACAGCGGCCGCGAGCAGGCTCTGCCGGTCCGGCACCCGCAGCCCCAGCTCCGCGCCGAGGTGGGCCGGCTGACTCGGCGCCGGCGGAGGCGGCGGCTCGGTGTTCCGCGCGAGCGCCACAACGGCCGCCAGCCCCGCGGCAATAGCGAGCGGCGCGAGGCGCCGTGCCACGCGCGCGTCCCAACGCATACGCCCTCGTGGCTGATTCGAGCGCACGCGGTAGAGTCGTACCGCGCCGGCGGCCGCGATACGGCGGGTCAGCGCCTCGATACGGCTGTCGTCCAACATGATATCGCCGTTGATATCACTCGCCGTAAGCTCAATGTGGCAGCTATTATACGGCCTTTTTCTCACGTGTTTTCTCCCTTGAATGGCGCCAGTGCCGCCCGGAGCGCGGCGCGGGCCTCGTGCAGATACCACCGAACGGTGCCCGCGGAAACGCCGAGTCTCGCCGCCACGTCCACCGAGGCCACACCGTCCACGTCCACAAGCTGCACGACCATGCGCTGGCGCTCCGGCAATCGCTGCACGGCCGCTTGGAAGCGGCCATGCACCTCCGAGCGCTCCATCTCCACCGCGGGCGAGGGGTGGCGATCGGGCAGCCCGTCCGGCACGGGCTCCGCACGCCGAACGCGGCGCGACTTCTGGGCGTTCAGGCTGCGGTTCCGGAGGATGCGGAAGAACCACGGCGCGAAGGGTCGCGCGTCGTCGAACTCATTGATGTGGTCGAGCACGGCCATGAACGTTTCCTGCACCACGTCCTCCGCGTCCTCCCGATCGCGCACAATGCGATAGGCGACGGCATACGCGCGGCGCACGTATCGACGCACGAGCGTGGTGAACGCCGCCTCGTCGCCGCACCTGATCCGCGCCACCAGCTGCGCCTCATCGCTGGGGACGGCATGCGGGGCCGATACCGCACGCGGCGGCGCAAGGCTGCCCACCGGCATCAGGGCATGATCGGCCATCTCAGTACGGCACGACCGGGTGCCCCCGCCTCGTACGAGGCAGCTCCGGGCAGTACGCGCATGCTCTCGAGCCACACGACATCCAGTTCCTCTCCTCAGGGATCACGCCGCGCGTCATCACCGCCCGGCTCCTGCGCCGGCCGAGCTCCAACCCCACAGCCCCAGTATTGGATACAGGCCGTCGCCCCAAAACGTTGGGGCATGCCCCCGGCCGACCGCCGGCGAGCGCACACATGCGCCGATCCGGCGATGGGACGCGCCAGCCGCACGGGACGTTGAAACAGCCGCGCAGCGCCCGGACCAACACCAGCCGCGCACCAACTGTATTCCCTGCTTGCGCGGCTCTCATGACGCGCGCCGGAAGTCACCCGGCACCGGTCCCGCATCCCTTGCAGCCTCGCACACCCTGACGAACTGATCTCATGGCCTCTCTCGCCCGGCACGGCAACGCGCGGAGTTGGGCGCGCCTCCTCACCCTTACGGTATTCCTGCTCTGCTGCTGTGCGCGTGCGCATGCGCAGGTGGGGAGCACCACCGATATTCTCACCGGCGTCATCACGGGCCCCGATGGGCATCCGCTGGCCGACGTCGCGGTCGACGCCACCTCCGTCGAAACGCAGATCACCAGGCACACGACCACCAACTCGTCAGGCCGCTACACCATCGTCTTCCCCGATGGCGGCGGGCAGTATACGGTCACCGCGCGGTATCTCGGCATGGCGCCGCGTACCTTCGCGCTCGTCCGCCAGGCTGATGAGGATCGCCTGGTGGCCAATGTCCAGCTCTCACAGACGCTCGCCGTACTGGATACCGTGCGCGTGCGTGGACGCCGGCGGCCGCGCGGCAGAGGGGAGCGCCAGACGCCCGGCGCCACCGGGCGGTCGATCACCGGCGACCAGGCCTCGCGGCTGCCCATCGATGCCAGCGACCTGAACGACCTCGCGGCGCTCGCGCCAGGCGTGATCCCCATTGCCGGCACCGACTCGACCGATGCCGCCTTCTCCGTTGCCGGACTGCCGCCCACGGCCAACAGCATCACGGTTGACGGCCTCTCGTTCGGCTCCTCGTCGGTGCCGCAGGATGCCATCCGCTCCACGCGCGTGATCACGAACAGCTACGACGTGGCGCGCGGCCAGTTCTCCGGCGGCCTGGTGGCCACCACCACCCGCGGCGGCACCAACCGGCCCGGTGGATCCTTCACCTACTCGCTGCGCGACCGCGATATGGCGTTCGGCGTGGATCCCAACTCGCCCTTTGCGCGCGGCTACACGCAGAACCAACTCAGCGGCGGTTACGGCGGACCGCTCGTGCGCAACAAGCTCTTTGCGTTCGGCGCCGTGCAGGGACGCCGGCGCAACGACGCGCTCGCCTCGCTCCTGAACGCCAACGCGATCACCCTCGAGCGGCTGGGCACGAATGCCGATTCGGTGGCGCGCTTCATGGACGCCGTGCAGCGGGAGGGGCTGCCCACCGCACCGGCGGGCTTCGATGCCGACCGGCTCAACGAGAGCGTCTCGGCGCTCGTGCGTCTGGATTACCTGTTCGCGGACAACCACACGCTCATGCTGCGCGGTGATTGGCGATGGAACGATCAGGATCCGTCGCGCGTGGGCTCGCTGGCGCTCCCGGCTACGGGCGGCACGCAGACCGGACATGGCGCGGGCCTCATGGCAACGCTGACCTCACGCTTCGGCCCAGTGATCAACGAGCTGCGCGCATACGGCGCCGACAACGTGCGCAACGGCCAGCCGTATATCGCGCTACCCGAAGGGCGCGTACAGGTCGCGAGTGCTGTCAGCGATTCAGCGCGCGCGGTGTCCACGCTCACCTTCGGCGGCAATCCCGGCCTGCCACAGCACTCCGACACGAGGATGCTCGAGCTCTCCGACGAGCTGTCCTGGTTGCCCGGCGATGCCTCGCACCGCATCAAGCTGGGCTTCCTGCTGGATGCCCAGCGGTTCTCGCAGGACGTGACCAGCAATCGGGAGGGGACGTTCACCTTCAACTCGCTCTCCGACTTCGAGGCCAACCTGCCGGCATCCTTCACGCGCACGCTCGCGCCCGTGGTGCGGAGCGGTACGGCGATCAATCCCTCCGGCTATCTCGGCGATACGTGGCGGCATGGTCGCGCCCTGCAACTCACCTATGGACTCCGGGTGGAGGGCTCCGAGTTTCAGGGCGCCCCGGCCTACAACCCGCTCGTGGATTCGCTCGTGGCGTTGCGCACCGACCGGTTCCCGTCCGAGGTACACGTGAGCCCGCGTGCCGGGTTCACCTGGACGATCGGCGGAGGCTCCTTCGGTGCGCCGGCCACGGTGGTGCGCGGCGGACTGGGGGAATTTCGCAGCACCATCCCCACCGGCCTCTTTTCGGCGGCGCAGGGCGCAACGGGCATTGCTGGCGACGAGCAGGAGTTGGTGTGCGTTGGAGACGGCGTGCCCACGCCGGACTGGAGCGCGTATCTGGGCGATCCCTCTGCGCTGCCGACGACGTGCGCCGCGGGCGGGCTGCCAGTGATCCCGGAGGCCCGGGACGCGCTGCCGAACGTGACCGTGTTCGCGCCCGACTTCGGCGCATCGCGCGCGTGGCGCGGCTCGCTTGGGCTTCAGCGCCGGTTCCTCTCCCGCTACAGCGCGAACCTCAATGTGAGCTGGGCGCGTGGCGAGAACCTGCCCCGCGTCACCGATCTGAACCTCGATACTACGCCGCGCTTCACGCTTCAGGATGAGGGAGACCGGCCGGTCTTCGTCGGACCGCAAGCCATCGTCCCGGCCACCGGGGCCGCGCAATTTTTCGCATCGCGCGTGCATCCCGAGCTGGCGCACGTAGCGGAGATCGGTTCCGGTCTGGAGTCGCGCAGCACGCAAGTCACGGTGGGGCTGAATGGATTCACATTGCGCGGTCTGATCTTCCAGGCGTCGTACACCTGGCTGCGCGCGCGCGATCAGTCGTCCTTCACCTGCTGCTCCGCCGTGCAGGGACTGAGCGCGCCGACCACGGCCGGGAACCCCAACGTGGCGGAGTGGGCGCCGAGCAGCTACGGGCGCACGCATTCGTTCCTGCTCACGGCAACGTATCCGATCACGGCGGCCGTGGAGCTCACGGCCATCGGCCGGATGATGTCCGGCGCGCCATTCACCCCCATGGTCAGCACGGACATCAATGGCGACGGGCTGCGCAACGATCGCGCGTTCCTCTTCGACCCAGCGTCCACCGCGGACACCGGTGTGGCGAACGCCATGCGCCGCGTGCTCGCGGCCGCGTCGCCGGCGGTGCGGGGTTGTCTCACGAGTCAGCTCGGCACGGTGGCCGGTCGCAACAGTTGCAGCGGCCCATGGCAGCCATCGCTCGATTTTCAGCTCAACGTGCGCCCCAACATCCTGGGGCTCGGCCGCCGGCTCACGCTGAGCATCCTGACAGTCAACATGTTGGCGGGTGTCGACCAGCTCCTGCACGGTGAGAACAACCTGCACGGATGGGGCGGATTCACCCGTCCCGATCCGACGCTCCTCTACGTGCGCGGCTTCGATCCAGCCACTAACCGGTACCGCTACGAGGTGAACGAGCGGTTCGGCACGACCAGCGGTCCCGCGGCCGCCTTCCGCTCGCCCTTCCAGCTCGCGGTGCAGCTGCGGCTCACCGCGGGACCGGATCAGGCCCGCGATCGCATTCGTGGCATCTTCGGCGGCGGGCGGCGCGGCGGGCGCGGCGGCGGCGGCGGCGGCATGAACATGGCCGACTTCGCGGAACGGTTCGAGCAGTTGCTCCCGAACCCGGCCACGCAGGTGCTCGCGCTGCGCGATACGCTTCATCTCACTTCGGCGCAGGTGGCGCAGCTCACGGCCGCGCGCGATTCGCTCGATCGGAAGAACGGCGTGCTGGCAGACAGTATTCGCGCAGCCGTGAACGCGGCCGGCAGCACGCCGAACGTGGCCCAGCTCTTTTCCGTGGTGCGGCCCAACCTCCAGGCAGCCCGCGCGAACGTGCAACGGGCAACCGACGCGGTACAGCACATTCTGACCTCTGCGCAATGGAAGCACGTGCCGGGACGTATCAAGCGCTCCGCCGGAGCCGGCGGACCGGGACGCGGGCGACGGCCGTGATGCGATAAGCCGCGCGCCCGGCGCTCCAAGGCGTCCAGGCGCGCGGTTGTATTTGCACGCGGCGGCCGAGCCCGTATCTTAGCCCCACACCTTCCTGTGGGGCCGTTCGTGCCTGCCGACGCCTTTCGCCCGCGTTCCTCCTCGGAAATCCTCGACGCCTCCGTGCAGCTGCTGCGCGTGCACTACGCGCCGCTGCTCGTGCTGAGCGCCATCGCGTGGGTGCCGCGGCTCGTCGTGTCGGTCACGGGCAAGGCGTATGTGCGTCCCGCCCTCGGCGTCGGCGCCTCGGTCACGACCCTGGTCCTTGTACTCGTGGCGATGGCGTGGTTCGTGATTGCGCAGGCGGCAATGCTCGTTGCCGTCTCCGACATCTACGTTGGCGGTGGCGCCAATCCAGCCCGCGCGCTCCGGGCGGCGCTTACGCGGCCAGGTGCGATCATCCTCTCTGTGCTCGCGAAGGTGATCCTCATTGCGGTGGGACTGCTCATCGCCGGCATCGGAATGGGCGTGGTGGCAGCGCTCGTCGCCGGAGTGGGGAGCGCGATGCCGCGCGGCATCGCGCTCGTGCTGGTGGGTGTGGGGATCGGCGCGGCGATCTTCGCCGGCGTCTGGTGGTCGCTGCGCATGTTCGCCTTCTACTTTGCTGTGCCGGCCACAGTCGTCCTGGAACAGCTGGGAGCCGGCGCGGCGCTCACCCGCGCCAACCAGCTCGCGCGGGGCTCGGCACTGCGTATCGTGCTCACCCTCGTGCTGCTCTACATCATCTACCTGGCTGTACTGGCGCTCCTCGGGGCAGTGGTCTATCTCGCCTTCCACGGCTTCGTGCTCACGCAAACGCTGGTCACGGTCTTCGCTCTCTTCGTGTATCCGATCATCCCGGTCGTCACCGCGCTGCTGTACTACGACCTGCGCATCCGGAAGGAGGGGTACGACATCGAGCTGATGGCCGGCGCCCTGAACGATCCTCCCGCCACGCAACCGGCGTAGTAGCGGTCGATGCAGATTCCCGACGAGGCGATTCGCCGCGCGGCAGCCCACGTGTTCAGCGCGCCGGAGTACAATCCGTTCTCGCCGCTCTCGCGCGTGTGGCACTGGTTGGGGCATCAGCTGCTGCGGCTGCTGGCGCTGATCGGCGGCCTCTTTCCGTCGCACTCGCACTCCCCCCGCCTGTTCTGGGTCACCATGGCGGCACTGGTCGTAGCGCTAGCCACCGCCGCCATCGAGCTCTCACGCCGGTGGCGGCGGCTGCGCATCCGCCGCGCCATGGAGGAGCGTGGAACAGCGGGGAGTGGAACTGCGACGCATTACGTGGACGCGTGGCGTGCCGCACAGCACTTCGCCGCGCAGGGGGTGTTCACCGAGGCCGCGCATGCGCTGTATCAGGCGCTGCTGGAGGGCGTCGCGCGGCAGGGGCAGATCCGGTTGCATCCCTCCAAGACCGCGGGGGACTACGTGCGCGAGCTGCGCGGCACCTCCTCGGCGCTGCTCGATCGCTTCCGCGCCTTTGCCCACTCGTATGAGGTGGTGGTCTACGGCCTGGGCACGTGCGATCGCGATCGCTTCGAGCGGCTGTGGACGCTGGCCGTGGACATCATGGGGCCCCGTGGCTGAGCGCGAGGGCGGGTGGTGGCTCACGCCGCGCGTGATCCTGGTGGTGATCGGCCTGCTGGTGCTGCTCATCTGGATCGCCTCGTCGCATGCGCCGGCCGATGAATCAGAATCGCGGCTCACGACCTTCTCCGCCGATCCAGACGGCGCGCGCGGACTGATGCAGATGTTGCAGCAGTTGGGCTGGACGACCACGCGGCGGCTCCAGCCATACACGGAGCCGCTGGACTCCACCGCGGTGTACGCCGTACTCGATCCCCAGCTGCCCCTCCTGCCGAGCGAGGTGCATCATCTGCTCGATGCCGTGCGCCGCGGTGCTGGGCTGGTCGTCGTCCCCCGCGCCGGCACCGCCATCGCCGATTCGCTGCACGTCGAGCAATCGGCGTTCACCGGACTCCCGTACAGTGCTCGCACGCAGCCCGTCGGCGCGGGCCCGGGCCGCGATTCGAGTGACGCAGATACGACCCAGCGCGCGGATTCCAGCGCACCGCGCGCCGTACCCTCGATCGTCTACGTCTGGCACTACCTGGATTCCAGGAAGCCGCTCCCAGGCCACTCCATCACCTTCCTGGAGGTGCGCGATCGGCTGGAGCGCTCACGGCCCGCGGTACTTGGCATTCCGCTCGGCCGCGGCCGTGTGGTGACCGTCGCGGACCCGCGCATCTTCACCAACGCCGTCGTGCGTCTGGGCAGTCCGGCCGTCTTTGACACGCGCTTGATCGAATGGCTCACGCCGGCCATGAGGCGCGCGCTGGTGTTCGACGAGTATCACCAGGGCTTCGGCAGTCATGGCAGTCTGACGCGGGCTGTCGGACACGCCGTGTTTGGAACGCCGGCCGGGCGGATGCTTCTGCAAGGCATTCTCGCCGCGCTCCTCCTGCTGTTCGCGCTCGGCGCGCGCGCCATCCCCCCCGTGGCGCGTGCGCGCATCGAGCGCCGCTCCCCGATGGAGCACGTGCATGCCCTCGCCCACGCGTATGAGCAGGGGGGCGCCACGCGCACTGCTTCGCGCCGCCTGTTGCGCGGACTGCGTCGCCGCCACCCTGCTGGCAGCTCGGCGAGAGCAGATGCCGACGAGGCATATCTCACCCTGCTGCGCATGCGACATCCATCGCTCTCGGCGGACACTGCGCTCCTGAGCGACGCCATACGGCAGCCGCGCACGCCCGAGGCGTTTCTGGCCGTCGGGCACGCCATTACTCACATTGAACGGACCCTGACCTCGTGATGACATCAGAGCAGGTAGCGGAGGCCATGCGCCGTGTGCGCGACGAAGTTGCGCGCCGCGTGGTGGGACAGGAGGAGGTGATCGACCAGGCGTTGATCGTCTTTCTGGCGCGTGGGCACGCGTTGCTGGAGGGCGTGCCGGGGACCGCGAAGACGCTCCTCGTACGCGTGCTGGCCGGCGCACTGGGCGCACGCTTCGGCCGCATCCAGTTCACGCCGGATCTCATGCCGTCTGATATCACCGGTATCACCATGCTCCGCGATGGCGGCCGGTCGTCCGAATTCCGCCCCGGCCCGGTGTTCACCGATCTGCTGCTCGCCGACGAGATCAACCGTGCCCCTGCCAAGACGCAGGCGGCGCTGCTGGAGGCCATGCAGGAGCGGCAGGTCACCGGGGATGGGGTAGCGCGTGCGCTCGGCCCGCTCTTCGCCGTCTTCGCCACGCAGAACCCGGTGGAGTACGAGGGCACCTACCCGCTCCCGGAGGCGCAACTCGATCGCTTTCTCCTCAAGATCAAGGTGTCCTACCCGTCGCGCGAGGCCGAGCTCGAGATGCTGGCGCATTACGCCGATGGCTTCGACGCTGAGCGACTGGCCGATATCACCCCGGCACCCGTGCTGGACGAAGCCGGCTGCCGTGACCTCCGCGCCGCCGCGGAGTGCGTGCGCGTTGCGCCCGAGGTGCGGGAGTACATCGCGGCGATCGTGCGCACCACGCGCGATGACCCGGGCCTCACGCTCGGCGGCTCTCCACGCGCGAGCGTCGCGCTGTTCCGCGCGGCGCGTGCAGCGGCGCTCATGGCGGGCCGGGAGTTCGTTACGCCGGATGATGTGAAGGAGTTGGCGCTCCCGGTGCTGCGACATCGCGTGCTCGTGGCGCCGGAGCTGGAGGTGGAGGGGCGATCGGGCGACGAGGTGCTCGAGGCGCTGCTCATGCGGATCGAGGCGCCGCGGTAGGAGGAGGGCGTCATTGCAACGGAACAAAGCTCCACGCGGACAATTGGAAGCGTGTCTACCCTCCCGGCGATGCCTCCATTTTCGTCACGCCCACGCGAGGCGGGCACCTCGCACTCGGCCTCTCCCTGTCCTGGGGCGGCCCGCACTGATGGCCGCGCGACGATGAACGCCGACGGTCCTTCCGTTTCCACGCCGGTCGGGTCGAGCATGCGCCCGTTCCGCCTCCCGCGGTTTCTCCCCACACGCCGCCTGGCGCTCGTGACGGCGCTCTTCGCCCCGGTGTGGCTTCTCTCGTACTGGCGTGCGGGGTTCGTTGCCGCACTCCTGCTCACCGGGCTTCTCGTCGCGATCATCGTGAGCGACATCCTTCGCCTTCCCAATGGCAGCGCCTTCTCGGTGACACGCGACCTCCCGCCAACCGCGGGGATCGGCGACCAGGTGACAGGTTACTATCACGTTGCGGAGACTGCCTCGGCCTCGCCTGCGGCCCCGCGTGCTCTCACCCTGCACGACGCGATTCCCGCCGCGGTGGAGCGTCGCTTCGGCGCGCCCGATGCCGCACCGACGTCTGTGGCCCCGCCTGCACTGCGCTCCGTCAACGTCATGGTCGACGCGGGCGGGGCGGGCACCTCGATCCCCTTTGTGCTCACGGGCCGTGCACGAGGGCGATACCCGCTCGGCCCCGTCGTCCTACGCGTGCACGGCCCGCTCGGCCTCGTCCGCCGTACGCTGCGCTATCTGATGGATGACGCCATCACCGTCACCCCCTCCATCGCGGGATTGCGCCGCTTCCGCCTGCTCTCCGTACAGCATCGCCTGCGCGATGCGGGCGTCCGCACCATCCGCCGGCGCGGCGAGGGGGCGAGCTTCACCACGCTGCGCGAGTACGTGCTGGGTGATGACCCGCGCCACATCGACTGGAAGGCAAGCGCGAGGCGCGACAAGCTGATCACGCGCGAGTTCGCCGCCGAGCAGGGGCAGACGGTGATGATCGCCGTAGATGCCGGCCGGATGATGACGCAGCTCGCCGGTCCCCTCCCCCGCTTCGAGTACGCCCTTTCCTCCGCGCTCGTGCTCGCGGACATCGCCATTCATTCCGGCGACCAGGTGGGGCTCATCGTGTTCGACGATGCGATCCGCGCGTTCGTCCCCGCCATGCGCGGCGCGACAGCACTCACCACGCTGCGTGACGCGCTCGCGCCAGTCGTGCCCACCATGGCGGAGCCCGATTACGCGGCGGCCTTCCGCGCGTTGGCCGCCCGCCATCGCAAGCGCTCGCTCCTGGTGCTCTTTACCGACGTGATCGATGCGCGCGCATCCCAGGCGCTCATCGCCTACACGGCTCGGAGCGCGGCGCGGCATCTGCCTGTGGTGGTCGCGCTGCGCAACGACACGCTGGTGCACGCCGCGGTCCCGGCATCCGGCGCATCCACGGCCCAGTTGTACGAGAGCGCCGCCGCGGAGGAGTTGCTCCTCGCGCGCCATGCCGCGCTGCTCGACATGCGGCGCGCCGGCGTATCGGTGCTTGATGTCTCGCCTCACGCGATGACCGCGGCGGTCATCAACCACTATCTGGAAATCAAGGCGCGTCAGGCGCTGTAGGCGTCAGCGTCAACCGACACGAGGTCCACTGCCCCACGCCCGCGCGTGAGGTAGAATACCAGACAGAGCGCCGTGAACGCCGAGACGAGCCACTTCCAGAGCGGCGGCCACGACGCGCGCGGCGAGATGAGCCCCTCAATGCTGCCGGCCGCGAGCAACAGGATCGTGGACGCCGTGATGAGCCGTAGCGCGCGCCGCCCCTGCCGCACCAATGCCTCGCGGCGCGTCAACTCACCCGGCAGCAGAATGGCACGCGCCAGGAGCAGGCCGGCGCCGCCCGCGATGCAGATGGCGCTCAGCTCGAGCACACCGTGCGGCGCCACGAACGCGAGTATCTGATGCGCGATCCCTTTGCTGTGATACAGCCCGATGGCCGCGCCGATACTGATGCCGTTGTACACGAGCAGGAACACCGTTCCGACGCCGGCCGTCACTCCCGCCGCGAAGGAGAGGTAGGTCACCTGGACGTTGTTCGCGATGATCCGGCTGGCCATCACTGGACGCTCGAGCTGCGAGATCGTGATGTACCCCCCTCCGGTCCTGTCGCGCACCACACCGTTCTCGGCCCGGTCGAGCATGAGTGGCGGCAACAGGTCGGCGGCCACGGCGGGGTGCGATACAACCGCCTGAAAGGCGATGAGCGCCGGCCCGAAGAGCAGCGCGGCAGCGAGGAGAATCGCGCCCGCCGAGCGCCGGATCTCGCGCGGCACTTCCACCGTGACGAAGCGCCAGCCGGCTGACAGGGGCACCGCGTTCCGCCTGTACAACAGATTGTGACCTGCCGCAACCAGCCGCCCCGCCTGGAAGAGCGCGTCGCTCTCCCGCCCGTGCGCCGCTGTTCTGAGGCGGGCCAGATCGGCGGCCAACTCGCGGTAGCGCGCCACGAACTCGCTCACCTCCTCCTCGGAAAGGGCACGCAGCCCGCGCCGCTGCGCACGGGCCAGCAGCGCGGCGAAGGCGCGCCACCGCTCGGCGCCACGCGCCACAATCGCGTGCGCCTCGCGTGATGCGCCCACGTCGCCCTTCGCGGCCACGCCGCGCTCGCGTGCGGCCCGTTCCATGGAGTGCAGCTCGACGAGCCTCCGCGCGGGACTCGCGTCCATGGCAGGCAGGCGATCGCGAAAGCGCTCCAGCATCTGCGCCATGAGCGCGGCGCGGCGGGTCGCATCGAGAGCGCGCCGCCGCTCCAGAAAGCGGTCGAGCAAAGCGAATTCATCATCGGTCAGCGCCGCCGAGACCGCTGGTGCCGACCGGAACCCCGCGGCGCGCGGGGTGCGTGGGCGGGCCGCGTTACTGTCTACCGGCAGCTCCCGCGCGACGCGCTCGCGCACCACGATGGTGCCCGCGATATGGTCGCCCAGCCGCTTCCCAGAGCGCGACATAGCCGCGGCCACGACGCCGACACCATAGGTGAGCGCCGGTTGCATGTCGATGGCGCGTGCGATATTCCGCAGCGCCGAGGTGGTCCACGACACGGAGAAGCCGCCGTCCTGCACCACGCGAATGCCGATACGCCGCTTACCCGGCGTCTGCCCATCCCAGAGGACCTCGAACAGCAGGTAGTACCCCCACAGGATGGCGAACTGGAGAAAGGCCACCAGCCCGAGTGCCCAGGCGCCCGTCAGCTGCTCGATCGCCGAGCCGGCGCCTTTGTCCGTGACCACGGTGAGAAATACGAGCGTCACGAGCACCAGCGCGAGGAGGACACCCACGCAGATGAGCGCGTCGATCAGGGCCGCCGCGGCGCGCGAGCCGATGCCCGCAATGGAATACGAGAAGATGGCCTGCTCGGGGGTCTCGATGTCCACGAGCTGCTCGTATGTGCCGCTCACACGAGCAAGGGTGGCGTCCTCTGCAGGGGTCATGAGCAGTCGAAAGAGAGGACAGTCCGCATCGCGCGATCCGGGAGCGGAACGTCGTGGGAACGACGAGCGGGACCTCGGCCTTCATTCAGGGGAGATGTCCGGCGATTCCTATTCCGGAAGTTCATGCGCTCAGCGCGCCCTCATTGAGCCCATTCGACACCTCTGGTTGATACGATTCATGACGCCGATACGCAAGATTGACAGTCCGCCAGACGCTGAAATGGTGGTCCAGCCCTTGCGCCTGTCCGGTTCGAGTCTGCACCATTGCGCCTTCGTCGCGCTCCCCGGGGCCATGGGGGTTCCGGGCCGCGAGCGGCCGGGCGCGCGAAGGGAAGCTCGCCGTGAGCATCCCGTCACCCTCGAGGTCACCATGAAATTCCGCACGGGAGCACTGGTCCGCCTGGCGACCTGGCTCACGGTCGCGCTCTGCACGTTGTTCTTCTCGCCCATGCGGGCCGCGGCGCAGTACTTCGGTCAGAACAAGGTGCAGTACGAGACGTTCGACTTCCACGTCATGCACACGCCGCACTTCAACATCTACTTCTATCCCGCGGAATCGCTCGCGGTGCACGACGCGGCACGCATGGCAGAACGCTGGTACACTCGCCACTCGGCGGAATTCAACTACCAGCTCAGCGACCGGAAGGCGATCGTCCTCTACGCCAACCAGCCCGATTTCCAGCAGACGAACGTGGTGGGCGGGCAGCTCACCGAGAACACGGGCGGCGTGACCGTCACGGCGGGCGTGCGCGACCGCGTGGTGCTCCCGCTCACGGGAAGTTATTTCGACAACAACCACGTGCTCGGCCACGAGCTGGTGCACGTGTTCCAGTATGACATCGCGATGAATCCCTCGCTCAGCAAGGGCGGGCTACAGCGCGTTGGCCAGCTCCCGGGATGGCTGATTGAAGGGATGGCCGAGTATCTCTCGCTCGGCCGGCACGATCCGCTCACAGCCATGTTCATGCGAGATGCGGCGCTCTACAACAACGTGCCCAGTATTCATGACCTCACCTACACGAACAAGTACTTCCCCTACCGATATGGGGAAGCGCTCTGGGCGTACATCGGGGGCCGGTGGGGCGACGCCGCCGTCACGGATGTGTATCGTGCCGCACTGCAGGTCGGGTGGAACAACGCCCTGATCCGCGTGCTGGGCGTGCCCAGCGACACGCTCTCCAAGGAGTGGGCCGAGAGCACACGCGAGACGTATTTGCCCACAGTCGCCGGTCGCACCGCGCCAAACTTCGCGGGTGAGCGTGTGCTGGCCGAGGAAGAGAAGGCCGGCACCATGAACATTGCTCCGGCAGTGAGCCCGGATGGACAGTACGTGGCCTTCTTTTCCAGCCGGAGCCTCTTCTCCACCGAGTTGTACCTGGCCGATGCGCACACCGGCAAGATCATCAAACAGCTCACGCACCCGTCCATCAACTCGCACTTCAACGCGCTCGCCTGGGAGTACACGGCCGGCACGTGGTCGCCTGATGGGAAGCGCTTCGCGTTCATCACCTACGCAGACGGGAACAACGAGATCGAGCTGCTGGACATCGCGTCGGGCAACATCACCAAGCACATCCGGCCGCAGAACGTTGGCGCGGTGATGACGATGGCCTGGTCGCCCGATGGCAACCAGATCGCTTTCTCCGGCATCAAGGGCGGAGTGAGTGATCTCTTCCTGTATAACCTGAAGACCGGCGCGACCAAGGAGCTCACGCACGACCGCTATGCGGACCTGCTTCCGGCATGGTCGCCCGACGGCAAGACGATCGCCTTCGCCACGGATCGCGGCACGAACTTCGACAGCTTAACGTTCTCGCCGCTCCAGCTGGGATTGATGGATGTGGCGAGCGGCACCGTGAAGGTGGTTCCTACGTTCCCCGATGCCAAGGCCATCAATCCGCAGTTCTCGCCGGACGGGCGCAGCATCTACTTCATCGCCAATCCCGGCGGCTTCAGCGACATCTACCGCGTGGATCTCGCGAGTGGGCAGCTGTACCAGGTGACCAGGGTGGCAACCGGGGTGGCGGGAATCGCCGCCACGTCGCCCGCGATTTCCGTCGCGAGCAAGAGCGGACGTCTTCTCTTCTCGGTGTTCGAGAAGGACGGCTACCGCGTCTACGGGCTCTCCAGCGACAAGGCGCAAGGCACCCCCGTCACGACGGCGCAGGTGGCCACCAGCTTGGCCGGCGTGCTGCCGCCGTGGAACGCGCTCAAGACCAGTGCGGTGCTGCAGCGCCTGCAGGACCCCATGGGCGGGCTCCCCCCGCAATCGGCCGACTACACCATCACTCCCTACCACGCGTCGCTGGGGCTCGAGTACATCGGCTCGCAGGGGGCAGGCGTGCAGGTGGGCGGGCCGTTCGGCACCGGCGCGATCGGCGGCATCGCGGCGGAGTTCGATGACATCCTCGGCAATCGCACGTTAGGCATGCAGCTCGGCGTGCAGGGGAGCATCAAGAACACCGCCGGTCAGCTGTATTACCTGAACAGCAAGCATCGATGGAACTGGTCCCTCTCCGGAAGCCACATTCCCTATCTGAGCGGATTTCAGGATGCCTACCAGAACCAGAATGGCATCGTGTTCCGGCAGATCCTCTTCCGCGAATACGATGACCAGCTGGGCATCGGCACGCAGTACCCGTTCTCGGAGACCCGCCGATTCGAGATCAATGCCTCCATCCGGCACATCGGCTACGGCACCGAGGTGGATTCCATCCTCACGGATCTGAACGGATTCCCCCTGGACGAGGGACAGGGAAGCGCCCCCTCGCCGCCGGGCCTCGTCCTCGCCCAGGTGGGTGCGGCGCTCGTGGGGGACAACTCGATCTTCGCGCTCACGGGCCCCATCAAGGGCACGCGCTATCGCTTTGAAGTGGACCCGACCTTCGGCAACCTCACGTTCATGACCGCGCTCGCCGACTTCCGGCACTACATGTACCTCCGGCCGCTGACGTTTGCCTTCCGGGGCTTCCAGTACGGCCGGTATGGCAAGGATGCGCAGAGCGACCGCTTCTTCCCGCTCTACGTCGGGGATCCGTACCTCATTCGTGGCTACAACGTCACGAACTTCGACCCCGGCGAATGTACGCGCCGCGGTCCGGCGGACAGCGCGAACAGCTGCCCTGTATTCGACCGGCTGCTCGGCAGCCGGATGGCGGTCCTCAATTTCGAGCTGCGGATCCCGTTCGTCGGCCCCGATGTGCTGGGGAGTCTGATCCACTCCAACTTCCTTCCGATCGATCTCGTGCCGTTCTTCGATGCCGGCATGGCCTGGAACAAGGGGGAATTCCCGAACATCGAGTTCAGCACCAACAGCACGGGTCGCATCCCGGTGTTCAGCACCGGCCTTGCCGCCCGAATCAACGTGCTGGGCTACACCGTCGTGGAATTGTACTACGCGCACCCATTCCAACGACCTGACAAGAACTGGGTGTTCGGCTTTCAGCTCCAGCCGGGGTGGTAGCGCGAGCGGCTGGGTCGGCTCCGCGGTACGTCAGGGGCGGAAGATGTCCTGAATCCAGCGGATGGTCCTGAACGGGACGACCATCAGGAGCGGCGTGAGCGCGGCCACCGCCAGGAGCCGGACCGCGATGCTTTCCTCGCGCAGCCGCTGGATCCAGCCGCGCGAGCGTGCGCTCGGCATGCCGATGCCGGTGGCGTACATCGCGTACAGGTGCTCCTGGCGCGCGGCCTCCGCCTCCGCGTCTTCCTCACCCGAGGGCGCGACTGGGCGCGCGCAGTAGAGACAGCGCGTGGATTGATCCGAGATCTGTCGGCCGCAAACGCGGCAGGCTATCATCGCCATGGCATGATCGAGCGCGGTGCGGCACCTTGCCGCAACAGGGCGCGGATGGTGGGCGGCTCCAGTATGCGGAATAGCGCCCCTCGCATCATGGACGACCGGACAGCGGCGGGGTTTCCGCGCACTGCCCCGCGCACTCGCGGCGCAGCGCCGCATCCGCCGCATCACGACCTCACCTCCTCTTGATTCCTCGATGTCAGCATCCGTTCAGGATCTCGAAACGCCTGCGCTTCTGGTGGACCTCGATCGCCTGGAGCGCAATCTCGATCGCATGGCGGCGTACACCGCCGGGCACGGGCTCGCGCTCCGACCGCACGTCAAGACGCACAAATCGCCGTGGCTTGCGGGCCAACAGCTACGACGAGGCGCGGCCGGACTCACCTGTGCCACGCCGCGCGAAGCAGAGGTCATGAGCGCGGCGGGAGACAACCTGTTGCTCGCGTATCCACCCATTGGCACGCGCAAGCTCGAGCGACTCATGGCTCTTCCCGCGCCTGTGCGCCTCACCGTGGCTCTCGATTCAGCCGCGGCCGTCGAGCCACTCGCGGCAGCGGCTGCGCTCCACGATCGTGAGGTTGGCGTCTACATAGAGGTCGACGTCGGGATGCATCGGGTCGGCGTGTGCTCCACAGCTGAGGCCATCGCGCTGGCGCGGCTCGTGCGCGCGCGGCCCCCGCTCGCCTACGCCGGCATCGCGTTCTACCCGGGACACATCCGCGCACGGGGGAGCGAGCAGGCGCCGCTCATCGAGCAGCTCGGCGCCGCACTCGCTCAGCTGCTCGCGGAGCTCGATCGCACCGGTCTCGCGCCGCCCGTGGTGAGCGGAGGCTCAACGCCAACGGCGTGGCACGCGCATGAGATCGATGGACTGACCGAGGTACGCCCTGGCACCTATGTGTTCAATGACCGCGCGACGGCCGAGCTCGGGGCATGTGCGTGGGACGACTGCGCACTCACCGTGCTCGCCACGGTGGTGAGCACCGCCGTGCCTGGACAGGCCGTCGTGGACGCCGGCACCAAGGCGCTGGGGCGCGAGCCGCTTCCCGGAGCCCCCGGGCAGGGCTTCGGTGTGCTTCTCGACCGCCCAGAGGTGACCGTCGCCCGCATGTCGGAGGAGCACGGCATACTCGACCTTCACGCCACCGTGTGGAAGCCGGAGGTGGGCGAGCGCGTCCGCATCATTCCCAATCACGTCTGCATCGCGGTGCACCTGGCGGACGCTGTCCATGGTGTGCGCGAGAGCGCGGTGGAGACAGAGTGGCCCGTGGCGGCGCGCGGACGGTGACGGTGAAGGCCGGCCTGCATCAGCGCGTGCCCGCCGTTTCATCCACTCTCTCCGCCAGGGTGCGCAGCACCTCCTTGTCCAGGCGGTGGCCGCCGTCGAAGGTGATGAGCTCGGTTGAGAGCCCTGCTCGCTGCAGTCGCGCACGCTCGGCGGCCATGGCGCTCTCGCTCACGTACTCATCGTGAGTACCGAGCACGAGGGTAGGCCGCATGGCGACAAGCCGGTCGTGTTGGGCGGCGACGTCGAGCTCGCCCGGAAGGAGCCCGCCCCACAGCACCAGGCGGTCGATCCGCACCCTGGTGTGCACCGCCCACCGTGCCGCGGTAGCAACGCCCTGCGAAAAACCTAGCAGGACCATCGCCGGCTGCGATGTGCCGAGCCGGCTGGCAAGTTGCGCGTACACGGCATCGAGATACCCCATCTGATCCTCGATCTCGTGCAGTCGGTCCTCGCGTGTCATCCAAGTGGCGCCGACGCGGGCCCTGGCGTGCGTGGCGCCCATCGCCGGGTCGAGATAGAAGCGCGAGAGCGCTTCGGGCGCTGCGATCAGACGATGCGCATCATCCAGCACGCCCAGGTAGCGGATGAATCGCGCGGCCAGCTGGCTGTAGCCATGACAGGCCAGCCACAGCTGCCGTACGGGCGCCATAGGGGCGTCGGCGGCGCCGAGCGTGTAGTAGCGCGCGGTACGCGATACCACCAGATGGTGTTCGTGAATCACGATCGCGCTTTGCCTTGCCACGCAGGCATCGTGAACGATCTGGCGTCGGCGTCAGACCGGGGAACGCGTCTTGAAGCCCGACACCGAGCCTCGGGCGTGGTCATGTGCATGATCACTGAGCGTTTCTTGTGTCAAGGAGAGCGGTATGGCGTGGGACAATGACTTCGACAACGGGTGGTACGGCAACCGGCAGGGCCGTGATGTCTGGGGTGTGGGCGGCTACTATGGCGCACCTGGCTACTCCGGCTACGGTGCGGACAACTTCGGCTATGGCGGATACGGCGGAGGGTACGGTGCCGGCAATTACCGTACGGGCTGGGGGCCCGGGTATTATGGCGCGGGGTACGGCGGCTATGGCTACGGCCAGGGGAACGCCGGCCCGGGCGGCTACGGGCGCGGCTACTACGAGGCTGGCGCCGCGGGAACACGGAACTACGGGACGAGGGGCTACGGCATGGGCTATCCCGGTGGCTACGGGCAGGGTGGCTACGGCCAACGGAGTTTCGCCGGACGCGGTCCGCGCAACTACCACCGTTCCGACTCCCGTATCCAGGAGGACATCAACGATCGCCTCACGGCGCATCCGGGGATCGATGCATCGGACGTGGTAGTGCAGGTGAACAATGGTGAGGTAACGCTCACCGGCAACGTGGACAATCGCTGGGC
Source organism: Gemmatimonadaceae bacterium (assembly GCA_036278935.1). Classification (GTDB taxonomy): domain Bacteria; phylum Gemmatimonadota; class Gemmatimonadetes; order Gemmatimonadales; family Gemmatimonadaceae; genus DASSNR01. Next base: position 24,197 of record DASUKA010000063.1, read on the forward strand.
CAAGCGGGAGGTCGAGGACATCGTGGACTTTGTGTCGGGCGTCCGCGATGTCGACAATCAGCTCGCCGTGCAGCAGAACGCGGGTGACCGCGAAACGACGCGCACGCCCGAACGTGAGGGCCGCGGGAGCGAGAACGCGGGCCGTTCACGGAGCAGGAGCACGGGAGCAACGGCGCGCACCTGACCGCGGGCCACACGCAGCATGCACGGCCGCACCCGAGCGCGGCTGTGCATGTTGTGTGTCGAGCGGCTACTGCAAGTAGAGGTAGAGTCCGTACAGGCCGACGCCTACTCCCGCCACGGCGATGAGGGCCCCGGGGCCGCCACCGATGATGGCCCCCGTCACGACCGCCGCTCCCCCAACGATCATGAGCGCTTCGCTCTTGCCCAGCCCGCCGTGACTCTGCTGCGCGACCTCGGCATCCACGTCTGCGGTGCGCGTGGCGTTCGCAACCGGAAGAGGCTGAACCCCTATGCGCTCCGCATCGATACTCGGCCCGAGCGTCGTGCTGCCGGACGATGCCCCGGCGCTGAAGGAGGAGGCGGACGCCGCCTGCGCGTGTGCGACGGGTGCAGCAACGCACAGCCCCACGAACATCGCGAACATCGGCATCCAGCGACAGTCACGCATGAACGAACCTCGTCGATCGAAAGAGAATGAGAGATGTGATGCGAGCGGCTCGCATCCGGCACCGGTCACACCGGCGGCGCGCCCGGGTGCAGCATACAGCGAGGTTCATCCGTCCGGTAGGGCCGGGGGGGGGGG
>DASUKA010000064.1:0-13507 GCA_036278935.1 Gemmatimonadaceae bacterium
TTCGCGCCATATGCCGCAAGCCACGTCTCGCCGTCATGCATCTCCGTCGTCCAGCCGCGCGTCACATCCACGCCCGGCCAGCTGTGGGGATCCTCGAGTCCGAGTTCGAATCGATACAGCTCGTCCACGTCGGATTGCACCTGCCCGCTGGCATCGGCCGTCGTGCGATGCAGACCGATCGGCCGCGCCACCTGCCGGGTCACGCACCGCTGGAACGGCGTCATGCGCCGCGCCCGCGCACGGGCCGCACGCGCAGCCGCACTGCCTGCCCCACCCCGCGCCGCACGCGGGGCCGGCGCCGGAAGCTGCGCGCACAGCGCGCGGAACACGCCGGACATTTCGCCGAGCGGGAATTGCGGCAGTGTGGTGGTCGGCATGAAGCGCTCCTGCGACGGGACGCCGTACGACGTGTCCACGAACACCTCGCCGCGCTCCGCCACCAGCACGGTCGCGCCGCTGGCCGGTCCGCTCGCATACTGCGCGAACAGTCCATCCACGAACGTCCTGGGGAAGGGAGCGTCCTGACTGGCACGGTGCATCACGTGCCGCGCCGCCAGGTTGTACCGGTCGCCCGGGTGCAGCGTGAGGAACGGCTTCCCCGGATCGGTCGCGTCATGCCCGCCGTACACGAACGCCTTGTTGCGCCCGATGATCGTCGCGGTGTCGCCGTGCACCACCCACGCGGTGCCTTCATCCTCCGACATGCCGAGGAGCCGCGGGTACCGGGGCATGATGGAATCGGCCAGATCGGGCAGCCGCTCGCGCGCGACCACGTGCTGATCGATCGCGACGCCCCGCAGAAAGGCGAATCCCTTCTCGTGGCCGGGCGAATCCATGATGCGATTGTCGTTCGACGGCGCCCCGCGCACGAGGAAGTCGCCCAGAATGGTCGCCCCGGCGGACGAGCCACCCACCACGCCGCCGCGCGCCAATACCTGGTGAAACGCCTGCTCGGTCTTCGTCCCCGCGTACGCATCCACCAGCCGGTACTGCCGTCCGCCCTCGAACCACACGCCGCCGGCGTGCGCGAGCGCCGCCGCGAAGGAATCCGAGTTCGCGACCGCGCGATTGGTCGTGAACAGCACATGGACGTTGTGCGCCCCGGCGTGCCGCATGCCGCGCGCGCCCGACGCATCGTCGCCGTATGAGGATGCGCCGCCGGCGTTGGGGACATCGATAATGAGTGCGTCGGGGCCGCCCGCCGCCTTGATGAAGTGCGAGTAGATCTCGGGGCCCATGGCGCCCCCGCCCACCACGATCACCGTGCCATGGGCGGGGCCCACCTGCGTGGCGCTCTGCGCCGCGAGGAGGGCCGGGACGACGAGCGAGACACCGAGCACCGCCGCGGCGGCGCGACTGATGACGGTCATGAGACCTCCAGCAGAATGCTGAGACGGAACGGGAGACTGCGCGGATAACTCCGCCGAAGATGATGACCGCGCGCGCACAGGCGCAACTCCTCGCCCACCAGCGCCCTCACTCGGCGCGCAACGTCACCGCCGGATCCACCCGCGCCGCGCGCCACGCCGGCACCCAGCACGCGATCGCCGAGACGCCGAGCAGCAGCGCGATCACGCCGAGGTAGGTCATCGGGTCGAGCCGGGAGATGCTGAACAGGAGCGTCGCGATGGCGCGCGTGGCGAGCACGGCCGCACCAGCGCCGATCACGACCCCGAGGCCCGTGAGCATCATCCCCTTCCGCAGCACCAGCACGCGGAGACTCCCGGGCGTTGCGCCGAGCGCCGCTCGCACTCCCATCTCGCGCGTCCGCTCGGCGACGCTGCCAGCCAGCACACCGTAGATGCCGATCACGGCCAGGGCGAGCGCCGCGAGCGCGAACGCCTCGAACACCGTGAGCACGAACTGCCGCTGTGCCTCCGATCGCGCGAGCAGTTGGCTCATGGTGGCGATGCGGATGATGGGCTGATTGCGATCGACCGACCAGATGGCGCGCTCCACCGCGGGCGCCAGTGCCGCCGCATCGCCACTCGTTCGCACAGCGAGCGACTGCACGTTGTCCACCCATGGCCACTGCCCCATGGAGACGTAGAACGCGTCGTCCGCGCCCAGCGCGAGCGACGTCTGCTTCACATCGCCCACGACGCCCACCACGATGTCCCACGGGCGATGGACGTCGCCCGTCTCGGGACCGATGCGCAGCCGCTGGCCGATGGGATCGATGTTCGGGAACACGTGCTTGGCGAGCGACTCGCTGATCACGATGGCTTCGGTCGCGCCGGGGCGGTCGTTGGCGTCGAGCAGCCGGCCGCGGCGCAGCGGGATGTGCATCGTGCGGAACCACTCGGGTGTGACCGCGTAGCGCAGCGCGCTGGGCAGCTCGTTGAGGCTCTGCGGCACCGACTGCCACTCCACGCCGTAGCCATCCAGGTCGCCGCTCATCGGCAGCTGGCTGGTGAACGCCGCACTCGTGACGCCGGGAAGCTGACGGACGCGGTCGAGCGTCTGCTCGAAGTACTCGTATCTCGCGGTGTCGCTGTCATAGCGATGGCCCGCGGCATCCACCTGCATGGTGAGCACGTGCGACGCATCGAAACCCGGCGCTGTGGCGAACAGGCGCGCCAGGCTGCGCAGCATCAACCCGGCGCCCACCAACAGCACGAGCGCCAGTGCCACCTCGGCCACCACCAGCGACTGCCGCAGCGCATGCGACGCGCTCCCGATGGTGCGCACGCCACTCTGCGCGCCGATCCGCAGATCGCGGCGCGCGCCCTGAAGCGCGGGGACGAGCCCGACGACCACACCCACGAGTGTGGTGAGCGCGATAGCGAATACGAACGCTGGCGCATGCACACCGATGGCACCTGCACGCGGGAGCGCAGCGGGAGCCAGCGCCACCAATGCGCGGACGCCGAGCGCACCGACGCCGAGTCCCAGTACGCCGCCGACCGCGGTGAGGAGCAGTGTTTCGGTGAGGAGCTGCCTGACGATCCGGCCGCGCCCCGCGCCGAGTGCGGTGCGCATGGTCAGCTCGTCGCGGCGCCGAGTGCCGCGAGCCAACAGGAGGTTGGTGACGTTGACGCAGGCGATCGCGAGCACCAGCGCCACGGCGGTCAGGATGGCGAGGAGCGCGGGACGCACGCCGCGCGTGACAGCGTCGCGGAGCGACTGGATGTCGAGCCCACGCTCCATGGCCGCCCAGGCCGGACGCGGAAATTCGGCGATCGGAGTCGCCCCGATGGCGGCGACCTCGCGTCGCGCCTGCGTCAGGCTCACGCCGGACGCCAGACGCCCGATCATGTGCATGTGATGCCCCCATTCGGCGCTCTGGAACGGTGTGTTGGCCCGGTAGCGTCGGGGCGCCCACACCTCGGCCGACGGCGATACGATGTCATCGAAGCCCGCTGGCATCACGCCGATCACGGTGTACGGGTCGCCGTCGAGCGTGATCGTGCGGCCGAGCATGGAGCGCGCCTCGCCGAAGCGGCGCCGCACCAGCGCATCGCTCACGATGGCGACGCGTGGTGCATCGGGCCGGTCGTCGGCCGCGTCGAAGTTCCGCCCCACCGCCGGCATCACACCGAACACATTGAAGTAGCGTGCGGTCACCAGCTCGCCCGCCAGCCGCTCGGGCTCGTCAAGCCCCATCAGCGCGGGCTCCCAGCGATCGGCCGCGGCCAGTACGGCGAAGGATCGGCTGCGCCGCGACAGCTCGTTGAACGTCCCGTACGTGACGTCGACGGGCTGGCCGGCGGAGCCGAAGTCGGCGAGCGAGACGATGTGGCTGGCGCCCGGATAGGGGAGGGGCTCGAACAACACGGGATAGACCGCGCTGAAGATCGCGGTGCTGGCCCCTAGCCCAAGCGCGAGGGTGAGCACGCACACCGTGGTGAAGCCCGGGCTGCGGCGCAGCCGGCGGACCGCGTAGCGCAGATCGGAGGCGATATCGGTGACGACGTTCTCCCATCCGGCGTCGCGCACGCGCTCGCGCACGACGGTGGCACTGCCGGTCTCGAGGCGCGCCGCGCGCCGCGCGTCATCGGGCGAGAGGCCGCTCGCTACATGCGCGGCGATGGATTGCTCGAAGTAGTGCCGCACCTCGTCGGTCAGGTCGCGATCGGATGCGGTGCGGTGCACGAGGACACGAAGCCCGTGTGTAACGTGCCGCCAGAACGACATCGGTCATCCCTCCGCGTTGAGCAGCCGCGCCACGGCCCCGGCGCGCCGCTTCCAGTCGGCGGCCTCCAGCTGGAGCTGCTTGCGGCCAGCGCGCGTGAGCGAGTAGTACCGCGCCCTCCGCGCGTTCTCGGACGTGCGCCACTCGGCGTCGAGCCAACCGGCGCGCTCCAGCCGCTGCAGCGCGGTGAGCAGCGAGCCGGGGTTGACCTTGAACACCCCGCGCGAGATCTGCTCCACGCGCCGCGCGATGCCGTAGCCGTGCATCGGCTCCAGGGAGAGTGTCTTGAGGATGAGCAGGTCGAGCGTGCCCTGAATGACGTCGGTCGTCGGTTGGCGCATGGCGGCTCCGTGGGGAGAACTCCGGACTGGCGTGATGCTCAAGCATGGCACCGATACCACTTGATTGTCAAGATATGACGATCAGGTCGAGCACCGGCGGTCCCCGCGTCTTCCTCGCCGCCCGGGGGAACCAGGCGGGGACAGAAGTGGTTCAAGATGCCGGCCTCCAGGCCCCCGCCGCACGAGCCGGGGGCCCGGCACCAGCGGCCCCGCGATCACCACGTCGTTGGGCTCGTGCCTCTCTCACGTTCATTCCTCGGAGCCCCCAGACCGATGCACATCGTCCCCCTCGCGGCAACAGCAGCCGCCACCGCGGCACTTCTTCTCGCAGGCGAGGCCGCATCCGCTGCCCGACCACTCCCCTCCCCTGTGGCAACCGACACCACATCCGCGGCCGCCGTGCAGCTCTTCACAGCGCTCCGCGGCCGCTGGTCCTGCACGGGCGGCTCCGCGAACGGCCGCCCCCTCGCCGCCGACCTCACCTTCACCCCGTCGATGGATGGCCGCACGCTGCGCTATCGCGACGCCGACCATGCGCCGAGCAACTACGTGCAGGAGGCCACCTGGGCGATGTCGCCCACCCGGCACGAGATCGTCTCGCTCGCCTTCGCCGCGCTCAGCTCGAAGGCCGCGCCTGAGCCGGCATTGTTCGTGGCCAGGGAGTGGACGGCCCACTCGCTCACCCTCGTCGCGGACACACTCCAGTCGCCCCCGTGGGCCCCGAACCGATTCACCTACACGCTCGCCGCCAGCAACACGCTCAAGATGGTGTGGGAGGTGGAGCACGCCGGTGCCTGGCAGGTGGGAGATTCGTTGATGTGCCGTCGGGCAGAGCGGTAGAAGGAACCGCCCGGTTGCGGCGACCGTGCGCATCGCGGTACATCCCATGCTGGGGATCATTAGTTTCTTCCATCACACATCACCGTGAGGATTGCCTGTGCCCCTGCTCGAGCAGGTCGATGTCCTCTGGATTACCGCCGCGTTGGGGTGCGATGGCGACTCGATCGCCATGACGGCGGCCACGCAGCCGAGCATCGAGGAACTGGTAGCAGGAGTGCTGCCGGGCGTGCCGAAGCTCCGCCTGCACCATCCGTTGCTGGCCGCCGCGCAGGGTGATGCCTTCATGGAGCGCTTTCATCGCGCCAGCCGCGGCGAGATCGATCCCTTCATCCTCGTCATCGAGGGCTCCATCCCCAACGAGGGGAACAAGAGCGAGGGATACTGGGCCGCGTTCGGGAATGATCCGGTCACGGGGGAGCCGATTCCCACCTGCGACTGGATCGATCGCCTGGCGCCGCATGCCTGGGCGGTCCTCGCCGCCGGCACCTGCGCCGCGTACGGCGGCATCCACGCCATGCAAGGGAATCCCACCGAGTGCATGGGGCTGCCCGATTACCTGGGTCGGACGTGGAGATCGAAGGCCGGCGTTCCGGTCATCTGTCTGCCCGGCTGTCCGGTGCAGCCCGATAATTGCACGCAAACGCTCCTCTATCTGCTGCAGCAGGCGGCCGGCGTCGTTCCCATGATGCCGCTCGATCATGCGCTGCGCCCGGCGTTCCTCTTTCCCGAGACCGTTCATGAAGGGTGTGACCGCGGCGGCTATTACGAGCAGGCCGATTTTGCCGCCGAGTACGGCTCGCGCCGGTGCATTGTGAAGCTCGGCTGCTGGGGGCCGGTCGTGGCGTGCAATGTGCCCAAGCGCGGGTGGATGAACGGCGTGGGCGGGTGCCCGAACGTCGGCGGCGTCTGCATCGGCTGCACCATGCCTGGCTTCCCAGACAAATTCATGCCCTTCATGGAGGAGCCGCCGGGCGCGCGAATGTCGACGTCGGCCGTGCTCATGTACGGGCGCACGGTCCGTGCCCTGCGCCACTTCACCAGAGGATCGCTGGAGCACGAGCCGGCGCGGGCGAACGGAGCCGAAGCACCGGCACACGGAGAAGGAATAGCGGGGTGAGCAGCATGCCCCGTCACGGAGCTCGACAATGACGGAGACCGATATCGCGCACGCGCACACCGGGGCCGAGTTGGCCGCGCGGCTGGATGCGTTGGCACCCGGAGAGGCGCTATCGGTCCTGGCCGATCTCGCGGAGGCGGTATTTCCCTCTGGGCTCGGCGACCTCGCCCAGGTCACCTGGGAGGGGACGGTCACGCCGCCGTCGGTTCCGGCGGTCCATACGCAGCCCTCCCGCTCCCAGCAGCCGGCGGACGATGCCAGGCTCCGTGCCGCCGAGCTCCGGTATCGCACCCTGGTCGAGCAGATCCCCGCCGTCACCTTCCTGGCGGCGTTGGACCAGGGGCAGGAGAATGACATGTACGTCAGCCCGCACATCGAAGCGCTGCTCGGCTTCACGCAGAAGGAGTGGCTGGACAACCCCATTCTCTGGTACACGCAGCTCCATCCCGACGACCGCGCGCTGTGGCTGGAGGAGTTCGCCCGCGGATGCCGCACCGGCGGGCCCTTCCGCGCCGAGTGCCGGATGCTGGCGCGCGACGGTCGCGTGGTCTGGGTGCGCGGCGAGGCCAGGCTCATCAAGGATGAGATGGGCCGGCCCCTCTTCCTGCAGGGCGTTGCCTTCGACATCACGGAGAGCAAGCAGGCGCAGGCGCGCGTGCTCCGGCAGGCGGTCCAGCGCACGGAGCAACACTACCGGGATCTCGTCGAGCGGCTTGGCGCGATCTTCTGGGAAGCGGAGCCACGCTCCGGGCGCTTCTCCTTTGTGAGCCGCGGCACCGAGCGCCTGTTGGGGTGTCCCCTGCACCGGTGGCTCGATGAGCCGGAGTACTGGATCAGCCTGGTGCACCCCGACGACCGCGATCAGGTGATCGCGCAATGGCATCAGGCGCTCGCGGAGCGGCGCGACCGGGAATTCGAGTTCCGGGCCGTGACCGCGGACAATCGCGTCGTCTGGCTTCGCAACAGCATACACTTTCCCGCCAGCGACGACGGCGACGCGCGCCCGCTGGGCGTGATGCTCGATATCACGGAGCAGAAGCGAACCGAGGAGCAGCTCGCCCGCATGCTGGTGAGCGCACAGACCGCGCGCACGGACGCCGAGGCCGCGAACCGCGTGAAGGATGAGTTCCTGGCGACGATGTCGCACGAGCTGCGCACCCCGGTGAACGCGGTACTCGGGTGGTCCAACATCCTCGAGACGGGGGCCGGCGGCGGCCCCATGCGCGATCGCGCGGTCGAGGCCATCAAGCGCAACGCACAGGCGCAGGTCCAGATCATCGAAGATCTGCTCGATGTCTCGCGCATCGTCACGGGCAAGCTTCACCTCGAGATCAAGCGTGTCGAGCTGACCGGCATCATCGAGGCGGCGCTCGATACCGTCAAGCTCGCGGCCAACGCGAAGCACCTGTCTGTGTTGACCACGCTGGACGCGCCGTCCGCCATGGTGCTTGGCGACGCCGGCCGTCTGCGGCAGGTGGTGAGCAATCTGTTGACGAACGCCGTCAAGTTCACGCCGCAGGGCGGACGGATCGACATCGGTCTCACCGTCGCCAACGGCATGGCGCGGATTCGCGTCGCCGATACGGGTCAGGGCATCGACGCCGAGTTTCTGCCGCACGTGTTCGATCGCTTTCGCCAGGCCGATGGGTCGTCAACACGCACCCACGGCGGACTCGGGCTCGGCCTGGCCATCGTCCGCCATCTCACGGAGCTGCACGGCGGCCGGGTTGGCGCGGAGAGCCAGGGGCCTGGACTGGGCGCAATCTTCACGGTGGAGCTGCCGCTCGATGTGACCGCAGAGCCGGGCGCCGCGCACCCCGGCGGGCATGACGCGGCGGCCCATGACGCTGCCGACGATCCTGTTCTCGCCCTGAGAGATGCGCGGGTGCTCGTCGTGGATGACGACCCGGATGCTCTGGAGGTGCTGGCCGCCTTTCTCGCGCGCGCTGGGGCCGACGTCTCGCCCGCATCGTGCGCATCCGATGCGTTGCGTCTGCTGCAGGATTGCCCATTCGACCTGCTGGTGTGCGACATCGCGATGCCCGGGGCGGATGGATTCGAGTTGATCCGTGGAGTGCGGGCGGGCAACGGCCCGAACGCGGGCATTCCCGCGGCGGCCGTCACCGCCTACGCGCGCGAAGCGGACCGCGAGCGCGCGCTCGTTGCGGGTTTCCAGGCGCACATCGCGAAACCCATCGACGTCCATAACGCGTTGGCGGCGATGGGCCGTCTGGTCGAGATGCGACTGGCACCATGATGGGCTGTCCTTGCGCCACCTCCCGGCACGCGCGCATCCCTCTCACCCCTTCCGCGAGACCCCCTACCTACATGCCCGTACCCGATACACGACACGTGGTCCCGATGCCGCCGAGCTCCGCGCGGCACGCTCCATCATTTTCTCGGCATGCACTCGCGCTGTTCGCCGTCGCCGTGCTCGCGGCCAGCGGGTGCGCGCGTGCCGCACCGGCCACGCCGGCCGCGCGCTATACGCCACACACGCGAGAGCTCACGATCACGACCGTTCCTTTACTCGTGAAGGAGCAGCGACAGCTCTACCCCTTTCTCGCGAAGGATTTCGCCAAGGGCGGCGTGCTGAGCGGCAAGGAGGTATACGCCTTCTCCCCCAGTACGCTCACCGTGGTCGAAGGCGACACCATCCACTTCACCTTCGTGAACCCCGAGGACGACCAGCACTCGTTCGTGCTCCCCGGCCTCGTGGTGCCGCTGCCCGGCCAGCAGGTGACGCACGCGACGTACGTGGCGCGGCGGGCGGGCGTCTTCCCCTTCCTGTGCAGCGTGCCGAGTCATCTGCCGATGATGAGGGGGCAGCTGGTGGTGCTGGCACCTTCTGCCGTGGCGGGCGCCATCAATCCACCGGCCTGAGCGTCCCCCGCGCGTCGCAGCCGAACCGCCCGCCCAGCTGCTCGATGGCGGCCCTCGGTTCCAGCCGGTCCAGCTCCAGCGCCGCCAGCTGCTCGCGCCGCACGTCAAGGCGCAAGGCGTCGAAGCGGCGCTCGTGTCCGGTGGCAGGATCGATGCCGCACGCCGTCCCGCGCTCCGTGATCTGCCGGAGCATCGGCAGCACGCGAAACGCCTCGTACGCCAGGCGCAGCGTCATGCCGCAGCAGAGCCGCCCGTAGAGCGCCGTGCGGTCGTGCTGCGCCATACGCCGGCGTGAGAGCTTTCCTGCTTTCGTGATGCTCGTCCGCCGGCCGGGAATCGCATCGAGCGCGGGAAGCACGAGGTCGATCTCCACCGCGCTCGTGCCGTCGAAGTCCACCGCGAAGATGAGCGGCACGGGAAGCTGTTCGTTCGAGAGCTCTACCTCCAGCAGGTGCGTGAGCGGCTCGGCGTCGCTCCGCTCCACCGCCGTGCGCAATCGCTCGCGCAGATCGGCCGCGGCGTCCCAGTCGGCCTCGCGGTGCCGCTCCGCCTCGTCGTGCGCCGCATGCGCCGCCTCCACCGCCGCATCGTGTGCGCGCTGCTGCTCGCTCAGCCAGTGCGCCGCGAACGCAGTCCGCCGTCCGGAGACGAGCGACAGCATCACGCCGGCCACGATGAGCGCCGCCAAGCCGGCCAGGCGCATGACAATCGGGACCACGACCAGTAGCGCGCAGGCTCCCACCACGAACAACACCACCCACGGCACAACGGGGACCGCGTCGCGGGCGGCGCGCTGCGCATCATCCGCCGTCGAGCGCGCGGACGGCGGCACGAAGGGCCGCACTACGAAGGCGCCCTTCGGCGCGATGAGCGCGCTCCAGTCGAATGGCGCTCGCACGCGATGCTGGAGCACGCTCCCGAGCGCATGGAGCTTCGCCTGGGCGGCCGCGTGCTCCTCGAGCGCCGCCTGATGTTGTGCGGCCCGCGCGGCGGCGCGCTGCTCGCGCGTTCGGGCGCGGGCACGGCCCGCCACCCCCACGCTGCCGATGCGCTGCCGCGCGTAGATGCCGGTGCCCGGGATGCCGACGTTGGTGTAGGCGCCACGCGGGCCGATGGTGAGGCTGGCGCCGCGCGGACCGATGGAGGTGCTGAGTCCGCTCTTGCTGAGATTCAGGCGGACGCCCGGGATGATGCTGATGGAGCGACGAAAGCGAAGAGCCATGGGTCTGAGCGGCAGATGTGCGACTGATACGCAACGGGCTGCGGCTGAGGCGTCTCTCCCGGCGGTCTGCACCGGCGGCGCCGACAGGGCATAGCGCCCGCTCCATATAAAGAATACGACATCTGTCCGACGATGGTGAGCGGGTGGGCAAAGGGCTCGGAGGCGCGGCGGAACGGTGTGCTGTCAGACCCCGGCAGTAGTCTGACGCCGCGGCCCGACGACAGGCCATCACCATACTACCGGAGCGTCCGATGCGACGAAGCACTCTTGTACTCGCGCTGTTCGCCGTGAGTGGCTGCGGCACCATCATACACGGCACCATGCAGAACATTGGCCTTTCATCCACACCCACGAATGCTCGCGTCTGGGTCGACAATCAGGCATTGGGAAACACGCCGACCATCGTCAAACTCAGCCGAAAGGACAACCACATCATCCGGATGGAGCTGGCCGGCTATCAGCCATTCGAGGCCACCATTACGCGTTCGGTAAGCGGCTGGGTGGTGGGGAATCTCGTGTTCGGCGGCCTGGTCGGTCTGGCGGTGGATGCCATCAGCGGCGGGCTCTACAAGCTCACGCCCGATCAGGTGGCCGGACAGCTGGCCAAGCAGAGCGCGAGTGTGCAGCGCGTGGGGAACGGGCTGTTCGTCACCGTGGTGCTCCGGCCGGACGCCACGTGGCAGCGGGTCGGGACGCTGGCACGGGAGTGAGGGGGAGAGTTTCGAAGCATCATGGAAAACAACCACGGGCCTCCATGCAGGAGGCCCGCGTCATTCCAGGCACAGTCAGCCGCCAACAGAAGCGCCTATCGGCCGGTCCCTGTCCCGACCGTGGCTGCCTTATCGCTGGGAATGAAGTTCTTCGACAGCGGCTGACCGTGCCCGAGGACGATGACATGGCTACCATGGCGCTCGACCATCGGCTCCGCCTCCGAGGTTCCGCGCTCGCGCCGCAACCGCAGGATCTCCTGCGCGGATCGCGGATCCCTAGCTGCTTGGAATGTCCGTTTGGTCATGGACTGTCTCCGGGTTCGTATTGGACGACAAGCGAAGATTATCGCTCGGCGTGGGTGCAGGCAATACGCCTCGCTCGCTGGAAAGGCTGGAGCTGGCTCCGCCCGTACCAGACGATTGCATGGCGGACAGTGCCGCGGCGTATTCCACTACCTGCGGAGCGATCATGTCCAGGAACGGCTGGATCAGCGCGCTGAAGGTCCCGAAAAACTCCTCGTCGCAGCCCAGGACACATCGCGCGTCGCAGTCGATGTTGACGACGCCGATGGGGTTCTCTGTATCGTATCCGACGCGGAAGCTCGCGAAGCTCCTCACGTCCCGTCCGTCGCCATCGCGGCTGAAATACTCCTGGATGTCTGACTGGATGGGCTTGGCGAGATCAGCGTATTCGGCTGACACCTCCCGCGTATCCAGATAGATGCTCGCATCACCGCGGAGCAACGCTGTCGGTGCCCCGAACAGGGCCAGGCGCTCGCCCCGGTGGTTGCGCTCGTCTGGCGGCACCGGCAATGAAATGCATGGGATGTGGCGTACGTGCTGACTGTCGCATTGACTGACGGTCAGCGCTTCCGGGAGATAGAGAATCGCCAACAATCCGCTCGTGTCAGTCTTGGGATGAAAGCGGAGTGCGTCGATCATCCACGGCGGAAAGGGTTGATCAGCGACCAGCATCACGTTCGCGCCGTAGCTCACCTTCTTGTCGGCACGAGCGAACTCCTGAGCCATCTGCGCCATCACGTGCAACGCCCCGCGGATGTTGGCAGCGAGCGCCGCTATGCGCTCGGGGTCTGGCAGTCCATCGCTCACACTATTGCCGAGCAGCGCCCGTTGGCACGCAAGAAGGTATTCGCGGTACCCCCGGATGACGTTGACGTTCGGTGATCGATGGATGGTTCGGATGATCATCATGGCACGCTCGGTTTCCCACGCGTCCTGGCGCTTCAGGCGCATGTAGACCATCCACGCATATAGTGCCGATGCAGCCCAGAACAGAACGGTCCACCAGTCGACACCGCCTCGCTGCAACGCCAGCGTAGCATGGCGCTGTGTCCGCTCGATGGCGCCGGACGCGACCACGGGCATCCTGAGGAACAGGCGCATCGACTGGCGTATGTCGCCGCCAAGGATCGAGATCCAGGCGCCGAGCACCAGACCGCCGAGCGAGACGATCCATGCGGTCGTCGTCCGCGAGAACAGGGAGGTCGGTCGCGCGGCGAGCTTGTGCTCGGGATTCCGTGGTTTCTTGCGCATGCGAATGACGGGAATGGCAGTATGTTGAACACGTGCCCCCGATCGATCACCATCGTTTGGTTGCGCCACCAAGCCTTCTCATTCGTGAGTTGTGGTCACACCGCGATCGCCCGAGCCTGGGGGTCGCTCCGCTCCTTGATGTTTCGCACCTCCTCCCCCAATCGCTGCGGATTCCTGCATACGTGAAACGCCCACCGCCCCTCGCGCCCCCAGTTGTTCACCGCTGAGACCCACCGCTGCGCCGCCTGATGCTTCGCGCGGTCCTGCTCGTCCTCCTGCCCCTTGATCTCGAGCACGAGCGTGACCCCGTTCACGAGGCGCACCAGAAAATCCGGCACGTACCAGTGTGAGTTCCCCAGGAACTCGTACGGGATTGTGAACTCCAGGTGGTCGTTCCGTGCATAGAACGCCACCACATCGCGCGACTGCTCCAGCCGGAACACTGCCGCCTGCTCCCAGCTCTTGGTATCCGCCACCACCTGGTTGATCTGACTCCGCATGGTGGCCACGCATGGCCGCGTGGTCTTGAAGTCCACGCTTGCCGTCGACCCCACCGGCTTGTACCGGTTCGGCAGTGGGAGCAGTGGAACTTCGCCCTCGGCTTCGTTGGGCTCGATGGCGTCGGTGAGTCGCTCCACCACGCGCTGGACGTACCCCTCCAACCCGAGCTCGCGCGGGTCGCAGCCGTTCCAATCCACCTTCGTC
>DASUKA010000065.1:0-11449 GCA_036278935.1 Gemmatimonadaceae bacterium
CACCCCCAACGCCCTGAGCGCGCTCGGCATCACATCCGTCGTCCGCCGCGGCGTTCGTGCCACTGGCCGGTTCACTAGCAGCGGCACCAGCATGTGCTCGCGGTGCAGCGCGCCGTGCGTGCTCACGTGCGGAATCGGCTCGTACCGCGCACGAAAGTCCCAGCCACGCGCCGCGGAGAGAATGATCTCCCCCGCGCGCGCCGAGCCCGCGAGGTGGATGATCTGCGCCAGCGCATCGGGATAGTCGCTTGGCATCGTGACATCATGACTCTCGCTCGCGTCGAGTGCGCCATGCTCTCCGATGTCGAGGGGATCACCCGTGATGAGATGGTAGAAGAAGCGCCCCTGCTCCACGCCCACCATCGCGCGTCCCCGCCCGCGGGCCCGCACCTCGCACTGCGTGGGCGAGTGCGGCAGCAGCACCAGGTCCACCGACTCCCGCTCCAACAGCAGCTCGGCCAGCGGCTCCCAGCGCGCGGCGAGCTCCGGCCACCAGGGGCGCGCGCGGCGGGATGTCTCCAGATACAGATGCGCCATCGCGTTCCCGCTCACCATTACAGCCACGTCCGGCCGGCGGAGCGCGTACACCCACGGATGCGCGATGGTGCGGTGCCCCGCCGCCTGCACGAGCTGCGCGAGATCGTCATGCGCGCTCACCGCCGAATGTCCGTGATCGCTCACCACCCACAGATGCATGTCGTGCCACCGCCCGGCGCGCTCGGCGTCATGACGGATCTCGGCGGCTACATCATCTACGATGCGCAGCGCGTCGCGCGCGAGGGGCGAGTCCTGGCCGGCGGCGTGCGATGTCTTGTCCAGCCCCACCAGGGCGAGGAAGGTGAAGTCGGGGTGAGCGGTGCGAATGTGGCGGGCGACGTGACACCCCACATCGCGATCAATGCCCAGCCAGCCGCGCACGTTGCCGCGCCAGTGCACGCGTGCCACCCGCAGCATGAATCCTACGCTGCGACCCAGGCGGTCCGCGCGCCCCACGCCGCGCCCCACCATGCTCATCGCATTGAAGCGGCTGCGCACCAGATCGAAGATGGTCGGCGCGCTGGCGTCGAGGTCGCCATCCAGGTGGCGCATCTCGGCGCTGAGATAGCTGCGGCAGAACGGCGGGAGCGTGCACCGCTCGCGCGCGCGGTCGTACCAGCGAAGGCCCGGCAGCCCGACCGGCCCCGGAAAGCGCCCCATCACGAAGGGCACGTAGCCCACGCCCGTGACCGAGGGAAAGACCGTGGAGACGGTGTGCAGGCCGCCTTCGCGACGCATGCGCGCCAGCGCGGGAAGGTCGCCCGCGTCACATGCCGCGGCAACACGGTCGGCACGCGCACCATCAGCCAGCAGTACGACGACCTTCATGGGAGACTCCGGCCAGCGGAAGTCCGGCGACGATGCCGGCGTGCAGCGGAGGTCATCGTGCAAATCTACCACCATCGTTCCGCGACGCACGCGGCACGGTGGCTGTACACCCGATCGGCCGCTAGCTTTCGCGTTCCGGCGCGGACCAGTACCGCGCGCACGCGCGCAGCCGCTTGCGCGCTTATTGCTTTACCCCACCGATGGATCATGGCGTCGAAACAATCACCACGAAAGACGGCCAGGAAGAAGGCGAATCCGGTGCGAACCGGCACCGGCAAGCGCGCAAGCCCCGCCAAGATGGCTGCGGCGGAGCAGGAATCGCGCGATGCGTATCGCGAGCGTACCGAGGAAGGACACCGGAAGGCGGGGCGCGAGCCGCCGTCCTCTGCGCTGGTTGCGCGCCGCGGTGGGATCGTGAAGGCGGTCGACGGCACGTTGATCGACCAGTCGCTCCGCGATTACGTGCCGCTTCCCATCACCGAGGATCAGAAGCTGCTGCGCGGAACGTCCACGAACGGCGAGTTCCGGCGCACCGATCCGTGGCGCGTGCTGCACATCACCTCGGAGTTCATCGAGGGGTTCGACACACTGGCCGCCGTCGAGAAGGGGGTGACGGTGTTCGGCTCCGCGCGCGTGGGGCCCGGCGATCCGCAGTATCAGGCGGCGCAGGAGACGGGGCGGCTCCTCGCGCAGGCGGGGTTCGCGATCATCACCGGCGCGGGCCCTGGTATCATGGAAGCCGCGAACAAGGGCGCCAAGCTCGGCGGCGGACGCTCCATCGGATGCAACATCGAACTCCCCTTCGAGCAGGGGGCGAACCCGTATCTCGATACGCTCATCAACTTCCGCTACTTCTTCGTGCGGAAGACGATGTTCGTGAAATACTCGGTGGCATTCATCATCTTCCCCGGCGGCTTCGGCACGCTCGACGAGCTGTTCGAGGCGCTCACGCTCATCCAGACGGGGAAGATCTATCACTTCCCCGTGATCATGTTCGGCCGGCACTACTGGGCAGGGCTCATCCGCTGGTTCCGCTCGCGGGTGCTGCTGGAGAAGAAGATCTCGCCGGGCGACATGGACCTCATGCTGCTCACCGATGACCCGGCCGAGGCGGCGAAGGCGGTGATTGCCGCGTACGACGCACAATCACGGACCGATGGCGATGGCGGAGGGCACGGACGGCATGGCGACATCTGACCACCACGGCGCGCCGCACCGCCCGACGGCAGCCGCGCCCAAGGCGGCGCAGAAGCGGGAGGCGGAAGCGCGCGAACGTGGCGGTGCCGCGCACATCGCGCACGACACCAGCCGCTTTCTGAGCGGACGGCGCATCGATCCGCATCCCATCCGCGGCACCGAAGGCATACCGGACCTCATCGACAACGCCTTCCTGGCGTACAACGCGGCGCGGCTGCGTGAGGCGTGCCACCTCTTCACGCAGAAGATGCTGGAGCCCGATGTGACGGTGGGGCTCACGCTCACCGGCGCACTCACGCCGGCGGGGCTCGGGATGTCGGCGCTCATCCCGCTCATCGAGGCGGGATTCGTGGACTGGATCATCTCCACGGGCGCGAATCTCTACCACGATACGCACTACGGCCTCGGGCTCGCCATGCACCGCGGCAACGCGCAGGAGTCGGACCTCGTGCTGCGCGAGGAAGGCGTCGTCCGCATCTACGACATCTTCTTCGACTACGACGTCCTGCTGTCCACCGACGCGTTCTACCGGCAGATCATGCGCGCGCCGGAGTTTCAGCGCGCCATGTCGAGCGCGGAGTTCCACCATCTGTGCGGCAAGTACGTGCGTGAGCGAGAGAACGCGCTGGGCATCGGGCAGCGCTCGCTGCTCTCCGCCGCGTATGCCGCCGGCGTGCCCGTGTACACCTCGTCGCCCGGCGATTCGTCGATCGGGATGAACATCGCGGCGCTGGCGCTGGAGGGGAATGCGCTGGTGATCGACCCGAATCTGGATGTGAACGAAACGGCGTCCATCGTCCTCGGCGCCAAGCGCTCAGGGGGGCGGAGCGGGGTGATGATCCTGGGCGGCGGGAGCCCCAAGAACTTCATGCTGCAGACGGAGCCGCAGATCCAGGAAGTGCTGGGGATCGACGAGCGGGGGCACGATTTCTTTTTGCAAGTGACCGACGCGCGGCCGGATACGGGCGGGCTCTCGGGCGCCACGCCCTCCGAAGCGGTGAGCTGGGGGAAGATCGATCCCGACAAGCTGCCGGACGCGGTGGTGTGCTATCTCGATTCGACCGTCGCGCTCCCGCTCCTGACGGCGTACGCCCTCGGCCGGCACACGCCGCGCGCGCTCAAGCGGCTGTACGACCGGCGCGCGGAGCTCATGGCGCAGCTCAGGCACGAGTTCGAGGGGGCGGCGGGGGTCGCGGTGCCGGCGGCGGAGACGGAGGAAGTCCTGCAACGCCATCGGTAGGTTGCGGGATGCGCGGCGCGCGATACGCCTCCACACTGGAGCCCATGATCATGCTGCTCGGTCTGGCTATCGGTATCATCACGACACTCTCGGTCGCGCTTCCCTCGGCACGTGCGGCAACGCCGCTATTGCCCAACCCCTGCGCCGCCGCGCCCCCCGGCGTCATCCAGACCGGGCGCGACAGCGCAAGCGTCCTGCACGTGGAAGAGGCGTGGATCAGCGCCATCAACGCGCACGACACGAGCGCCGTCGCCTGCATCCTCTCGGATGACTTTCTGGATACGAGCTGGCAGGGCCGCCTGCGCACCAAGCGGGACCAGATCGCAGGCCTCGCGCGCCCCCGGGCGTACCAGCAGCGCTATCAGGACTGGCGCGTGACCGTGGCCGGCTCGACGGCGGTGGTGCGCGGCCTCAGCGTGGTGAGCGACTCCTCGGGACACGCGCTCATGCAGATGCGCTTTACCGATGTCTACGCGTATCGCGATGGCCGCTGGCAGGCGATCGCGGCGCAAGAGACACCGGTGGCCAGCGCAGGGCGCCGCACTGGACAGCCGCCGGATGCCCATCTACTATGAACATATGCTTTTGAGGACAGCAGATGGTCAGTGTCGCAGTTCTGCGGCACGCGACATGGCGTCCGTGCAGGCATTGTGGCGCACGGATTGCTCCAATGAATGGTCGGACCTGGTGCGCCGCTCGAGAGGTGGCGTGCACGGGACATCGAGCTAGTCAGGGCGGTGGGAGTCGCTTGTCTATAGGCGCCCGGCCCATTGCAGGCCGGGCGCTCCACTTTTATGCGGTATACACCCGACGATGATCGAAGAACTGAAGCGCAAGCTGGAGGATGAGGTCAACGCGCTCCAGCACGAGCTCAACGTTACGCTCCCCAATGAGATCCGCAAAGCGGTGGAGCTCGGGGACCTGCGTGAAAACAGCGAGTACAAGGCGGCCCTCGAGCGACAGCAGTTCGTGCAGGCGCGCTTGGGGCAGCTCCGCCAGCGACTGAGCAAGCTCTCGCAGATCGATGTCAGCCAGATTCCGGCCGACAAGGTGGGCCTCGGCTCGCGCGTGGTCGTGAAGGATGCGAAGACCGGGGCAACCGAGGTCTACTATCTCGTCTTTGGCGATGCCATGGACTTCGAGGAGGGACACGTCACCATGGCGTCGCCCATTGGCCGCGCTCTGCTCGGCAAGGGCGTCGGCGACAAAGTCGCCCTCAAGCTGCCCACCATGACGCGCCACCTCAAGGTCATGGAGCTCGCCACTATCCACGAGAGCGCCGTAGAGTAGGGGTCGGCCTGCCCCTCACTCCACCTTGAACAACACCGCAACCTCCTGCTGGTACCGCGCGAGCTCGGCATCGATGTGCTTCGCGCTCCAGCCGAGGAGGGGCGCCACGACGCGGGCGGCGGCGGGTGCGGCGGCCAGACCGTGGTCGTGCGTCTCGAAGGCGATGTGCAGGCGACGGATGAGCAGGTCCGCGAGCGTGAGCGCCATCTCCTGCTCCACGGCGTACACCAGCTCGGCCGCGATGTCCGTGAGCGATGGGACGACGGACGCCGCCAGGGCGCCCTTCGCCTCGACAATCGCCCACACCGCGCGCCACTCGCTTCCATAACGGGCCACCAGGTGGTCCGCCAGCGCCGGCCTGCTGATCTGCGCGCGTGCCTCCGCCAGCTCCGCATCCAGCGAGGCAATCGCGCCGCCGGGGAGCGGCACATGATCCGTGGGAGCGCCATGGCCCGTGACGCCGAGTGCCTGCGCTACCGCGTCCACCACCTGCGCGGCCATCACCCGGTAGGTCGTCAGCTTGCCCCCCGTGATCGTGAGCAGGCCTGGCGCCGTCCACGTGAGTCGATGCTCGCGTGAGATGCGGTCCGGCGTGCTGGAGCCGCTCTCGGCCAGCGGCCGCACCCCCGCCCATGCGCTCACCACATCGGCGCGCCCGAGATGTGCGCCGGGAAAGAAGGCGTTGGCCGACCGCAGCAGGTAGGTGACGTCCTGCCTGGCGGCGTGCACGGACTCGGCAGGGCCGGGGTACTCGGTGTCCGTGGTCCCGATGATGGTGTGGGCGCCGGCGGGGAGGATGAACATCACGCGCCCGTCGATGGGGGAGAGCAATGTGAGCGCGCCGCGATTGGCGATCCGCCCACGCGGCACGGCGATGTGCACCCCCTTGGTGCCGTGCACCATCTCGGGTGCCTCGGGGCGCGCCATCCGGCTGACGAGGGTGGACCACGGACCGGTGGCGTTCACCACGCTGCGCGCGGCGACCGTGATCCTGTTCCCGCTCAGCGTGTCCACGGCGACCGCGCCGCTCACGGCCCCGCCCTCCATCACGAGCTGCCGGACCTCCACATGGTTCAGCACCACGGCGCCCGCTTCAGCGGCGGCGCGCGCGTTGGCGAGCGTGAGACGAATGTCGTCCGTGTGGGCGTCGTAGTACGAGAAGCCGCCGCGGAGCCCGTGCTCGCGCAGCGCCGGCTCGGCGGTGCCCACCGCGCGCGCGCTCAGACGGTGGTGGCGGGCAATGTTGCGAAAGAGGGCGAGCGCATCGTACACCCAGAGGCCCGCGCCCAGTTTCCAGCGTGGGATCCGCGCCTTGGCATAGACGGGCCAGATGAAGCGCAGCGGTTGCACGAGGTGCGGCGCGATATGCCGCAGCACCTGCCTCTCGCGGCTGGCCTCGAAAACGAGATGCAGTGCGCCCTGCTCCAGATAGCGCAGCCCGCCATGGACCAGGCGCGAGGATCGGCTGGAGGTTCCACTGGCAAAGTCGTCACGCTCGACCAGGGCGACCGTGAGTCCGCGCATGGCGGCATCGCGGGCGATGCCGGCACCGGTGATCCCGCCGCCGATCACGAGCAGGTCGTGCGGCGTGGTGGCGAGTGCCGAGAGAAGGGCACCTCGCGCGGCCGCATTGAAGCGCGAGTCGTTCACGATGGGCCGAGGCGGCGCGGGTGATGCTGTGCGAGCCGCTCCGGCAGCCGAGTGCCCCATCGAGATGCGGATCTGTTCTCCATTGCGAGCGGCGCCCCGCACGTGCGCGAGGCGCCGCCATGTTGCGCGCCGGCAGCAGCGTCGGTCAGCGGAGGCTCCGTTCTGAAGGATCATGCGACATCGCAGCGCGGATCATATGGTGTGGCGGTGCTACAGGTCAATAGTGCAGAGGAGATGCGGCGGTTTTGCTGTCCCGGCGGCAGATGACCCGCTCAGGATGGGCTGCAGCGGCCCTGCTGCTCGATCGGAGGAGTTGGAGAAGCGCCCGCGGGCGCGGTCAGCGGCGCAGGAGCGCGACGGAGGCGCCGTGCGGGGCCACATAACTGCTGCTGCTCTGCGGCGGCGCAGCATCCGCATTGTCGTGCGCCATCAACGATGGACACATTTTGCAGATTGCAAGAGGGTTCTTGGTCGCAGGTCAACTCCTTGTGCGAGAGCGGCTTACAATTTGGGAATCAGTCGCGGGTGCAGGGAATGGAACGTGCGTGCGGCCGTTCCGTCTCGGCGAATTTCCCTCTCCAACTTGAAAGACCTGGAGGTCTCCATGTTCGTGTCGCGCAACCGGCTCATAACCGGCTGTACCGCGTTGCTCGTCGCTGGCGTCCTGGCGGCGTGCAGCGATCAGTCCCCGTCAGCAGTGGCGCCATCACCACAGTCCCCGTCGTTCACCGAAATCACGCCGCTCGACGCAACCAGCGTATCTACGCTCTGGGATTTCGCGGACATCCTCATCTCCGGACAGCCCGGACCAGTGGACGCGGGACCGAGCGTGGTCGTCCCGCAGACCGACCTTGGCGCGATCGTGGCGTTCACGACCCTCACTAGCCAGCACGTCACCGTCAAGGGCGGCGACTTGCCGCTTGACGAAACGGAGCGCGGGCTCGGTATCTGCCAGACGGTGGGCGGTGCAACGTGCACCGTCTTCGCGGGCACCGGAGACCAGGGCGACGAGGTTGGCGATACCGGGCCGGGCACCCTCATCCTGAACTTCGACGGGGTGCAGCCTACCGGCTCGATCGTGACTTCGATCAGCCTGGGTTCGGTGCAGGATGGTGAAGGGTACGTCTACTCCATTTCCACCGATTGTGGCATGTCGTTCGGCA
The DNA here is from genome assembly GCA_036278935.1 of Gemmatimonadaceae bacterium. Lineage (GTDB taxonomy): Bacteria > Gemmatimonadota > Gemmatimonadetes > Gemmatimonadales > Gemmatimonadaceae > DASSNR01. The sequence continues at coordinate 7,906 of DASUKA010000065.1, forward strand.
CCCCGATCGAGGCTACCGGCGACGGCTCGAACAACTCGATCGTGGACATTCCGATCAACCTGCCAGCTGCCTGTCTCCAGATCAAGTTCGAGAAGGATGGGACGTCGCAAATCGGCAAGGACGACTACACCATCCGGTCGGCGACCACCGAGTTCACGCCCGCGCCGGAACTGCTGCAAGGCCGCATGACGGGTGGCGGTGTGAAGGCCACGGGGACCGCGGGCGGGTCCGAGGTTCCGGTTACGCTGGGCCTCACCCTGCACTGCGACATCACGCTGTCGAACAACCTCGAGGTGAACTGGACGGGTCACCAGTGGCACCTGACCAAGCCGATCACCACGGCGAGCTGCTCGAACCAGGACAACGATGCGCCACCGCCGGCCTCGCCCATCGACACGTTCGAGGGCACCGCGTTCGGTTCGCTCGATGGCGTGGGCGGCTCCCTCATCACCTTCAACTTCCAGGATCACGGCGAGCCGGGAAGCGGTGACATGATCGAGCTCACCATCTACAACGGCGGGACCACGAGCTCGGGCGTCGCGCTCCAGGTTCCGCTCCAGAACCTGAACATCGGCAACTTCCAGATGCACTTCGACCAGCCGCACGGGCAGAAGCCGTAACACGCTGCTGGCCGCAACGCTGCACAACACGCCCTCCGGCACCATGGTGCCGGAGGGCGTGTTCCATTCCGGACATGGTACAGGTCGCTACTTGCTACCGTACCCCGGATTCTGCGTGAGCCCCGGGGTGACGTCGATCTCCCGCTGCGGTATCGGGTAGAGCTCCTGGTCGGCCGTGATACCGAGCACCGAGGTTGCGAGCCCCGTGCGGATCAGATCGGGCCACCGGTCGCCCTCGAACGCCAGCTCCAGCCGCCGCTCGTTCAGGATGCGAGCGATCACCTGGGCCTGTGTGGCGAGCACGGCGCCCGACGAGTCGATGACCGTCGTGCCGAGGGTGTCCGGCGGCAGGCCGGCCCGCACACGCACCCGGTTGTACTCGTCCACGGCCGGGGCGAGTTGCCCCTGCCGCGCGAGCGCTTCCGCTTTGATCAGGATCACCTCCGCAAAGCGAATCACGTGCTGGTACTCGGTGCCGGTGATCGACCGGTACTTGCTCCCGAATACGCGGCTGCCGTCGATGCTGATGTTCCACTGGCCGCGCAGGTCCGTGGGGTTGTACTGGTCGATGCTGCTGTCGGGGTTGAAGGCGGGATCGTAGTCGTGCATGAGGTCCGTTGTCGGTGCCAACTCATACACGCCGCCCAGCCCTCGCGTGTAGTAGTCGTACGAAAGGAAGCTCTCTTGCTGCGGCGTGAAGACGATGCGGAAGATGTCCTCCGGTGTCGCGTTGCCCGTGGCCGAGAAGAGATCCGAGTAGTTGGTGGCCAGCGTGTAGCCCATGTCCTCCACCGCCTGCGCCGCCGCCTGCGCGCCGGCCCAGTTGCCCATGTACAGCAGGACGCGCGCGCGCAGCGCCTGCACCGCGCCCATCGACGCACGCGTGGTCTCCGACGTGTTGGTGATACCGGCCTGCGCGGAATCGAGGTCCGCGAGAATCTGCGCGTAGACATCCGCCACCGGTGCGCGGGTCACGCTGCTCGCGTCGCTGAGCGAGGTGGCCGGGGTGAGCCGCAGCGGCACGGCGCCGAAGTACTTCACCAGGTTGTGATAGCTCAGCGCGCGCAGAAAGTGAGCTTCGCCCAGGATCTCATGCTTCTCCGTGTCATCGAGCGTCGTGATGGCGGGCACCTTGGCGATGAGCTCGTTCGCGCGGTTGATCTCATCGTACGCCGCGGTCCACAGGTCCAGCACGGTGGAGTTGTTGGTCTGGAGATCGTTGTCGTCGGCCTCGCGGTACGAGGTGTACGTGCCGCTCATCTCGGCGTTGTCGGCGGAGAGATCGCCCATCTCGACGAGCTCCTCCCCGTACGACGACAGGCTCTGCAGACCGTGGTAGGCGCCAGTGAGCGCGGCCTGCGCGCTCACCGCGTCGGTGATCGCGGTGGATTCCGGAATGGATCCGTACGGCGTGACGTCCAGGGGGCTGCTGCACGCGACGGCCGCGACCAGCAGCACCGGAGCAAGAAGGCGGATGCGCATGGCGGGAATCATCCTCAATGAGAAGTCGGGAAGGGCGGAGGCCGGGGTTACCACGAGCTCGTGATCCCCACGGAAATCGTGCGCGCACGAGGATAGGCGTAGTAATCGGTGCCCAGGTCGATGTTGTCCGAGGAGCCGTTGCTGTTCACATCCGGATCGAACCCCGAGTAGTGCGTGAATGTGTGCAGATTGTGCACGGACACGTACAGCTTGGTGTTCTCCAGATTGGCGAACGAGATGAGGCGCGCGGGGAGGAGCCAGCTCAGCGTGACCTCCTGAAGCCGGATGTACGATCCGTCCTCGATGAAGCGGTCGGAGAGCTGATCGGCGCCGGAGTCGCAGTCGTAGCTCGCGCGCGGCTCGTTGGTCACGTCGCCCGGATGCTGCCAGCGGTTGAGTGCGTAGGTGAACTTGTTGTCCCACGCACATCCGCCATCGTCGGCGAAGAGGCGCATCAAGTTGAAGATCTTCGCGCCCTGGCTGAACTGCAGGAAGGCGTGCAGCTGGACGCCCTTCCAGCCGATCGTATTCCCCAGCCCGCCCCAGAGCGCCGGCTGCGGATTGCCCGCATTCACGGCGGTGTCCGAGAACATCGCGTCGCCCGTTTGCGGGTCCACGCCCTTGAAGTGCAGCACGTAGAACTCGCCGAGCGGCTGGCCGACCGCCACATGATTGATATCGCGGAAATTGGTGCCCGGAATTGGCTGATTCTGGTAGAGCTTCGTGACCTCGTTGTGATTCGTCGAGATGTTGAAGTCCGTGCTCCACGAGAACCCGCGCGCCGTACTCGGCTGGATGTTCACCGTGTTGATGCCAAGCTCGAAGCCGCGGTTCAGCACGTTCCCGATGTTGTCCCAGTACTCGGTGAACCCGGTGGTGGCGGGGATCGGCCGCTGCACGAGCAGATTCGACGTCATCTTGTGGTAGTAGTCGGCAATCACACTCACGCGGCCGCCGAACGGGTACCAGTCGAGACCGGCATCCCACTCTTTCGTGGACTCCCACTTGAGGTTGGGGTTCCCGAACTGATCCGGCGACGTGCCGGGCGCGGTGCCGTAGTTCGCGCTGCCGTAGGTGCCGAGGTAGGCGTAGTTCGGGATGCTCTGGTTGCCGGTGATGCCGAAGCTCCCGCGCAGCTTGAGCATGCCGAAGCGATCTTCGAAATTGCCCATGAAGGGCTCCTTGCTGATCACCCAGCCGGCCGAGATCGCGGGGAAGACGCCATAGCGATTGTTGGGACCGAAGCGCGAGGAACCGTCCGCGCGGATGCTGCCGGAGAGCAGGTATCGGTCCTGCCACGAATAGTTGGCGCGCGCGAAGTACGAGACGAGGTTGTGGTCGAACGGAATGCCATCGTACTCCACCACGCTCGCGGCATCGCGCACGTAATGGAAATCCGGACTGCTGAACCCTTCGCCCCGGATGAAGTTCAGCTCCTGGTG
>DASUKA010000066.1:0-28337 GCA_036278935.1 Gemmatimonadaceae bacterium
TGCTCCATCGCGCTGGCCACGGCCTCGATGATGACGGAGTGCGTGGCCGGCAAGTCGCGCCAGGAGATCGACGCGCTCGCCGGCCGGTTTGCCCGGATGGTCCGAGGCGAGGCGCAGGCCGATGCGGGCACGGCCGGCGACGCGGAGCTCGGCGACCTGCGGGCGCTCTCGGGCGTGTCCCGCGTGCCGGCCCGCATCCCATGCGCACTGCTCCCATGGGAGGCCCTCGCCCGCGCGCTGAGTGATGGGGCGATGGGGGCAGGTCTTGAACCGTGAGTCACGGTTCAAGACCTGCCCCCATCGCTGCAAGACCTGACCCCACCGCCCACCAGACCGCCGCGCGGCGCGCCACGCTGATCTGGATCGCGCTCCTCCTGGCCATTCTCGTCTGGGATGGCTGGAACAACCGATACGCATGGCAGAGTGCCAGAGGGTGGGAGCAGGAGGAGATCGCGCAGAGTCTGGCGACCGGGCACGGTTTCAGCTTTGCGGCGAGGTACCGCTGGCTCTTCTCCAGGTCAACCACGCCGGATCCGGATCCCTGGACAGCCGCCCGCGGCGCGCAGCACTACTTCCCCACCGCATGGGAGTCGCCGCTGCAACCGCTCCTCATCGCCGGCGCCAGCGTGAGCGCCGGAGCCTACTGGGGACGCTTCCTCGTGGTCGCATGCCAGGCCGCCTTTCTCCTGGCGACCGCGGTGCTGGTCTTTCTACTCGGCAGAGCGGTGTTCGAATGGCGCACCGGGATGATCGCCAGCCTCATTCTCCTTCTGGAACCGCACGTGGTGCGCCTCGCCTTCGGCACGCTGACCTCGGCGACGCTGGCCGGCCTGGCCGTGACCACGGCGGCGTGCGCAACGCTCTGGTGCCTGCGCGCCATCTCCTGGCGCCGCGCCCTCCTGCTCGGGGCCGTACTGGGAGGATGTCTGCTGGCGAGCGGCGCGACGCTCCTGTTCATCCCCGTCGCGGTGCTGCTCATTCTACTCGCGCCGCGTGGCCGAGGGCGCATGGCCTGGAGGGCCGCGGTCATCGTCCCCGCCGCGGCCGCCGTGGTCATCAGCCCCTGGGTAATCCGGAATTTCCTCACCTTCCACCAGCTCGTCGTCGACCACGATGGGTTCGGCGAGATCGCCCTCAGCGGCAACCCCCTGCTGGCGGAGACGTTCACGCCCGGGCTCCATGTATGCGGCGCGGCGCCTCCGCCCTTTACCGCCGTGAACGGACTGGCGGCCGTGGAACGGGCGCGGAGCAATGGCGGGCAGAAGGCGATGTACGCGATGGCCGACGAATGCGTGCGGCAGGACGCGCCGCCCGGCTACGACCGTATGAATGAGGCGGAGCGCGACCGGGTGTATCTGCACCACGCCGAATCCTTCGCCGCGGCCCATCCCCGCCTCTTCGCCACGCTCACCGCCGACAAGGCGCTGGCCTTCTTCTACACAGGTTGGCGGCCGTACGTGCGCCTGCTCGCGCTGCTCGCGCTCGCCGGCATCGTGCTGACGCTGCGGCGCCCGGGCCCGCGAGCGCTGCTGCTCCTGGTGCTGACCTACAGCATCCCCTACGTCCTGGCGATCCCCTACTTCCCGCGCTACCGCGCCCCGGTGGAGCCGCTCCTGCTCCTCTTCGCCATCTATCCGCTCGCCGTGCTGACGTCGTATTGCCTTCGCCTGGCCCACCGCGGGGAAGGGCGGGCCGGGGTCAGGTCATGAACCGTGTGGGCGCACGATTCAAGACCTGACCCCGGCCTGACCCTCATCACGGCCAACTGAGGATGCTCGCCGGACCCGTCTCCGATCGCGCTCGCCCGATGTCGGTCGGCTCGCGCCAGAAGGTGCGCGTTCCGTTCACAACCGAGAAGCGAATCTCCCAGGAACCGCCCGCACCAGGCGTCACCGGAACCGCGAGATCCAGTCGCAGCAGCTGACGCGAGTGCTGGGGGATGGCGGCCAGCAGTCCCACGCCAACGCTCCCCTTCATCCCGCTGGTCTGGCCGAAGGGCACGCCGCCGGCCCACACGGAGCCCATGTCCGCAAAGCCCGCCACACCCAGCCGCACGAACTTCGTGAGCGTGCCGAGGCGCCACCGGTTCTCGGCGCGAAAGACCAGACGGCGCGAGCCAGCGATGCGCGAATCGATGTATCCGCGCACGCCCCCTTCCGGATCGCCCAGCGCGAGCTCGAAGGGAAGCGTCGTGCGCCAGGCGCCGCTGAACTCTCCGCTCGCAATGAAGGTCTCCGCCTCGGAGGACTTGAGGTACCAGGCCAGCCGCCCGCTGGCCACGATGGCATTCCACCGGCCGGTGCCACGGCTTCGCTGTCCCTCGACTTCCGTCCGGGCGCCCAGGAAGGACTCCGGCGTGCCGGTGCCACCGTAGAGGTCACCTGAGAAGAAGTCCGCGCTCCCGTCGCCGCCGAAGGCGCGCACGCCGCGCGCGGCGATGAGCCCCAGTTGCACGCCCTTCGCCAGATCCTGCGTGGCATCCAGCGCATCGAAGCCGTGCACCGGCATGAACGACACCAGGCGCACGCCCAGCAGCGCGCCCAGCCGCGTGCTCTCGTACGAGCCGTAGCGCGCATCGAGCACGCCCGTGGTATCGGGCTCCATCCCCTCGCGCGTGATGATCACGCCCGCGGCCGCGGGGCCCGAACGCTCGTGCGTGGCCAACGCGCCAATGAAGACCCGGCGCGATGGCGGGCCCACCCGCACCATGCCGCCCACATCCCAGAGGGTGCGGCGGAGCCCCAGCGAGACATTGTGCTCATCGCCTGGCCGCAGAAAGGACATGTAGCCGTGCCGGTCGCTGTACCCCACGTGCCACGCCGTGTGCTGCAGGTTGGTGAGAAACGGCTCGGCCAGACTGGTGGAAAAGTCGCTCCCGAGTGGCGCGCGGCGCCCCCCAATAGCGAAGGTGTACGGACCGTGCAACGCGTGATAATCGGTGAAGTGCGCGCTCATGCCATCGCGAAAGGCGAAGCCCTGCTGCCACCCCGCATCCAGCGCCATGCCATAGCCGAGCACGTTGGTGTTGCCGAGCGTGACCGCCGAGATCCCGCTCCCGCGCATGGCGCCACCCAGCTGCGCCGGAATCTCATCCACCGTGCGCACGAGGATCGTCACCCGCCCCCCGCTCTCGGGCAGGGCACGCACGCTCGCGGTGGCAATGAAGGGTTGCGCGCGCAGGATGCGCTCCGACTCCGATCGCTCCAGCTCGGTGCACGGCTCGCCGACCTTCAGCCGCAGCAGATCGCGGATGACACCGTCTTTGGTGGTCACGTGCTGGAGGACACCGTTCACCACGGCCCGGCGCCACCACGGTGCGTCATCGCCCAACATGCCGGGCGGCTCCGGGTCCACGACGATGGCCGAAACGACCTGGCCGGTGCAGGCGGCCAGGTCGCTGGTCGTATCCCGCAATGCTGTCGTGTCCCGCACTCCCGCGGTATCCCGCACCGGCGTGTCCTGCGCGGCCGCGGGCTGGCTCGACATCGCCAGCGCAGCGATGGTGGCAATGGTGGCGAGGGCGGCCAGTGTGCCGGGGGGGGCAAGTCCGGGTCGAACAGGTGTCGTCAGCATCGGCTGTTCGTAAACATTTGCACCACGCATGCCACGGCTGCGCCGCTCCGCCCCCGGTCTCCCATCACCATGCTCTTCCCCGCTCCCTGTCCCCTTTTCCCTCGTCTCAGCAGAGATGCACCCCCATCGCCTTGAACGATGCGTACACCTCCTGACCCGGCGCCAATGAGAGCTCCTGCGCCGAGCGCGTGGTGAGCGCCGCCACGAGCGGCGTCCCGTTCACATCCACCGTCACCCGCGTGAGGGCGCCCAGCGTGTCCAGCTCCGTGATGCGCCCCGCATACTGGTTGCGCGCGGAGGTGCGCTGCGGGCGCGGCGCGAGCAGCACCTCCTCGGCGCGGATGACGGCGTAGCCCGCGCCCGGCGGCGCATCACCCACCGTGTAGATGCGCAGCGCGCCGGTGCAGAACTCGATCGCGTGATGCCCCTCCGAGAGCGGCGCCGGCACGCCTTCCAACCAGTCCGGCTCCACGTCGCTCAGGATGCGCACCTCGCCCGCGAATACGTTCTCCGCGCCAAGAAACTCGGCGATGTAGGGCGAGGCGGGGTGGCGGAAGACCTCCTCCGGCGGCCCGTGCTGCAGCACGCGCCCGCCGTCCAGCAGCACGGCCACGTCGCCCAGCAGACCCGCCTCCGTGAAGTCGTGCGTCACCTGCAGCACCGTCATCCCGCGCTCGCGATGGAGCGCGCGCACCTCGCGCCGCACCGTCGTGCGCCGGCGCGGGTCGAGCGCGCTGAAGGGCTCGTCCAGCAGCAACACGGAGGGCTCGGCGGCAAGCGCGCGCGCCATCGCCACCACCTGCCGCTCCCCGCCGCTCAGCGCTCGCACGTTTCTCCCATACAGCTCCCGCGCCCCGACGCGCCGCGCCGCCTCGTCCGCCGCATCGGCCGACGCGGCGCCGTACGCGATGTTCTGCTCCACGGAGAGGTGCGGAAAGAGCAGCCCGTGCTGGTAGACGAAGCCCACGTGCCGCCCCTCCGGCGGCACGCCGTGCATGTCGCGCCCGTCCAGGCGCAGCATGCCCGCCGTCTGCGCGCGGATCCCCGCGATTGTCTCCAGCAGTGTCGTCTTCCCCGAGCCCGCCGGACCGATCACCACCCCGTAGCTCCCGTGTGGGATGGTGAAGCTCACATCCCGCAGCGCAAAGCCGCCGGCCCGCGCGCCGAGCGCGTCGATCTCGATCACAGCTCGCCCCCCGCGCCGCGTCCCGGGCGCAGCGCGCGCAGCAGGGTGAGCGGAATGAGCGCGAGAATCGCGAGCACCGCCGCCACGGGGAGCGCCTCGGTGAGCCCGAAGCTGGTGAAGCGGTCGTAGCTCAACACGCTCACCACCTTGGGGTTGTACGCCAGCACCACCACCGCGCCGAACTCGGCCACCGCCCGCGCCCACATCACCACCGCGGCGCCGATGAGCCCGCGCAGCGAGAGCGGGAGCGTCACCCGGCGAAAGGCACGCCACGCCGTGTCGCCCAGCGTGCGTCCCACCGCCTCGTAGCGCACATCCACCAGCGCGAACGCCTCGCGCGCCGCGCTCACGTACAGCGGCGCCGACACGAAGAGCATCGCGGCCACTATCCCGCCCGCCGACCCTACCACACGCAGTCCGAACTGGAGCGCGGCATGCCCCACCACGCTCTGCCGCCCGAGCACCAGCAGCAGCGCGATACCGGCCACCGGGTGCGGAATGAGGATCGGCAGGTCGATGATCGCCGCCAGGATGGCGCGCCCGCGGAAGGCGCGCCGCGCGAGCAGGTACGCGAGCGGCGTTCCGCCGATCACCCCCAGCACCGTGGCCACCGTGGCCGTGACGGCGGTGAGCCAGAGCGAGCGCCTGAGCTCCGTGTCGGTGAACAGCCGGTGCGCGCCGGTGGCGCCGCCCGATACCACGAGTCTGGCCACCGGCACGAAGAGGAAGAGCAGAAAGAGCGAGCCGGCAACGGCGGCCACGAGGCTCGCCATCCGGTTCGCTCCCCTGAAGCCTGGCATCTGCTGCTCGTGCGGCCTGGCCGCTGTCGCCACGCGACGCTCCGGTCGGTTCAGTGCGGGTTCGGGGCGGCCGCAGGCGCCGGCGACGCCGTCGTCACCGCCGCTATGGCGCTCGGCGCGTCGGTGCCCACCAGCACGGGGTGCTCCAGAACGTCGAGCTTCGCGGCGCGCAGCACACGCTGTCCATCGCTCGAGAGCATCCACGCCAGAAACTGCTCGGCCAACGCCCGATGCGGCGCCTGCGTGGGAATGGACACGCCATACACGATCGGCTGCCCGTGCACCGTAATGGTATCACCCACGCCCTTTCCGCGCACGCGGACCGTTGCCCGCGCGTAGTCCGCCGAGTCCGCCGGGTCGCTCAGGTCGATCGCGGCCGGCAGGGTGATGTAATGGAGCTTCGCCGCCTGCGCGATCGACTCGTACGACCAGATGTAATCCAGATCGCCGGTCTGCACGAGTCCTACCAGGTCCACTTCCGCGGGACGCATGTTGCGCGGCGGCGCGGCGGCGAGCAGGCGCTGGTACAATCCCGGTTGCTTGTAGTAGCGCTCCGCCAGATGGAGCGTGAGGAGCGTGCGATAGCCGTTGGGATCGGTGTTGGGATCGGAGCGCCCCACCTGCACGCCCTTGCGCTGCATGATCTTCCACCAGTTGCCGGCGTCGATCTCCCCGGCGTAGTGGGACTGGTCCGTGTACGCGATCACCATCCGGTTGCGCGCGAAGCGCACGTACCAGTGCATCTGGCCCGGCATGAGCAGCTCGGGGAACACCTCGTAGTCCGCCAGCGCGATGATGTCGGGAATCTTGTGCAGATCGGTGAGCTTGCGCGCCGTCGCGAGGCTTCCCGCGTTCTCCTGCTCCGTCTTCACGTGGTGCATCGTCGCGAAGGTATCCAGGGCGGCGCGGATGGGGAGCGCCAGGCTGCCGGCGTTGTAAGCAATGATGGTGGAGGCGGGCGCGGCCGATGACGCGCTCCCTCCCCCGCCCTGCTCCCCGGACTCATGACCGGAACAGCCGACAGCCACGAGGAGGCACGCCGAGAGGAGCGCGAGCGATGCCGGCCGGCATCGGAGCTGGAAGTGGGCCATCAGCGGTTTCGGTTTCGATTCAATGTGTTCGTCACAACGTGATTCACCACAGCGTAGCGGGTTGCGCCTCCCCGTGCGGTCGCACCTCACGGGACGTCCAGAATCTCGTGCTCGGCGCGCTCCACCACCCTGCCGAGCACGCTTGCCACGCGCCGGTAGCGCCGGATGAGATCCGCTCCCTGGGCGGTGAGTCCCGACCCGCCGCCGGCCACGCCGCCCGCCTGCCGCACCACGAGCGCGCGGCCGAGCACCTGCTCGGCGCGCCCGATCCAGGCGAGGGCGTGGCGATAGCCGAGCCCGAGATGCAGGGCGGCCTGGCGCACGGAGCCCGCGCGGTCGATCTCCTCGAGCAGGCGAATGAAGCGGGGGCCGAGCACGGTCTCGCCGTTCGAATCGACGATCAGCACCGCGCGGGCGCGCAGATCGCCGCGCCAGCGGGCGGCGCCGGGACAGGTACGCCGGCGGGGACGGCTGGCAGCGGGCTGATCGCTCTCGCCCGCGCCGCCCGCGACCGCGGGTGGCTCAGAAGATGGCGAGGACTTGCGCCAGGAGCTCGTTGGCATGGTCTACAGGATGATCGGATTTCACCACCCAGTCCAGTTGCAGTCGCACCCGGTCGTGCGGCGCCACGACGTTCATGCCGTAGGTCATCCAGGTGGAGCGTGTGCTGGCGCCGCCGCCCACTTCATCGGCATTCTCATCCAGACGCTCCCACTTGAGCACCGGCTGGAGCCAGGAAAGCAGCGTGTACGAGGCAAGCGTGTAGCCGCCGCTCCCCGTCGCCTCGCCGCCGTCCGCCGGGTGCCGGCGCTGGATGACCTCTCCCTCCACCACGGCACCGTGCGTCATGAGCCGCGCATCGTAGCCCCAGTGATGGTCGGCGCCCTGCCCCGCCCATTTGGCGGCCAGGGCAAGGTACGGGAGGGGAAGCACGGTCAGGCGCCCCATGGCCAGCTCCTGGCCGTCCGGGTTGCTGGTGGTGTTGGAGCCGCTCCCATTTGCGAGCGCGGCATCCAGAATGGCGTAGCGCGCGAGATGCAGCTGCCCCATGACGCCGATGTCGCGCTTGATCCCGATGTCGTTCACCGCCTGCGAGCGCTGCACCGTCTCGAGATGCGAGTACGGGGTGAGATACTCGAGGCTGAACGGCATCTTGAACTGACCCACGATGACCGAGGGGCGCAACGCGCGGATGCCGGCGTTGTCACTGGTTGGCGAATACTGCACGTAGGCGTCGCTGAACGCGAACCGTCCCACCGATGCGGCGCTGCCGCCGATGCCGCTGTTCGAGATGCCCCCCTGCACGCGCACCGCAATGGAGGGAAGTACGCGGTCCTGCATGGTGAGCCGGATGCGGCTGAGGGAGAAGGTGGTGGAGTCGCGCCGCCTGGTCTGCCGGCCGGCGATGTAGCCGCTCCACGCCGGCGTGACGGCGAGGTGTCCGAGGTTGAGCACAGGCGACGGTGCGAGCGGCACCTGGGCGTGGAGCGGCGCGGCGGCAGCGGCCGTACCGGCGAGCAGCAGCGCGCCGAGCCGAGCGCGGGCGCACGGCGGGATGGAGCGAATGTGCACGAGAACCGTGGTGAGCGATAAGCGTTATTACCGCCAAGGAATAACGCCCAATATCGAGGCACGCACCGTACCGTGCAAGCGGCGCCGCGGAGCCCGCGCCCGCGCTGCGCCGGCTCAGGATCCGCCGTGCCGGTAGGGAAGCTCGGTGGTCACCCTGACGCCGTCGGCGTACACGACCGTCGCGCCTACATAGGCCACGCGCGGCGACACATCGAAGAGCGCCGTGTACGGCGCCTCGCGCACCGTCTGCGTGGTGAGCGCGCGGTGGCTGCTGTCCGCCACGAAGAACTGTACTTCCTCGAGTGTGCGCCCGTCCGCCGGGCGCGTCAGCCGCACGATCCCCTCGTCCGGATGCTCGATGTCGAGCTGCTCGGCGGCGCCATGCGAGGGACCCGGATTCACCTCGATGATGTGCGGGGTGATCCCCTGCGGCTCCGTCCCCTGCAACTCATCGCTCACTGGATAGGGGATGTAGTAGGGAACGTAGAAGGGGACGGCGAAGAAGACCGCCGGCCGCCGGCGGTGGGAGAAGGAGCAGAACCCGGTGACGAACGCGGCGCGCTGACAGCGCGGGAGATTGGCGAAGCCGTGGCCCGGGAAGCGGGGGTTGGAGAAACCGTGGTGGCCGAATGGCGCCGTGTGATGGCGCGGACGCGCAGTCTGGATGCGCGGGAGGGAGCTGGACGGCGCGGCGACCGGCTGGCCGCGGATCACCACCGGGAGTTTGCCCGCACCGGGGTGCGCCTGCGCCGCGAGCGGCGCGGCGGCCGCGAGCGTCGCCAGGAACACGGCTGGTGACAGGAGCGCGAGCGAGGTATGCGGCATGGCGGTCCCTCCTCCTTCTTCGCCGCGGGATTGCGGGCGCGAGTGCAGCTGGCACCGGCGCGGCGGATTCATTCAGGTATGCCTTATTAAAGTATACCCGAGTGAACGTCGGGCGCTCCCCCTCGGTCGTTCTCCGCGCCCTCCGTGTCTCCGTGGTGTAATCAGCGGTGCATCCCCACCGAGCGGCCACTATTGCGCCCCCGCCCCCACCGCGCGACTTTACGTGACGCGCGTCTCAGCCGTCTGTCATCGCCTGCCAGCGCGAGGCCCTCCCGGTGCGCCCCCACCCTTCGCACGCCCACCCGAGCCCATAGTCATGGCGGAGCCCGCGGTTCAGATCCGGAACATCGCCAAGCAGTTCGCCACGCATCAGGCGGTGCGCGACCTGTCGCTCACCGTGCCGCGCGGCACGGTGTACGGCCTCCTCGGCCCCAACGGCGCCGGCAAGACCACCACCATCCGGATGCTCCTCAACATCATCGCGCCCGACTCCGGGAGCATCACCGTGTTGGGACAGCCCCATACCTCGGAGGGCGTGCTGGACCGGGTGGGGTACCTGCCCGAGGAGCGCGGACTCTACAAGAAGATGGAAGTGCGGCGCGTGCTGCGCTTTCTGGCCGAGCTCAAGGGCGTGCGTCGCAAAGTGGCGGACCCGCGCATCACCGACTGGCTGGAGCGGCTGGGGCTCACGACGCCCGAGAAGGACTGGGGCGAGGCCAAGGTGGACGAGCTCTCGCGCGGAATGCAGCAGAAAGTGCAGTTCATCGGCACGCTGCTGCACGATCCCGAGCTGGTGATACTGGACGAGCCGTTCAGCGGCCTCGACCCGATCAACGCGCAGGCGCTCAAGGACGCGGTCGTCGATCTCAAGCGCGAGGGGCGCACGGTGATCTTCAGCACGCACCTCATGGAGAACGCCGAGCGAATGTGCGATGCGGTATGCATCATCGCGCATGGGGAGAAGGTGCTGGATGGCCCGGTGTCCGCCGTGAAGGCGGAGGCAGGTGACCGGCGCGTGGCGCTCGATCTGGGCGGCGGGGCAACCAACGGCGTGGCGGAGATCCTGAACGACCCCTCGCTCGTCTATCGGATGGATGACTCCAACCATTCCTTCGAGATCGAGCTGGCGGCCGGCGCGGACGCGCAGCAGCTCCTCAGCCGGCTGGTGGCGGCCGGCGCCTGCATTCAGCGTTTCGAGCTGGTGCAACCCTCGTTGCACCAGATCTTCCTGGAGCGGGTGGGCGCCGCGGGCGCCGTGGAAGAGGGGCTGACCGGCAATGGATAAATTCTGGACGGTAGCCAAGCGCGAGTACCTGGAGCGGGTGCGCACCAAGTGGTTCCTCATCACCACCATTCTGGCGCCGCTCCTCTTTGGCGGCATCGTGCTGCTGCCCGTCTGGTTCAACACGCGGGGTCGTCCATCCGCCGACGTCTCGCGCATCCTAGTGCTGGATGCTTCGCACTCCGGCCTTGGCCAGCGGATCGCGAAGGAGCTGAACGGCGGGCTGTTCGGAGACACGTCGCTCACACACCTGGTGGCGGTGGCGCCGGGCGCGCTGGCCAGGGCGGAGAGCACGGCCACACAGGAGGTGATGCACAACAGCGTCGAGGGCTACCTGGCCATCGGCCCCGACGTGCTCACCTCGCTGCACATGCAGTACGCCGGCCGTAATGCCAGCTCCGCCGTGGACATGGATGCGCTGGAGCGCACGGTGCGGAACCAGCTGATGGCGCTGCGGCTGGAGCGGGCGGGTGTGGAGCGCAGCCAGGCCGCGGCGCTCAGCACGCTGAAGCTCACGCTGGACGCGGACCGCATCACCGACAAGGGCCGCGGCGGCTCGGGGACGGTCAACAGCATCTTCGCGTTCATCGTGGCGTTCGTGCTTTACATCGCGATCTTCCTGTACGGGCAGAACGTGCTGCGCGGCGTGGTGGAGGAGAAGCAGAGCCACGTGGCCGAGGTGGTGGTGTCGAGCATCTCGGCCACGAAGCTACTCTGGGGGAAGGTGATCGGGGTAGGCGCCGTGGGGCTCACGCAGCTGCTCATCTCCGTGGCGGCGTCGATGCTGATCGTGAACGCGCGGCGCCCCATACTTCATGCGCTCGGCCTGCCGCAGCTCCCCTTCGAGCTGCCGCACCTGGGGCTGGGCGCGGCGGTGCTGCTCATCGTCTTCTTTCTGCTCGGCTACCTGTTCTACTCGGCGCTCTTTGCCGCGGTGGGGGCCATGGTGAACACCGAGCACGAGGCGCAGCAGGTGCAGCTGCCGGTGGCGATGCTGCTGGTGATGAGCGCGGTGTTCATCCAGCCGGTGATGATGGCGCCGGAGAGCGCGCTGGCGCGCTTTCTCTCGGTGTTCCCCTTCTCGTCGCCGATCATGATGCCGCTGCGGCTGAGCCTGCTCTCGCTGCCGACGTTTGACATCGTGCTCTCGCTCCTCGCGCTCGTGGCGGGGTGCTACATCGCGGTGGGGATTGCGGCGAAGATCTACCGGACGGGGCTGTTGATGTACGGGAAGCGGCCCACGCTGCGGGAGGTGGTGCGGTGGGTGAGGGCGGCGGAGTAGATGGAAACGCCGGACTTGCTGCGCGTCCGCTCAATGCCGCCCCAGCGCGTCCTCCCTCGCACACGCCTCGGCCCGCGTGAGCACTGCCGCCCGCGCCGGCAGGGGCCCGTCCCCCGCCCCCTTCCACCACTCATCCCTTACCCATAGCGCCGCCGCGATCGACGGCCGGCTCTCGCTATCCGATGCATCTGCCCGCTGCGCGGTGCTGTCCGCCTGATCCAACTTGGTATTCGTTACTGCCACGCGTGTCCACCCGCTGGCCGTATCCAGAATGGGCGCCGCTCCATGGCGCAGCCGGAGCATCGCTACGTCCGCCGACGCCCACGGGCCGTATGCTGGCCGCTGCAGATCGAGGTAGCTGTATGTTTCCGGCTTCGCCACAGAGTCGGGGAAGATCGTGCGCCCGTCCACGGACTCCGAATAGTCTGGCAGCCGCCACGTGAGATAGCTGCCGAAGTTGAACCAGGTGAACACCCGGCCGTGTGCTGTCGGCCTCGTGTGACAGTCGAGCCACGACGCCAGCAAATCCTGATCGCTCCCCGGTATCAGTGCCACCTGGCGGGTGTTGGGCCAACCGGCGTCGCTCGCCGACGTGAGAAAGGGCCTCGCTTCCAGCAGCGCCGGCGCGGCAGCGAACACACACACGAGCGCCATGTCAATCTTTCGAATGAGCGGCGTGGACGGCTCGGGAAGCCGCCCCACCACGTACCCGACCAGCGGCAGTGCAAGAAGCCACCAGACCAGCAGCGCGCGCAACACCACGCCAAAGCCCACCAGGCCGACGAACCACAGTGCTCCAAAGCCAACGCATTGCCGCACCGAAAGCCGGCTCGGCGCGAGCCAGGGCAGGAGCGCCAGAAGCGCGGCCACAGCGAACAACTTCAACTGCGCCAGGTTTGCGCTCGCCACCCAGCCCGCCTTGAACTCCTGAATGGGCGACGGCAGCACGAGCAGTGCGTTGTAGCCGAGGTTCAGGTGCAGCACCTGTGGCCACACGAGCACGTATGGGCTGAGCAGCCATCCGATCATCGTTCCGAGCACCAACGCCAGCACCCGGCGCGGACGCCAGCCAGTTTCGGTGAACAGGAGCACCCACGGCGCTGCAGTGAGGAAGAACAGCAAATGCGAGTTGGCGGCTAGTGCGGACGCCGCCACCAGTGCGGCCACCGCCCAGCGAACGCGAGGGGCACGCAGAATAGCGTACGCCGCGGCCCACGCGACGGGCACAGCGATCAACAGTGTGCTCTGCGGTCTGAGCATTGGCACGATCTTGAACGCGACGACCACGGTCAGGAGCGCGACAACCAGCGTGGTCCACGGGCGCCACCCGACCACCCGGCCGAGTGGCAGCATCACGGCCGCACAGGCCACGATGAAGACGCCCCACAACACACGCAGCCCCCACGAGCCCGCGATCACCCCGACCCAGTAATAGAGGAGATCCATCGCCCAGGAGTACGCATAGAACGGAGCCCCCGCGCGCGTCCAGGCGAACGGCTCGTGGAACGGTACGGCGTGGTGCCGCACGATCCACTCCCCGAGGGCCAGATGCATTGGCAGATCGGGGTCCGCCAATGGCGCGAGCGCGCCACCGGCCATGAGCAGGAGTGCGAGAACAACCAGAACGAGCCGCCACCGCTCGCCCAGAGTCTGGCGCCAGGCGAGATCTCGGCCACGCGGCACGGAAGGCGAGAGCGTTGCTATGTCTTCCTGAATCGCTAGTCCCACAGCTCGGCTACCCTTCGTACTTCGCGTCAGCCAGATACCGCTCGAACCGCTCATCCAGCAGCCCCGCGCCCGTGGCGATCTGCGGCAGGTTGAAATCACCACCCACGTTCGCCTCGATCAGCACCGGACCTTCCTGGCACACTGCCACGTCCCACGCCTGCAGTGTGAGGCCGTACAGCACGGTGGCCGCCCGTAGACAGAGCGCCTTCACCTGCTCCCAGTGCGGCATCACGAAGCCCACCATGGCGGTGCCGGTGTCCGGGTGCCGCTCCATCTTCACCTGCGCCGGGCCGGTGCCTGTCACCACGCGCACCACCGTGCCCGTGTTCGTGTCGATGCCGGCGAGCAGGTTGCCCGGCCGCCAGAAGTTGTCGCTCGCGTTGGCACCCGCGGGAATCTTCCAGACCGCGCGGTACAGTTCGGGGCCGTCGCTCCCCACCATCACCACCACGCGCATGGTAGCCAGGCGGTCGCCGCAGATGTCCGCAATGCGCTCGTGCGGATGCTTCACCTCCTGGAACAGGTACCCGCGCGAAGCGTAGGGATCGAGCGCATCGGCAAACTCCTCCACGGAGCAACGCACGCCGGAGTACGTGACCAGTTCGCCAGATGCGGGGTCGCGGCCCTCCACTCGCGCCGACCCCACGCTGTACATGCCGTCGAACGGCTTGGAGAAGAACGGACACTCGGCGCCCTCGCGCAGGTACGCGGCCAGCTCCGCCTTCGTGCGCAACGATGTGGCGTCACAAAGGGTGCGGTACGGATGGTAGGTGGCGCGGATGCTCGGCACCGGCAGATCATGCTCGCGCATGAGGGCGTGGAAAACGAGCTTGTCGTGCGCCGTGCTCACCCACTCCGCGTTGGTGCACCGCTGGAGAATCCGGTCTTGCGCCGCTTTGCCGATAAAGCGTGCCTTGGCGGCCTTGCTGAAGCACGCATCATCGTAGAGTCGGTAGCTGAAGTACTCCTGCGCCGTCAGCTTCCCCATTCCGTGGCCGAGCCGCCAGATCTCCAGCACCTGCTCCACCAGCGATTTTCCGCCGCTGGATGCGTGGCGCAAGCCGTCCATCAGGTCGATGGGGGCGTCGGCCTTTTCGTGATCGAGTATCGCTAGGCGCTGCACGGGAGTCCCGTCCATCACTCACCTCATGATTCGTTCACACTCACCAGCGTCGCACGCGCGCCGGCCTCACGCACCGCCTGCACCAGCAAATCGAGATCGGCGTAGCGGGTGCGATGGTTGGTGATGTTCACCCGGATGGTCAGGTCACCGCCCAGCCGCGCCGTGGATGGCGCAGCGATGCCGTGCTCGTGCAGGAAGTAGACGATTTCCTGATTGATCCGATTCAGCTCGCCACGCCCCAGCCCCGGCTGCGTATAGCGGAAGCAGACGATGTTGAGCGACACCGGCGCCTTGAGCTCCAGATCGCCCGCATGCTCCACGCGCTGCGCGAGGTAGCGCGCCTGCGCGCAGTTGCGCGTGATGTTGGCGCCCAGCTTGTCCAGCCCGTGCTCCTGGATGGTGAACCACACCTTGAGCGCGGCAAAGCCGCGCGAGAGATCGGGGCCGAACTCGCAGAACCAGGGCGCGCCTCCCGCCAGCCCGCGGTCGTGCCGCTCCAGATAGCTCTGCTCGGCGGTGAAAGCGCGGTGGTGCAGCGCGCCATCGCGCACCAGCACGCACCCCACCGCGTACGGCGCGTGCAACCACTTGTGAAAGTCGAAGGCCAGCGAATCCGCCCGCTCGATGCCGCGCAGCAGCTGGCGATGCTCCTCGCTCAGCATCGCCATCGCGCCGAAGGCGCCATCTACATGGTACCAGAGCCCCTCGGCGGCGCACACATCCGCCACGGCGCCCAGGTCGTCCACCGCGCCCGTGTTCACCGTGCCGGCGCTGCCTACCACGCAGAAGGGCACCAGGCCGCGCGCGCGGTCGGCGGCAATCGCACGTTGCAGCGCCTGGACGCTCATCCGGAAGTCCGGCCCCACCGGCACCACGTGCAGCGCGCGCGCACCCAGCCCCAATAGCTCAAGCGCCTTGCGCACGGACACATGCCCCTCCCTGGACGCGTACACCACGTACCGCCCACCTGTAACCCCGTTGGCTCGCACGTCCTCGCCGCACCGGTTGTTCCGCGCTACGCTCAGCGCCACCAGGTTGGCCATGGAGGTGCCAGTCACCAGCACGCCGCCCGCCTCGGGCGGAAAACCGAAGATCTCCTTGCACCAGCCAAGCAGTTGGCGCTCCACATAGACCGGCGCGTGCTCGCGGCCGCCAAGGTTGCAGTTGAGGGTGGCGGCCACCATCTCGGCAAGCACTCCGCCTGCTGTCCCAGTGCCATGCACCCAGCCGAGGAATCGGGGATGGATGTTCCCCGTGGGGTACGGGACGATGAGCTGCTGGATGGCACGCCAGACGTCCTCCACCGGCTGCGGCTGGCGTGGAGCCGGCGCGCGGAGCCGCTCCTTGACGTCCTGGGGCACGGGCGTCCACACTGGGCGCTCATCGACCGTGCGGAGAAGCTCCAGCAACTCGTCGAGCATCCGGTGCCCTACATCGCGGTAGTGATCCCAATCGGCGGGATCGAGCGCGACACCGGCGCTGCTGGCATCAAGGGCATCCGCCGCGTCAGTGATGGCACGTGCGTCAGTCGCGGAAGCGGAAGTGGCATCGGGGGAATCGTGATCAGGCATGAGCGCTGTGGTTGCGGAGTGTAAGACGACGCACCCGTACAGCACGCCAATTCACACGCCCTCGTGAAAGGAGGTCGTTACGGTACGGGCTGGCCAGTGGCAGCCCGCGTGAAGTTCGCAACAACGGTGCCCCCCTGCCCGACCGTCACCGTGGCCCGGGAGGGAACGTACGTCCCTGTGGCGCTCTCCAGCCACACGGTGTGCTGCCCGGGGCTCACGTAAACCGTTTGCGGGGTGGTTCCCCTGGGCACGCCGTCAACCATCACGAGCGCGGTTCCCTGGCTCGCCGTCACTTGGATGGCGCCGGTGTTCGCATCGGGATGCACGATCGCGGAAACCTTGCTGGCCAGCCGCGCGAAGAAGCCCTTTGCCGCGTCCTGCGCTCTCGCAACGCCGGACGTCGGCTTTTCCGGCACCGGGTGCGCGGGCGTGCGGGATTGCTGGCCCGTGGGGAGCGTCACGCTCGGTATGGATGGCTCCCGAACCTGGACGCCGGATGTCAACCGCTGCGCCGCCGTGCCGGCGGAACGGCGCAGCGAATCTAGCGACACGCTCCTGACTGGCGCTGCCGCGGCGCCTCCGCTCCCGGGCGTGGTGGCGGAGGTTGGCAGCGCCGAGCGCTCACCCGTGCTCCGACCATCATCCGGTGCCCCGCTGCTCGGGGCGTCCACGGTTGGCGGAAGGTCGGTCCCCGCCGCGTGCGGCATGGGCAGGTCGCCCGAGCCCCCACCCGGCGAGCCGGCCGCGATGGGCGATCCGTCGCCAATGTGGAGGTCCGCGCCCGGCAGCCATGCGCGTACGTGCGCCAGCAGCGAGCCCGCCCCCTGGCGGGCGCTGGCCGCCGTTTGCGGATTGATGACCACCACCAGCACGGCGACCACGATCACAGCCACCACCACTGCCGTCGCCCGACGCGTGGCGGGGAGCCAGAAATGCGGGCGCACCGTCGGGAGCCCGGGCGCTTCCTCGCTGACCTTGCCGCTCAATGCTTCCACGAACGCGGTGGCCGAGCTGAAGCGCGCCTCCGGGTTGGCGCTCAGCGCCTTGCGCAGCGCGGCGTTCGCGTGCAGGCCGAGCCCCTTGCGCAGCGGCACGTCGGCCAGCACCTCCACCGGGTCCACCGTCTGAATTCCCTCTACGGCGGGGGCATCCAGCCGCCGCTGTCCCGTGATCAGCTCGTACGCCACCACCGCCAGCGCGTACTGGTCCGCGCGGCGGTCCACAACATGGCCGCGGCGCTGCTCCGGCGCGGCGTAGGCCTGCGTACCCGCGCCATTCGCGCCCGTCAGGGCGTGGATGGCGCTGAGCGCCGTCGCCACCCCGAAGTCGGAGACGAGGGCGGTGCCCCGCTCGCCAATGAGCAGGTTGGCCGGCTTCACGCCTCCGTGCACTACAGCGTGGGCGTGCGCATGATCGAGCGCTGCCGCCGCGGAGCCCAGAATGCCGATGATGCGATCGAAGGGGAGGAGCCTATCGGAATGCAGCAACGCTTCCACACTCCCCCCGCCCTCCACGAGCGGCATGGCGTAGAGCACCATCTCGCCGTGCTGCGCCACATGCATCGGCGCAATGACTCCCGGATGCGACAGCTCGCCCACGAGCTCGGCGGTGCGCGTCAGCCGCTCATGCGCGGCGGCGGCGCGCTGCCCCAGTACCAGCACCTTGAGCGCCACATCTCGATCGAGCGCCACATCGTGCGCGCGGTACACCGCGCCGAACGGTCCCGTGCCTATCCGCTCGGCCACGCGGTAGCCCTCGCCGGCCGCCTCCCGCACGGCCGCATCATCCACGCGCGGGAGCGCCGGCGATGGCATGCGAGGGCCGGGCGCGGCGGCTGGTGTCGTCTGCACCCCGGCTGGATAGCGCTGCGCGCGTGCTCGGCGGCGGAAGGGGAGTCGCATGGCCGTTACTGAACCAGGACGCCCTTCTTGAGGGGACCGGGGAGGAGCGAGAAGGCGCCGTCCGGCGCCGCCATTGCGGTGAAGTAGCCAGCCACCTCATCGGGTTTGCTCTTGCCCGCGCCCTTGTTGAAACCCGCGATGGCGAACACGCCGACGTACTTCACGGTCGCGCGCAGGTTGGCCCCGGATTCCCCATTGTTCGTGCTCCACATGGCGAGCTTCACCCTGGGCTGGAGATCGCAGCTGAAGCCGTTGCCGTTCTGCGTCGTGCCGCCGTTGTCATCGCAGAACTGCTTGAGCGCATTCGCCGTTTGCCCGCCGCCTTCGCCCGGGTCGCCCGAGAGCACCGTGCCCGGCCCGATGCTCATATTCGCGCACGTGCCCTGGATAGCCTCCTTGTATGACTTGTTTCCATCCCACGGGTCGTTGACCTGCACGGCCGCGATATTGCCCGGCGAGAGCGTATTGTCCTTGCTCTCGAGCAGCGCGACGGAGTCGGCGGGATAGCTCATGGCCGCGAGCCGCGTCACATCATCCTCCGTGAGATCGTAGCTCGGGTCCTTGGTGCCCGCGGGCGGATAGAGTTGGTCGAGCAACGTCTGGTAGCTCACCGCCCAGGGCTTGAGGCAAGAGGTGAACGAGACGGCCCCCACCGCCGCCACTGACGTCGTGCGCAGCGAGACGCTCGTGGCCCCGAACACGTGGCCGAAGGTGAACGCCGCCGGATAGTGGCCCGTCACGCGCACGGCGTTCAGCGCGGGATCGGTCCACTGTTCCAGTGCGCTGAAGGTGCCCGCATCGAAATCCCAGTGCCCGGGCACCACGTCGGAGTCGCCAATCGCGGCCGTGTCATTCCCTACGGGGTTGAGTGGCACGTACGAGATCGCTGTGGACTGGGCCGTTTCAGGCGAGCCGTTCTGGAGATCGACAATGGCAGCCAGTGCAGCGGCATCCGAGGTGGTCTGCAACTGCGTCCTGAACAGGTACATCCGCCCGAAGTCGAACGCGACTCCGGTAAAGCCGAGCAGCACGGTGATGAGAATGCACACGAGGACGAGCGTGGCGCCCATCCTCTCGTGCATCCAGCGCGTTGTGCTCCGGCGGTGTTGCATGGTCGTGCCCTCGTGCACCAACAGGTGGAGATGCGATCCATTACCGGCGAGCCAGAAGGGGTGGCCGCCGAGGTTGCGGGTTACGGGAGAGAAATGGATGGCGGCTACTGAACCAGCACGCCCTTCTTCAAGGGACCGGGCTCGGGCGAGAAGCCGCCTGATGGGTCGCCAAGTGCCTTGAGGTAGCCGAACACCTGCCCTTGGTCGTACCCCGTTACGACAAAGGCGCCGATGTACTTCACCTGCACCGCGGATTTGCCGTTCTTGTCCTCATGCTCGGCCCATATCGGAACGAAGACGTCCCGGGGGGGATCACAGACGCCGCTGTTTCCGGACGTCCCACAGAGATCACCAACACCCTGATCCGTCGGGCCATTCCCATCGCCCGGCTCGGTCTGGAGCCAATCCCCTACACTCACGGAGCTGGATAGGCAATCGGAGCTGCCGATGAGGTCTCGGTAGACGTTGTCTCCTGACACGGGTGATCCGTACGGTTCGGTTACGCCGTCGGCGGACAGCTCGATGGGGAACTCCACCGCGTAGTAATTGCCGGGGATGTATGCGCTGTCCTCAACAAAGATGGACCCGCTGTCCTGCTGGCTCGCTATCTTGAATGCGATCAGCTTCTGGCTGGTCCGAAGAAAGTTCACGTCCTCGTTCGTGAGGTCATACGACAGGTCGCTCGGATCGTGGCCCAGCGTGGCGAGGATGTTGGTGTACGGCACGGCCCACGGCTTGAGGCAGGAGCTGGACCCCACCGATCCCAGCGCCGCCACCGATTCGGTGCGAAGCGCCGTCTGCGTCTCCCCGAACACGTGGCCGAAGGTGTAGAACGCGGGATAGTGGGCGATTACCCGCACTGCGTTCACCGCCGGATCAGTCCAGCTGACCAGGGGCGTGAACACGTGCGTATCGAAGTCCCACGTGCCCGGCACCACATCGCTGTCGGCCACCGTGGCCGTGTCCTTCTCCACGAGATTCAGCGGCACGTACGAGAGCGCGGTGGCCTGCGCGGTGGTCGGCGAATTATTCACCAGGTCTATGACGCCCGCCAACGCCGCCGCGTCCGCGGTGGTCTGCAACTGCGCCTTGAACAGGTACATCCGCCCGAAATCGAACGCCACACCCGTGAAGCCGAGCAGCACCGTGATGAGAATGCACACCAGCACCAGCGTGGCGCCCCGCCTGCCGCGCCCCCGTCGCCAAACCTTCTGTTGCCGCCGATTCATGGTTCTCTCCCTCCAGGTACGGGAGTCCCCGCTCGCCACCCGGTGCACGCCGGGCCGCCACGGTTAGTGGTTGAGCGTCGCCAACATGTTGTAAATCTGGATCATCGCCGACCCGATGATCGCGATGAAGATGGTGGGGAAGATGAATAGTCCGAGCGGCAACAGCATCTTGAGCGCCGCGGTGGCCGCCTTCTTCTCCGCCGCCTGCTTCCGTTTCTTCCGCAATGATTCGGCGTACACCCGGAGCACCGTGGCGATGGATGTCCCCCACTTCTCGCTCTGAATCAGATTCGCCGCCAACCCCCGCAGCTCCTCCACCCCCGTGCGCTCCCACAGCCCGTGCATGGCCTGGTCGCGCGACATCCCCGCGTTCACCCGCCGGTTCACGATCATGAGCTCCCTGGCCAGGTCGGGGTGCAGCAGCGCCATCTCCCTGGCCACCCGCAGAATGCCGGCATCCAAGCTGATCCCCGCCTCCACGCACACTACCAGCAGGTCCATGGAATCGGGGAGCGCCCGCCGGATCTTCTCCTGCCGTGACTCGGCCATATGGCCCAGCACCGCGGGCGGAACGAGCAGCCCCACCGCGATAGCCAGCACCAGCACGCCCGCGAACTTCAACAGGTCGTTGCGCGGCATGAAGAGCACAGCCGACAGGGGAAAGAGCGCCATGGATGCCAGCCGGATGACCGCGTACACCACCGGGGCCGAGGGGCCATCGTAACCGGCGTGCACGATTCTGTCGGCCACCTCCTTGGGCGGGCGCCAGGAAGTGGGCGCCCGGCGCGCCAGCCACCCCGCCACCCGGTCGCCGGCCCGGCCGCGCGGCGCCTCCACCGGAAGTGAATCGTCATTGCCACCGGCGCGATCGAGCACCGCCTGCCGCGCACGATCGCGGTGCAGGGCGAACTGCGCCGCCAGCAACGCCACCACGAGCACGCCCAGCAGAACCATCAGCAGCGTTGGCGTCGTCATGCGCGCTCCTCAGAAGTCCACATCACCAATCTTCCGGAGAATCAGGTAGCCCACGATATCCGAGACCACGGCGTACACCAGCATCACGTGCCCCACCGTCGTGTCGTACAGCGGTTGCATGTACTTGGGGTTGAGCACGCTAAATACCACGAACAGCAGCACCGGCAGCAGCGCCAGCACCACAGCCGAGAGCTTCGGCTCCGCGGTGAGCGTGTCGAGCTGGCCGCGGAGCACCACCCGCTCTCGCATGAGCGTGGAGATGTTGCTCATCACCTCGGCCAGGTTGCCGCCCGTTTCCCGCTGGATGAGCAGGGCGGTGACGAACATCTTGAGGTCCAGCAGATTCGTGCGCGCCTGCATGTCGAGCAGCGCGGTGCGCACGTCCACGCCCAGCCGCTGCTCGTCGTAGAAGCGGATGAACTCCGGGCCGAGCGGCTGCGACATCTCATCGCCGATGAACTTCATGGCCGCCTGCAGCGAATAGCCCGCCTTGAGCGCGTTCACGAGCATGTCGATCGCTTCGGGAAGCTGCCGGTCGAACGCCTTCAGGCGCACCCGCTCTTTGTGCTTGAGGTAGAGCCAGGGGCACGCGGCGCCGATCAGGCCGAACACCGGCATGGCCCATACGTCCAGCTGCATCCCGATGAGCGCGCCCACCCCCGCGATGACCGCGCAGAGCAGCACGAACTCCCCTACGCTGCTCCGCGAGCCGGCTCGCTCCAGCTGCTCGGCCACGCGCGCGGTGAAGGTCTTGTCGGCAAGCAGCCGGTTGAGCACATCCAGCTGGCTGGCCCGCTGCTCCTCCTTGAGGATGGCCGGCGCGGCACCGGTCTTCATGACGCCGGGCAGGAGACGCTCGCGCAGCGCATCCTCCGTGGCCAGCCGCCGGTGATTCACCAGGGTGTAGCCGGCGAAGATGAGGAGCACCGTGCCAAGGAACACGGCAGCGAGCACGAGCGCCATCATCGCTATTGCTCCGCAAAGATGTGCGGGGGAAGCTCCACGCCGGCCAGCCGCAGCCGCTCGATGAAGAGCGGGCGCACGCCGGTGGCCTCGAATTGCCCCACCACCTTCCCCTCGGCGGAGATGCCACGCCGGTGGAAGCGGTAGATCTCCTGCATGGTCACGATGTCCCCCTCCATGCTCGTGACCTCGGTAATGCTGGTCACGCGGCGGGAGCCATCGGTGAGGCGCGACACCTGGATCACCAGATCGAGCGCGGAGGAGATCTGCTCGCGCATGGCGCGGTTGGGCAGATTGGTGCCGGCAAAGAGGATCATCGTCTCCAGGCGGGCCAGCGCATCGCGCGGTGCGTTGGCGTGGATGGTGGTGAGCGAGCCCTCGTGGCCGGTGTTCATGGCCTGGAGCATGTCCAGCGCCTCGGCCGAGCGCACCTCGCCCACGATGATCCGATCCGGCCGCATGCGCAGCGCGTTCTTCACCAGGTCGCGCGCCAGCACCTCGCCCCGCCCCTCGGAGTTGGGTGGGCGGGTTTCCAGCCGCACCACGTGCTCCTGCTGCAAGCGCAGCTCTGCCGCATCCTCGATGGTCACGATGCGCTCGCTGCTCGGAATGAAGGAGCTGAGCGCATTGAGCAGCGTGGTCTTACCGGCGCCCGTACCGCCCGAGATCAGGACATTGAGCCGGGCCCGCACGCAGCCGGCCAGCAGATTCACCATGTCCTGCGTGAGCGCGCCGCTCTCCACCAGCTTCTGCACGGTGATACCGGCGGTGAAGCGCCGGATGGAGACCACGGGGCCGTCGACGGAGAGCGGCGGGATGATGGCGTTCACGCGCGAGCCGTCGGGAAGGCGGGCATCCACCATGGGGCTCGACTCGTCCACCCGCCTCCCCACGCGGCTCACGATCCTGTCGATGACGGCCAGCAGGTGCGCATCGTCGCGGAAGGTGGTGAGGGCGCGCGAGAGCCGGCCATCCCGCTCCACATAGACATCCTTGGGACCGTTCACCAGGATGTCGGTCACCTTCTTGTCGCGAAAGAGCGGCTCGATGGGGCCCAGCCCGGTGACCTCGTAGACGATCTGCTCCACCACCTCCTCGCGCTCGGCCTGACTCAACGGGGTGGACTCGCCGCGCAGCAGCTCGTTCACGGCCTGGCGGATCTGCATGACGATCACCTTCTCGTCGGCAATCCGCTCCAGCACCTCCAGGTCCAGCCGCTCGATGAGTCGCCGGTGCAGCTCCACCTTCAGCTGGTCCACCGCGGAGAGTGCTTGCTCCTCCGGGTGGCGCGGCCCGTACATTCCCGAGGCGGTGCCGGCGGTCTCTGCCAGGCCAGGCGATGGGGCGGCACCATTGCCGGCGGCCTGTCCGTCAGCATCAGGAGTCGGTGCGATGGGAGCGGACCGTCCGAGCAGCCGGTCGCGCAACGAGTGTGACATCATGTCCTCCGGCGGCCAAGCAACCGGCCAATTCGAGAACCCGTTCCACGAGCATTCGCGCTCTGCCCGGCCGCGGGTCCGCCATTGAGCTGCGCGGCAAGCCCGGTGTAGCTCTTCGCCAGATGCGAGGCGGCATCGTGGTCCACCACCGCCACCCCCTTCATGAGCGCCGCGGTGGAGGCGCGGTAATCGTTCGGAATGGTGTAGAACACCTTGCGGCTGAGCAGCTCGGCGGCATCGCTTACCGACACCACGTCGCCCGACTGGTGGCGGTTCACCACCACGTGCAGCTTGGTGTCCGCGTAGCCCAGCCGCTGCGCGAGCGCGAGCGTGCGCTGCGTGCTGCGCAGCGCCGGCACGGTGAGCTGGGTGACCACCACGATGTGATCGGCGGAATCCAGCGCGGCGATGGTACGCTCGCTTATGTGGTGCTCGCAGTCGATGACGGTGAAGGCGAAGCTCGAGCGCAGCTGGCTGATCACGCTGTTGGCCACGGAGCCGTCCAGCAGATCAGCGGCCTCCGGGCTCTCCGAGGATGGGAGCACGGCTACGCCGCCCGGACACAGGGTGAGCATGGAGTGGAGGAGATCGGCATCCAGCCGGTCCACCTTCTTCACCAGATCCCCCATGTCGTAGGCCGGCTTGAGGTTGAGCATCACGCGCAGGTCGCCGCCGGCGGCAGCCATGTCGACCAGCGCCACGCGCCCCTCCGGGTGGTTCCGGGCCAGCGCGAAGGCGATGTTCACCGCCACGGTGGAGGTCCCCAGCCCTCCCTTGCCGCTGTACACCGCGATGGCCGAGCCGGCCTGCGCGCTGCCGCTGCGAGCGCGGCGCATCAGGCGATCCACAGCGGCGGAGAGGTCACGCGGGCTGGAGGGGTACACCAGGAATTCATGCACGCCAGAGCGCATGGCGCGCAGAATGAGATCGGGGTCCGCCTGCGGAGCCGTGCCGATCACCAGGGTGGATGAAGCCCGGCTCTCCCGGTCGACCGCGGAGAGGTCCGCCTCGCTGATACCCTGCAAGGGGAGGACGAGAAGATCGAAGCGCTCCCGGCGTAGCTGGTCCAGTGCATCGGCCAGGCGCATGGCAGGGACGGCCGGGGCAAAGCCATAGCGTTGCAGGATGCCGTTGGCGACATCCTGCGGTCCTGCCGACCCGGCCACGATAATTGCTCTGCGCTCCGTCACTGCATCACCTCGTGTGCTTGCTTCACTCAATGGGCGACCCGGTTGGCCGCCCGTCCTCTCATGTGCTTCCCATCTACTGCTGAGGCTTCTTGGTCTGCTGGCTTGTCGAGTCTGGCAGCCGCGGCTCGATCGCCTTGCGCGCCGGCAGCGTGGTATCCGGCCGGAAGTGCAGGATATCACGTGCTGGCGGGTGCATGGGATCGATAATCACTGGCGTTACCACCACCAGCAGCTCCGTCTGATTGCGCTGCCACTGCGAGCTGGAAAAGAGCGCGCCCAAGATCGGTATATCCATGAGCAACGGGATACCCGTGCGCACCTTCTGCCGCTCGTCGTCGAACAGCCCGGAGATCACCAGGCTCTCGTCGCGCTTCACGTCCACTGTGCTTTCGATACGGCGCGTGCGCAAGGCCGGAATGCGGAAGCCGGAGATGGTGATGGCGTTGCCGAAGTCCAGACTGGACACTTCGGGCTCCACCTTGAGCTTGAGCAGGCTGTCGCTCACGATCTCCGCGGTGAAGTTGAGGCGGATGCCGAACTCCCGGTACTGGATGGTAACCGTGGGTGCCCCCCCAGCACCCACGTTCTGCACGACGGGGATCGGAATCTCCCCGCCGGCCAGGAAACTGGCCGAGTCGGTGTTGGCCGCCATCAGATTGGGTTCGGCCAAGAGCCGCGCGTTCCCCTTCTGTGTCTGCGCATCCAGAAAGGCCAGAAAGCGGTCGGTGCCGAAATCCGTGAGGATGGTACCGAAGCCGGTGTTGGCAGGAATGGTGATGACGCCCGTGCTCTGGTTGATGGCGTTGTCACTGTTGAAGAGACCGCTCCCCACCCGCACATGCCCCTGCGCATCACGGTAGAGGCCGGCGAGGTTGAAGTTCCGCAGGAAGTCGCGCCGCACCTCCGCGAACTTGACCGAGAGCAGTATCTGCTTGCGGTCGGAGGGGGAGTGCACCGAGATGCGGTAGTGGTTGCGCGCGGGCACGGAGTCCCAGAGGATCACGTCGGTTTCACCGCTGGTCTTGGCGTTGATCACCAGGTCTCGCGCGCCGATCACTGCCACGTCCGCTACCGCGGGGTCGGCCACCGACACCTGGGTGATGGGCGCGGGCGTGGTAATGGGGTAGGAACGGCCCACCGACATGTCCACGTGGATGATGGCGCTGTCGGGTGTCTGGGCGGCAAGCGCCGCCGCGAACAGACTGCACACCACCCCCAGCACGACGTCGTGAAACCGGATCAAAGGGTCGCTCCTGAATGAAAGTCTTCATCTGCCCATCATCTCCCGCCCGTCAACTGCGGACATCCTCTGGCTGCGACTACTTGTCACTGCGACTGCTCGATGCGGCGTGTGACTGGTGTGTGACTACGGCTTGCCCGATCCGCCCGTCGAGTCCTTCTTCTCGACCGTCGAGTCCTTCTTCTCGAACTTCTGCTGCGTCACCCGGTCGCCGCGATACACCTTCACCACGAGCGTATCGGGCCTGGGCGGCTTTTCCGTGACGACCCGTGGCGGCGGCACCGGGTCCGGGCGCGGCGCCGGACGCTCGGCCACGTGGCGCGGTACGCGCCGCGGCCTGGGCTTGGGCTCGGGTTTCGGTGCCGGCGCATTGCGGAGTTGCGCCAGTACGTCCTTCACCGTGGCCCCGGGCGTCGCGATGGAATCCGGGTCCCCGTAGCCGCGCAGCACGAGCTGGATGCTTCCCTGGTGCGCCGCAATGGCCAGTCGTTCGGCCTGATCGGGGGTGACCTCGAGCGCGACGGTGGTGGCATTGATCGGCTTGCCATCCGCGCCGCGCTCCACGTGCGTGCCCACCGAGAGCACGCGCATATTCTCCATGAACATCTTGGCCAGCGGCTGGCTCTCCGTCTTGCCACCATTGAGCGTCACCAGCACATCCACGTGGCTGTTGGGCTGGAGGAGCCCGCTTACCCCGGCCACGTCGTTGATCTTTACAGCCATGGCGCGCATGCCCGGGGCGATCTTCACCTCCAAGCCGGGGCCGGTGCCGTTGGGCGCCAGGCGGCCCGGTACGATCACCTCACCGGTGAAGGTGGCGAGCCGCGTCACGCGGTCCACCACGGAATCGAGTGAAGCGAAGGACCCCACGGGACGGGTGCCAGCGGGCCATTGCTCCACCCGCACATCCGCGCGCTCGATGCGCGCGCCCTCCGGAATGTCCTTTGCCGCCACCACCACCGGCTGCGTCACCACGCGGTTGCTCTGCTTGGTCTTCTGCAGCACGTGATAGACGCCGTAGGTGGCGGCAAGGGCAACGAGCACCGCCGCGTAGAAGACAACTGTGGTGTAGCGCCGGGCTGCCATCATGCACCGCCTGGATGCGGGTGTGTGTTGAGATGCACAGGCAACGACTCACCGCGCGCGCTCGTGCGCAGGGAAGAGAGGACGCACGTGCTCATGGGATTGGCGGCGAGGAGGCCCCTTCCCACCGGAAGACGGCGGAGGGGGACATGGAGATCGTGCCCAGCCCCACCATGCCGGCCAGCGGGGTGATGGGGGTGAAGGGGTAGTCGACGATCGTGACGGTGATGCTCTGCAGCGTCCCGCTACCAGACGTACCGGTCACGGTGACGGTGGGATCGTCGTCGGCACCGCCGAAGGTCTGGATGTACGCGACCACACGCGCCTTGATCGCGTCCTGGGCCGCCGCCGCCGTGGGATCGGGGAAGATGGTGGCCCCGTAGCGCCCCCCCTCCCGTACCGCCGAGGTGAGGTTGTTCATGAGAAAGAAGGCCCGCCCGAAGTCGATGATGCCGAAGACGAGCATGAGCAACAGCGGGAGGACGATGGCGAACTCCACCATGGCCGTGCCGTGTGTTCGGCGAACGAATCGTGCGAGCCTCATACGCCCCCCTCAGCGAAGCAGAGCTGGAAACCAGGCCGCCACGGCGAGCCCCGCCGCCATGGCCACGCCATAGGGCATGCGGAGCTTTCTGGGCGGAGGCGCCGGCCGCGTTGCCACCGTGCGCCACTGCGAGAGCACCGGCGCGATGACGAGCCGGGTGAGCCGCATGGCGGCGAGCCGCCACCCGCCGCTCCCCACCATCCAGAGAATGGCGAGGGCGGCGCCGAACAGCGCGGAGAGAAAAGCCGCCTGGAGCGCGCCCACGGCGCCCAGCCAAGCGGCGGCGGCGGCGAAGAATTTCACATCGCCGGCGCCGATCATCTTCAACAGATAGAACGGAAACCAGATGGCGAGGCCGACCGCCAGCCCCACCAGCGACTGCACGAGCCCGTGGAGCGCCGGCTGGCGCACCACGGAGAAGACGACGCCCAGGAGCGCGGTGCAGAGCACCAGCTCGTTGGGAATCCGGCGGCTTCGCAGATCCGTCGCACAGGCCCATAGCAGGAGCAGGAGGAACACCGCTCCCGCCACGGCGTTGTACGCCGGACCCGCGAAGATACCGTATGAGGCTCGCTCCATGCCCTCTAGCCTCCGAGTGCAGAGATGAGGGTGGCGTTGTTGAACAACG
>DASUKA010000067.1:0-9730 GCA_036278935.1 Gemmatimonadaceae bacterium
CGATGCGTCGCATGTGAAGAACGCGCTTGCGCGCTTCGATCAGGTCAAGGACGTGAGCGATGCGGACCGCGATGTCGCCTTCGCCAACATCCGAAAGGCGGCGCGGCATTACGGGCTGGAGGTGGAGGAGAGCGACTGGCACGAGCTTGGCCGCCGGCCGCATACCAGGAATCCGGCGCACAGCTGACGCGCACCAGGCAACCACTGCCATG
Source organism: Gemmatimonadaceae bacterium (assembly GCA_036278935.1). Classification (GTDB taxonomy): domain Bacteria; phylum Gemmatimonadota; class Gemmatimonadetes; order Gemmatimonadales; family Gemmatimonadaceae; genus DASSNR01. Next base: position 213 of record DASUKA010000067.1, read on the forward strand.
GGCATGGGTGGGAGTCCTGCGGACTGGCCCGCCGCCGCCCTCCCCGACGCGCTCGAGCGCTATCTCCGGCAGCAGATCACCGATAGCGACGTGCGGCGCGTGTTGGGGCGTTGGGTGGCGCAGGCCAAGGGGGAGGGGCTGCGCGCCGAGGAGTTGATCGTGCGCTTCAACTTGCTCTGGGGGTCGCTGCCCGCGGTGCAGCGCACGCCGATGCTCAAGCGCCGCTCGCTCCGCGAGCGCCTCGTGAGCGCGTGCATCGCGGCCTACTACGCGGACGCGAAGTAGCGGCCGCGCTGGCGCCGCGGCATGCGCCGGGACCGCGGGATGGACCGCGGCGTTCGCCCGTCGTTCAGCGCTTTTTCGTGGCGCGCTTGGCGGGGCCCTTCTTCGCGGCCGGCGCCCTGGGCTTGGCCGGGGCGCGCGTGGCGGACGTGCGCCGGGCCGCCCCCTTCTTTGCGCCGGGCGCCGCGGCGCGCTTGGCAGAGCTGCCCGTCGCCGCGCTCTTTGCCCGGCTTCCCCGGCCTGACGCGGACGTGGACTCCGGCGCCGCGCCCGTCTTCGTTTTTTCCTTCGGTTTGGACGTCGCCTTCGGCTTGGCCTTCACGGGAGCCGGCGGCGGCGGCGTGGTGGTGGTGGTCACCGCGCGCTTGGGACGCCCGCTCTTCCGGGCAGCTTTCGCGTCCGCGAGCAGCTTGTCGAACGCCCGCTGTGCCTCCGCCATGAGCTCGGCGTGGGACACCCGACGCTCGCGCTGCGCCCGTTCCTTCTCGGCGCGGTATATCTCGCGCGCTGTTGGTCCCTGCATTCGCATTGGCCTCCTGTACGAGAGCAGGCATCCCGCCCGTCGGGGCTGCCGTATTAATATCATACAGCGACTAATACGGCGATGCAAGGGGAACGAGGTGTGAGTTGTGGGTGATGGGTTGTGAGTGGTGGGGGCGGGGGCATGCGCCATGCCCGGCGGGGCATGGGGACGGCTGCGAACGGGGCTAGCCGACTTTCAGGCCGCCAACCAGCTCGCGCAGCTGGACCGAGCCCTTCAGCAGGTTCGCGGAGGCAGCGCTCATCTCCTCGCAGGCGGCGCTCTGCTCCTGGCTGGAGGCGCTCACCTCCTGGGCGGCCGAGGCGTGTGCCTCGGCGGTGCGCGCGATCGCGGTCACACCGTCCGTCGCACCCGACATCGCCCGCGCGTTCTCCTCAGCAGCCGCCGTCACCGATGCTGCCGCGGCGCTCGTGCGCTCGGCCGCCTCCGAGATCGTGGCCAGCGCCACGTCGATCTCGTGGGAGACGTGCTCGATCTCCACCACGCGGGAGGCGCCCACCTCCATGGCCTGCGACGTGCTCGCCACGCGCGCGACGATCATGCGCGTCACCTCGTTCACCTCGCCTGCGGCCGAGCGCGCCTCCACCGCCAGCTTCCGCACCTCGTCCGCCACCACGGCGAAGCCCCGCCCCGCCTGCCCAGCGCGCGCGGCCTCGATGGCGGCGTTGAGCGCCAGCAGATTGGTCTGCTCCGCGATGCGGCTCACCGTCTCCACATAGTTGTTGATGGCCGTTGCCGTCCGGTTGAGCGTCCCCACCTCTTCGGCAGCGGTCTGCACGGACGACTTCACATCCACCAGGATGGCGAGCGCGTGCTCGATCTCCGAGCGCTTGGCCTGCGCGGTCGACTCGATGGCGTGCGAGAGCTGGTCTACCTGCTCGGCGCCGGCTAGCACGTCGGCGGCGCGCTGGCCGATGACCTGGAGCGCGCAGTCGATCTCCCGAAGCTGCCCCACCTGGCTCTCCGCACCCGTCGAGACCTCGGTCATGGCGGACGCTACGTGACTGGCCGAGTCGGAGATCTGCCCCGACACGGCAGCCAGGTCGTTGGCCGATCCCGCCACCTCGTCGGCCGTGCGGGCCACCACGGCCACCACCTTCGCCAGCGACTCGCCCGTCTGGTTCATCGCGTCGGCCAGGATGCGGAGCTCGCCGGGCATGCTCGCGCTCGCGGTGTAGGCGGTGAGGTCGCCACTGCTGAGTTGCCGAGCATGCCGCACGAGCGAGCGGAGCGGCCGATCGATCGAGCGCACGGTGCGCAGCACCACCAGGGCGGCCACGAGCAGTGCCATGGCCATCAGCGCGGCCAGCACCAGTGAGCGGCGCGTGGCCCCAGCGCGCAGCCGGTCGGCCGTCGCGTTCACCCTCGCGGTCTTCATCTGCTCGAGCTGATCGATGTCCGCCGTCAGCGCGCCCAGCCCCTGCCGGCCCTGCTCCAGCTCGGCACGCGCGGCCTCGGTGCGGCCGAGGTCGGTGAGGCGGTGCGCCAGCGCGTACTGCACCTCGAGCGTCGAGAGCTTGCTGTCGATTGCGGCAACCAGCGAAATGGCCTTGGCGCTCTGCCCGGGCAGGTTATTCATCTCGCGCTGCGCGGAGTGGGCGTCCCAGCCAAGCCGGCGGAATTCCTCCTCCGAGGCTGTGTCCTGATCCTCCACGTACGCGGCTCCCGCCTGAATCTCCTGCGCGATGTCCACCGACAGCCGCGAGGAGATCTGCGATTCATGCTGCACACTGGCGAGCGCCTGCGCGATGTCGTTTGCCGTGCTCGTGGTGGAGAACCAGGCGAAGATGGCCGCCGCGGCCAGCAGCGCCATGATGGCGCCGAATCCCCCGAGCAGCCGCGTGCGGATGGTGCCGAAGGCGTCGATGGCAGCCATCATCGTCCCTGCACGAGCAAGGCGCCCTGGTGCACGCGCGTCATGACGAAGCCCTTACCCACCGGATCGCCGGTTGGCAGAAAGCGGATGGTGCCGGTGACGCCGTGGTAGGCGGTCTGCTCGGTGAGCGACGCCAGATAATCGCGAATCGCCTTGCGTGTGGTGGCGCCGCTCTCGATGGCCTGCTTGACGAGCATCAGCGCGTCGTACTCGAGCGCGGCGTTGCCGTCGGGCACCATCCCGTTGTACTTGGCCTCGAAGGCCTTCACGAACCGCTGCGCCTCGGGGCGGGGATCCTGCGCGCTGAACGGGGCGCCGACGTACGCGCCCTCGGAGTCGAGCGTGTCGACCACGATGCCCGTCCATCCATCGCCGCCGAGGAAGTCCGCATCGAGCTTCTGTCGCCGCGCCTGGCGCAGGAAGGGGATGCCCGCTCCATCGGTACTCGCCACGAACACCATGTCCGGCTGGCGTTTCTTGAAGTAGGAGACGTAGGGCTCGAAGTTCTGGCTGTCCGTGGCGATGGGATCGATGCTGATGACCGTGCCCGCGAAGCTCCGCTGGAACGACTGCGCGAGTCCGCGGCCGTAGCTGTCGTCCTCATACAGGATGGACACGCGCTTCTCGCCGAGCGAGGCGGCGAAGTGTGCCAGGTCCACGCCGTTCACGGAATCGCTGGAGATCACGCGGAACACCCAGGGGGAGATGCCGGTGAGATCGGGCGTGGTGACGCTGGTGGCCACGGCGGGGAGCTGGCCATCGTACACCTTGGCAGCCGCGACCATGGCCCCCGAGTTCACATGGCCGACGACGGCGAGGATCTTCGGGTTCTGGACGAACTTGCCGGCGATGGCCGCCGCTGTGGCGCCCTGCCCGCTATCGTCCTTCTCGATCACGTTGAGCGGGCGCCCGTTGATGCCGCCCGCGGCGTTGATCTGGTCGATCCCGAGGTTGAGTCCCCGCTGCGCCATCGCGCCGAACGCTTCCTGCCACGGCCCCGCGGCGCCGAGCGTGATGGGCTCCGACCCCGAATGGCAGCCAAGCATAATGCCGCCGCCGAGGATGGCCCCAGCGAGCGTGCGAATCAGTATACGATGCGAGGAGCTGAACGTGTGTGCCGGCAACGGTGTCTCCCGAGCGGCGTGGTGAAGGAGGTCCGCTCAACGACGAGGCACGCGCGGCCCGGGTCACACGGGCGAGCTCCCCCACCGGGCGCAGCTCCCGAGCACGCGCAGCGATTCCGTCACCGTGCGAATCTCTTCCAGCGCGGCCAGCGCGCCCGGGTCCCCCGCGTCATGATCCATCTCCACGAAGAAGCGGTAGCTCCACGGCTCGCCCGTGGGCCGCGACTGGAGTGTGCTCAGGTTGATGCCATGTCGCGCGAGCGGCGCCAGCACGCGCAGCAGCGCGCCCGGCACGTTGCGCGTGGTGAGCAGGAGCGCCGTGCGAGCGGGCGTGCCGGCCTCCAGCTGGACGGGCGCGCGGGCAATCGCCAGAAAGCGCGTCTGATTGTCGGGGCGGTCCTCGATGTCGGCGGCCAGGATGTGCAGCGCATAGCGCGCCGCCGCCGCGCGCCCCGCGATCGCCGCGGCCGTCACATCCCCGCGCTCCGCCACCGCCCGTGCCGCCCCCGCCGTGTCGTATGCCGCCTCGACGTGCAGCCGCGGGCGCTCACCCAGGAATCGCGCGCACTGCGCCAGCGCCACCGGATGGCTGGCCACGCGCTCCATGCGGCCGAGCTCGGCACCGGGCGGCGCGAGCACGCAATGATGGATGGCCACCGTGGTTTCGCCCACCACGTGGAGCGCCTCGCACGCCGCCAGCGCATCGTAGCTCCCCACCACACTCCCCGCGAGCGTGTTCTCGATGGGGAGCAGTCCGTAGTCCGTCTCCCCCGTCTCCACCGCGCGCGCCACATCCCGGAACTCGCGCCGCGGCACCGGCACGGCGCGCCCGTTCCAGAACTGCATCACGCCCTCCTCGCTGTAGGCGCCGAGCTCGCCCTGGAAAGCGACGGAAGGAGGAGGGGGGGCGGAGGCTTGGTTGGTCATGGGGAGAAAGCGAGGCAGTGAGTCAGTGAGTCAGAAACGGCCTGATGGGTGAGTGAGACGCGCCTATCTGCCGCTCCCCACCGACTGGCTCACGGCCGTTTCTGGCCCATTGACCCGCTGACTCACTGATGTACTCCTCCCAACTTCCCTCCCGGCCGCCCGGGCGAACACCGCGAGCCGCTGCATGAGCGCGTCGAACGCCTCGAGCGTGAGCGACTGGTCGCCATCGGAGCGGGCTTCGCTCGGACAGGGGTGCACTTCTATCAGCAGCCCATCGGCGCCGGCAGCGATGGCGGCCATCGCCAGCGGCGCCACGAGCGCGGCGCGGCCCGCGGCGTGGCTGGGGTCCACGATCACGGGGAGATGCGTCTCCTCCTTGAGCACCGGAATCGCCCCAACGTCGAGCGTGTTGCGCGTGGCCGGTTCGAAGGTGCGAATGCCGCGCTCGCACAGGATGACATCGTGGTTCCCCTCGGCCATCACGTATTCCGCCGCCATGAGCAGCTCGCGTAGCGTGGCCGAGTAGCCGCGCTTGAGGAGCACCGGCGTGCGCGTGCGCCCGACCTCGGAGAGGAGCGGATAGTTCTGCATGTTGCGCGTGCCGATCTGCAGTACGTCGGCGGTGCGCGCCACCCGCTCCACCTGGCGCGTGTCCATCACCTCGGTCACGATCGGGAGACCGGTCTCTTCGCGCACTTCGGCCAGCAGCTCGAGCCCCGCTTCACCCATCCCCTGGAAGGCGTACGGCGAGGTGCGCGGCTTGTACGCGCCACCGCGGAGCATGCAGGCGCCGCTCCGCTGCACGGCGCGGGCCGTGGTGTGCAACATCTCGCGTCCCTCCACGGAACACGGCCCCGCGATGATCGCCAGCGTGCGTCCCCCCACCGTGGTGCGTTCGCCCGTGTGGATGATGCTGGTGAGACCGCGCCGAAGGCCGAACTCGCGTGAGGCCAGCTTGTACGGGCGCATCACCGGCGTCACCGACTCCACGCCGGGGAGGGCCAGCAGCGGCACCTCGGCCAGCGCCGACTCATCACCCACGCACCCGACGATGGTGCGGTGCTCGCCACGCGAGATGTGCGTGTCCAGGCCAAGCGCGGCGACGCGCTCGCGAATCTGCGTCAACTCTTCCTCTGTGATCCCCGGTCGGGTGATGATGATCATCTCGGTCGTTGCTGGCGGCGCTCGGGCCGCCGTCCTCGGTGCAGGTAAACAAAAAAGGCCCCCGAGCATTTCTCGGGGGCCGCAGGGCGATCGCGTTGAACAGCCGGTTCTTGGCGTCTACGCACGCATCAGCGACTCCCGAGGACGGTATCCCCAGAAGCCGCTAAAGTAGAAGTAGACGCTCGTGCCGGTGCGCGTGACCATGCCCCAATATTGCGGCGATGGTGCGCGCGACGCAAGAGGGAATGGCGCATTGCCCACTCCGTCGCCCAGCGAGCGCCCCCCTACCTGATCAGCTCCACCGCCGCGTCGCGGATGGTGTGGTACGCCCCGCTCGGCGCTTCGGCATCGGCCTCGTTGTGCGTGTTGAGCACGCCGATCACCGCGCTGGCGTTGGCGGGGTTGACGTAGATGAAGGAGAGAAAGCCCTCCTGGCTCCCGGTATGGCCGATGAACGCGGCGCCGGCGCGGTGCAGCGTGAAGAAGGAGAGCCCCACCGAATCGCCCGGCGCGTAGCCGCGGCCCGCGGTGGAGAGCAGCGGGCGCCACATCTCTTCCAGGCTCGAGCGCTTGAGCACCGTGTCGTAGCGCCGCTGGGTGTCGGGATCGCCGTGTGTGGCGCCGGTGAGGAATGCCGCGTAGAGGACGAGGTCCGAGAGCGGCGCGTTCCATCCGCTGTTCGACACCGTGATCCCCGGGTCGAACTCGCGTCCGTTCGCCACCACCCTCGCGCGACCGGACGAATCGTGCGTCACCATGTAGCTGTTCGACCGGTGCGCTTCCAGGTAGTACGGCGTGCGCCGGAAGTAGCTGTGCGTGAGGCCGAGCGGCATGAAGATGTTCTTGCGGATGTACGACTCCCAGGGGTCGCCCGTGATGGCCTCGATGATGCGCGCCAGGTAGATGAACCCCGGGTTGGAGTAGCTGTATTGCGTACCCGGCTTGAACAGCAGTTCCTCGTACGGCATCATCGCCACGAGTTGGCTCCAGCTGGTGGGCTCGAAGGGCTGCCATGGCTTCCCCCCGGCCCACGGCCAGGTGGGATTCTGAAAGCCCGCCGAATGCGAGAGGAGCATCCGGATGGTGATGCTGTCCATGGAGCCGTACGGGTCGTGCACGCGCCGCAGCTCGGGGACGTACGCCGTGACGTGATCGTCGAGCGAAAGCTTGCCGCGGTCGCGGAGCTGCATGATGGCGATGGCGGTGAGCGTCTTGGTGATCGAGGCCCAGTGGAAGATGGTCTGCGCGTCCACGCGCTGGCCGAGCGCGCGGTCGGCGAAGCCGTAGTCGTGGCGCGCGAGCACGCGGCCGGCGCGCATCACGAGTACACTGCCGCCCACGATGCTGTCGCTCCGCGCATGCGTGTCGAAGAGCCGGGTGAAAGCGCTCCAGCCATCGGGCGGGGCCGGCTGCTGGGCGGCGAGTGGCGCCGTAGCGAGCAGCGCGAGCATCCCGACGCCGACACCGGCCAGGGACGCATTCATTACTAGCATCGCTCCACGCTCACGATCATCACCTCACGCTCCCCCGAGGGCGCGGCCGGCCTGCGGGCGATGCGCGCCTCCGCTGCTCGGCGTCGCGTGCGCTGTGTCGGGACGGAGCGTGTGCCCGGTACGATGCGAGCCCCGCTGGCCCTCGCGCACCGCGACCGCGCCGTTCACGATCACGGCGGTGATCCCCTCCGGGTACTGGAACGGCTTTACGTAGGTGGCGCGGTCGATCACGGTGGCGGGGTCGAACACCACCACATCGGCCGCGAGTCCGGGCGCGAGCCGGCCGCGGTCGGCGAGCTTCACACGGGCCGCGGTGGCGCCGGTCATCTTGTGGATGGCCTGCGGGAGGGTGAGCACGTGCTTCTCGCGCACGTAGCGGCCGAGCACGCGCGGAAAGGTGCCGAGCGAGCGCGGGTGCGGGTGGCCCGAATGCGCCGGCCCGGAGAGTGCCACCGCGCTGCCATCGCTGCACACCGTACAGAGCGGACTCTGCAGGAAGCGCGCGATGTTGTCCTCGCTCATGGCGAAGCCCACCATCCCGACGTTGTCATGGCTACGCGTGAGGAGCCCGACCGCCACGTCATACGGATCCTTGCCAAGCGACTTGGCGTACGTGCCCAGCCGCTGCCCTTCCGCGGCGTGGTCGGCGCCGTTGGACACCGAGGAGATGAGCACGCTGTCCCACCCGCCGAGCATCGTGATCTTGTCCATCACCGCGGTGCGGAGCTTCTGCTCGAGCGAGGGATCGCCCAGCCGTTTGACGAACGCCGCGCTGCCGCCGTTCTCGCTCCAGTCGGGAAAGAGGTTGGAGAGCCCGGTCTGGTAGGCGGTGTACGGATAGCGGTCGAAGGTGACGTCCAGTCCCTGGTCGCGGGCGTGGGTGATGCGCGCGAAGACGTCGTCGATCTTCCCCCAGTTGCGCTTCCCTTCCGTCTTGATGTGCGAGATCTCGAGCGGGCAGTTCGCCCCGCTCGCCACGGTGATGGCCTCGTCGATCGCCTTGAGCAGACGGTCATCCTCATTCCGCATGTGCGTGGCGTAGGGGAGCCCGCGCGCGGCGAGGGGCGACGAGAGCGCGATCAACTCGCTCACCGGCGCGAACTCCCCCGGCACGTACTCGAGCCCCGTGGAGGCGCCACACGCGCCGTCGTCGAGCGCGGCCTCCACCAGCGCGATCATCGTGCGCAACTCTTCCGGCGTGGCGGGGCGGTCGTCGTCGCCGATCACCACTTCGCGCACAGTGCCGAGTCCCACCATGCTGGCCACGTTCACGGAGCTGGGGAGCGCGTCGATATCGCGGAACATCTCGCGCATGGAGGCGGCGATGCCGCGCTTGCGTGAGACGCGATCGGCACGCGCCGGCGCGCGCGAGGAGCCGTCCTGCCCGACGATGACCGTGGTGACCCCTTCGCGGATGACCGACTCGACGCGCGGATCCTCGAACATCGTGCCGTCGGCGTGCGAGTGGATGTCGATGAAGCCCGGCGCCACCGCGAGGCCGCGGGCGTCGATCACGTCGCTCGCCGTGTCGTCGGCGAGCCGGGGCGCGATGGCCGCGATGCGTCCGCCGGCAATGGCGACGTCCGCCTGCGTCGCATCGTGGCCCAAGCCGTCGAACACATGGCCGTTGCGAATGAGGATGTCATAGCGCTTGCGCCCCGGCAGGTGGATGGCGGGCGCGATGCCCAGGCCGGCGAGAGCGAGGAAGGTACCGGATTCAGCGAGAAACTGGCGGCGGGTGGGCATGAGGCAGCAGCCGGGAAAGGGTGGAGCGTGCGGCAACACGAGCGCACACGCTCATAATGCGGAGGGTATCGTGCCCTCGCCAGTGAGTCGCGCGGTGGTGGCGCGCATTTCTCCGCGCGGCCCTTGACCCTGCGTTGACCACCGCCCTACCTTCGCGCCGTGTGTGGGAGCGGCACGCATCATCCGCGCGCTCCCGCGTGCGGGCACGGCCACGACGCCCGCGCGAGAGCAGGTGGGTCCGGACGCGGAGAATATCTATGAGTCGTATATGGCGCATCGCGATCGTGTCGCCGGCGCTGGCGGTCCTCATCGCCGCCCAGCCACGCATTGCGCGCGCACCCACGCGGCGGGTGATTCAGGCCGCC
>DASUKA010000068.1:0-3364 GCA_036278935.1 Gemmatimonadaceae bacterium
CAACAAGGTCGCGTCCTTTGCTCGGCTCGATCGCCTGGAGGGGGAATTCCTGCACGCCGAGGGCGAATGGACTGGCGGGAACGGCCACGAGCGCCGCGTGGCGGTGTCGTTCGGGCCGGAGCACGGACCCGTCACCGCCAAGCAGGTGGAGTACGCACTGCACGCCGCCGCCCGCCGCGGCTACGACGACCTCGTCTTCGCCGGCTTCAGCTTCGACGCCGCGGCGCAGGCGGTCATCCAGGAAGACCCCAATCCCCGGGTGCGCGTGCACCTGGCGCACATCCGCCCCGATGTGCAGATGACCGGGCTGCTCAAGGAAACGCCCAACAGCCAGCTCTTCACTGTGTTCGGTACGCCGCGCGCGAAGCTCGAGCGCGTGAAGGACAGCGAGTATCGCGTCGTGATGGAGGGCGTGGACATCTACAACCCGGTGGACAACACCATCCACGCGACGAAGGCGGACAAGGTGGCCGCCTGGTTCCTCGACACCGACTACGATGGCCGCACCTTCTGCATCACGCAGGCGTTCTTCCCGGACAGGTCCGCGTGGGATAAGCTCGCCCGCGCACTCAAGAGCACCGTCGCCGAAGACGTCTGGACGGAATTCACCGGCACCACCTCGCTCCCCTTCCCGGCCGGCGAGCACAAGCGCGTGGCAGTGAAGGTCATCGACCCGCGCGGGAACGAGGTGGTGCGCGTGCTCCGCGTGGAGGCCTGAGATGGCGAAGCGACGCAACCCCGTGCCCACACCTGGCCAGACCGAGATCCCTATCCAGCCGGTCGACAAGCCGATCCTCTGCTCGCCGTACGACGAGCCGACGGCGCACTGGCTGTACAGCACCGAGACGGGCGACTGCACGCGCGTGCCGGGCCGGCGGCCCGCGAGCTACTGGTTCAGGACGGAGCGCACATCCACCGGGCAGCTCTCGCTCCTGGCTGAGGAGGAGCGGGAGGACCTGCCGCTGGTGAGCGCGCTGCGTGACGATGTGAAGCGGTGGCGCGCCGCGAGCTATGAAGGCGCGACCGCGGTCACCAAGCAGCTCCTGCGCCACTGGTCGAGCGCGGATCGCGCCCGCCGGTTGTTCTTCTGCCAGCGAGAGGCGGTGGAGACGGTCATCTACCTCGTCGAGATTCTCAGCGCCGGCAAGCGCACGCGGTGGACACCCAAGCTGTCGGCGGACGATTACAGCCGGTTGATGGAAGGGCTCCGGCCTTCGTTCATCGAGGGGGAGCGCATGGTCTATCCCACGCTCATCGACCATCCCAACGAGGCGGACTTCCCCGCCCTCATACGCTATGGATGCAAGATGGCCACGGGGAGCGGGAAGACCGTGGTGATGGCGATGCTCATCGCGTGGGCGTTCTGCAACCGTGGTCGCGTGCCCGGCGATAACCGCTTCCCGGGCGCGGCGCTCGTCGTCTGCCCCAACCTCACTATCAAAGAACGACTCCAGGTTCTCCGTCCGGAGGAACCGTCGAACTACTACGCGGAGTTCGACATCGTCCCCTCGCAGCTGATGCCCGAGCTGCTGAAAGGGGCGGTGCTGGTCACCAACTGGCATCTGTTCGCGCCCGAGTCGCCGCACGTGGAGGGCGGGAAAAGCTACGCGGTGGTGGACAAGGGACCCGAAAGTCCAGAGGCGTTCGCGCGGCGCGTGCTCGGCGAGCTGTACGACCGGGCACCCGTGATGGTGCTCAACGACGAAGCGCACCATGCATATCGTCCCGCGCCCGTGGCGCCAACGGAGAACCTCTCTGCCGCCGAGAAGCAGGAACGCGAGGAAGCCACCGTGTGGATCTCGGGAATCGACCGGATCAACCGCGCGTGCGGCGTGCGCTTCTGCGTGGACCTCTCGGCAACACCGTTTTACCTGCATGGGAGCGGGTACATCGAAGGCTCACCATTCCCGTGGCTGGCGAGCGACTTCGGGCTGGTGGACGCGATTGAAAGCGGGATCACCAAGATTCCGCGGTTGCCGGTGAGCGACACCACGGGGCGGCCGGAGCCGAAGTTCTTCGCGCTGTGGAAGCACATCACCGCCGACTTGAAGTCCGGCGAGAGGCTGCCTGGCGGAAAGCCCAAGCCCGATGTGGTGTGGCGCGAGGCGCAGGATGCGCTCACCACGCTGGCGGCGCAGTACGTCGAGCGGCTGGAGTATTTCCGTGAAGCGGCGCCGGGGCAGGAACACGTTCCGCCCGTCATGATCATCGTCTGCGACAACACCGACATCGCCGAGCTGTTCTACCGGAACATCTCGGGCGAAGAAACGGTGGAGGTGGAGGGCGGGGATGATGGGGACAGTGATGACGATGGCGGAGCGAGTGAAGGGGCTGCGCCGCGGCGGCGTGGGAGGAGGGCGAAGAAGCGCACCGTATTCGGCACCGGTCAGCTCTTCCCCGAGGTGTTCTCCAACACGTCGACACACCGGCCGACGCTGCGCATCGACAGCAAGCTCATCGCACAGGCGGAGAGCGAGGATCCGCGTGCCACGCGTACCGACGCCGCCGAGCGGCTGCGTGAGATCGTGGCCACCGTCGGCAAGGTGGGCAGGGCTGGCGAGCAGGTTCGGTGCGTCGTCTCCGTGCAGATGCTCACCGAGGGATGGGATGCGAACAACGTGACGCACATCCTCGGACTTCGGGCGTTCGGGAGCCAACTGCTCTGCGAGCAGGTGGTGGGACGCGGGCTCAGGCGCATGGATTACACGCCCGATCCCGAAACCGGGCTGCTCACCGAAGAATACGTGGACGTGTACGGGATCCCGTTCTCGGTGATCCCATTCAAGGGCCGGCAGACCAGGAAGCCCGCGCCCGAGGACAAGCCCAAGAACTACGTGCATGCACTTCCCGAGCGGAAGGGGATGGAGATCCGATTCCCGATCGTGGAGGGCTATGTGTTCGCGTTGCGGCACAACGCCATCCGCGCGGACATCCACGCCATGGAGCGCCTGGCGCTGGAGCCGGACGAAACCCCGACGGCGGTGTTCGTGAAGCCGCAGGTGGGCTACCAGCTCGGCGGTCCGAGTGGGCCGGACTTCGCCACGGAGCTTCAGGACCGGCAGGCGTTCTACGAGAGCACGCACCTGCAGACGATCAAGTTCGAGATCGCACGCCGGCTGGCGTGGCGGCTCTCGCAGGGCGCGGGCGACAAGCCGTCGCTGGGGCGGCAGTCGCGCTATCAGCTCTTTCCGCAGGTGTACCGGCTGGTCGACGCGTACATCCAGACGAAGGTGGATTGGAACGGCTGCGACCCGCGCGAGCTCGGGTTGGAGGGGTACGTCCAGCGCGTGGTGGAGCGACTCACCGACGCCATCGAGCCCAACGAAGCCGAGGGCGAAGTTCCACTGCTCCCACTGCCGAACCG
>DASUKA010000069.1:0-11487 GCA_036278935.1 Gemmatimonadaceae bacterium
ACGGCATGGTCAACCGAGGCGCCCAGTGCTCGCAGCTCCTGGCATGAGGCGATCACCTGGCCACCCGACGTGACGACGTCCTCGATGACCAGCAGCCGCCGGCCGGACACCGTGCCCCCTTCGGCCAGCTGACAGGTGCCGTACTCCTTTGCGCGCTTCCGCACGAAGAGCGCCGGCATCCCGGTGTGGAGCGAGAGCGCCGTGGCCAGCGGCACCCCGCCAAGCTCGAGCCCGGCCAGCGCATCGGTACCGGCCGGAATGAGTGGGGCGAGCGCGGTGGCGATGGCGCTCAGGAGCTGCGGATCGGCCTCGAAGCGGTACTTGTCGAAGTACTCGCTGGCCAGCGCGCCCGAGCGCAGGCGAAACTCGCCGTGCAGGGTGGCCACGGTGGCGATGGCGTGGGCGAGGTGAGGTCTGTCCATGGCGCGCCAAATGTATCACGGCACGTGGTGCGTGTCCATCGTGTTCGCGCAGCGCCGGTACGGACCACTGCGCCGATCAGGAACGCGACGCGTCGGTGCGCGAACACAACGTATCAGTCCGAGGGCAGCTCGAATCGATCGCCGAAGGAGCGTGCGGCGAGCCGATCAGCGAGGTACGGCACCCGCATGAGATTCGTGGCGAGGTTGCGGAACCGGATGCCGAGCGACGAGCGCGGCGCGAACCACCAGCCGAACCGCGCCGCGGCGCGCTGCTTCGCATCGATGAACGGCTTGAAGCGGCGCTGATACTCACCGAACGCGGCGATGTGATCGCCCTGCTCCTGCGCGAGCGCATGGGCGAGTACGTAACCTCCCGCCATGGCCAGCGCCGCGCCCTGCCCGGCGAGGAGCGATGGGCAGTACGCGGCATCGCCGAGCAGGGCAACGCGTCCGCGCGACCACTCGGCCATGCGCGTCTGCGCGACAGTGTCGAAGTACAGGTCGCGGGCGCCGTCCATGGCCGCGAGAATCTCGTCGCACTCCCAACCGGCGCCGGAAAAGCGCTCGCGCAGCACGGCCTTCTGCGCTGCCGCGTCGTGGTGCTCCGCTTCGGGTTGCCGATCATTCGCGAAGATGAAGAAGAAGGCCGAACGGCCGTCGCGCAGCGCGTATCGCGCCACCTGCCGGCCGGGCACCGCGTAGCTGACGTAAGCGCCCTCATCCCGGTGCGGATAGCCGGCCGCGCTGAAGGCCGCGGTGGTGTAGCCGAGGTCATGCTCGTAGCGCGCACTGTCGGCGAACGCGAGCGTGCGGACGTTGGAGTGCAACCCGTCGGCGCCGATCACCAAGTCGAAGCGCCGTTGCGGGGCGTGCTCGAACGTCACGGTGACGCCGGTGCCGTCCTCATCCAGCGCGGCGATGCTGTCGGCGAAGATCGTCTCGGCCGCACCGCTCACGCAGTGATAGAGGCGGCGCGCCAGGTCGCCGCGCAGGATGCTCAGGAAGCGGCCGCTGCTGGCCGTGCGGAACACCCCGGCGTCCACGCTGACCACGCATGTGCCCGACGCGTCCACCAGCCGAACTTCTTCCAGGTGGTAGCCATCCTCATGCAGCGTGGGGCGCAGCCCCATGCGCTCGGCAACGTCGTAGCCGACGCCCCAGAAGTCGATCATGTAGCCCCCGGTGCGCAGGGCGGGTGCACGCTCGACGAGGGTCGGTGTGAAGCCGCGGCGCAGCAGCCAGTACGCGAGCGTGGGGCCGGCGATCCCCGCGCCGGAGATCAGAATGTCGCGGTTGCGCACGGCGGCGCTCCATCAGACGAGCGTGATCGTTCCCTCGATCTGAAAGTCCTGGACCAGCCCCTCGAGCGCCAGCGTCGCCCGCACCGGCACCGCCTCGTCTCCGTGCAGCGACCCATCGGCCAGCCCCTGTTGCACCGCGCGCTCGATTTCGCGCTGCGCCGTGACGCCGAAGTGCTTGAGGAACTTGCGGATCGAGATGTTGAATGCGTCTTCGTTCATGGGGTGCTCCAGCAGCGGAAGATGAAGGAGTGCAGCGGCGAATGCGGTGCCAGAAGCGCACCAGCGTGCGGAGCCCGGCCGGCGCGGCTCACCCGCCCGCGGGCTTGGCGATGATCTCGGCGCGGATAAGGTGGTCCAGCTTCGGGAATTCGCGGTCGAGATAGGCATTGCCCCCGTTCACGATCTTCCCCTGCCGGTGCTGCCGCACGCCGCTCCCGGAGCGGCCGCCGTAGCCCGAGTACAGGCTGTCCAGCACCTCCATCCCGCTGATCACGCGCCCGAACACGGCGAACGGATCGCCATCGTTGCGAGTGTTGTCCCGCAGGTTGATGTAGATCTGCGTGTTCGAGGTGCCGGGCACGGTGTCGCGCGCGAACGCGAATGTGCCGCGCACATTGCTGCCGTACTTCGGATCGTCGGGGAAGGCCGCGTGCAGCCACGCTTTGTTCACGGCCGGGTCGCCGTTCAGCCCCCATTGCACGATGTAATGATGGATCACGCGGTGGAAGCGGACATCGTTGTAGTAGCCGAGACGGATGAGGTTGTAGAAGCGGTCGGAGCCGTTGGGTGCGTGGGCGCGCACGCACTCCACCACGAAGTTGCCCTTGGACGTCTCGAAGCGCGCGTACCAGACGGGCGGTGAGGGACGCGCCCACTCGGGGTTCGACGGATCGAGCAGGAGGGACTTCGCGCTCACCTTCGCGCTCGCGCTCTGCTGCGCGCGGGCCGTCGCACCGCTCGTCAGGAATCCGGCCGCGACCAGCAGGATGGTCGCCGTGAGCCGGGCTGGATGTGTTCGCTGCATCGGGACGCTCGGCGCTCGGTTCGGTTCGGTGGGGTGGGGTGGGGCACCCGGCGTGGCAGCACGCCACGCCGGGTGCGGTTCATACAGTGCGGTGGCTCAGGGCGTGAGCGCGTCCGCGTTCTGAGCGCCTTCGTGCTCAGTGGACGTGATGAACTGCGCGATGTCCGCCTTGAGTTGCTTGGCCGAGGCCTGGTTGAGGTAGGCCATGTGCCCGCTCTCGAAATACTTGAACTCCACGCGATTCTTGTACGTCTGGTCGAAACCGAGGTGATTGAAGGTGTACTCGGCGTTGGCGAACGGCGTGGCCGTGTCGTAGTAGCCGGCGCCCACCATCACGTGCAGGTACGGGTCCTTGGCCATGGCGAGTCGCAGCGATTCGACCTCGCTGGGATAACCCCGTCCCAGGCGGCTGTAGTCCCAGCGCCCGGTGTGGCCGCCCATGTAGTACTGCAGGTTGCTCGTATACTTGAGATCGTTGTGCAGATAGCGCATGAAGGCGGACATGAAGGCGCCGGAGGGCGCGACGTCCGACGGATCATAGTCCTCGCGCTGGTTCGCGGCGTTGCCATTGATGCCGGTGAGGCGCGTGTCGTAGCGGCCCAGAATCTTCCGCTCATTCCGCAGCAACTCGGTGCGGAAGGTGCCGGGGTCGACTCGGAGGTTGGTGTTCAGGAGGAACTGCTCCGACAGACCGGTGAGCCGCGCGAGCTTCTGTGCCACCGCCGTCTTTTCAGCTTGCGTGAGCGTGTTCCCCTTGGCCATCGACGTGAGGTAATCGCCGAAGGCATACTCGCGCGACTGCTGCACCACCTGCTTCAGGCTCTCGCGCTGAAGGTCCGCCGGGAGCTTCTTGTGATACCATGCCGTGGCGGTATAGGTGGGAAGGAAGCAGGAGTACGCGATGTCATTCGTGGGCGACGGCGAGATGTACTGCCAGTCGAGCACCGTGCCGAGGAGCATGATGCCATTGAGCACAATCCCCTCGTTCTCCTGCAGCTCGCTGGCGAGACCCGCCGACCGGAAGGTGCCGTAGCTCTCACCGAAGAGGTACTTGGGCGACGCCCACCGGTTGTACTTGTCCAGATAGTCGCGGATGAACTGTCCGAACATCTGGACGTCGTTCACAGCGCCCGTGTAGTCCGTGGCCTTCACGCCCGGGGCGGGGCGCGAGTAGCCGGTCATCATCGCGTCCACCTGGACCAGGTCCGTGACGTCGAGCGGCGTGTTCGGGTTGTCGACCAGGTCGTACGGAGGAGCCGGCTGGTGCCCGTTGGGTCCCATGTTCGGGTGCTCGGGGCTCATGATGCCCATGTCGAGCCAGATGGACGCCGAGCCCGGGCCGCCGTTGAAGAAGAAGGTGACGGGGCGCGTGGCGGCGTCTGTCTGGTCCTTCGTGTACGAGATGTAGAAGACAGTGGCCGCCGGCTTCCCGTTCTCGTCGCGCAGCACCATGGTGCCCGCGTTCGCCGTATACGGGATCGTCTTGCCGTTGACGGTGATGGTGTGCTTGGTGGTCGACACCCTCTCGACGGCGGGGACGCCTTCGGAGTCAGCGCTCGCGGCACCAGCGCCGCCTCCACGGCGCCCGGGGAACGGCCGCTGGGCAGCGGCGGATCCCGCGACAAGGAATGACACGGCAGTGCCGAGTAAGAACGGGCGGATGCGCATGAGGAACCCTCCAGGTTATCCGATTTGCGGTGGACGATGCGTGCGTGATGTCGAACGAACGAGGATGACGTGCGGATCGCCGCGGCGGGGGGCGATCGGGTGACCCGCGCAAGGGCGGGGTCCTCGTGTCCTGTAGAATATCGCGCGAGGGCCGGGAAATGTTGAGAGGGGGAGCGGCTGGGGGATGGGGCAGAGGGCTGGGTCACGCGCGGCGGACGGGGCCGTCCAGATGGCGGCCATCGATCAGCGCTCTGCTAGCGGGACAGGGCCGCCGCTCCCGACTCCCCCTTTCACTCCCCCCGCAACACCCCCGCCGGATCAGCGCGACTCACCGCCGCCGCCGGCACCCACGTTGCCACGACGGCCGTCGCGACGAGCACCCCCACCACACCCACGTACGTCGCCGGGTCCGTCGGCGCCACCTGATACAACAGTGCGGCCAGCGCCCGGGTCGCTCCCAGCGACACCACCGTCCCGATCACCACGCCAGCACCTACGAGCCGCAGCCCGTGCCGCACCACCAGCCACTGCACCTGCGCTCCGCGCGCGCCAAGTGCGATGCGGATCCCCATTTCCCTCAACCGCCGCCGTGCCAGCTGCGCCATCACGCCGTACACGCCCACCACCGCGAGCGTGAGCCCCACCGCGGCGAACACGAGCAACAGTGTGGTGAGAAAGCGCGGGCGCGCGAGGGACTTCGAGAGCACCGCGGTCATCGGCAGCGGCGTGACGACCAGGTCGGGATCCATTGCCCCGATCACCCGGCGCGCGGACGGCGCCAGAGATGCCGGGTCCGCATCGGTGCGCAGCATGAGCGTCATGGCGGTCTGATTGTTCCCGTCCTGCGCGAAAGGGGCGAACACCTCGATCTGCGGCCCGATGGCGAGCGCGGTCTGGTGTTCGCTTTCAACCACACCGACGATCGTGTACCAGGTGGATGCGGAATCGGGCACCTTATCGAAGGTGATGCGCTGTCCGACGGGGTTCTGACCGCGGAAGTATTTCCTGGCGAGCACATCGTTGATGATCACCACGGGCGCCGTGCCCTTCCGGTCGGCATCGCTGAACACTCGCCCGTTCCGCAGCGCAACCCGCATCGCGTGGAAGTAGCCAGGCGTCACCACCTGGTGGGCGACTTCCGTCCCATATTCACCCGCCGGCCAGCCCGCCACGGCGAAGTCGCTGGTCCACGCCGTGCCGGTGAGCGGGGGCTGCAACACGGCCGCCGCCTCGCTCACGCCCGGAAGGGCGCGCAAGCGCTGCAGCAGTTCCTGGTAGAACGCGACGGTCTTGTCATCGGTATCGAAGCGCGTGCTTGGAAGCTCGAGCGATACCGCAAGCACCCCGTTCGGGTCGAACCCGGGATCCACGTGCTGCAGTTGCCAGTAGCTGCGCACGAGCAGCCCAGCACCCAGGGTGAGCATCAGCGCCAGCGCCACCTCGCCCACCACCAGCCCGTCCCCCCACCGCCGCACGCGGCGCCCCTCGCTCCCGCTGCGTCCGCCCTCCTTCAATACCTCCACGGGCACGCGCCGCCCGCTCCAGAAGGCGGGCGCGATGCCGAATAACAGGCCGCTCGCCGTCGTGATCGCGAGCACATAACCCAGCACGCTCCAGCTCACGCGCACGTCGCGCACGGGGAGCATTCCCGCAGGGAGCTGCAACGCCACGAGCATGTGCGTCCCCCACCAGCCGAGCACGAGCCCCGCAGCGCCGCCGAGCGCGGAGAGCACGAGGCTCTCGGTGATCGCCTGCCGCACGAGCCGCCCGCGCCCCGCGCCGAGCGCCAGTCGCAACGCGGCCTCGCGCTCGCGCCCCGCCGCGCGCACGAGCAGCAGGTTCCCCACGTTCGCACAGGCGATGAGGAGGAGCAGCGCCACGGCGCCCATCAGCACGAGCAGCGGGAGCCGCGTGTCGCCCACCAGGAACCGATGCAGCGGGGTCATCCCGGCGCCCATCACCTTATTCGTCTCGGGGTAGTCCCGCTGCAGGCGGTGGACGACCGTCTGCAACTCGGCGTTGGCGCGGTCGAGGGAGATCCCGGGTCGCAGGCGCGCCACCACGCGCAGCCAGTGTGCTCGGCGGAAAGACGGTTGGGTGCGGGCGGCCGGATCCCACGCCGTCGAGAGCCAGGCATCGATCTCCGACTGGGGGAAGGCAAAGCTCGGCGGCATCACGCCCACCACCTGGACGGCGCGCCCGTCGAGCTGAATGGTGCGTCCCACCACGCCGGGATCCCCACCGAGATTCTGGCGCCAGAGGCGGTCGCTGATCACAGCCACGGGGCTTCCGGTGTCCCACGTCTCCGCATCGCGCAGCGTGCGCCCGAGTTGGGCATGGACGCCGAGCACGGAGAAGAAGTTGCCCGTCACGCGCGTGACGGTGAGCAGGTGCGGGTGGCCGTGCCCGGTGAGGGTGGCACGGCCCGGGAACCCGTTGTACGCCGCCACATCCTTGAACGCGGCCACCTGCTCGCGCCAATCGAGATAGTTGGCCGGTGCGGCAACGTTCTCGTACCACCCCTTCTCCGCGTTCTCCTCCCACAGCATCACCAGCCGGTCGGGCGAGGGGAAGGGAAGCGGGCGCAGGATCACCGCGTTCACCGCGCTGAAGATGGCGGTGTTGGCGCCGACACCCAGTGCAAGCGTGATGATAGCGGCGGCGGCAAGCGCGGGACCGCGTCGCAGGCCACGCAGGGTGTAGCGGATATCGGCGCGGATCTCGCCCAGCCACCGCACGCCGCGTACGTCGCGGTGCTCTTCCTTGTGGCGCTCCACGCCGCCGAACGCGACGAGTGCTCGGCGCCGCGCTTCGCTGGGGCGCATCCCGGCGGCGATGTTCTTCTCCGTCTCCAGCTCGATGTGGAAGCGGATCTCGTCATCCAGATCACGTTCGGCGGCGCTGCGGTGCAGGAGGGCGCGCAGCTTCACGGTGAATCCCTTGATCGCTCCCATGCGGGTCGTCCTCACGCCAGGTGGCATCCAGGTGGTACGTGAAATGAACGGCGGGCGCTCGATGGATCAGGTGGTACCGAGGATGAGCTCCACGGAGCTCACGTAGCGGCGCCAGCTCGCAGTCTCCTGTCCGAGCGCCCGCTTGCCCGTGCCGGTAAGGCGGTAGTACTTGGCTCGGCGATTGTTCTCCGTGGTGCGCCATTCACTCTCGATCCATCCCTTCTGCTCCAGGCGCTGAAGCGCGGGGTAGAGCGAGCCCTGGTTCACGTCCAGTCCGCCGCGCGAGAACTGCTGGATGCGCTGGCTGATCCCCCAGCCGTGCATCGGCTGGAGCGTGAGCGTCTTGAGGATGAGCAGATCGAGCGTGCCGCGGAGGACGTCGGACGGTGGTGCGGGCATGGGGCGGACCTGGTGTAAGGACGGCGTGCACGGCAGCTGAGCACCGCTTCTGTCGGGTTCCGACAAATAATGCGTCAACTTCTGTCGGAACGCAAGAGGAGGGGCCGCGCCGCTACCGCGCCGCGCAGCGCCGCATCACCCCGCGCCTTCGGACGCGGGCGCCGCGCGCTCGATATCGGGCGGGAGCACTCGCGCGAGTTGATCCGCCGCGCGCGCCGCGCCCTGCCCCTCGGCCACGTCCACGCGCGAGAGCAGCACGCCTCCCACAATGAAGAAGAGAATCAGCGAGAGGATGGCATTGCGGCTGCTGCTGGTCAGCGCGATCGTCACCGCGAAGAGCAGGGGCCCGAAGATGCTGGCGAACCGCTCGAACACGGAGTAGAAGCCGAAGAACTCGCCCGACTTGTGCGCCGGGATCAGGCTCGCGAAGAGCGAGCGGCTCAGCGCCTGCGTTCCCCCCTGCACGGTGGCCACGAGGATCGCGAGGATCACGAAGTGCGTTGCCGTGCGCATGAAGTAGCCCAGGATGCTGATCCCCGCGTACACGAACAGGCCAAGGAAGATGGCGCGCTTGGTGCTGATGCGGGCCGCAAGCGGGCCGAAGAGGAAAGCGAACGGGACGCCGACGAACTGGACGACGAGGATGGCCGTGATCAGCACGCCCCGGCCGATCCCGATCTCCGTCCCGTACGCCGTGGCCATCTTCTGGATGGTCTGGATGCCGTCGTTGTAGATCATGAACGCGAGCAGCATCAGGAACGCCTGCTTGAAGCCGCGCAGCGCGCGGAAGGTCTCCGCGAGTCGGATGAAGGGAGCGACGAGGAGCCGCTCGGAGGGCGTCTCGTCCGGCTCGATGACGCGCGGCGGCTCGGGCACCCGGCGCAGGAGCGGGAGCGAGAACACCAGCCACCACGCGGCCACGGAGAGGAGCGCCAGCCGCGTGGGGAGCGTCGCCTGCGACTCGCTGAGCCCCGACCCGGCGGGGAGCCCGAACCACCCGGGTTTGAGGATCCAGAGCAGGTTGAGGGCGAGAAGGATCCCGCCGCCGAGGTAGCCGATGGCGTACCCCGCACTGGAGACGCGGTCGAGCTCCTCCGGCCGCGCGACGTGCGGGAGCAGCGCCTCGTAGAACACCACGCTCAACGTCGCCCCGACGAGCGCCAGCACGAAGAGCACGAGCGCGAGCGTGGTATCGCCGTGGTGGAGGAAGAACATCCCCGCGACGGCGGCCACGCCGACGGACATCGCGCCCGCGAGCATCCGCTTCTTGGCGCCGGCATAGTCGGAGATCGCGCCGAGCACGGGCGACGCGACCGCGGCGATGAGCGCGGCGATCGTGTTCGCGGTGGCGAGAGCCTGCGTGGCGTGGCTCCCGGGGAGCGTGGTGCGCGCGATCTCCACGAAGTAGATGGGGAAGACGGCCACCATGATGGTCGTCTGCAGCGACGAGATGGCCCAGTCGTACATCGCCCAGGCGCGGAGCTCGGGGCGATGAAGGCCGAGGCGGGCGAGGAGGGTGGGGGTGGGCATTCGGGGAAGGTAGTCGGGTGAGGGAGGCCGCGGGATGGGCACTGGATCGTACCCGATCGCGCGGCCGGCACTCACGGCGCTTCGGTGCCTTCGTTCAGGATGGCGAGGTAGCGGTCGTACGCGAACAGCCGGTTGCGGCGCTTGCCTGTAAGCTCGCGTGCGATCCCGAGCTCGACGAGCAGCGTCATCGCCGAGGAGGCTGCCGGGAACGACAGCGTGGTGGTACGGCAGACCTCCGACATCGACACGAGAGGACGCGCCTTGATGGCCTGGTGTACGCGCAGCGCCGAGCCCGCGCGCCTGCCCTGGGGCTCGATGCGCGACCGATCCGTGCGGAACAGCTCGGCCAGTCGCTCGGCCGTCGATACCGCTCCCTCGGCCGTCTGCCGAACGCCCGTGAGAAAGAACGAGAGCCAGGCTTCCCAGTCGCCGTCGCGACGGACACGAGCGAGCAGGTCGTAGTAGTCCGCGCGGTGCTGCTTGAGGTACAGGCTCAGGTAGAGGAGCGGTTCGCGCAGCACCCCGGCGTGACACAGGAGCAGCGTGATGAGCAGGCGGCCGACGCGGCCGTTGCCGTCGAGAAAGGGGTGGATGGTCTCGAACTGCACGTGCGCGAGTCCGGCACGGACCAGCACCGGGAGGCCATCGTCCTCCGCGTGCAGGAAGCGCTCGAGCGCCGAGATGCTCTCTGCCACCTCGGTGTGGGGCGGCGGGACGAACGCCGCGTTGCCCGGGCGGCTACCCCCGATCCAGTTCTGCGACCGGCGGAAGGCGCCCGGATCCTTGCCGCTTCCGCGCCCCCGCGAGAGCAGTACGCCGTGTATCTCGCGGATGAGCCGGCTGGAGAGGGGAAACCCTTCGCGTAGCCGGGCGAGGCCGTGCTCCAGCGCCGCCACGTAGTTCGAGACCTCCACCACGTCGTCGAGCGGCACCCCGGGTACCTCGTTCAACTCGAACAGCAGGAGATCGGAGAGGGAGGATTGCGTTCCCTCGATCTGCGATGACAGCACCGCCTCCTTGCGGATGTAGGCGTAGAGGAAGAGCGACCGGTCGGGGAGGAGCGAGGAGACCCCGTCCAGCCGGCCGAGAGCGAGCACCGCCGCCTCGAGGTCGCGGTGCAGCCACCCGGAGAAGTCGAGCGGGGGCGACGGCGGCAGTGGGGCGGGGAGAAATGCGCGGACCCCTTCTCCTCCGGCAGTGGCCAACTGATATCTACCCGTCGTTCCGCGCTTCATTGCAGTCGGGGTGCGCGGCTAATTCATGAAGACTGAATAGCCGGATGTGTTATTAATATTTCTCATGTAACATTAAATAACACCCCCGGTTTAGGCAAGGAACGGACGCGCGGCGGAACCGGGGGTGAGCTTTGATGGTGCGGGTACGGGGGCGGATCGGGCGTCGATTGTCCCGGCGGCGGTGGCGGAGATGAGAGCGGTGCGGAACTCCTCCATGTCTTGCACTCCGTGCCCGAGCAGGACTCCTCCCGCGACCCCACCCCCGCCCTCCTACCGCGATGACAGCACGAACACGTTCCCGTCCACGTCCTTGAACACCGCAGCCGTTCCCCAGTCCGCCGTCTCCGGCTCCTGCACGAACTCCACCCCCTTCGCCCGCAGTTCCTCGTACGTGCGCTGCACGTTATCGGCGTAGAAGGTGACGTTGGAGAAGCCGCCGATCCGGTTCTCATGTCCGTCCGGCGTGAAGAGCACGAGCGAGGTCGGGGCACCGGGAATCCCCAGCTCGATCCAGCGCTGCTTGTCATCGAACGGCTGGTCGGTGAGGACGCGAAAGCCCAGCCGCTCGGTGTAGAACTCCAGTGCCCGGTCCTGGTCCTTCACCGGGATGCTCGCGAACTTGATGCCCTTGATCATGGATCGCTCCTGTGCGCGTGTGCTGGTGTGAGGGTGCGGACGTGACCACCCAATTCTCCAGGGGCGCGACGTCTGCGCAAGGCGCGCGATGCGTGCTATGGCATTGATCTCCATAGAATCGTATCATTCGCCGGCAATCACGGAGGAATTCAGGTGCCAATGGTGGAGATGGATGCACACATCATCGACACGTTGATGCCGGACCTGGTGGGGCACGACCGCCAGCCGTCCGCCTTCCTGATCTATCTCTACTTGTGGCGCCGGAGCGGCGACGGCGCGCACCGAACGGCCACGGCGAGCCTTCGCGAGATCGCCGAG
>DASUKA010000070.1:0-15300 GCA_036278935.1 Gemmatimonadaceae bacterium
GCGCAGCGTGTCGGCCTCGCCCGGCGTGAAGCCCGCCGCCGCGATCGCCACCTGCATCCCCTGCTCCTGAAAGAGCGGAACGCCAAGCGTGCGCGCGAGAATCGGCTCGAGTGCGGGATGCAGATACTCCACCGGCTCCTCGCCGTTCTTCCGGCGCAGATACGGGTGCACCATCTCCCCCTGAATGGGCCCCGGGCGAATGAGCGCGACTTCGACCACGAGATCGTAGAAGCAGCGCGGCTTGAGCCGCGGCAGCGTCTGCATCTGCGCACGGCTCTCCACCTGAAAGACGCCAATCGTATCCGCACGGCACAGGTCGTCGTACACGGCCTGGTCCGCGTAGTCGAGCTCGGCCAGGTCGACCGTGTGCCCACGAGTCGCACGGATGTACGTCAGGCAATCCTGGATGAGGGTGAGCATCCCGAGCCCCAGCAGGTCGATCTTCACCAGCCCCACCGCATCCACGTCATCCTTGTCCCACTGGATCACGGTCCGATTCTCCATGGACGCCGGCTCGATGGGCACGATGGTGGAGAGCGGCTGCTCCGTGAGCACGAACCCGCCCACGTGGATGCTGCGGTGACGGGGGAGTTGTTGGAGGAGGTCCGGGATTCGGGGCTCAAGACTTGGGGCTCGTAGTGGCAGAGAGGAGAAAGGAGAAAGAAGAGAAGAAACTGGCCCTCGGGAGCGAGTCCTCTCTTCCGAGGTCGCTCCTCCTTTCTCCTTTCTCCTCTCTCCTCTCTCGCCGTCCCGATCCCCGAGCACCCGCGCCACGTCCCGCACCGCCGACTTCCCGCGATAGGTGATCTGCTCACACACCATGGCGGCGTGGTCGCGGCCGTAGCGCTCGTAGACGTACTGGAGCACGCGTTCGCGCTCGCGGTGGGCGAAGTCGATGTCGATGTCCGGCGCCTCCTGACGCTCCTCGCTCAGGAAGCGCTCGAAGAGCAGCCCGAGCTTGATCGGATCCACCGGGGTGATGCCGAGACAGAAGCAGACGGCCGAGTTCGCCGCCGAGCCGCGGCCCTGGCAGAGAATCCCCTCCCGTTGCGCAAAGCGCACGATGTCCCAGACGATGAGAAAGTAGCCGGCCAGGTGGAGCCGCCTGATCATGGCGAGCTCGTGCGCGAGCTGCGCACGACGGTCGGGGCGGCTGGCGCCCCGCGCCCCCCACCGCTCGTATGCGCCCTGCTCGACGAGCCGCGCGAGATATTCGTCGGGCGTCACGCCCGGCGGGAGTGGGAAGGCGGGGAGCGAAGGCTTGAGCTCGCGCAGTCGGAAGGCGCACCGCTCCGCGATCGCCACTGTCGCGCGGATTCCCTCGGGATGCCGGCGCCAGCGCCGGAGCATCTGCGCCGGACTCTTGAGACACCACTCGGCGTTGGGGTGGAGCCGCGTTCCCATGTCGTCGAGCGTCTTCCCGTGACGGAGCGCGCTCAACACGTCGTGTACCACGCGCTCCTCGGCGGTCGCGTAGCGCACGTCGTTCGCCACGACCCACGGGATACCGAGTGACTTCGCGAGCGCGATGAGATGGGTGACCGTCTCCCGTTCCTCCTGCACGCGATGGTCCCAGCACTCGACGGCTACGCGCCCGTCGAAAATGTCGAGCAACGTGCCCGCCGCGTCGCGGGCGCCGGCCAGGTCGCCGCGCGCGATGCACCGCGGCACCCACCCACGCGGCCCGCCCGTGAGCGCGAACAGCCCGCGCGCATGGGCCGCGAGCGTCTCGATCGACACACTCGGCTCCCCGCGCGGACTGTCCATCCGCGCGCGCGTGATGAGCGTAGAAAGATTCGCGTACCCCTCGTGCGCCTCGGCGAGCAGGACGAGGGGGGAGGAGGGTGGGTTATGAGTGAGACGACCGGGTGTAGGAAGCAGGGTGTCGGGTGTGGGGAAACCGCATGGGCGAGCGGTGCTCTCTGCCCGCCTCCCCGACACCCCACTCCCTCGCCTCCCGCCTCCCGCCTCCCGCACCGTCACCTCCGCTCCCACAATGCCCTCGATCCCCGCGTTCTGCGCTGCCTGCGCAAAACAGACGATGCCGCCGAGGTCGTCGCGATCGGTGAGCGCCAGAGCCTGGTAGCCGAGCGTACACGCGCGCTCGACCAGCGCCTCGGGATGCGAGGCGCCATCCAGAAGCGAGAAGGCGGAATGGCAATGGAGCTCGACGTAGCTGCTCATGGGGATACCGAACATATACCGAATATGCGGATCGCGAAATACCGGCCGCGCCGGTCCGGCCCGCCGCTATCTTCCGCGTCGAATGCCGTCTGTTGGCATTGCACGGGGTTGGACCGCCGGGTGTTGGCGGTCCTGCCATGGTCACTTGCAAATCAGGAGTCGCGAAGTGCCGGAAGCGCCGCGGATTCACTATGCGGGCGGACAGCTCGACCGCGCCGCATCGGACCGGAAGAACCCGGCCTGGATCTCGGCACAGCGCACGCGTCCCGGCGCATGCGTCGTTCCCGTGTGGCGCGACAGAAACCTCGTGCTCGGCATGACGGACGATGGGACGGAGCCGCGCGCGGCGCGCTGTGTCATCGATCTCCACGATGCCACCCGTGCCGTGGACGGCACGCTCCCATGGGCGTTCCTCGGCCTTGACGGAGAAGCGCCCATCTTCGCGGTGGATGTCTCGGCGGTGGGCGACGAGCCTCCTGCATCGCTCGTACGCGGCGGCGCCGCCTTCCTGGACCTCCGGCGGGTCGGAGCGCTGGTGGGCGCGCGCGATGCGGCGCTCCTGGCCTACGCACGCGCGCTCATGCACTGGCACCGCCGCCACCAGTACTGCGGGAACTGCGGTGCCATGACCGAATCCCGGCACGGCGGCCACATGCGGCGGTGCACCAACGTGAGCTGTGGCGCCGAGCACTTTCCGCGCATCGATCCGGCGGTCATCATGCTGGTCGAGCACCGGCCCGCGAGTGGCGTGCCGCGCACGTGTCTGCTGGCGCGCCATTCCCGGTTGCCGTCGCGCGCCTTCTCGACGCTCGCCGGGTTCGTGGAGCCCGGGGAGAGTCTGGAAGACGCGGTCGCGCGGGAGGTATGGGAGGAGACGGGCGTGCGCGTGTCGGAGGTGACGTACCAGGCGTCGCAGCCCTGGCCCTTCCCGTCGTCGCTGATGGTGGGCTTTCGCGCGCTCGCGGAGACGGATGCCCTGTCCGTCGACCACGAGGAGCTGGACGAAGCGCGATGGTTCACCGCCGCGGAGGTCGCCGGGTTCGGCGAATGGGGTGATGAGACGGCGCGGTTTCAGCTCCCGCGGCGGGATTCCATCGCCCGCGTGCTCGTGGATGCGTGGCTGGCCGACGCGGGGCGCGCGTGAGATGGTCGTAGTATCAGCGGCGTACCTCGCTCATGAGAGCGAGGAGATTCTCCTCGCTGTCGCGACAGAACGCCATCCAGAGATCGTGATCGGCCAGCTGCGCCACGCGGTGCGGTGGAGCGACGAAGTGGACGCCGCGCTCGGCGAGCGTCGTGTGCGCCTGCTGGATGTCGTCCACCGTGTAGTAGAGAATCGACGTGCCGGCACCGTTCCCGTCGCCCTCCGGGCGCGAGAGCATCAGACGTACCCCGCCGCAATCGAAGAAGGCGAGGCCGGGATCCGCCTGGAAGAGCAGGGTGATCCCGAGCGTATCGCGGTAGAATCGGACAGCCCGCTCGACGTCCTGTACCAGGATGGCGATCTGCCCGATCCTGCGGAGCTCGGATGCTCCGCTCGTGCTCTCCATAGCGGCCGGCGGCATGAGGATCCTCCTCCGAGGGATTGCCCGTGCGCGGCTTGCTCCGGTCCGTGCCGGCGCGGTAGGTTTGATTAGCAAGGACAATTAGCAAGACTAACTACATCTGAAATGATGGGTGATCGCCGCGACAGGCGCAAGGCCCGGCGGCGTGTCCAACGGAGGATCGAGCAGGGATGCCACGCCAGCGGAAGGCCGGCGACATACGCCGCGCGGAGCAGATTGCCGACCGGCTGCATTCGGCCGCGATCCATGTACTGCGTCGCGTGCGCCACGAGGACGAGGCGACGGGCCTCAGCGCCCCACGGCTCTCGGCGCTCTCGGTTATCGTGTTCGCCGGCCCCATCACGCTCGGTCGGCTGGCGGCCGCCGAAGGCGTCCGTCCGCCGACCATGACGCGTCTCGTGCAGGCGCTGGAAACCGATGGACTGGTCACGCGCGCGACCGATCCCGGCGATGCCCGGTTCACGCACATTCGCGCAACGGCCAGAGGGCGTTCACTGCTCGCCACCGGCCGCAGGCGGCGCGTGGCCGTGCTCGCGCGGGAGATCGCCGCCCTCAGCGCCGGTGATCGGGCCGTGCTGGCGCGCGCGGCAACGCTGATGGAGCAGCTTGCGGACACGGCCGGGTAAGGGGGATTACGACAGGGTGTCGGGAGGAGGGTGTGGGGTGTCGGGTAGGCAGGCAGAGAACTCCGCTCGCCCATGCTGTTTCCCTACACCCTATACCCGACTCCCTACACCCTCGCTTCAATCGTACCACCCGTGCAGATACCACTCCCTCGTGCGCCGGTCGAGAAAGATGAGGAACTCGCCCATCTCGCCCTCGCACCGCCAGTAGTCGCGATGGAAGTCATCATCCTTCCACCAGTGGCCGGATAATCGCTCGGGGCCCGTGGCGCGGCGGATCGGCGAGCGGCACTCCCGCCACCACATGCCGGCTGGCACGTTCGCTTCCCACTCCACCGTGATCGGCTCCGGCTCCTCGAGCAGCCGGAGCGCCAGGTGGCGCGCATCGACGACGTGTGTGTCGGCTGAGTGCTCGGGGAGCTTCGCACCCGCACCACCATTCCTTATTCTTCGCCTTTCGCCTCTCCCCTCTCCCCTCTCGGTCGTTCCGCCCGCGTCGCCATCGGCCAGCGCGTCGTCTGCCTGCGTGATCTCCACCCACGCCCCCGCCTGATCCGGCCGGTGCTCGTCGCGCGCGACGGGGCGCACGACCACGTCTGCCCCGAGCTCGGTGCGCAGTCGGATGAGTGCCGCATCCACCGCGGCGCCGTCGTGCCACCCGGGGGCGAGCAGATCGCCCTGCTCGCCGGCACTCGGTCCGGTAGCGGTGATGGCGACCGCGACGCCCGCTATCGGCGCGTCGAGAGGCCACTCCTCGAGCAGGGCGCGACAGTGCTCGAAGAGCTGGGCGACGCGGGCGGTGGGGCGGGGGAGCCGCACCTCGCGTGTGACCGTGTGGGCGCGCGCGCCGTGCGGAAGGGCGCTCCGCGCGCTGTCGAGGGTGAGCGTGATGGCCAGGGCCGCGGCGGCACGGCCATCGGCGGCAAGACCGGCCGCGAGCCGGTCGAGTGCGGCACGCACGAGAAAGAGCACGGGCTCCATGGTCTCGACCGGCGCCGGAAGCTCGGTGTCCACCACGCGGCTCGGCTGCCGAGGCGTGAGCACGGGGCGGCGCTCGTCCTCACCGCGCGCGAGATGCCAGGCCGCGAGACCGTCCGCGCCCCATCGCCGCTCCACGTCCTCTCCCTCGAGCGCGGCGAACGCGCCAGCCGTCCGGAGCCCCAGGGCGGCGAGCGTCTCGTGCAGCTCGCTGTCCATCGGGATGAGCGCGAGCGGCGCGGGCGCGAGATAGCGCGCATCGCCGGCGGGCGGGATGATGACGGCATCCTCTCCCCGCTGTTCCCCCTGCCCCTGCCGGTTCGCCCACGTGGCCGCGCGTGCGGCCACGCACGAATCGGCGATCGCCACGCGCGCGCGTGGATGCCACGTGCGCGCCAGGGCCAGGAGCTCTCGCGCGAGCGCCGGCTCGCCGCCGAGGCGCTCGAAGCCGCTGGCGCCCACCCACCACACGCCCGGCTCGTCCGCGGCCGGGCTCACGCGGGGACTCGCGGCGAGGAGCGCCGCCGTCACGTCCACGATCGCGCGCGCGAGGGCGATGTCATCCGGCGGGGGGCTTGCATGTGGAGGCGCTTCGGGCTCGCGACCTCGCGACACCGCGACGGTCGGGAACTTCGGGATGCGTACACAGGCAACGCGCCACGCTGATGGCATAGCTCACCTCGATGGTTCGATGTATTCCGCCCTTCTCCACGGTGATCCTCGTACCCGGGCGTCTCGCGCGCTCCACGCGCAGCCGGAGTGCACCGCCCAGCATCGTGGCGCTGCGCTCGTCCTCGGCTGCGACCACGAACGCCGCATCCGCGTCGCGCGCCAGACGCGTGAGCCGTACGGCCACCTGGCGCGTGAGCGGCGGCGCGCCGTCCAGGATGACGAGCGCGAACGCGCCGCTCCTGAGGAGCACGTCGGCGCACCAGGCGCCCGCGCCGGCGGCCCGTGGACGCACCATCCACACGCCATGTGCTGAGCGGCATGCGCGCGCCCAATCGCCGGGCGCGAGCGTGCGCCGCGCATCGACGTAGGCGGCCCACAGGCCATGCCCCGCGGTCTGATCGACCACCTGCCGGAGCAGTGTCGTCTTCCCGCTGCCACGTGCGCCCAGCACCTCGGTCAGCCGGCCGCGCGGGAGCCCACGCGCCGGGAGGATGGCGTCGAGCGATTCCACGCCGGTGGCCAGCCCGCCCATGGTGTCCGGTATGGGGGGGCGCAACACCTGCGCGAGTTGCTGTCTGAGCACAGCGATCGGCATCGACATGACCGTGCTTCCGTCGTGAGCCCTCCCGGCGGCGGGAAGGGCGAATGGGTTTGGTCCGGTATGGCCGAAATGCAGAGACCGAGCCAACACCGAAGAAAGACCGAAATAAAGTGGTGCGGCTCGGCGGAAGGCGCAAGAGAACGGCGAGGGAGGAGAAAGGAGAGAGGCGAGGGTGTCGCGAGTCGGGTGTCGGGTGGGCGGGAGAGCGCTCTTCGCCCGGGTGCCGTTCCCCTTACACCCCACACCCTACTCCCTCCACCCTCGCCTCTCGCCTCTCGCGCCGTCCCGCACACCCTGCCAGATTGCGGCATGATCCGCATGGTCGATCTCTACAAGGCGTTCGGCACGAATCAGGTGCTCGCGGGGTTCTCGCTCGATATCACCGAAGGGGAGACGATGGTCATCATCGGCTACTCCGGCTCCGGGAAATCAGTGGCGATCAAGCACATCGTCGGCCTCCTCGAGCCGGATGCGGGCACGGTGTGGGTGGATGGGTTGGAGGTGCCCAAGCTGCCCCGGCGCGAGTTGTACCGGCTCCGCGAGCGGATCGGCTACGTCTTCCAGTTCGCCGCGCTCTTCGATTCGCTCACCATCGGCGAGAACGTGGCAATGGGGCTGCGCAAGCAGCGCCGGCTCACCGAGGGCGAGATCATGGATCGCGTGCACCAGACGCTCGAGCTCGTGGACCTGCCGGACGTCGCCGGCCACTATCCGGCCGAGCTGTCGGGCGGGATGCGCAAGCGGGTGGGCATTGCCCGCGCCATCGCTCTGCGCCCGAAGTACATCCTGTATGACGAACCGACCACCGGACTCGATCCGGTGACGAGCGCGGTGATCGACCAGCTCATGCTCCGGATGCGCGACCAGCTCGGGGTGACGAGCATCGTCATCACCCACGACATGCGGAGTGCCTACACGGTCGGCACGCGCATCGCCATGCTCTATCGCGGGCGGGTGCAGCAGGTGGGGGCGGTGGAGGAGATCCAGCACACGCATGACCCGATCGTGCGACAGTTCATCGAAGGCCGCGCGACGCTCACCGGAGAGTCGCCGAGCGTGTCGGCCATGGCACGCGAGCGCTGATGCCGCGCGTCCGGGCGAAGCGGGAGACATCGGCCGGCGGAGTGGTCGTGCGCCGGGAAGACGGGAAGGCGCTCTTTCTGCTCATTCAGGACAGCTATCACAACTGGGGATTACCGAAAGGGCACCTCGAGCGGAACGAGCCGCCGGAGCAGGCGGCGCTGCGCGAGGTGCAGGAGGAGACGGGGCTGGCGGAGCTGTCGTTGCGTGGGGAGATCAGCGCCATCGATTGGTATTTCCGGTTTCGTGGCCGCCTCATCCACAAGACGTGTCACTTCTATCTCATGGAATCGGCGAGCGCGCACACCGAGCCCCAGCGCGAGGAAGGGATCACGGAGTGCCGGTGGGTGTCGCTCGACGAGGCGACCGCGCTCATCACCTACGCCAACGCGCGCGGCGTGCTCGAGCGCGCCGCCGCGATGGTGGACGGCGCCGGCGAATCGTGATGCCGGACCGGCGCTCGGCGGCCTCCGGCGGCACGAGCGCCCGCGTGGTGGCCTTTGTTTCGCGGCCGGGGGTGCGCTCGCTGCTCCGCGGCGCGCTGTCCAAGCGGCGAGGCCGTCTGGTCGTCACGCGCACCCTCCGGGAGTTCGGGGCGAGCTTTCGCGCGGTGGGGCTGGTGGACGCGGCCTTCGTCGATCTGGGCAGCCCGGGTGAGGAGGGCGAGCAGGCGGCGGCGCTGGCCCGCGATTTCCCCACGGTCGCCTTCTTTGGCATCACGCCGTTCCGCGCGGTGGATGCGTCACGCATCGCCGTGGGCGCCGGGCTGCACTTTGCCGATGTGGTGGCCGACGGGGTGGACGGGCCGATCATTCCGCATCTGGTCGCCATCCACGCCTTCTCCGCGCGATTCGCGGCCGTGTTCACCGAGCCGCCTCCGGCGCTCGGCCTGCGGGCGGGACTGCAGCTGGCGGCGTGGCGAGCGCTTGTGGGCGATGCGGGCCATGTCGTGCGCACGAGCGAGCTTGCGAAGGCGCTCGGCGTCACCCGGGAGCACCTGAGCCGGACCTTTTCGGCCGGCCCGGCGCCGGGATTGAAACGTCTGATCGATCTGGTGCGTCTCCTCGTGGCGGCGGAGCTCGCGAAGAATCCAGGGTATGACACGTGCGACGTGGCGCGCGTGCTAGGCTTCGCCTCCTCCTCCAACCTCTCTGCAACCGTACAGCG
Source organism: Gemmatimonadaceae bacterium (assembly GCA_036278935.1). GTDB lineage: Bacteria > Gemmatimonadota > Gemmatimonadetes > Gemmatimonadales > Gemmatimonadaceae > DASSNR01. The sequence goes on from DASUKA010000070.1 coordinate 8,871, forward strand.
TCTGGTGGGTACGAAGGCATCCGCACTCGCCTCGCTGCGGGCTGTAGACGTAATTGCCAGGCTGGTGGGGTGAAAGGTGGGAGTTGCGGGTTATGAGTTGTGGGTGGCTGGTCATCGGGATGCGGTCTCTCGCGGCCCGCCCCATGCACGACGTTGGCCAACTGTTTCGACTCAGCACTCATAATCCACACCACTCTCCCTCCGCTTTCCTACTTGCCCGTTTTCCACCCTTGTGATATTTTTCACAAGCTACAGGGCCACACCGCCACCCCGTTCCCAGAGCGCCTCTCCCCATGCCATCAGACACGACGCTCCGACCCTCGGAAATCAAGGACATCCTGCTGCGTGAGATCGAAGCCGCCGATCTGCACGAGCTCGATATCGAAGAAGTCGGCTCCCTCCTCGAAGTCAAGGACGGCATCGCGCGCATCTATGGTCTCACCAGCGCCATGGCCGGGGAGATGCTGGAGATCACCTCCTCCGAAACCGGCGAGCAGGTGGTCGGCCTGGCCCTCAACCTCGAAGAAGACAATATCGGCGCCGTCATCCTCGGCGACTACCTCAAGCTCCGCGAGGGCGATGAGGTGCGCCGCACCCGGCGCGTCCTCGAAGTCCCCGTCGGGCCCGAGCTGATCGGCCGCGTCGTCGACGCCCTCGGCACACCCGTGGATGGGCTCGGCCCCGTCAACGCCAAGCACACGCGCAAGGTCGAATCGCCGGCGCCGGGCATCATCGTCCGCCAGCCCGTCAAGCAGCCGCTGCAGACCGGGATCAAGGCCATCGACTCGATGATCCCGATCGGCCGCGGACAACGCGAGCTCATCATCGGCGACCGCGGAATCGGCAAGACCGCCATCGCCATCGACACGATCATCAACCAGAAGGGAAAGGGCGTCACCTGCGTGTACGTGGCCATCGGGCAGAAGGCCTCGACGGTCGCCGCCACAGTGGAGCGGTTGCGCGAGGCGGGTGCCCTGGAGTACACGATCGTCGTGCTGGCCGCCGCTTCCGAGCCCGCGCCCATGCAGTACATCGCGCCCTACTCCGGCTGCGCGATGGCCGAGTACTTCATGTACTACGAGGGAAAGGACACCCTCTGCGTGTACGACGACCTCTCCAAGCAGGCGGCCGCGTACCGGCAGATCTCGCTCGTGCTGCGCCGCCCGCCGGGCCGCGAGGCGTACCCTGGCGACGTGTTCTATCTGCACTCGCGTCTGCTCGAGCGCGCGGCCAAGATCAGCGAGGATGAGAGCGTCGTAGACAACACGGCCATCTTCAAGGCCGGCGGCTCGCTCACCGCGCTCCCGATCATCGAGACACAGGCGGGCGATGTGTCGGCCTACATCCCGACCAACGTTATCTCGATCACCGACGGACAGATCTTCCTCGAGGCCGACCTGTTCTACGCCGGCACGCGTCCCGCCGTCAACGTCGGTATCTCGGTGTCGCGCGTCGGCGGCTCGGCGCAGATCAAGGCCATGCGCTCCGTGGCGGGCCGGTTGCGTCTCGATCTCGCCCAGTTCCGCGAGCTCGAAGCCTTCGCCGCCTTCGCGTCCGATCTCGACCGCGCCACCAAGGCGCAGCTCGAGCGCGGTGCGCGCATCGTCGAAGTGCTCAAGCAGCCGCAGTACCAGCCGATGCCGGTCGAGCAGCAGGTGATGATCATCTACGCGGTCACCAACGGCTACCTGGACGACATAGCGGTGCCGTCCGTTCGCGAGTGGGAGCGCGGCTTCCATGAATTCATGGCGGCGCGCTATCCGCAGATCGGGCTGACGCTCCGCACCGACAAGGTCCTCGCGCCCGAGACGGAGGAGCAGCTCAAGCGCGCTATCCTCGACTACAAGGAGATGCAGGGCGGCGCGGTGCAGCCGGCGGCAGCAGCGGCACAGAGCGCAGGGAACACGGGCGCGGAGGCTCCCGCGAAGCGCGCACCGCAGCCGGCGGCGGCCGGCGCGGCGCACTGAGCGCTCGCCCTCAGCATCGGGAGGCTGAGCCATGGCCAAGGGGCGAGAGCTCAAGGGACGGATCAAGTCCATCGAGAGCACGCGCAAGATCACGCGCACCATGGAGATGGTGGCGACGTCCAAGCTCAAGCGCGCGCAGGACCGCGTGGTGGCGGCGCGCCCCTACGCGCATGCGCTCTCGGAAACCATCGCCGCACTCTACTCTCCCGCGCTCGCGAATGACTTTCCGCTGCTGCGCCAACCACGCGCGGAGAACGCGAGCGCGGCGGGCGAGCCATCACGAGCCGCGGTGCTGGTGCTGACATCCAATCGCGGACTCGCGGGCGCGTTCAACGCGAACCTGCTGCGCGAGGCCCGCTCGCTGCTCACCCGCTTGCAGGACGAAGGCGTGGAGGCCGAGCTGCACGTGGTGGGGCGGAAGGGGATCGGCTTCTTCCGCTACATCGGTCGCGCGCTCGCGTCCGCGCGCTCGGACATTACGGACCGGCCTACCGCCGAGAATGCGGCGGAGCTGGTGGACGCCCCGATGGCGGACTTCATCGCGGGCCGGCTGGACGCGGTCTACGTGGTGTACGCCAAGTACAATTCCCCGCTCTCCACGCCACCCACCACCGAGCAGGTGCTCCCCGTCACGCCGCCGGAGCGCGCCGGGGCGGGGCACGAGAAGGGAGAGGGCAGCGGCACGCAGCACGACTATCTGCTCTTCCCGTCGGCGCAGGCGATTCTCACCGAGCTGCTGCCGCTGTACGTGCGCAACGCGGTGTACCGCGCGCTCGTGGAGACGGCAGCCGGCGAGCAGGGCGCGCGCCGGACGGCGATGAAGAGCGCGACCGACAACGCCGGCGATATTCTGAATGGACTCCGCCGGACATACAATCGCGCCCGCCAGGCGCAGATCACCCAGGAGATCGCGGAGATCGTCGGCGGAGCGGAAGCACTTTCATGAGTGAGTCAGTCGGTCAGTGAGTCAGCAGGTCAGGAACGGCCTGCACGGCGAGCCGGCCTCGCCATACGAGACTATTCTGACTCGCTGACTCACTGATCGACTGACTCACTGTCTGACCGGCAACCACGGAGCTCTTACAGCATGGCTACCACAACCACTCCCGTCGCCACCAACATCGGCAAGGTCGTTCAGGTGATCGGCCCGGTGCTCGACATCGAGTTCGAGGCAGAGCACCTGCCGGAGATCTACAACGCGGTCACCATCGACCAACAGGCGGATGGCTCCCGCGTGAACATCGTGGCCGAGGTGGAGCAGCATATTGGACGGAACCAGGTCCGCGCCGTGGCCATGGAGAGCACGGATGGTGTGGAGCGCGGGATGCCGGTGACGGACACGGGCGGTCCCATCACGGTGCCGGTGGGCACGGCGGCGCTCGGGCGTATCCTGAACGTCATCGGCGAGCCGGTGGACAACGGTCCGCCGATCCCTCCGGACGCACCCCGCTGGCCGATCCATCGGGCGCCGCCGGAGTTCGTGAATCTCGAGCCCAAGACGGAGATCTTCGAGACCGGGATCAAGGTCATCGATCTGATCGCCCCGTTCGTGAAGGGTGGAAAGATCGGACTGTTCGGCGGAGCGGGGGTGGGCAAGACGGTGGTGATCCAGGAGCTGATCAACAACGTCGCGAAGGGGCACGGCGGGCGGTCGGTGTTCTGCGGGGTGGGGGAGCGCACGCGCGAAGGGAACGACCTGTATCTGGAGTTCAAGGAAGCGAAGATTCTGGACCAGGTGGCGCTCATCTACGGGCAGATGAACGAGCCGCCCGGCGCGCGGCTGCGCGTTGGGCTCACCGGGCTCACGGTAGCCGAGTACTTCCGCGACGTGGAGAACACGGACGTCCTCGTGTTCATCGACAACATCTTCCGCTTCACGCAGGCGGGGTCCGAAGTCTCGGCCCTCCTGGGTCGCATGCCGAGCGCGGTGGGCTATCAGCCCACGCTCGCTACGGAGATGGGCGACTTGCAGGAGCGGATCACGTCGACCAAGACCGGATCGATCACGTCGGTGCAAGCGATCTACGTGCCGGCCGATGACATCACGGATCCGGCGCCGGCCACCGCGTTCGCGCATCTGGACGCGACGGTCGTGCTGTCGCGCGCCATCACCGAGTTGGGGATCTATCCGGCGGTAGACCCACTGGCCTCGTCATCGCGCATTCTGGACGCCCAGTACATCGGCCAGCGCCATTACACGGCGGCCACCGCGGTGCAGCAGATCCTGCAGCGGTACAAGGAGCTCACGGACATCATCGCGATCCTCGGCATGGAAGAGCTGTCGGAGGAGGACAAGCAGGTAGTGGCGCGGGCGCGGCGCATCCAGCGCTTCATGTCGCAGCCCTTCCACGTGGCGGAGCAGTTCACCGGGATCACGGGGAAGTACGTGCCGCTGGAGGAAACGGTGGCATCGTTCGAGCGGCTGGTGGCGGGCGAGTTCGACTCGCTGCCCGAGCAGGCCTTCTTCATGGCGGGCGGGATCGACGATGTGATCGCCAACGCCGAGCGGCTGGCCAAGGCGTAAGATGCTGCGCGTCTCGGTCATCTCTCCGGAGCGCATGGTATTCGACGGCGAGGCCACGTCCGTGGTCGCGCCGGCGTTCGACGGCGAAGTGGGAATTCTCACGGGGCACGCTCCGATGATGACGCTGCTCGGGCGCGGCGTGCTGCGTATCGTGCGCGAGGGCGAGGGCACCCCGCAGCGCTACACCATCACGGGCGGTTTCCTTCAGGTAGTGGACAATGCCGTGCGAGTGGTGACGGAGCGGGCGGAGGCGGAGTAGGGCCGCGCGCAGCGAGGAGGGCCGTATAATGCGCAACACGCCGGTCGGTGACGTCACCGACCGGCGTGTTGCGTTCTGGGTTCCGGGTCGCTCAGATGACGGTCCAGCTCGACGGCGTGTGGGCCCGCTCCCGCCCCTCGCGCACGCCGATTGCAACACCACTCGCGCGACGGCATCATGATGCCGTCGCGCGTTCCATCACCCGGGAGAACCCCGCTGTGCTCCGCTTTCAGATCGCTATGGGCTGCGTGCTCGCCGTCGTGCTGCTCCCGCCGTGTATCCACGCCCAGCAGATCGCGCTCCCCGTGCTGCAGAATGCCTTCGTCAACCCCGGGGTGACGCTGGGCATCGACTACGGCTCAGGCAGCGACGCCACCACCGGCGGTGTCGCAGTCGCGTGGGTGCCATCGCACGCTCACGTGCAGCTCAGCGGAGGAGCCGGGGTGTATGACCCCGACCAACTCGATCACAGCGCGTCGTGGGGGCTGCGGGCCATGGTGCCAGCGCCGGAGTTCCGCGCTCGCGCGCTGGGCATCGCGGCGTTCGCCGGCGTTGGCGGCACCAGCCGGCATGGCGCAACGCGCTTCCGCGTGCCGCTCGGGGTAAGCATCGGCTATCGCTACGCGGTGGATAGTACGCGTGGCGTGTCGGGATTCGTGGCACCATTTTATAGCTGGTCCCGGGCAAGCAGTAGTCAGGGGAGTCGCACGAAAGGGCTCTTCCGCGTGTCTGTCGGTGCGGATGCAGTGATCGCTCCCGGCCTCGGTCTGACCGTGGGGTACGAGGCCGGAAGCGCGGCGAGTGTCGGGGAGCCCGGGCCCACGGGCGGGATCTTCGGGCTGGGGCTGTCGTACGCCTTCACACACCCGCGATGACGAACCGTTGCCGGGACGGATGGGCTGGCTCCCGCATCGTGCGAGCGCACGATGCGGGAGCCAGCCTCGCCGGATATCGATGCCGGCGTCACGATGCACTACTACATGACGAGGAGAAGCTATGACGTACCGCACGTTCAGGTGGTCCGCGATGATCGGCGCGGCGATGGGATCGCTCGCCGCCGCCGCGCCGGTGCTCGCGCAAGGGTGGCACTATCCATCGTTTACGCCACCGCGTGTGCAGACGCGCGAGCTCAGCCTGGGCGTGGCCGGGGATGGGGACGCGGGAACCGTGCTCGTGGGACAGTGGCGGGAAGGGATCACCCCCACCTCGGAGCTGATGTTCGATCTCGGCTTCGCCAGCCCCAATCACCAGGATACACACGTGCTCCTCGGCGGAGCGTACGGCTATCAGCTCTCGCGGGCCACGACAAATCAGCCGCTCGACGCCCTGCTCACCGTGGGCATCTACGGCGCGTTTGGCAACCCGCTCAACCTCGTGCGTATCCCGATCGGCGTATCGATCGGCCACCGATTTCCGCTGAAGGGGCAGATGGCCATCACGCCGTACGTGCATCCGCGCGTCTCGTTCGATTTCTTCAGCGGGCAGCCCAACATCAGCGATAAGAGCAACGTCACCATCAACTTCGATATCGGCGGTAATCTCGAGCTCACACCGCAGCTCTCACTGCGCGCCAGCATCCTGGTCGCCGGCGGCAACACCTTCAGCGGCGACAACACCGGATTCGGCCTGGCGCTCGCCTATCGGCCGCCGGGACTGCGGTAGCGGGAGGCGAGAGGCGAG
>DASUKA010000071.1:0-2065 GCA_036278935.1 Gemmatimonadaceae bacterium
CCTCTACGATATCCGCATCGCGGCGAGCCAGACATCCCTCTTCGATGCCCTGAACGCCAGCGGCCGCGTGGCCACGCACGGTATCCTCTTCGCCACGAACAGCGCCACGATCGAGCCGGGGTCGGATTCGACGCTCAAGGAAATCGGCGACATGCTCACGCAGCACGCCGACCTCAAGCTCATGATCGAAGGACACACGGACAACGTCGGGAGCGCCGCCGCCAATCAGACGCTCTCCGAACAACGCGCCGCGGCGGTGAAGACCTACCTGGTCACCACCTACCACGTCGACGCGGGCCGGCTCCAGACCAAGGGGTACGGCGACACCAAGCCCGTGGCATCCAACAGCACGCCCGACGGGCGCCAGCAGAACCGGCGCGTGGAGCTCGTCAAGATGTAAGCCGGAGCGAGGCGTGCCGGATGCTTCGGGCTCCCTCCGGCACGCCTCCTTCCCCGCCCCGCGCCAGGCACCGCTCCACACTTTCCCATTTACGACTCTTTCGACTTCGGAGGTTCCATGCCGCGTTCTCCGCGAGGGTATCACATCCTGCTCGCCGCCGTTCTCATGCTGTCAGCGCCGATCGGGCTGCACGCGCAGGTCACCGCGGGTAGCCAGACCGTCACGGCGGATGACCGGGCCATGCACTCCTACGCCCTGACGATGGATCATCTGCGAAAGTCCAAGCAGGTGATGCTCAATCTTGCCGCGTTCGTGAAGGCCCACCCCGATGAGGCCAAGAAGTTCGAGCAGCAGAGCGGCGCCGATGCGAAGACGCTCGACGGGATGATTCGGCAGCTCGATGGGATTCCACCGTTCAAGCAGGCCATCGCGGCGGCCGGGCTCACCACGCGCGACTATCTCCTGACCTCCATGGCCTTCGTGCAAGCGGGGATGATCGCCGCCATGAGCAAGGGGACTCCGTCCAATCTGCCCTATAGCGTGAACCCGGCCAACATCACCTTCGTCCGTACCCATGACGCCGACATCAAACAGCTCGACCTGGAGGGAGCGATGCGGGCCCTGGACAAGGCCGCACCGCAGGATTCCAGCGGCGCTCATGGAGGACGGACCCCATGAAATCCTTCGCGTTGCGGCTGCCGATCGCGGTGCTCGCGCTGTCGGTCGCGGCGGCAGCCCCGGCATCCGCCCAACTCGGCCATCTGCTCAAGAAGGCGAAGCAGAGTGCGTCCGGCGGCTCGCCGGGCGATGCCAGTGCGCCGCCGCACTTCGATGCGTCGACCGTGGAGCTGGTCCCCGCCCGGGTAGCGGGTGTGCTGAAGGGGCTGCACGCGCAGGCACGCGTGCTGGCCGGAAGTAACGGCCACAGCGTGGCATCGCTGAACGCGCAGCGCGATGCCGCCGCCAAGTCGTTGGACGCGAGCCGGGCCGCGCACGCCACGGCGCGCGAGCAGTATGACCGGCTGGTGGACCAGCGGAACGAGTGCCGGACGTCCGTCGGCAATCAACGGGAACAACAACGTGAAAAGACCAACACGTCGTCCGGCGGCAGCGACGCCGCCATGCAGGCCATGGTGGCGAAGTACAAGCAGGAGATCATGGCGGCCATGCAGCAGGGCGACATGCAGAAGGTGCAGGCACTCACGCAGGAGATGCAGAAGAAGATGATGCAGACCGCGGGCACGGCGGCGGCCGCGGAGTCAGCCGCGCAGGACTCCACGGCGCGTGCCGATTCATTGGCGGTCGACAAGCAGTGCGGGCCAGCGCCCACCCCGCCGCCCTTCATCGCCGAGCAGGACTCGCTCCAGGCGCAGCTCGAGAAGCTCGACACCGACATCCGCACCGTGCAGCAGCAGGCGGAACTGGCCGCCTCGACCGCCAGCGCTCTGAGCCAGCTGCAGTACGCCGTGGCGCTCGAGCGGATCACTACCTGTCTGCGGGGATCGCGCGAGGCGTTCAGCAAGGCCGAGCTCAATGCGCTGGATGCCCAACAGCAGGAGCTGAAGCAAGCGCTGGCGAGTATCCAGTAGCGGTAGCTCAGGCCTCGCCGTGCGGGCCATCGCGGTGGTGGCGTGATGAGGCGAGCCGCCACGCGACGCGTGGTGC
>DASUKA010000072.1:0-62988 GCA_036278935.1 Gemmatimonadaceae bacterium
GGCTTCACGCGCCGCTACCGCGGCACCGGACTCGGCCTCTTCATCTCGCAGCGCCTGGCCGCGCTATTAGGCGGCCGGATCGAGGTGCAATCCGTGGTTGGGGAGGGGAGTGTGTTTACAGTGGTGCTGCCGGGATGAGGACTGGGTCAGTGGGTCAGTGAGCCAGCGGGTCAGTCGGCCAGTGGGTCAGAAACCGCCCGGATGAGCGCGGCCCTCTCCCTCGCAGCCGTTCCTGACCCACTGAGATCTGACCCATTGACTCACTGACTCTCCCTGTTCCCTTCTCCCTCGCTGTTCCAGTAACTTTCCCACATGACATCCCTCCCCATTACGGGCGTCTTCAACGACGCCTACATCGCCGAGTTGTACGAGTCGTTTCTGCGCGACCCTGCGTCGGTCGATACGTCGTGGCGGCAGTTCTTCCAGCTCGCGGCGAGTCTGTCCGGCGGGGCGGCCGCGCCCAGGGCCGATGCGGCGTATCTGCGCGCGGTTGCCGGGGCGGCGGGGCTCGTACAGGCCGTGCGTCAGTACGGGCATCTTGCCGTACAGCTCGACCCACTCGGCTCCCAGCCGCTGGGCGCGGCGGAGCTGAGCCCGGAGTTCCACGGCATAACCGAGCACGATCTGAGCACCATTCCCGGCGCCGCGCTGGGCTTTGACCAGGTGGCGACCGCCGCGGAGGCGGTCGCGCGGCTGCGCGAGTGGTACTCCTCGACCATCGGCTTCGAGTTCGAGCATATCGAGGACGAAGGGGAGCGCGAGTGGTTCCGGGAGCAGATCGAGCAGGGAGGGGGGGCGATGCGACGCGTGCTCACGCCGGAGGAGAAGCAGACCGTCCTGCGTCGCCTGACGGAAGTCGACGGCCTTGAGCGCTTTCTGGGGCGCGTGTTCCTGGGGCACAAGCGCTTCTCCATCGAGGGGACGGACGTGCTCGTCCCCATGCTCGACGCGAGCATCGAGCACGCGGCCGGCATGGGCGCGCAGGACGTCGTCGTCGGGATGGCGCACCGTGGCCGTCTCGATGTCCTGGCCTACATCCTCGACGTGTCGATGGCGTCCATCTTTTCCGAGTTCGAAGGGAAGCCTGCCGCGCCGACCGCGGCCAGCGACACCGGCGACGTGAAGTACCACCTCGGCGCGTCCACCGAAAAGGCACTCCCCGACGGTCGGCGCCTTGCCGTGACGCTCGTGCCGAACCCGAGTCACCTGGAGTTCGTCGACCCGGTGGTTCAGGGAGTGGCGCGGGCGAAGCAAATGCGCGGGAGAGGAGAGAGGAGAAAGGCGAAAGAAGGAGCTGTCTCAGGGGATGGGGCGGTTTCCCAGGAGTTGGAGCCCTCTCTCGTTTCTCCTGTCTCCTCTCTCGTCCTCCCCATCCTCATCCACGGCGACGCGTCGTTCACGGGGGAAGGGGTGGTGGCCGAGACGCTCAATCTCTCGGCACTGCGAGGGTACAGTACGGGGGGGACGCTGCACATCATCGCCAACAACCAGGTCGGATTCACCACCGATCCGCGCGATGGCCGCTCGACGTACTACGCCAGCGATCTCGCGAAGGGCTTCGGCGTGCCGATCATGCACGTGAATGGGGACGACGCGGAGGCGTGTCTTGCAGCCACCTGGCTCGCACTCGCCTATCGCGAACGGTTCAGCAAGGACGTGTTGATCGACGTCGTGGGCTACCGCAGACACGGACACAACGAGACGGATGAACCGGCATACACCCAGCCGCTGCTGTACCAGGCCGTCCGCGCGCATCCGACGCCGCGCGAAGTGTGGGGCGCGCGGCTGGAGCGCGAAGGTATCGTGACGGCCGACGGGGTGAAGCAACTCGACGCGGAGGTGCAGGACTCGCTGCAGGCGGTCTACGACACGATAAAGGCGGAAGACGAGAGCCGAGAGGAGACAGGAGAGAAGCGAGACGGCCGCAAGAGCGAGAGGCAGTTACCAGGAGTAGAGAGAGCTGGGGAAGGTCACGCGGAGCCCGACGATACAGGCGTGAAGGCGGAACAGCTCATCGCGCTCAACGAGCGGTTGCTCACCTGGCCGACGGAATTCCACCCCAACCCCAAGCTCGCGCGGCAGCTCGAGCGCCGCCGTACGGCGCTGAGCGCCGGCGAGGAGGGACGAATCGATTGGGGGCACGCAGAGGCGCTGGCATGGGCATCGGTGCTCATGGAGGGCACATCGGTGCGCATCTCCGGGCAGGACGCGGAGCGTGGCACCTTCTCCCATCGCCAGGCGGTGCTGCACGACGTGGAGAACGGGTCCACGTATGTCGCGCTCGAGCATCTGCCAGGTGCCACTGGACACTTCGCCATCTACAATAGTCCGCTCTCCGAGACCGCGGTGATGGGCTTCGAGTACGGATACAGTGTGGCGTCGCCGCGCACGCTGGTGCTCTGGGAGGCGCAGTACGGCGACTTCGCGAATGTGGCGGCGCCGATCATCGACCAGTTCATCGCTGCCGGGTATGCCAAGTGGGGTCAGCGCTCGGGGCTCGTCCTGCTGCTGCCGCACGGCTACGAGGGCGGGGGCCCGGAGCATTCGAGTGCGCGGCTGGAGCGCTATCTGCAGCTCGCCGCCGAGGACAACCTCTGTATCGCCTATCCCTCCACGCCGGCGCAGTACTTCCACATTCTGCGGCGGCACGCGGTACTCGCGGAGCGGCGCCCGCTCGTGCTGATGCAGCCCAAGAGTCTGCTGCGCCTTCCGCAGGCGGCGTCGCATCTGAGCGATCTGACGAGCGGCGCGTTCCGCCCGGTGATCGACGATCCCGTCGCACAGACGCCGGAGCAGGTACAGCGCCTGATCTTCTGCACGGGGAAGTTGTACTACGATCTCGCGGCGCAGTCGCGCGATGGACTGGGAGTGGCGCTCGTGCGGGTGGAGGAACTCTACCCATGGCCGCATGAGGCCGTGCAGCAGGTGCTCGACCGGTATACGGCGGTGCGCGAGGTCGTGTGGGCGCAGGAGGAGCCGAAGAACATGGGGGCATGGACCCTCGTCGCGCCGCGGCTCCGCGCCGCCGTCGGGAACGCTACCCCGATCCAGTATGTTGGTCGTCCGGAGCGCGCGAGCCCGGCGGAAGGGTACCCCGGGCCCTCCGCCCAGGAGCAGGAGCGGATTGTGAAGGAAGCGCTGGGCTCGGGGGTAAGAGCGATGAGTCATGAGTTGTGAGTGATGAGTTGTGAGTGATGAGCGTCCCGCACGCAGTGCCCATCTCGCCTGATTCACAACTCGGAACTCACACCTCAGAACTCACACCGCTTTCCCTTCTGCATTCATCACTCAATACCACACGGTATCCCCCGTGAAACGATCTCTTCTCGCAATCATCGCATTCCTGGTCTGTGGTCCGGGGCGGGCCTGCGCGCAACAGCATGGCGCCGTCGCACTGGGAGAGGCCGTTGCCGGACTCGGTGTGACCACGCGCGTCCTGGTGATCGGGGCGCACCCGGACGATGAGGATACGCGGCTCATCGCGTGGCTGCAGCGTGGCCACCACGTGGAGACGGCGTATCTCTCGCTCACGCGAGGCGACGGCGGGCAGAATCTGCTTGGTGATGAGCTGGGGAATGCGCTCGGCGTCATCCGCACACAGGAACTGCTCGCGGCGCGGCGGATCGACGGCGCGGAACAGTACTTCACGCGCGCGTACGATTTCGGGTTCTCCAAGAGCGCGGCGGAGACGCTGGAACACTGGTCGCACGATTCCGTGCTGAAGGATGTGGTGACGGTGGTACGCGCCTTCAGGCCGCAGGTGATCGTGTCGGTGTTCACGGGGACGCCGCGCGATGGACACGGCAACCACCAGGTGGCCGGGATCGTGGCGCGCGAAGCGTACGATGCGGCGGCGGACACCGTGCGCTTCCCGCGCTCCGCCACGCAGGGACTCGGGCCCTGGACGCCGCTCAAGTTCTACCGTGGCGCGTGGTTCAACCACACGTCGGCGACCATGAGCTTCGATGTCGGCGCCTACGACCCGCTCATCGGGAAATCGTATGCGGAGATTGCGGCGGAGAGCCGGTCGCAGCACAAGTCGCAGGGGTTCGGCCGGCTGCAGCGCAAGGGAGCGCAGCTGGACTTCGTGAAGCGCGAGGGATCGCGCGTGAATGCGAACGTGCCACCCGGGGAGGAGCATTCCCTGTTCGACGGGATCGACACGACCTGGACGCGCCTCGTCCCGTTGGTGCACACCACGGCACAGCGTGCGGCGCTCGATTCGCTCGGACAGGCCATCCAGGCGGCGCAACACCAGCTCGATCTCTTCCATCCTGCCGGCGCGGTACCCGCACTGGCGCGGGTGAAGATGCTGTTGGACCGGGTGCGGTGCGAACCCGCACGCGGGGCGTCATGCGGCCCGGTGAACGCGGATGTGGCCACGACGCTGCACGAAGGTGAGAAGCGTGCTGCACGGGCGCTCATGCTGGCCGCGGGGGTGGCGGTGGAAGCGACGGTTCCACGCCCGGTGGTAGCCAGCAGCGATCCGGCGTACGGCCACACGGGCGACAGCATCCCTGTCACGGTGGCCGTGTACGATCAGGGCCCGCTCCCCGTGCAGGTGCGGGGGATCACGCTCGTCGGTGCGTCGCACCAGGCGTCCTGGGCGGCCGCGGATCCTGTGGTCACCATCGCGCCGGACAGCGCGTACCAATGGAGCGGCGCGGCCACCTTCGATAGCCTCACGCAGCCGTGGTGGCTGGTGACGCCGCGCGAGCATGACATGTTCACGCAGCCGGCATCCACGCGCTCGGAGGCGGCACGCGAGCTGCGCGACTATGCGCAGCTGCGTCTGGACATCGGCGGCGCGCCAGTGGAGGCGATGACGCAAATTGTCTATCACCATGCGGACCCGTTGCGCGGCGACTACCGGCGGCCGCTCGAAGTGGTTCCCGCGATTTCCGTGACGCTCGATCGCACGGTCGAGTACGCGCCAGCCGGGGCGGCGCTCGATCGCTCCGTGCGCGTGCACCTGCGCTCCGGTTCCGCGGAATCGCGCACCGTGCGCGTGGCGCTGCGGCTGCCAGCCGGTCTCCGCGCGGATTCCGCCGTGCGCACCGCCACCCTCTCGTCACCCGGTGCCACGCAGACGGTCACCTTCCGAGTGCGGGGCCGCGTTGCCGCCGGCGCGCACACCATCTCGGCAACGGCAACCGTGGCGCCGGGGGCTGGCGCGCGAATGGCGAGCGCGCGGCCGGCAGTGTTCACCACCGGCTACATCCCGATCGACTATTCGCACATCACGCCGCAGACGCTGTATCGCGATGCGGCCATCCGGCTGCAGGCGGTGGACGTCAAGCTGCCGTCGCATCTGCAGGTGGGCTACATCAAGGGCGTGGGCGACAACGTCGCGCCGATGTTGCAGGAGATTGGCGTCCCGATCACCGACATCGACCCGACGACGCTGGCCACGACCAACCTTGGCCGATACACGACGATCGTGATCGGGACGCGCGCCTACGCCTCGCATCCGGCCCTTCTGGCGAACAATGCGCGGCTGTTCGATTACGTGCGCCGCGGCGGTACGCTTGTGGTGCAGTACGGCCAGTACGAGATGCAGCGCCCCGGCATCATGCCGTATCCGATCACGCTCACGCGCCCGGCCGATCGCGTGACCGACGAGAACGCGCCGGTCACCGTGCTGCGTCCGAAGAGTCCGCTCCTCAACTGGCCGAACGCCATCGGCGCCTCCGACTGGCGGGGGTGGGTGCAGGAGCGCTCGCTCTATATGCCGCACACCTTCGATTCGCACTACACGCCGATTCTCGCGATGAACGATCCGGGCGAGCAGCCGGACTCCGCCGCCATCCTCATCGCGCGCTACGGTGCCGGCACCTACGTCTACACCACGCTCTCGCTCTTCCGCCAGCTGCCGGCCGGCGTACCCGGCGGCGCACGCATCTTCGCGAACCTGTTGGGCGCGGGGTGTGGGACGGCGCGAGCGGCGGGCGATGGAACGGCAAGAAAGGAGAGAGGAGAAAGTAGAGAGGCAGCGTGTGGGGTGAATGCAGTGCGGCGTGTGGGGAGTACGCGGTGAGTCGCCTCTCACCTCTCGCCTTTCTCCTCTCGCTGTCTTTGGTTGTCCTCGCCGCCTGCGCGGGCGACGGGCGCACGGTGCTCACGGTCTACTCGCCGCACGGCAGCGAGCTGCTCGGCTATTACGAGCGCGCTTTCGAGCACGCGCATCCTGACGTGGATGTCCAGCCGGTGGACATGGGCTCGCAGGACGTGCTCGAACGGTTGCGCGCGGAGCGGGCGAACCCGCAGGCGGACATCTGGTTCGGGGCGCCGGCGTCCATCTTCGCGCGGGGCGCCAGCGAGCATCTGCTCGACGCCTACACACCAACGTGGGCGGACAAGGTCCCGGCCGATGCGAAAGATCCGAGCAACTACTGGTACGGTACGTATCTCACGCCCGAAGTCATCGCGTACAACAGCAAGGCGGTGAGCGCCGAGCAGGCCCCGAAGGATTGGGACGACGTGCTGGACCCCAGGTGGAAGGGGAAGGTCCTGATCCGCGATCCGATCGGGAGCGGCACCATGCGCGCTATCTTCGGCGCGATGATCGTGCGTGGAATCAAGCAGACCGGTGATACCGCGTGGGGGATGAACTGGCTGCGCCGTCTCGACGCGAATACCAAGGAGTACACGCTCAATCCCACCATTCTCTACCAGAAGCTCGGTCGGGAGGAGGGACTGATCACGCTATGGGACATGCCGGATATCGCGCGGCTCACGGAACGGACTGGCATTCCGGTGGGCTACGCGATTCCCACGAGCGGCACGCCGCTGCTGGTGGACGCGATTGCCATCGTGCATGGCACCAAGCATCCGGCCATCGCCAGGCAGTTCTACGAGTTCGTGACGACGACGCACGCGCTCATCACGGCAGCTGACAGCTTCGCGCGCATCCCGGCGCGCACGGACATCCCCCTCGACTCGCTGCCCAAGTGGGTGCGCCAGGCGAAAACCGACATCACGCCGATGCCGCTGGATCGCCCGTTACTCGAGCAGCATCTGGATGCGTGGATGCGCTACTGGGACTCGAACATCCGGAACCGGAACCATTGATGCGGAGGGCGGGAGGCGCACGACAAGAGAGTAGGGAGCAGGGAACGGGGAACGGGGAGGTGACCGGCTCCCCGGAGACCGCCCGCTCCTCCGAGCGCCGTCCCACCACTCAGGACCCACACCTCACACCTCACAACCCAACCCCCGCTCTCTCGCTGGTCAACCTCACGCGCCGCTTCGGCGCGCAGGCGGCGGTGGATCATCTATCGCTCGACGTGGCGCGCGGCGAGCTCCTGGCGCTCGTCGGCGCATCGGGATCGGGAAAGACGACCACGCTCCGTATGATCGCTGGGTACGAGTACCCCGACGAGGGGCGCGTGATGCTTGCGGATGGCGAGGGCGAGGCACGTGACATCACCGCGCTTCCACCGCAGCGGCGTCACTTCGGGATGGTCTTCCAGCACTATGCGCTCTTCCCGCATATGACGGTGGGGGAGAATGTCGCCTTCGGGTTGGAAGCGCGTGGCGTGTCCAAGCGAGAGCGGCTGGAGCGCGCGGAGCGAGCGCTGGCGGCCACGGGGCTGGCCGGGGCGCGCGGGCGGGCGGTGCAATCGCTCTCCGGGGGCGAGCAGCAGCGGGTCGCGCTGGCGCGGGCGATGGTCATCGAGCCACAGGTGTTGCTGCTCGATGAGCCGCTGTCGAATCTGGATTTCGCGTTGCGCCGCGCCATGCATGCCGAGTTGCGCGGGATGCTGCGCCGCTTCGGCGCGACGGTGGTGTTCGTGACGCACGATCAGGAGGACGCCTTTGCGGTGGCCGATCGCGTGGCGTTGCTGGCACACGGTCGCCTGTTGCAGGTCGGTACGCCGGAGAATCTCTACGACCGTCCGGTGTCACGCGCGGTGGCCGAGTTCATCGGGCGGGCGACGCTGGTGCCCGCGCGCGTGGAGGGGGAGCGGGATGGAGAGCGGGCGATCATCCGGCTGGGAGAGAGCGAGCAGTGTGTGGCGGCGGCCGTGCCGCCGGAGTGGCGCGGTGAGGGTGAAGCCTTCGCGGTGCTGCGTCCCGACGCGCTTGCGTTCGCGCCGCCGGATGCGCTGAATGGGTGGCCGGGCGAGGTGGTCGGGCGCCGGTTTGCCGGTGTGGCCGTGACCTACGTGGTGCGATTGAGCCACGGGGTGGAGGTGGAAGTGACGAGCCGGGACCGGTCGGTGCGCGAGGGGGAGCGTGTGGCGCTCCGAATTGCGCATGAGCCGGTGGCTGTGGTGGAGGGATGAGCGGGCCGGGGCGGGCGGAGGGGCCGGCGCCTGGGGTCCCCCCCCGATTTCAAGATACGCCGCCTCGCGGCACGGAGCACCACCAATCCCTCGCGCATCCGCGCATTTCCCCGCCGGCAACGGCGCCGCGCACCGAGCGCTCCCGTCGCCGTCCCAGATCCCGGACCTGGCTCCTTGCCGTCCCCGTCCTCGCCGTTCTTCTCTGGACGGTCGTCTATCCCAACCTCGCGGTCGTCGTGGGCAGCTTCGCGAGCGGACTCGGACTCTGGCGCGATTTCGCGCACAGTCCGGCCGACCGCGAGGCGCTCGTCAACACGATCATCATCGCCATCGGGTCCGTCATCTCGGCGACAGCCGTCGGGCTCCCGCTGGCATTCCTGCTGACGCGCGTCGAGTTCCGCGGCCGCCGCGTCCTGAGCGCGGTGGCGACGCTGCCGGCCGCGCTGCCACCGCTCGTGGGCGTCATCGCGTTCCTCTTTCTGTACGGCGAGAGCGGTGTGGTCACGCATGCGGTGCAACTGCTGTTCGGGCTCGACCACGCGCCGTGGACGCTCAACGGGTTGTGGGCGATTATCTTCGTCCACGCCTACACCATGTACGTGTACGTCTTCCTCTTCGTCTCGGCGGCGCTCGAGCGCTTCGACACGTCGCTGGAGGAGGCGGCCTCCGGGCTCGGTGCCTCGCGGCGGCGCACCCTCTGGCGCGTCACCCTCCCCATGCTCGGACCGTCGCTGCTGGGGGCGATGCTGCTCGTCTTCATGAGCGCCATGGGGAGCTTCTCCGCGCCCTACATCTTCGGCGGCGGTATCCGCGTGCTTTCCACGCAGATCGTGGCCTCCAAGCTCAACGGCTCCATCGGCATGGCTTACGTGGAGACGACCGTGCTTGCCGTGAGCGCGCTGCTGGCGCTGGGGCTGCTGCGCTGGTTCGAGCGCCGCCGACAGTACACCATGGCCGGCCGCGGCGGTGGCACGCGCCGGGTGCGCCTCCGGTCGCCCGTCTGGCGCGTGCTCGCACCGGTGCTCGCCGCGCTGCTGGTGGTGCTGCTTGTGCTGCCGCACGCCATGGTGATCCTCGTGTCGTTCGCCAAAGACGGCACCTGGACCACGCAGATCCTCCCACCGCAGTACACACTGGAGAACTTCCGCCGCCTCGCCACGCAGAGCGAGCTCTGGGTGCCGATCCGGAACAGCGTGGGGATGACCGTCCTGGCCACCGCGGCCGACATCGTCGTCTGCTTCTTCGCGGCCTATCTCATCGTGCTGCGGCGCTTCACCGGGCGCCGGCTGCTGCGCATGCTGGTCGCCCTTCCGTGGGCGATCCCCGGGACGGCCATCGCGCTCGGGCTCGCTGCCACCTTCGATCGGAATGCGCTGTTCGCGGCGCGTGTGCTCCTCGTCGGCACCTTCTGGATCCTCCCGCTGGCGTACTTCATTCGCGGCATCCCCCTCGTCGCCACGGCGACCGAAGGGTCGCTGGCGCAGATAGACCCTTCGCTCGAGGATGCGGCGCGCGGGCTGGGCAGCTCCTGGTGGCTCACCATGCGGCGGGTGATCCTGCCCGCGGCGCGTCCGGGCCTGGTGGCCGGTGCCATGCTCGCGGCGGTGACGGCGGTGGGCGAATTCGTCGCGAGCATCGTGCTGTACACGCACGCGAACCGCCCGATCTCCATGGCAATATTGGCGCAACTCCGCGACTTCGCCTTCGGGACGGCGGCCGCGTACAGCGTGCTGCTCATCGTCCTGGTGCTGCTGATTGCGCTGGCGGCGCGCTTTACCGAAGGGCGGTTCGCGCGTGCGGAGACGATCTCGGCGGGGTAGAGCCGGGGGGCACGGGCGACCATCACACTCGTGATCGCCGCGCGGTGCCTGCCTCACGGGATGGCGCCAGCCGCGGTCGTGCGAGGGCGCGTGGGCGCAGCACGCCCCACTGAGATCCAGCGCGCCGCGCCGCGCCGCGCGGAACAGCGCGCACTAGCCAGCCGTTCATCTGCGGGAGGCGGCGTTGCTCCTCGTGCGGGACACCGCCGCGACGCACTGCCTGGAATCGCGAGCACGGGACGTGCACAGATGCGGCGGTCTGACAGTCCGCCGATTGGTTGGAGCGCACATGCAGAACCGACTATCAGACATCACGGTCACCAGCCCCTTGCCTGGGACCGCGCGGCCCGACGGTCGCAAGTCCCCGCCCGGCGGCACTCGCCGGCGCCCCCACGTGGTGATCCTGGGCGGCGGTTTTGGCGGCCTGGCCGCCGCGCGTGCGCTCGCCAGGGCGCCGGTGGATGTCACCATCATCGATCGCACCAACTACCATCTCTTTCAGCCGCTGCTCTACCAGGTGGCCACGGCGCTCCTCGCGCCAAGCGACATCGTCTCGCCCATCCGGCACCTCGTCCGCACGCAGCAGAACACGGCCGTGCTGCTCGACGAAGTGCTGGGCGTGGACGTCGAGCGCCGAGTGGTCGCCATCCGTGGCGAGCCGTACGAGATGCCGTACGATTATCTGATTGTCGCCACCGGTGCCCGGCACTCCTACTTCGGGCATGACGAGTGGGAGCCGCTGGCGCCAGGGCTCAAGGGGATCGAGGACGCGCGCGAGATCCGTCGCCGGCTGCTCCTCGCCTTCGAGGAGGCGGAGCAGGAGCGGACGGCGGAGCGAGATCCGGCCGCGCTGACCTTCGTCATCGTCGGCGGCGGCCCCACCGGCGTGGAGCTCGCCGGTATGCTGCCGGAGATGGCGCGCCTCGTTCTGCGCGGCGAATACCGGCACATCAATCCGGGCGACGCGCACGTGATCCTGCTCGAGGGCGGCGATCGCATTCTTCCGGCGTTCAGCGCGCCGCTGGGCCGTGTCGCGCGGCGCGACCTCGAAGGCCTGGGCGTGGACGTGCGCACCAACGCTCGCGTCACCCGCATCGAGCCCGGGGCCGTCTACGTGGGGGAGCAGCGCATCCCTGCGCGGACGGTCTTCTGGGCGGCCGGCAATGAAGCATCACCCATCACGCGCACGCTGGGAGTGCCGCTCGACTCGGCGGGACGCGTGCCCGCGCAGCCGGATCTCTCGATTCCGGGCCATCCGGACGTGTTCGTCGTGGGTGATATCGCAGCCGTCACGCAGGCGGACGGCAGCTTTGTGCCCGGCGTGGCGCCCGCGGCCATGCAGGAGGGTGCGTATGCCGCCCGGAGCATCATCCGGACGATGCGGGGCGAGCCCCGCGCGCCCTTCCATTATCGGAACAAGGGCGAGCTGGCGACGATCGGCCGCCACCGCGCGGTCGTGGAGATCGGCCGCTTCCGCCTGACGGGATGGCTCGCCTGGTGGTTCTGGCTCATCGTGCACATCCTCTATCTCATCGGCTTCCGCAACCGACTGAGCGTGCTGGTGGAGTGGGCGTACGCCTATCTACTGCACGAGCGCGGTGCGCGGATCATTTCCTACGACCAGCGGCCGGCGGTGGCGCTTGAGGCGGAGGTGGCGGAGGTGGCGCGGCGGTAGGGTGGAGAGAGCGGCGCCGCCTGCTTCGAGAGTTCGCCCGGATAGCGGTAGTGGATTTTGGCGGTGTGAGCATGGTGGGGCGGGGAACGGTGGACCGGCGCGCGCGGTCGGGACCAGTCTCCGCCGCCGAGCCGGCCCGCGTCTCCTCGTGGTAGACCATCTCCAGGTTGACGTCCCAGAGGTTCGCCTTGCTCAAGCGCCCCTGCACGATGTTGTCGACCGCGAGCATGGCCGTCAGCATGCTGTGATCCTGATTGTTGTAGCGATGCATCCCATTCCGACCGATCAGATAGAGGTTCGGAATCCGGTCCACGTACTCGCGAATCTCCGCCAGCCGGTTGTAGGTGCCGAAGTACGCGGGATAGGCTTTGGGCATGCGGAGCACACAGCCATCCAGCACGTCGCTCGCGTCGAGGAAGCCGATATGTTCCATCTCCCGCACGCCCAACTGAATGAGCGCGGCATCCTCCATCGTCCACAGGGCGTCGCCTTCATCGACAAAGTACTCGAGCCCGATCCACCAGGTGTTGGCCCGGTCGGCGACCAGGTACGGGCTCCAGTTGTTGAAGATCTGCACGCGGCCGACTTTGACGTCGGCCTCCTGCACGTAGATCCAGTTGTCCGACAGTGATGTGGCCGGCGCGCGGCCCTGCTCCTGCACGCGGAGCCGCCGGAGGAGCAGGCCGACGGTCGTGAAGTCCCGATACTGCAGACCGCGCGCGACCGCTCTCACGTTGGGCGGCGGCGCGGGATCCGCCATCTGCACGAGATCGCGAATCGGCATGGTGGAGAAGAAGAAATCGCAATCGAGCCGCGCCACGTCGCCCGTGTCTTCATTCCGAACGCTCACGGCGGCTACCCGGTCTCCGCGCAGATGTAGACCGACCACCCGATGGCGACGCCGGATCTCGCCGCCGCACGCGGTCACGTGCGCCGCGACCGTCTCCCACATCTGTCCGGGGCCATACTTGGGATAATAGAAGCGCGTGATGAGGCTCGTCTCGCGCTCGGCCTGCCGCTTCCGGAATTCGCTGCTCAGGAGGTCGCGCACGGCGTGGCTGATGGCGCGAGTGAGCGAGAGTCCCTTGATGCGCTGCGCGCCCCAGTCCGCCCGGATCTGGTCGCACGGGACACCCCAGACCTTCTCCGTATATGCCTTGAAAAACGTCTCGTACAACCGCCGGCCGAAGCGGTTGATGAAGAACGCATCGAGGAAGGTCTCGTCCCGCTGTGGGAACAGGCGCGCCTTCAGATAACTGGCAGTGATCAGCACCGTGTGCCAGAGCCCCAGGCGGATGGCCACGGAGAGAGTGATCGCCAACGGGTATGGGAAGAAGCGGCGCCGGTGGAAGATGCGCGAGACGCGAGGACGCTGGAGCATCACCTCATCCTCACACTCGGGGTCGGGTGCCGCCCGAGTGGTGTGTGCGGTCGTCGCGCCGCCCACGCCAGTCGCCTTCGGTTGCAGGCGCTCGATCGCCACGGTGGTCGCGTATTCGATCTCGTGTCCCCGCTCGACCGTGTCGGCGGCCGGCGCCCCTTGCAAGGGGAGAATGTTGAACCACCACTCCATCACGCGCGCGCTCTGCGAAAAGAAGCGGTGCCCGCCGATGTCGATGCGATTGCCCTTGTAATTGTATGTCTGGGCAATGCCGCCGATCGCGTCTGTGGCCTCGAGGACGATCGGCACGACGTCGGTGCGCTTCAGGAGCTCATACGCCGCGGTGAGGCCGGCGGGCCCGGCGCCGGCGATAACGGCGATCTGACGGGTCACGAATGAATGGAGGAGGTGGGAGAGAGGTGCCTGCCTGCCAGAAGACGCGCAACTGCACCGGCGCGTAATCGCGCGTGACGGTGCTGATGGGGTGCCGGCGCGGAAACCCGTACCACGCGGAATCGTCTCTGACGAGAGCCCGATATCGTTGATGCACCTGAGCCTGTCCCCCGTGCCCTCTCGTTTCCTCCGCGGCCGCGCTCGCGATCCCGAGTCGCGTCTCCGCGTGCTCCTCCTGCTGATTTTCGCTCTCGTGGGCGCTGCCGATGCGTTCGCGGCGCGTCACGCGATGAATCCCGATGGCGTGTCCTATCTCGACCTGGGGAGCGCACTCATCAGGCACGGCGTGCGCGGTCTCGTGAACAGCTACTGGAGCCCGGCGTATCCGTCGCTGCTCGCTGCAACGCGTCTGGCCATCCATCAGCCTCCGCGTGCCGAGTTTGGGGCGGCGCATCTCACAAATCTGCTGCTGTACCTCGTCGCGCTGGTGGCCTTCGACCGCTACTTCGCCGCACTGTTGACCAGTCGCGGTATGCGTCAACGCCCGCAGCAGGAGCCGGTGACCAACCGCTGTCTGGCACTGTGGGTATTCGGCTACGCGGTGTTTGCGTGGGGTGCGTTGCGTCTGGTGGGATTGACGCTCGTCACACCGGACATGGGAACCCTGGCGCTCACGATGATCCTCGCGTGGCTGCTGGTGCGCGGGAGCCCGGGCGCGTGGAGCGTCGGCTGGTGGGCCGCGCTCGGCGCGCTCCTGGGGGTGGCGTATCTGTTCAAGGCAGCGATGCTGCCTATCGGCATCGCGGTACTGATCGCGGCAGCGGTGACCGCGCATCGCGCACGCCGGCCGCTCACGCCGATGATAGCGGGTGCGGGGATGCTTGCTCTGATCGCGCTCCCCTGGATTATCGCGATATCGCTCTCCGCCGGGCACCTGACGTTAGGCGCCGCAGGGCGGTTGAACTACGCATGGGCGATCGACCACGTGACCCCCTGGTTTCATTGGCGGGGCGGGCCTGTGGGTGCGGGGGTTCCCCGGCACCCGCCGGCACTGCTTCACCTGCATCCGACTGTCTACGGCTTCGCCCGTCCGATAGCTGGTACATATCCGCTCTGGTACGATCCGGCGTACTGGTATGCCGGCGTGATTCCGCACTTCGATCTGCACGGTGAATGGCACGCCCTTTTGAGCGCCATCTTCGTGTATGCGCGGTTGCTGTGGTGGATACCCGTGCTCGCCGGCGCACTCGCGCTCACCGGATTCGCGCGAAGCCATCGCGCCAGAGGCGTGCGCCTCGCGCATCTCTGGGTGCCCATGCTCGTGATCCTCGTCATGTACGCTGCGGTGGTCGTGGAGACACGCTACGTCGGCGGCGCGCTGGTGATACTCGTGACGGTGGCGATCACCGCCATCCCTCCTCGGCGGGAGCGACTCCCCGCCGGCGCCAATGCGCTGGTGCTACTCGCGGCGGCAGGGACGCTCGCCCTCCCGCCGCTTGTCGGCAGCGTGCGTCTCGCGGTGGCGCTGGCCGGTGGCGCACGCATGGACAGTTTCACAGCGTGGGAGGTGGCGCAAGCAGTTCGGCGGCAGGCCGGCCAGAACGTACCGGTTGCAGTTGTAGGTTCCGGGGCGCGCGCCTACTGGGCGCGGCTGGCGCGGTCACGGATAGTCGCCGAGGTTCCGGATGACGAAGCACGCATGTTCTGGCGTTCCAGCCCGGCAGTGCGCCAGGACGTGTTGCGGGCGTTCACGCGCGCTGGCGCACTGCTGGTCGTTATGGATCAGGGGGGCGCGCTGGCGGATTCGACGTGGACGAGGATTGGGACGACGGGCTATCGGATGCGCGTCCTTCGCTCGCCGGATGCGCCGCGACGCTGTCCGGCGCCGCCAATGCATGCTGTTGATGGAGCAACCTGTCGAACAGCTGATTCGCCGCGCCGGGTGCATGGCCCGCC
Organism: Gemmatimonadaceae bacterium; assembly: GCA_036278935.1. GTDB lineage: Bacteria > Gemmatimonadota > Gemmatimonadetes > Gemmatimonadales > Gemmatimonadaceae > DASSNR01. The sequence goes on from DASUKA010000072.1 coordinate 15,514, forward strand.
ACCTGTGCTGCACGCCGCTGTTGCATCGAATCGGTGAGCTGGGCCAGGGTCGGCAGCGAGATGGTGTCCGCATGCCGCCATGACGCCCAGAGCGAGTCACGAATGAGCGTATAGAAGCGCGGCGGCGCCCCCTCCCGCGTGGAGGCGGGCCGGAGGAGATAGACGGGCCGGTTCGGATACCGGCGCAGAAGGAGCGAATCCCGCGGGCCGAAGTCGCGCGCATATACGTTGTTGCCGCCGTGCGCGAGGAGGAGTGGCGTGAAGAGCGTGAAGCCCTGGCCATCTGCCGCGAGGTGCCGGCGGCATCGCGCTGGGTATCGCATGCCGGGCACGTATCGCTCTGTGGTATCCACCGAGAATGGAGATTCCAGTACGCGCGAGGAATCGCGCAGCAGCGGCTGCAGCGTGCGGAGTGCGGCGGTATCGCGGATCGTGCCGGATTCGAGTTTCGTCACGGCTTGCTCGAGCGCGCAGGCGTCCACGTGCCGGTACAGATCTTCGGTCTCGCTACGAGGAACACCGAGTGCCCACATGCGCGCCACCAGTTCTGCTCCCCAGCTCTCACGCACGAACACGAGCGCGTGCTGTACGTCCGCGGCCCGGGCGGCGCTGTCCGCATCCCAGCGCAAGGTCAGGAGTCCCCCCTCATACTGCCGCGCGCGCATTGGCACGAGCATCAGCACCGCAATCAGCGCGGCGGTGAGCGCGCCATACACGGACGATCGGTACGCCAGCCCGGTTCCGAACCGCTCCTTCACGAGCGGAAAGAAGCGCGCCGTCCACAGGGCGGCCGCCGGCATCAGCAGGTACATGAAGCGCGGGCCGAGGTAGAAGCCATCGAACCAGTACGAGAAATACAGCGCCACCAGCAGGCCGGAGCTCGACAGCAGATAGCGATCGAACCGGTCGAGCCGGCGCGCCAGCGCCAGCGCCCCTACGAGCGGAAGGAGCGACGGACAGGGCGTCTCGAACAGGTAGGTTTGTAGCCGCAGGAAGTAGAGGTTGATGAGCTCCAGCCCGCGCGCTGGCGTGTGACGCATTCCCCAGGGGGCGCGATGAAAGCCGAGCTTGTGGCTCTTGCCCCAGAGCTCTTCATACCCGAAGAGCAATGGGGCGCCGGTGGTCTGGAGATTCACCCAGAACAGGATGAGCAGCGGGATCGCGACACCGACGGCGGCGGGAAGCGCGTCGGCCCAGCGGCGGCGATCGCGGAGCGCACGGACGAGGTACCATGTACCGGCGGGAAGCGCGAACGCGAATGCATCGACGGGGCGGATGGTACCGGCGATGCCGAATGCCAGACCGCTCATCAGCGCCAGCCAGGGACGGGGCGCGTCGGCGACCATCACGTGCGCCATGATGGCAATGGCGATCATGACCCACGCAAGCGCCGTCACATGATTCATGTGCGATCCCGACATGAATGCGACGAACGGCGCGAACGCAAACAGCAGCGTCGCCATGAGCCCAGCACCCGCCTTCGGCTCGGCTACGTGAACGTAGGCGGCAAAGGCAAGGACGGCGGCCGCACCGAAGAGCGGGTCCACGATCCAGGGCGCGTGAATCAGCACACCGATGGCCAGCATGGCCGGGCCGCCGATAGGGAACTGCGAGAAGTAGCGCCCGTGCATGTCCACGATGTGCATGCTGCTGAAGAACTCGGGGTGCGGAGCAACGGATCGCCACAGATGACCCGAGACCAGAATCTGCGCCTGGAGTACTTCGATCAACTCATCGATGAGCAACGGCTTGTCGCTCAACACCTGCGACGCGACGATGTTGTACAGCACGAAGGCGGCAAGAGCCACCAGGAGCCGTGAACGCATCGGGCGCTCGGTCCACATTGCGATCAGTCCATCGCAGCAGTCGGGGTGCCAGAGCGGACTGATCTTCCGCGCGAGAATGCCGAACACCACGCCGCCCCCGATGACGATCGCGGTGCCGCTCAACCATCCGCTCGCGACGAAGGCATACCAGGGCACGTCGTGCCCACCTGGGATCCAGTTGGCGAGGGGAAGGAAGGCCAGGAGCGCAACGACGAGCGCGATGGCCGGTCCTACGGCTCGGTCACGCCAGGGATGTTGGGGGAGGGAAGATGGGGACAACCGTCAAGTCCGTGCGTATGTGAAGGCGCGGCCTCGCGTCTGCGCGGCCGGTGCTGCGTGCGTCAGTCACTCACGGCCGGGTGCGCCTGCTGTCGAGCTCGCGGACTTCGCGGCGGACCGAGCGACTGCGCTACGCGGCAACGGCTCGATGATGTGGTGCGCTTCGTCGAACAGATACGCCACGCGATCCGGTGCAAGCGCAAGCAAACGGGCATCCTCAGCTCCACGGTCGTACACGACCCAGGTTCGAGCCCGCGCGAGATCCGGGGTATTCCGGATCAAGCTGAAATGTCCGACGTGGTTGGGTGCATATCGCACGAACACGATGGATCTGGGGGTGGGAATGGAGGCGATGAGCGTTCGGAAGTGGCGGTGGTAGGACGTAAACCGTATGTGGTCCCGCTGCACGCGCGACACGTCGGCAAGCGCGGGCGCGATGCCCATGAGCAGCACGAGGAGGATGGCGAGCGGCACCGCCGTGCGCTGCGCGTGTAGAGGAGAGTCCTGGCGATCAAGGAGCGCGATGGTCCATTCCACAAGCTTCCAACATCCGAGCGCCGTGAGGAAGGCGAGCACGGGCAGCAGCTCCACGTAGTACACGCTCCATGTTGGGTCGTACGCGTATGACAGATATGCGAGCACGAGGACGGCGGCCGTGATCACCGCGAATACGCCCTCCGCGGACAGGCCCACCAGGCCGATCGCCGCGATGAGCATGAGCGGGTGCCGCCATGTCGGCCACATGTCCCTGGCGATGTAATGCAGCCGCTGGCGAAGCGCGGTCGGCAGCGAGTGCACGCTGTACGCGGCGTGGATCTGCTCGAAGCGGCCATGCACCTCCTCCAGGTCCGGCGGGAGCGGGCGAAGCGGCGGCGTGGAGTCCGCGCCGAAGCCTGGTACGTCCCATGGCATGTACATGCGCGTGTACAGGCCGAGTGGGGTCGTGCGCCAGTCGCCGGTCGTACGGCTGCTCCATAGCGGGAGGATTCCGAGAATCGAGATCCCGACCGCCATCGCCAGGCCGAAGTCCCGCCAGGCGCGAAGACGGATCACCCGCCAGATCACGACGGGCGCCACCGGAATGGCGTAGGCCAGCATGGTCAGCGGGCGGGTGATGGCGCCCCATCCCACGCAGGCCGCGAGTAGCAGCAGCCATCGCCGGCGCCCCGTATCGCGCCATTCGAGCAACGCCCACCATCCCCCCAGCCAGAGCGCCCCGGTGGTGGCCTCCGAGAGATACGCGGCGTGCCACACGAGTACGCCGGGTGCCGTCACCCAGACCGCCCAGGCCAGGAGGGCCACCCAGCCGTTGGTGAGGCGACGGGCCAGGGCATAGAGGAGTGCGCCAGCAACTCCCCCCAGCACCACCGGCATGAGTCCCGGCAGACCTAGCCACACGCCTGGCACCATGAGAATGGCATGACCTGGTGCCATCTTGGGCGCCAGCACCGGCGTGACGAGCACGGCCGACTGCTCGAAGAATGCTGGGAGTGGTCTGGCCGCGGCCGCCCACCTGCCGGACGCGAAGATCCTCGCCTGGAGAACGTACGCCGCTTCGTCGTGATAGACGGCTACTTGCGACAGCGAGCCCCATACCCACCAGATGACGAGCGCGCTGAGTACGCCGAGGATGACGGGCATCCAGGGCGCATCGAGCCACGCGCTCGCTCTGTCGGTCCCGAAACGTCCGCCCGCGCGCCGCGCAATTATTGCTGCGACGACCACCAGGGCGAACGGAAGGAGCAGGGTCATGAGGATGGTGAGAAGTGTGTCGGGGCTGTGGCGTAGGCGCCGCCGGGATGTTGCACGGCTACCACCGAGGCTCCGCGCGCCGCTGCACGCACCACAGACGATGCTCCCGCTGCAGCGTTTCCCGAAGGGTGACGTGGTGACGCACTGGCGCGTCCAGACAAAGTGAGGCAGACCGCAGCGATCCAATACCAGCGTGCCGCGCAGGCGCGCACACCACAAATCGCCCGCGCCGACGTGTGCGTGGTGATCCCGGCGTTCAATGAACGGTTGTCACTGGCAACCGTGTTGGAGGCACTCGCGCCGCTGCCGTACCGCGTGATCGTCGTCGACGACGGGTCCACGGACGATACCGCCGCTGTGGCGCATCGGTTCAACGTGTGCGTCATTCGCCATGCGTGGAACCTGGGGCAGGGCGCGGCGCTCCAGACCGGCATCGACTACGCGCTTCGCCTGCCGATGACGCGCTACGTCGTCACCTTCGACGCCGATGGGCAGCATCGTGCCGACGACATTCCCCGTGTGCTGGCCCCTCTCGAATTGGGGTCGCACGATGTCGTCCTCGGCTCGCGCTTCGCCACCGGTGCGGCTGCCATCGACGTGCCGCCGTTGCGGCGCCTGATGCTGCGCGCGGCAGTCGCATTCACGCGCCTCACGACGCGACTTCGCCTCACGGACACGCACAATGGCGTGCGCGCCTTCACGCGGGCGGCAGCCTCGGGCTTGAACATCACCCAGAACCGGATGGCCCACGCATCACAGATCCTCTCGCGCGTCGCCGAGCTCGGTCTCCGCTACCGCGAAGTGCCCGTGACGGTGCAGTACACACCGTATTCCGTGGCCAAGGGGCAGACGCTTCTCGACGCCCTCACCATCGTGTGGGATATCGCCACGGCGCGGATACGCTGACATGACAATTGGCCAGGGCATCTTCCTCGTCGCCGTTCTCGCGTTTGCGTACTACGCAACGCGGCTGCGCAGCACCCGCTCGGACCGTCTGATCTATGTATGTCTCGCGGTCGCTGGCTTCCTGCTCGTGCTGTACCCCGGATGGTCAACCGGCCTGGCACATCTGGTGGGGATCGGTCGTGGAGTGGATCTCATCATCTATCTCTTTATGGTGTTCAGCCTGTTCCATTATGCCGGCAATGCATCGCGGGCAAAGCAGCTGGAGCGCGCCATGACTGAGCTCATCCGGCAGGGCGCGCTCGATACGGCACGTCCGGATAGCCAGGTGCGAGCGGATGCGGACGTGATGCGTGTGATGAGCGAGTAGCCGGGTTCGTCAAATCTCACGCGCCGCAATCTTCTGCCGTCCATTGCGCCGAATCCAACGCACGTGCTGGACGCTGGCTGTAGCGCGAGCGACTCCCCCCACCCACCACGCCCCCACCACCAGCAGGCTCCAGTACACCGGATATCGATACCGCGCATCCGCCTGCACCACGTAGTACACCAGCGGATATCCCGCCCAGATCACCGCGATGAGCGCCGCGCTCAACCCGTCGCGCCTTGCCAGTGCGCCCAGTCCCGCCAATCCCAGCACGGTTACCAGCCAGAGCAGGGCAGTCGCGGGCAGCGCTGTCCCGGGCACGGAGCGCGCTGCGGGAAACCAGAACTCCCACGCGCGCCGCAGCGTCAGCCGCGCGAACGCGCTCGGGTGACCCCCGATCCAATCGAGCGCCGTGTGCAGCTTCGCCCGGTCGTACCGCACCTCGCCGAGCGCCCGGACGCGCCGCGCTTCCGCGGGGTTGGCAAAGGGATGGTAGGTGTGGAACGCTCCCGATGCTTCGTTCTCCGCCAGCGTCGGCCTCGCCAGCGGATTGTTCGACACCTGCAGCTCGAGCCCGAAGTTGTCCCGCGTCAGCACGAGAGCGCCCAACTCGTGCACGTTCCGCGCGCCCCACGGCGCCATGGTAACCAGAGCGCTCGTGGCCAGGAGTGCGCCAAATCGGATCGCCCGCCCCGGCCGCCGCCGGAGGAGCACGCCGGCCACCAGGAGAAATCCCAGAAGCACCGGGAGCAAGCTGGGGCTTACGAGGAGCGCCACCCCCCACAACACGCCGTGTCCGATCGCTTCCCGCGCCGTGAACGCGCGGCGCCGCCACGCCGAGAGCGTCAGTAGGAAGAGTCCCTCGAGTATGATGACGACCAGCGGGGCGTAGCCACCTCGCGCTTCATCCATGAAGCAGACAGGCAGTAGCGCTCCGAGTGCACCGGCCACCGTGCCGATGCGGGGGCCCGCGGTGATGGCCGAGGAGATGATCGGCAGCAGCGCGAAGGAGAGCGCCACGCAGGTGATGTTGAAGACGCACTCGCCCAGCGACCCTCCAGCGCCCGTTCCGACAAGCCGGTAGATGAGACTCAGCAGGAAAGGATAGATCGGCGCGTGGTGCGCGGTGGGACCGGTCGGCAGCGAGTACGGATTGGCGAAGCTTCTGGCCTCGGCCAGCGATGCGGCGATCTTCTCCAGCTCGGCGTGCTCGGGGTGTGCGGGAAGGTGCAGCACGAGCACCAGTACCAGACGGACGGTGAAGGCGAGGGTGAAGATCGCCACGCAGCACTGCGGCACGGACAGCGCGTGCAGCCATCGCGTGCGGTCAGCTACCGCGGGCTGCCAGGGCGCCGGCCGGGTGTCATGACCATCGCGGTCAACGCGCTCCCTGCGGGAGGCAGAGAGCGCACGAGGCGCGGCGTGCGACGGGTGGCGGCTGCGAGATGCTCCGGAGAGTCCCACGTTGGAAGGAGAGGGGCATGTTGTCGATTTGCGAGCCGACGGGCGCGGGTCGGCGTCGCCTCTCCATGGACGACGCGAGTGAGAGCATCGTAAGCCGTCCTGCCGGCCTGTCTACTCCCCCACCACCGCACCTTCCTTACTCACGCCTTGCTCGGCCGCCTGCTCCACCGCCGCTTCATCGTGCTGCGCGTACGCCGTGAGCCCGCGTCCTATAAGGAGTGTGGTCGCCACCAGGATGGCCGAGATCCAGAAGGGGAAGGGTATTCCCAGATCGTCCCAGGCCAGCCCGGCCAATGGTGGATACACCACCCGCGACACTCCACCGTACGTCTGCTGCACGCCCAGGTACAGGCCGCGCTCGTCGTCCTGTACGACCTGCGAGAGCAGCGCGGTGATGCTGGGGAAGGTGAGTGTCTGCCCCAGCGGCAGGAGCGCCGTGGCGAGCGCGAGCAGAAGGAGCGAGAAGGGGCCGGGCAATCCCAGCGGATAGGTGAGCGGGATGAGCGCGAGTCCGGCCGCCAACACCACCGCCCCGAGCCGCGTCGTCCTGGCCTCGCCCAATCGGTCCACGACTCTGCCCAGCAGCCCGAGTCGGAAGAGCACGTTCAGTCCGCCGATGTAGACGAAGTAGAAGCCGATCGTCTGCTCGGTGACGTGAAAGCGGTCGTTCAGGAAGAGGGTGAGGAGCGAGCCGATGCCATAGTTGGCACCGATGGCGGTGGCATACATCCAGATGAGTTGCGATGGCACGTCGCGCGGGTGGCGGAGCACGCGAAACACCGCCGTGCCGATAGAGCGCCGCGCGCCCGATATCGTGCGCGCAGCCAGCCCATGCGACTCGGTGAGGAAGAACCAGACGAACATGATGTTCAGGGCGCCAAGCGTGGCCGCAATGAGCCCCGGGGCATGCGTCCCCAGCAGTGTCGTCACGGAGCCGAGCACCGGCCCGAGCATCACGCCGAGATTGGTGGCGGCCGAGAGCCAGCCCAGCCCGCGCGCCCGGTTGCGCGGCGCCACCGAGTCGGTCACATACGCCTGGACCACCCCGGTCGTACCGCCGCCGGCTCCCTGCACCAACCGCGAGAGCAGGAGGAGCCAGAGCGTGTTGGCGTAGGCGAAGATGACGTACGAGATGACGGCGGCGGTGAGCCCGGCGATGAGCGCGGGGCGCCGTCCATACCGGTCCGATACCCGCCCCCAGAGCGGCGCGCTCAGCAGCTGCGCCGCCGAGAACGACGCCACGATCACCATCAACTCGAACCCGTTCGCGCCGAGGTGCTTGGCGTAGAAGGGCAGCAGCGGGATGATCATCAAGGCGCCCACCATGTCCACGAATGCGGTGAACATGAGGACCCAGAGTTTGCTCATGGGTCCCGAGCGTGCCTGTTTCAACCAACTGGACGGAAAACCGATCACGCGGGCAATCTAACGCGCGTCGGAACGGTGCCGCGAACGCGGTGGAGCTGAGGATGGAGGAAAGTCATCACCCGCACGAAGTGCGGCGGGGCCCCGGTCGTTCCCGAGAGGGGGAGGGGGCGTGAGTTATGGGGTATGAGTTTTGGGTTGTGAGTGATGGGTTATGGGTTGTGTGGCATACGTCTCGCACCTACCCGACGCGCGCATCTCATCGCCCAGCATTCACGACTCATAACACCCAACTCACCCCCATTACACTCCATCGTCGTCATCCCTCCCTTCCAGGGCGTGCTGCAGCTCGCGCGTGAGCGTCGGGTGCGCGCGATAGAAGTAGTAGCCCATGAGGACGGCGGCGATCAGGTTCCCGATTGCCACCTGGTACCATGCCAGCGCGCCGAGCGGGAGAAAGGTGTCCAGCATGGACGTGATGCCGTAGAACCCCATCTCGATGATCACGAACACGAGGAGAAAGCCAGCCATGACGGATGGATGCCGGCGCGCCGAGTGCACGATGATCGCGGCGATAATCCCCACCACGATGAAGGCGATGTAGTGGAAGACGGTGTACGCCGCCACGAAGACAGCCGTTCCCTCCTTGACCGGACCGAACACGCTCCAGAGCGCATGGCCCAGCACGCGGGGTGTGTAGAGCGGGCTGTGAATGAGGATGTCGATGGCGAGAAACCAGATCGCGACGCTGGTGGCGCCAATGAGCCCGGCGATCACTCCTTCGCGGAGAATGTGGTTGCGCTCGGACATTGATCCGTGTGCCTCGGCGTGGGAAACCAGACGGTGGCGCTCGTTACGGCACTGTCTGCAAGCGCCGCGCCTTAAGACGGGAGGTGAGGGAGTGGGTCAGTGAATCAGTCGGCCAGTCGGTCAGGAACGGCAGGAGAGGAGAGAGGAGAAAGGAGGAAATGCCTCGGCGTGAGGGCTCTCCCGAAGAGCCGGTCCCTCTCTCCTCTCTCCTTTCTCCTCTCGCTCGCCTCAAGAGCTTTTTCTGACCCACTGACCCACTACTCCTTCCTCTTTCACCCTTACCTTTCCCCCATGGTCCAGCGCATTCGCACGCGGGTACTCGTGGTGGGTAGCGGGGTGGCGGGGCTGCATACGGCATGGCGCGCGTCGGCATCGGCCGATGTCATCGTGATGACCAAACGGTCGCTCTTCGACAGCGCGACGGCATATGCGCAGGGAGGGATTGCCGCCGCACTGGGTGCGGGCGATTCTCCGGCGCTGCACCGCAACGACACGCTCGCCGCGGGCGCCGCGCTCTGCGATGCGGCCGCCGTCGATGTGCTGGTGACCGAGGGGCCAGCGCGCGTGCGGGAGCTTCAGGCGGCGGGCGCGCACTTCGATCTGGAGCCCGACGGCGACTTCCAGCTCGGCCGCGAGGCGGCGCACTCGCGCAGCCGGATCGTTCACGCGAACGGCGATCGGTCGGGGGCGGAGGTGGCGCGGACGCTCATCGCCCGGGTGCGGGAGAGTCCCCGGGTCCGCGTACTGGAACGTGCGCGCGTGCTCGATCTCATCGTCGATGCCGGCGCATGCTGCGGCGTCCGCGCGAGCGTGGCTGGGAGCGCGGTGGAGGTGATGGCCGATGCCACCGTGCTGGCCACCGGTGGCTGCGGGCAGCTCTACCGCTCGACGACCAACCCCAGCGTGGCGACCGGCGACGGCTTCGCCATCGGGCATCGCGCGGGCGTCCGGCTGGCTGACATGGAGTTCGTCCAGTTCCACCCCACGGCGCTCGATACGCCGGAGAGTCCGCTCTCGCTCATCTCCGAGGCGGTGCGCGGCGAGGGGGCGATTCTCGTGAACGACGCGGGCGAGCGATTCATGACTGCGCGCCACCCAGAGGCCGAGCTCGCGCCCCGCGACGTGGTGGCGCGCGAGATCTTTCGGGAGCAGTGCGCCGGCCAGCGCGTGTGGCTGGACGCCACGCAGCTGGGCGCCGAGTTCCCGCGGCACTTCCCGGGAATCTTCGCCCTCTGCATGGCGCGCGGCATCGACCCGCGCGTTTCTCGCATCCCCGTCACGCCTGCCGCGCACTACATGATGGGCGGCATCGTGACCGACCTGGTCGGCCGATCCTCGCTCCCGCGCCTCTACGCCTGCGGCGAGGTGTCGAATACGGGCGTCCACGGCGCCAATCGCCTCGCCTCCAACTCCCTGCTCGAGGGGCTGGTGTTCGCCGAGCGCGTGGCGCGGGACCTGTCCGCCACGCCGGTACTGGATGCCGAGGCCGCCTGTGAGGAGTGGACGGTCCCCTTGCTGGTCGATCGCGGCGCCGCGCAGGTGGCTGCCAACGCGATCCGCGACACCATGTGGACGCACGCCGGCATCGACCGCAGCGCCGCGGGGCTGCGCAGCTGTCTCGCAACGCTCCACGACATTGCGGCGCGCCTCCCCCCCGGCGCCACCGAGGAGAGGAACATGGTGCGGACCGCGCAGCTCATCGTCCGGGCCGCCCTCCTGCGCGAGGAGTCCCGTGGCGGCCATTTCCGCAGTGACTTCCCCACCACCCGCCGGCGCTGGGAAGGACGGCACATTACGTGGTGAGGCGGGGAAGACGTGAGAGGAGAAAGAAGAGAGGAGAAGCAACCTCCGCGGAGAGCTTTCTGCCAAGGGTTGGCCTCCTTTCTCCTTTCTCCTTTCTCCTCTCGCTATCTTTCCACACAGTCCTACGCATTCACTAAACCACCATGCCCGAGCCTCCTGCTGACCTCCACGCCCGCGTCCGGGCGCTTGCCCGCGAGCGGAACGCCGTCATTCTCGCCCATAACTATGAGCGGCCGGAAGTGCAGGACGTGGCTGATGTCGTGGGGGATTCGCTCGGACTCTCGCGCGAGGCCGCGACCACGGACGCCGAGGTGATCGTCTTCTGCGGCGTGCACTTCATGGCGGAGACGGCGGCCATTCTGTCCCCACAGAAAACGGTTCTGCTCCCCGATCTTGCCGCCGGCTGCTCGCTGGCCGATACCATCGATGCCACCCAGCTCCGCGCGTGGAAAGCCGAGCATCCGGGCGCGGTGGTCGTGTCCTACGTGAACACCAGCGCCGAGGTCAAGGCGGAGAGCGATTACTGCTGCACGTCGGGGAATGCCGTGGAGGTGGTGAACGCCGTCCCCGACGACCGGGAGATTCTCTTTCTGCCCGACATGTTCCTGGGCGAGCATGTGCGCCGTCTCACCGGCCGCGAGAACTTCCACGTGTGGATGGGGGAGTGCCACGTCCACGCGGGCATCAGCCCGGAGAATATTCGCCGCCAGCGCGCCGTCCATCCGGAAGCGGAGTTTCTCATTCACCCGGAATGCGGCTGTTCCACCAGCGTGCTGGAGGCCGTCTCGGCGGGCGACGTGGATCCGGAGGGGGTGCAGGTGCTCTCGACCGAAGGGATGATGCGCCGTCCGTCACTCACCGATGCGGATGACTTCATCGTGGCGACCGAGGTCGGCATTCTGCACCGGCTGCAGAAGGCGTATCCCGGCAAGCAGTTCTTCGCGGCCAACGACCGCGCCACCTGCATGTACATGAAGATGACCACGCTCCCCAAGGTGCTGCGCGCGCTCGAGCGCCTGGAGCACCGCGTCACCGTGCCGGTCGAGATCGCGGATCGGGCGCGGGGCGCGATCGAGCGGATGCTCGCCATCGGCGGCACACCTGTGGCCGCGCGCGCGCTGCAGGGCGCCGGCCTGGCGGAATGAGCCGGCCCGCGCAGCCCGCGCCCACCGAACGCGCGCCCGCTGCGCCGCTTCCCGCCGATCGCTCCACGGGCACTGGCCCCTTCGACTTTCCATTCACGCCAACCGCGTGCGATGCGCTGGTCCGCTCGACGCTGGAAGAAGACGGCGCCTTCGCTGATGTCACCACGCTCGCTATCGTGCCGGCGGACCGGCAGGATCGAGCGGTGGTCGTGGCCCGGCGGGCTGGAGTGATCGCGGGTTTGCCACTGGCCATCTCCGCGTTTCGCCTGCTCAATCCACATGTCGCGCTGCACGTCGAGGCTGCAGACGGCACGCGCGTGGCGGCCGGCGCCGCTCTCATGCGCGTGAGCGGGCCGACCCGGGCGCTGCTGTCCGCCGAGCGGGTGGCGCTCAACTTCCTGCAACGGTTGTCCGGTATCGCCACGCTCACCGCGCGCTACGTCGATGCCGTGGCGCGCACGCATGCGCGCATCCTCGACACGCGCAAGACCACACCGGGTTTGCGTGCCCTGGAGAAGTACGCGGTGCGCGTGGGCGGCGGGGAGAATCATCGGCTCAGCCTCCACGATGCGGTGCTCATCAAGGACAATCATCTGGCGGCGATGGGGGGCGACGTGGCGGCCGCCATCGCGCGCGCGAGAGAACACGCCGCGCCGGGCATGGTGGTGGAGGTGGAGTGCGAGTCCGCCGACCAGGTGCGCGCTGGTGTGGAAGCGGGCGCGGACATCATCCTTCTGGACAACATGTCGCCGACGCAGCTCTCGGCGTGCGTGGCGCTGGTGCACGGGCGCGCGCTCACGGAAGCCTCCGGCGGCGTGACGCTGGACACCGTGCGAGCGATCGCGGAGAGTGGGGTGGATCGCATCTCCGTCGGTGCACTCACCCACTCGGCGCCGGCACTGGATATCGCGCTGGATTTTCAGACAGATTGATCACCATGATGGCGCGCGGCTTTCGCTCGCGGTGCAGCGACGGCGCCATGACGTGCCACAGCCACGGGTCTACCATCACGCACCGGCCATGCCGGTCACACCCATTCGGGGAGAACCCCATGCGCATCCGCGCCGCCGCCGTGTGCTTGCTGTTGCTCCTGGGCGCGTGCCACCACTCATCGAACGCTCAACGCGCCATCGCCCATCCGGATCCCAACGTGATCACCGCGGAGGAGATCAGGAAGTCGAACGAGAGCACGGCCTACGCGGTCATCCAGGCGCTCCGGCCCAACATGCTGACCGCTCGCGGGCGGAGCGGGGCGGTGGTGGTCTTTCTGGACAACCAGCCGTTCGGCGACCTCGGCAGCCTGCAGGGGCTGAGCTCACTCGGGATTGAAGAGATCCGGTATCTGAGCCCGAGCGAGGCGCGCGGAGAGTACGGCCCGGCGTATTCGGGCGGTGTCATCGCAATCACGAGCAAGCGATAGCAGTCGAGCGGGGCGGCGGTTGTTGGCGGGCCCTGTCCGGTATCGCACCCGTGAACCGCCATGTCCGACGGACCTGGGCGGGCTGCACTCCTCTTGACAGCACGTGCGCCGCGGCGAATTATCTGGTATTCCGGGCGGCATACAATTGCCAATTCCAGGCCATATACATTCGTACGGCTGCCGCCTGGTTCATCAGGGCTCTCTGACTTGCTCCTCTCGAGGCTGCCTCGCCGTCGCGCTTGTCGTCGATCCGTTCCCCGTTATTGCGGGCGGCGGATGGACGGGTTGTCAGCCGCGTTCGGCGTGCGCGCGGATTGCTGCGGCAGTGCCGCATCCGTGCCTCCCGCAGAGAGACCGGAGAGACATGGAAGAGCTTCGATGGCCGTCGCCGCATCACGCCCGCATCGGCGCGAGGATCGCGTGATCCCCGCACCGCCCCCCACACGGGAATGGTGCGGTACGGCCGATCGAAGCGTGTTGCCACGTCACCATCGTACGCAGGAGATGTCAGCATGAGACAATTGCGTCGTTTCCTCGCCGTCGCGTGCGCCGTGCTCGGGCTCCCCGCCCTGGCATTCGCGCAGCAGACGGCCACGATCACCGGACAGGTGACCAGCGTGGGCGGCCTCCCGCTGGCCTCGGCCCAGGTCTATCTGGTGGGAATGAACATCGGGGGGCTCACCCAGAGTGATGGGACCTATTCCCTCACCGTGCCGGCCGCGCAAGCGACCGGCCAACAGGCCACCATCACCGCCCGGCTGATCGGCTACAAGCAGGATTCCGCACGGATCACTCTCGCCGCTGGACACATCACGCAGGACTTCCGGCTCACCTCCAGTCCGGTGCAGCTGCAGGAGGTGGTGGTCACGGCGCTCGGCCAGGTCCAGAAGAAGAGCCAACTCGGCACGGCCGTGCAGGAAGTGAGCTCGGAACAGCTCAATTCCACGCACGCCCAGAACGTGATCAATCAGCTGGATGGCAAGGTGGCCGGCGTGACCATCACCGGCGCGGGCACGCAGGGCGGCTCCACGCATATCGTCATCCGCGGCTCGAACTCGGTGAACGGCGACAACCAGCCGCTCTTCATCGTCGACGGAGTGCCGGCGTCGAACACCGACATCCTCGGCGGCGGCTCCGCCAACGGCGGCCATGACTTCGGGAGCGTGATCAGCGACCTCAACCCGGACGATATCGCCACCATCACGGTGCTGAAGGGCCCGAACGCGGCGGCGCTGTACGGCTCGCGCGCAGCAAATGGCGTGGTACTCATCACCACCAAGCACGGCGCTGCCACCGGGGGACAGATCCAGACGCAGCTCAGCACCAGCCTCACCTGGGACAAGCCCTCCATCCTTCCCAAGTATCAGAACGAGTACGGGCAGGGCGCCGGGGGCATGTTCAAGTTCGTGGATGGCGCCGGCGGCGGCATCCAGGACTTCAACGACCAGAGCTACGGGCCGCGGCTCAGCGGCCAGCTCATCGACCAGTTCACGGGCGCGCAGCAGCCGTGGGTGGCGCACCCGAACAACGTGTACAGCTACTTCAACACGGGGCAGACGTTCGACGGCACACTGGCGTTCTCGGGCGGCACCGATCGGGCCAACGCGCGCATCTCCCTTGGCGCTCAGAACGTCAACGGCTACATCCCCAACAACACGTTCCGTAAGCTCACCGGCTCGCTGAGCGGTGCCGTGAAGGTTGGCCAGCACCTGAGCGCGAACGCCAACATCCAGGTGATCAACAACAAGGGGCACAACCAGCCCGGCGTCGGCTACAACACCGGCGTGCTCGAACAGTTCATCTGGTTCGGCCGGCAGGTCGACCTCGCGCCGCTCAAGGCCAGGCAATACCAGGCGGATGGCAGCCTGTTCAACTGGAACTACAACTTCCACAACAACCCGTACTACCTGCAGTACGACAACCCGATCACGACCGACCGGAACAACGTGATCGCGAGTGCGTCGGCCACCTGGCAGTTCAACGACTGGCTGAACGCCTCGCTCGTGAGCGGCGTCAATTCGTGGAACGAGCCGGTGAACGAGAACTTCGCGCAGGGCAACATCAACTACGCCGATCCCAACTACGACGGTGGCTTCAATCTGTACCAACTGTCGAACACGGAGCAGAACAGCCGCCTCACGCTGAACGCGGACCGGGATCTCACCAGCCGGCTGGCACTGAACGCCTCGGCTGGCGCCGCGCGAGATTACTCGGAGTACAGCGAAAAGTCCCAGCGAACGGCTGGTATCTCGGTGCCTGGCATCTATAACGTGTCCAATGCGGCCATTACCCCGACGCTCGGTCAGGACCTCCGCCGGCAGCAGATCAATAGCGTGTACGGCTCGGCGTCATTGACGTGGGACAACTGGTGGACGGTCGAGGGGACGGCGCGGAACGACTGGTCGTCCACGCTGCCCAAGGCCACGAACTCGTACTTCTATCCCTCGTTCAACACCTCGATCATTCTCACGAACGCCCTCCCCGGGCTCAAGTCCAACGTGCTGTCGTACCTCAAGCTGCGTGGCGGCATCGCGCGGGTGGGTGCGGCGGCCGATCCGTACTCGCTGCTCACCACGTACAATGGCCAATCGGACAAGTTCGGTTCGCTTCCGCAGTACACGTTGAGCAACAACATCGCCAACGCGAACCTCAAGCCGGAGCTCACCACCAGCACCGAGGTCGGGGCCGAGATGGAGTTCTTCAACGGCCGCGGCAGCCTGGACATGAGCTGGTACAACAAGAGCACCAAGAACCAGGTGATCAATCTGACGGTCGCGCCGAGCTCGGGCTTCAGCCAGACGGCCATCAACGCCGGCGAGATTCAGAACAAGGGGATCGAGGCGCTGGTGACGGTGGTGCCGGTGCAGCTGGCCAGCGGCTTCCAGTGGACCTCGACATTCAACTTCGCCCGGAACAAGAGCAAGGTCGTGTCGCTCTATCGCGGGCTCGATCGCTACCGGCTGGGCGGAGCCTGGTCGCTGGATAACGAAGCGCGCGTCGGGGAGTCCTATGGCGACCTGTACGGCTACGCCTTGCGTCGCGACAGTGCCACCGGCGAGTTGCTGCTGAGGGGCGGTCTGCCGCAGAAGGCGAAGACGCGCACGGTGCTGGGCAACATCCAACCCGATTGGGTTGGCGGCTGGAACAACGAGTTCCGCTACAAGAACGTGTCCCTGAGCGCCCTGCTCGATATTCACCGGGGCGGGAGCGTGTTCAGCATCAGCAACATGTTCGGCCAGTACAGCGGCGTGTTCCGCGAGACGTTGCGCGGACGTGAGAACGATTGGGACGACCCCGGCATCGTGCTGAAGGGAATCGACCAATCGACGGGCGCGGCGAACGCCACCAGAGTCACGGCGGAGCAGTACTTCCAGTCGCTGTTCGAGATTCACGAGCCGTTCATCTACGACGACAGCTACATCAAGCTGCGTGAGCTGCGTGTGGGCTTCAACTTCCCGCAGCGGTGGGCAGGCTATCTGCATGCGTCGTCGGCCAGCATCGCGTTCGTCGGGCGCAACCTGTGGACGCACACGAAGCTGCCCAACATCGATCCGGAGTTCTCCTACACCACGGGGAACGTTCAGGGGATGGAGTTCGCGGCCCTTCCCAACCCGAAGAGCTTCGGTGTCAACCTGCGGATCACGCCATAACCGACCACGTTCAGAGAGACCATGACCATGAAGACGATACGATTGGCGACGACGGTCACGGCCGGCTTTGCACTGGCCGCAACCGTGGCTGCCTGCAACACTGACCTGACCGGGCTCAATCAGGACCCGAACAATCCGACCGATGCGCCGGCGGGCGCGCTCTTCACCAATGCGGTGAACAGCGCTGTGGGCCGGTGGCTGGGCGGCGGCTATTCCCTGCGCGCCACCGAGTTCACCTCGCAGCAGATTGCCGAGGCGCAGTATCCGGACGAGGACCGCTACGCGCGGCTCCAGGGCTCTGACACCGACGGGTGGTTCACCGGCCCGTACACCAACGACCTGGAGGACCTGCGGAAGATCATCGCCAAGGGGCAGGCGACCAAGGACGCCGGCGTCTACGGGCCGGCCATGGTGATGCAGTCGTGGGATTTCGGCTACCTCACCGACACCTGGGGTGACGTGCCGTACACCGACGCCCTCATGGGCGACAGCACGGGCGGCAGCCTGGCCCCTAAGTACGACACGCAGAAGAGCATCTATACCGGGCTCTTCACCGCGCTCAGCAATGCGGTGAAGGCCATGAGCGGCGGCCAGGTGAACGGTCTGGCCGGCGCCGATCCTCTGTACGGCGGCGATCTGGGTGAGTGGGAGAAATTCGCCAACTCGCTGCACGCCCGCTACGCCATGCGGATCGTGAACGTCGATCCCGCCACCGCCGACAAGGAGCTCAAGGCCGCGTTCAGCGCGCCCGGCGGCGTGTTCACCTCCAACGCGGACAATGCCTTGCTCGCGTGGCCGGGTGATGGCGTCAATGACAACCCATGGGCCGACAACTTCAAGACGCGTGATGATCACCGGATGTCCAAGGTGTTGATGGACATTCTGGTGGCGAACAAGGATCCGCGCACCGGGATCTTCGCCCAGCCGGTGGCGGATTCATCGCTGTATCCCGGCGGATATGGCGGGATGCCGAACGGTCTCAGCACCAGCGCGGCCGGCACGTACCTGGCAGTCGCCTCCCGCCCTGGAGCCATCTTCTGGCCCGGTAATACCTCTGCCGGCTTCTATGGAAGCGCGGCCAATCTGGCCACGCCTTCCTACCTGATGACCTACGCCGAGCTGTCATTCATTAAGGCGGAGGCTGCGGAGCGGAGTATGGGCGGGCTCAGCCCGTCGCAGGCCAAGGGCTTCTACAACGATGCCATCACCGCCTCGCTGGAGCAGTGGGGGGTGACCGATCCTGCGGCGATCAGTGCCTTCCTTGCGCAGCCGGGCATTGTGTTCCAGGGGAACGGCTCCGGTGGCGCAGGTGATCCCGGGCTCAAGCAGATTGCTCTGCAGAAGTGGGTGGCGCTGTTCACGGATGGCGGGCAAGCGTGGTTCGAATGGCGCCGCACCTGCCAGCCGTCCGCGGTCGTGGCGGGCCCCGCCGCGACGATCAGCTTCGTGCCACGTCGCTACGAGTACTCGACCACCGAAGGGACGGTGAATGAGGCGAACCTGGATGCCGCCATTGCCGACCAAGGGCCGGACAATTTCGGCACGCGCGTATGGTGGGACACCAAACCGACGGTGGCGCCGACGTACGTGAGTGCGTCCGTCTGTGCCGGCAACAACGGGAAGTAACCGCGCGACCCGCCGTCCAATGGCAACGGCCCCCCAGTCAATTGGGGGGCCGTTTGCTCATAGTGGGAGGCCGGCGAGCGCTGTTCGCGCATTGTTCGCGCATTGTTCGCGCATGTTGTAAGCTTGTGGGCGCGCCGATGCACCCCAGCGCGCCGTCGCAGGACGTCATCATCGTCAGGAGGTCACCATGCACGTTCGAACGATCATGTGTGTCTCGGCGTTGCTTCTCGGCGCGTGCGCCTCATCGCAGGCGGGACACTCGACGGCTAGCCGCTCGCAGGGCGCGAAAAAAAACGAGAATGTGATCACGGCCGCGGAGATATCGGCGTCGCACGAACACGACGCGTACGATCTCATCAAGTCGGTTCGGCCCAACATGCTGGTGGTGCACGGAAATACATCGCTTGAGCACAACGATCCCAGTATGCCGGGCATCCACGGGACTCCGACGCCCGGCACCGTTCCGGGCCCGGATTCCGATCATCCCCAGGGGAACAACGCCATCATCGTCTTTCTGAATGGCCAGCGACTTGGAGGGGTCAGCCTGCTGCGGCGCATGTCCACCACGGACATTCGCGAGATCCGTTTCCTCACGCCGGCGCAGGCACAGTATCAGTACGGGCAGGGCTATCCGCAGGGGGTGATACTCATAACCACGGGCGCGAGCTGAGGATCCTCCCATGGTGGTGCAGCGCGGTGTGCTCGGACTGCTGGGGGTGCTGGCACTTGTGTGTGCGTGCGCCCGGAACCCCAAGCCGGCAAAGGCCTCCCCAGCGAATGCCACGACCTATCTCGAGGTACAGAACACCGAGACAGAACAGTTCACGGTCTACGTGAGTGACGGGGCGAGCACATTGCGCATGGGGAACGCGCTGCCGCTGCGGACGACCCGGCTGGTCGTGCCGCGAAGCATGATCTTCCCGGCGGTGTCGTTGCGGTTCATTGCCAGCCCGGTAAACGGGGGCGCCGGGATCACCGAGGAGATCGCGGTGTCGCCGGGCGACGTGGTGCGTATCCGCATTGGTCCCTGAACACCGGTGGCCGTCGCCCTACGCCATACGGGCGGCGGCCACCGGTCTGCGTTCGCGGCGCATGGGCGCTCAGAGCTCCGGATTGATTCCCTGCTTGAGAAAGACCAGGATCAATCCGTTCCCGTCGTTGAAGTAGCCGGAGCGGCTCGTCATCCCGGAGGGGTAGATTTCCACGCGCTGCACGTCCTCCGTGTTGAGCGCGTCCAGGATGCAGGTATTGGCCGCAGGCTGGCCATCCACGTAGATTCTCGGGTTCGACGGGCCGACGATGTTGTTCGCGCCCCGCAGCGTGATCTCCGGGCAATTTGCTGTCGGGGTGACCTGCATGTCGGGCACCCGCGCGGCCAGCACCCGCAGCAGGTAGATGCTCTGGCCTCGGAACTGGTCCTCGCTCACGACGATCGGATGATCGGCCGGGCGCTCGGCACGCGCCGTGCCGGTGGTACTCCTGGACGAGCCGCCAACGCCGGAAGACCCAAGACAGCCCGCGGCCAGCGCGGCGCTCAGGAGAACAGCCAGCCATGGCAGCGTTCGAGAATGCATTGTTCCTCCCGGGTCGCAGCGCTCGGCAGACCCATCGGTGATGGAATGAATGATGCCATGCCCGGCCCGGCTTCGCCAGCCCTCCGGTCGCTCTGCTGGCGGAACCCCGACGCGCTGAAGCACCACTGGCCCGGGCAGTGCCGGTACCGGGCTGAAAAGCCGGCGCCCGATCCCGGGCCGCCGCAGCCCTCGGAGCCGGAGCAATGCGACATTTGCGGGTCGGCCGACTTGATCTGGCGGCAGTGCAAGCTCATCTGCCGGAACTGCGGAACGATACTCAGGAGCTGCGCGGACTTGTGAACAGCTGCGCAACCACACAGCTTGCTCGACGGCACGCGGCGGGATCTGCGCCCGCTCGGAGTGCGCGCATCGATACCATCAGCCAGCGGACGCCGGCGCGAGCCGCAACGGCCGACCCAGGGGGAGGGAGGGATTGTGCGGACCATCGCTCGTAGCTTCGTGCTCGGTTTCGCGGCGCTCGCGCTCGTGGCCTGCCATCACGGTGCGCACAGGCAGGCGCCGGGGCGGGAGGCGAAGACCACGCTCGAGGTGCAGAACCAGGGGTTCCTCGACATGGACATTTTCGTGCTTCGCAGCGGGCAGCGTATCCGGATCGGCGACGTATCGGGAAACAGCACCACAACGCTCACGATTCCGTCGTACCTCCTCAGCGGCCCCACACCCCTGCGCTTTCTGGCCGATCCGGTGGGCGGGGTGCGTACCCCCGTGAGCCAGGAGATCACTGTCTCGCCGGGCGACGAGGTGACGCTCATCATTCCGCCCGGACGGCCGTAGCGCACACGGCAATATCGGTGGGCGAGCGCTCTCGCCCACCATGATATGAACGCATCCGTGCGCCAACGCCAAACAGGCCGGGAGTCGTCGTCTCTCCCGGCCTGTTGGCATCCGTGCTACACGACGAGCTTAGGGTCTGGCGGTGACGTTGACCGTCACGGAATCGGCAATGCTGTCCACCTTCGCCACGAGTTTCGTGGAGCCAACCGCCATCGCCGTGGCCAAGCCGGTGGAGTCGACGGCCACCACGGTGGGATCCAGACTGCTCCACGCAACGGGACGGAGCGGAATCGTGTCACTGAGTACACCGACCGCCGTGGCACTCAGCGCCGCCTCATCCCCGCCGTTCGTCGCGTCCCACTGCAGGGCGAGCGGTGTGGCATCGTTCACGGTGGTCGGACTGTCGGCACCGTTGATCACCGCCTGCGTGATCGCGACCGAGGCGGCGGGATCGGGCACCACCTTTATGGGTACCGTTGCCGTCAGTGTGCTGTCCTTGTTCACGTTCTTGAACGACACCTTGAGCGTGGTACTCACGGTAGCGGGCGTCGCCAGGGCGTGCACGAAGGCGTGGCCGCCGAACCGGCCCAGTGAGTCGCTCGTACTCGTATTGGAGAGCGCGAGGACCTTGTCGTCGAACGTGTACGTCAGGTCCGGGTTGGGCACCACGAGCTTGGTGTCGACGTCCGTGATCGTCACGAAGACCTGGACCGAGTCATCCTGATCGAGCTCGGCCACGGATGTCGGTGACGTCGCGATCTTGAGATTGAACTTCGATGGAGTGGTGGGCACGATGGGGCCATTGTCGTGCGAGCACGCAACCCCGAGGACGATTGCGGCCGCGAGGGCGGCGAATCTGAAGCGCAAGGTCATGGAACCATCCAACGTGAAGAGGTGAACAGGAACCGGCTTTCCCACAGGGCCGCGGGGCGGGCGGACGGGGAGCCGCAATTGCGTTGGCTCTCCAGAGGGCCGCGACGCCTCCCGTCCGACATGTCCACAACGTAGGTCCGGCGCGCCAGCATCATGCGGCGGCTTCCGTGACCGGGCTGGTCACGGAAGGGCGGCAGTCAATGCAACAATATAGTGGTACGCCAGAAAACCGCCAGAAGCTACATACACCATTGCGTGCAGTTCATGCGGCGGGGAAGGTGCGCGCGCCAGGGGTTTTACCGCGCCCGGCGCGCCTCCACGGCAACCCCGGCGCCCTCGCGCGCGCCGGCCTCGGGGGTGCCCCATTCCAGCCCGTACGCCGGCACCTCCTCCAGCTCGCCCTCTCCGGCGGACCCGCCGCGGCGGAACCGGTTCTTGAGCCACGACTGGAACCCGTCCAGATACGTGTAGATCACCGGCGTCACGTACAGCGTCACGATCTGTGAGAACGCGAGCCCACCAACGACGGTGATCCCCAACGGGCGGCGGGATTCCGAACCCGCGCCGACACCGAACGCGATCGGCAGCGTGGCCATGAGCGCCGCCATCGTCGTCATCATGATCGGCCGGAACCGGATGCTGCACGCCTGCTGGATCGCGTCCGCCGCCGACTTCCCTTCGTTCCGCTCGGCGTCCAGCGCGAAGTCGATCATCATGATGGCGTTCTTCTTCACCAACCCCACCAGCATGATGATCCCGACAAAGGCGTACACGTCCAGATCGGTGCGGAAGATCAGCAGCGTGAGCAGTGCGCCGAAGGCGGCAAACGGAAGCCCCGACAGAATGGTCAACGGGTGGATGAAGCTCTCGTAGAGAATCCCCAGCACCGTATAGATCACGAACACGGCCAGCGCCAGCAGCAGGATCAACCCGCTCTGCGTCTGCTGGAACGCCTGCGCGGTGCCGGAGAAGCTCGTCGACACGGTGGACGGCAGTGTCGTTCGCGCCAGGTTCTGGATGGCGGTGACTGCCGCACCAAGGGACACTCCGGGCTTCAGGTTGAACGAGAGCGTCACCGAGGGCAGCTGACCGGAGTGATTGATGGTGAGCGGTCCCACGCTCTTGGTGAGCCGCGCCACCGAGCCGAGGGGAACGAGGGTGCCGGCGTTCGAGCGGATGTAGAGCATGTTGAGCGCTGAGAGATCGCGCTGGTACTGCGGCAGCAGTTCCATGACCACCCAGTACTCGTTGTTCGGCGTGTAGATGGTGGACACCTGCCGCGAGCCGTATGCGTCATAGAGCGCGCTCTCGATCTGTTCGGCGGTGACCCCCAGCGACGCCGCCCGCGCGCGATCGATCTGCACGTTCACCTGCGGACTGGTGATCTGCAGGTTGGACGTCACGTCCTGCAGCAGCGGGATGCCCTGCATCTTCTCCAGCATGTGCTGCGAGTCCTGGTAGAGCGATGCGATGTCGGGACTCTGCAGCGTGAACTGGTACATGCTCTTGGATGACCGCCCCCCGATGCGAATGGCCGGTGGGTTCTGCATGAACACGGTCATGCCGGGGACCACACGCAGTTTGGGGGCAAGCTCCTGGATGACCGCATCCGCGTCCGGCCGCTCGGAGCGCGGCTTGAGGTGGATGAAGATCCGTCCCTGGTTGCTGGTACTCCGGCCGCCGCCCACCGAAGACATGTAGCCGTCCACGTAGGGATCCTGCTTGACGATGGCCTCGACTTCACGCTGATGCTTCACCATCGCGTCGTACGATGTGCCTTCGGCCGCCTCCGTCGTGGCCATGATCTGTCCCGTGTCCTCGCTCGGGATGAACCCCTTGGGGACGACCACGAACAGCACCGCGGTGCCAACAAGAATGGCCCCTGAGAACACCAGCGCCTGCCACCGGTGCCGCATCACCCACGCCAGGCTCCGCTCATAGGCGGACAGGACGTGGTTGTACACGCGCTCCGAAGCGTTGAACAACCGCCCATGCGTGACATTCACGTGCCCCTTCAGGAAGCGGCTGCACAACATGGGGGTGAGCGTGAGCGACACCACGCCCGACACGAGGATGGCGGCACCGATCGTGACCGCGAACTCGTGGAACAGCCGGCCGATGATCCCGCCCATGAACAGGATCGGGATGAAGACGGCCGTGAGCGAGAGCGTCATGGAGATGATCGTGAACCCGATCTCCCGCGCGCCATCGATGGCGGCTCTGAAGGGAGCTTTTCCCATCTCCAGGTGGCGCACGATGTTCTCGAGCATCACGATGGCATCGTCCACCACGAACCCCACCGCCAGCGTGAGCGCCATGAGCGACAGGTTGTCCAGGCTGTAGCCCAGGAGATACATCACCGCGAAGGTGCCCACGATGGCCATCGGGAGCGCGAGGCTCGGGATGATCGTGGCCGGCACGTTGCGCAGGAAGATGAAGATCACCATGACCACGAGCGCCAGCGTCACGAGCAGGGTGAACTTCACGTCGTTCACGGACGCCTTGATGGAAGCGGACCGGTCGTAGAGCGTGTGGATCTGGACCGCCGGTGGGATTTCCGCGCGCATGCTGGCGATGGCCTTCTTCACGGCCTCCGCCACGGCGACGGTGTTGGTGCCGGGCTGACGCTGGATGGCCAGCACGATGGACCGGTCGCCGTCGAACCAGCTCGCGTTCTTGTTGTCCTGCACATCATCCAGCACGCGGCCGAGCTCGTCGAGATGCACGGGCGATCCGTTCTGGTAGGCGACCACGATCTTCCGGAACTGCTTGGCGTCGCTGAGCTGGCCATTGGCCTGCACCGTGTACGCCCGCTGCGTGCCCCAGAGCACACCGGTGGGCAGGTGCGGATTCTCCGCGTTGACGGCCGAGGCGACCTCATCGATGCCGATGCCGCGCGCGGCCAATGCGGCGGGGTCGAGCTGGATGCGCACCGCGTACTTCTGCGAGCCGTACACCGACACTTCGGCCACGCCATCGACCATCGAGATGCGCTGCGCCATGAACGTCTCGCCGTACTCGTCGAGCGTGCTGAGCGGCAGAACCTTGGAGGTGAGGGTGAGGTACAGAATGGGCGAGTCGGCCGGGTTCTCCTTGCGGTACGATGGCGGGAGCATCCCCTCCGGGAGCTGACGCAGCGTCTTGGAGATGGCGGACTGCACATCCTGGGCGGCCGCGTCGATGTTCCGGTCGAGCGCGAACTGAATGGTGATGGAGGTGGACCCCAGCTTGCTGCTGGAGGTCATGTTGTCGATGCCGGCGATGGTGGAGAACTGCTTCTCCAGCGGTGTCGCGACCGCCGCCGCCATCGTTTCCGGGCTGGCTCCCGGCAGACTCGCGCTCACGTTGATCGTGGGATAATCCACGTTCGGCAGGTCGTTCACCGGGAGCAGCCGGTACCCCATGATCCCGAAGACGAGAATGCCCACCATGACCAGCGTGGTCATGACGGGCCGCTTGATGAACAGGCCTGTGACGCTCATGAGGTGGACTCCTGCTGGCCGGCGACAACCGACCGGATATCGACTTTGGCGCCGGGGGCGAGGCGCGACTGTCCGTCCGTGACCACGCGCTCGCCCGCGCGCACGCCCTTCGCGATGATGACGGAGTTGCCTACCGTGCGGCCCACCGTCACCGGGTGCTGCTGCGCAGTGCCCTCCTGGTCGATCACGAAGACGTAGCTGCCGTCCTGGCCGGCCATCACCGCCTGCGAGGGGACCACGAGCGCGTTCTGCTGCACGAAGAGCTGAAGATCCACGTTGACGAACTGGCCCGGCCAGAGCGCCCCGCCCGCGTTCGCGAATCTGGCCTTGAGCATCACCGTGCCGGTGACGGTGTCCACCGCGTTGTCGACGAAGGCGAGCGTGCCGCGCACGGGCGCTGCCGAGGAATCCTCGCCCGGGGTGGCGCGCACGGGCAGCGTGGTACCGGCGCTGTAACGCTGGATGTCGGGGAAGTCGCGTTGCGGCACGGCAAAGCGCACGAGGATCGGGCGGATCTGGTTAATGACGACGAGCGGTGTCGAGCCGGCGGCCTTCACCAGATTGCCCCGGTGGACGAGGAGGCTGCCCGTGCGTCCGGAAATCGGAGCGCGGATGGTGGTGTAATCCACATCGAGGCGCGCGCTCTCCACTGCGGCGCTGTCGGCCTTCACGCTGGCCGCGAGAGCCGCGGCGGTCGCCTGTGCTTGGCCGGCCTGCGACTGCGTGACGTAGTCCTTCTTGACGAGCGCCTGGTAGCGCGCGGCGTCACGCGCGGCGTTCCGCGCCTGCACGACGTCCTTCGCCAGCGTGGCCCTCGCCTGCGCGAGCGCCGCCTGATAGGGGCGCGGATCGATCCGGAAGAGCACCTGCCCGACGTGCACTTCCTCACCTTCGGCAAAGGAGACATCCGTGAGAATCCCGTTCACCTGCGATTCCACGGCCACCGTCTGAAGCGGCTCGACCACGCCATGCGCCTGGATATCATACGGCACCGCAGCCTGCGCGACCGGTGCCACGGCGACCGAGACCCGGGGATGCGGGTCAGGTTTCTTCTGTGAACACCCGGCCAGGAGCCCGGCGAGGACTGCGATGGCCATGCCGCAATGAAGGTGGAGGCGGCGCACGAGGGCCGGGGAGACTGTGGTCATTGCTGATGCCGTTCCGTGGAATCCGTTGAGAACCTGAGCGGCGCCTCGCCGTGTAACCCGAGAATGCCCGTATCGTGCGCCAGCTGCGCGAGCGCGGTGGACCATACCCAGCGGGCCTGTACCTGCTGTGCTCGGGCATTGGCCAGCGCGCTCTGCGCCGTGAGCAGATCCAGAATGCTGCCCACCCCTTCAGTATAACGCCCACGCGCCACCTGTTCCGACTGCTCGGCGCTGGCCAGCAGCGCGTCGGCGGTGGTCACTCGCTGGGTAGCCGTCTGGAGCGCGTAGTACGAGGTAAACACCTGGTCGATCACCTGCTGGCGGAGCGAGGCGGCGCTGGCCCGCGCGGCCTCCGCCTGCGCTTCCGCGTTCATGATGTCGTAGCTGCGAGAGAAGCCGGTAAAGATCGGGAACGACAGGCCGAGCGTGAGCGCGTAGCTGTTCCCGCTGAACGCGTTCTCGCTGGAGAAGGTGCGGCCCGCGTTCCCACTCAGCATGAGCGCGGGCATACTGAGCGACTTGCTCACGCGCACCTGAGCCAGCGACTGCTGTACCTGCGCGCGCGCCGCCTGCAGGTCCGGACGCGTGCTGACAGCCTGGTCGATGAGACTGTCCACACTCTCGGCGATGTGCCGGATCGGGATCACGTGCTCTGGCCGCGCGATATCGTATGGCGTGTTGGCGGGCAGCCCCATCGCCACCGCCAGGGCGCCCCGCGCCGCCTGCAGGTTCCCCTGCGTGGTTTCGAGCGCGAGCTGCGCCTCGGCAAGCGCGGTCTTGGCCTGCAGCACATCGGCGATGGTCGCGAGCCCCACGTCGTGCCGTTGCTGCGCAGCCTTCACGTTGGCGTTCGCCTCCTGCACGGTGGACTGCTGTGCGTCCCGGAGCGCGCCTGTGGCGATATACGTGAAATACGCACTGGCGACCTGGAGCACGACGTCCTGCACGGTGGCGTTATGGGTGAGGTTCGCGGCGTAGACGGCTTCGCGCGCCGCATCCACGCTGTTGGACCGTCCTCCGAAGTCGAAGAGCAGATACGAGAGGGTGACGGTCGGCTGGTACTGGGTGCGCTCCCCCCCGAATCGCGTAGCCGACCCCACCGTGTGCGAGCGCGTGGCCGTGCCATCGAAGCTCAACGTCGGCAGATAGCCGCCGCGCTCGGAACCATATGCCGCCGCGGTGGCGCGCGCGTTCTCCCACGTGATACGAGTCGCGGGATTATTGCGCAACGCGAGGTCCACGACATCGGCCAGCTGCAACTGCTGGAGTTTGGATTCCAGATCAGCGGGAACTGTTGGCGGAGTGGCGCCGGCTGCGGTGGGAGTGGGGGGGGCGATGGCCTTGGAGGGCGGCGTCCAGAACTGGCTGGGGCTCGGCGCGGTGCTACGCACGCCTGCCACCGGCGGAGGATTCCGGAGACACCCCGTGGACAACATCGCGATCCCCCCGGTCGCGAGGAGGGTGACGATCGCGCTGGGCGCGGGAGTGGGTCGCTGGAGTGGCAACGGGTAGGGACGAATCATCCTCTATGTACGCATAGGCCGCGTGCGTCGTTGGCGCGCGGATTGGTGTCGGAAGCAAATGATTAGAAGGGCTTTATGGTGCCGGCGGCGTACTCTCGTCGTGCAGCCGGACGGCTTGCTCGAGGAGCATGCCCAGCGACTCCGGCGCGGTGACGGGCGCCTCGCAGCTGTAGTGCCGGCACACGTAGGCCGTCGCGCGGGCGTCCCGCATGGAACGCCCGCGCAGGAGGGGGATGGGCTGCGGCTCGTGGGGAGCGCCGGCCGCCAGGATGAGCGTGGGTAGATAATGCGCGGCAACCTCTCGGTCGAGCTGCGAGAACGTGGGGCTCGCGGGTTCACCCACAAGGGCAACCTCAACCGCGCCGTGTATCGCCATGTCCGCCTGGCCGAGCAGATGGCCGAACGCGGCGGGATAGCGGGCGAGCGGCTCGGCCATAGTCTGCAACACCCACGTCGCTCGCTGTCGCATGCCGTCGTCATCCAGCAGATCGCCCAGGCGCAGGAGGAGCTCGACGGCCAATGATGTGCCGGCGGGGGTCGCATTGTCCGTTACTTCGCGCGGCCGCGTGATGAGTGTGTCCTGATCGCTGGCGGTGTCGAAGAACGCATGTGCGCTCTCGCTCCAGAACCAGCTGAGCATCGAGCGCGCCAGCCGAGCCGCGCGCTCGGCCCAGTCGTAGTCGAAGGTGAGCTCGTACAGGGCGAGGGCGCCGAGCCCCACGGCGGCGTAGTCTTCGAGATACCCGGGAATCCGCGCCGCGCCGCGGCGATACGACCGCAGCACGCGGTCGTCGCGCACCATCTCGCGAAAGAGGAACGCGCCGCTGGCCAGCGCATGCTCGCGATCAGTCTTCCGCCCGAACACGCGGGCCACCTCGGCGAGCGTGCGGAGCATGAGTCCGTTCCAGCACGCGAGCACCTTCTCGTCGCGCGCGGGCCAGATGCGCCCGGCACGCGCTTCGGCGAGCACGCCCGTGTCACGCGCGATGATCTGCTCGAGCGCCTCCGTCTGCATGCCAACGCCGGCGGCGACCTCCTCGATCGGGGCAGGAACATGCAGAATGTTGCGCCCCGCGAAGTTGCCATTCGCGCTCACGCCCCAGTAGCGCTTGGCCACAGCGGCATCGGGGCCCAACAGCGCATCGAGCTGCTCCTCGCTCCAGAGATAGAACCGCCCCTCCTCGCCTTCGCTGTCCGCGTCCAGCGCCGAGTAGAAACCGCCCTCTGGCGAGAACATCTCGCGCGCCACCCAGTCCACCGTGCTCTCGGTGATGCGTTGGATCTCCGGATTGCGCGTCGCCTGGAACAGATGCGTACCCAGCCGCGCGAGCAGCGCGTTGTCGTAGAGCATCTTCTCGAAGTGCGGAATGCGCCACGCCTCATCCACCGTGTAGCGATGGAAGCCGCCGCCCAGCTGATCGTACATGCCGCCGTGCGCCATCGCCAGGAACGAGTACTCCGCGATCTGCAGCGCCTGCTCCGTACCCGTGCGGCGCCAATACCGCAGCAGGAAATCGAGCACCATGGTCTGGGGGAACTTGGGCGCCGTCCCGAATCCGCCATGTATGGCGTCGTACCCATTGGCGATGCTGTCATACGCGCGCTTGAGCAGCGACGGCGTGATGCTGCCCGAGGGCTGCATCGCCTGCTGCGCTCGCTCATACATCTGCCGGATGCCCGTCGCCGCGTGCTCCACGTCCTGGCGCCGTTCCGTAAACGCCGTGGCCGCAGCGCGCAGGACACGGCTGAATGCCGGCATCCCCTGACGGTCTTCCGGCGGGAAGTAGGTGCCACCGTAGAACGGGACGCCCTCCGGCGTGAGGAATACGGTCATGGGCCAGCCGCCGTGTCCGGTCATCGCCTGCACGGCGCTCATGTAGATGGCGTCGATGTCCGGGCGCTCCTCGCGATCGACCTTGATGCTCACGAAATGTTCATTCATGAGGCGAGCGGTGGCCTCATCCGTGAACGATTCGCGCTCCATCACATGGCACCAATGACACGCCGAGTATCCGATACTGAGGAGAATCGGACGGTCCTCGCGACGGGCGAGCTCCAGCGCCTCCGGGCCCCACGGATACCAGTCCACGGGATTGCCGGCGTGCTGGAGCAGATACGGGCTGGTTTGTCCGGCGAGATGATTGGGCATGAGAGTGACGGCTCGAAAGTCTCGCTGCACGTTCGCTGCCTGCCCGATGGAGCGCAAGGAGCAGTCCGTGCTTACCTTATTCCCCATGCCTTTCCCCTTTCGGGCCACCGAACCCGTGCGCGCGATCGCGCCCGGCATCCCGGCACCCGAAAAGCCGCACAGGGGCGAGATGGTTCCCGCGCGTGCGGTCTCCGCATCACCCAGGCGGCGCGCGCTCGTGGCGGCCTGGGTGGTGACAAGCTTCGTCGTGTTGTCGTGGCCATTCGCCATGTCGCCGTTGCGCAATCTGAGCGGCGCAGGGCTCGCGGATGGCGTGCGATTGGTTCGGCCCGGGGCATACATCGCGCTGGCGCCCGTGTGCGATGTGCTGGACGCGCTCACGCTACTCTCCTCGCGCCAGACCGTCGTGCTCATCGCGTCGCTCGCGATACTGTATGCCGTGTGGCGCGCGGTGGCTCATCGCCGCGCCGCGCCGCGCGCGCGGCGCATCTGGCGTGAGATTGCGTTGGCGACGGGAACGCTGGGCGCCGTGATCGCGTTGTACGCCGTGGTGGCGGCGGCGCCGCGGCCCATGGCGGCGCTCGTGGCAACGGATCCGGATCTCGTGATCGCGGACTTCCATTCCCATACCAATGCCTCGCATGATGGGCGCTCGGGCTTCACGCCGAGCGTCAATCGCGCATGGCATCGCGCCGCCGGCTTCAATGTTGCCTACATCACGGACCACAAGACTTTTAGAGGCGCCGAGTATGCGGCACGCGCGAATCCTGAACGTGCGGGCGATGGCGTGGTGCTGCTGAGCGGTGTCGAATACATCAGGGTGCACAATCATCTCAACGCGCTGGGCGCGACCGTCGCGGATTTCGCGCGGCTCATCGCGGAGGCGCGCGGCGCCACGCTACCGCCGCTCGACTCCGAACACTCCGCGCCGGTGCTCATTCAGACGCTTCCCGATCATCTGGCGCTCACGCCGGCGCCGGGGCGCCCCGGGCATCTCGGCGTGCTCGGCATCGAGCTCTCCGATGGCTCGCCTCGCGGCATTGCGCAGGCGCACCGCGACCGCACGACCATTCTGCGCATCGCGGACAGCCTCGACCTCGCGGTAGTGGCGGGCTCGGACAATCATGGGTGGGGGCGCACGGCGGTCGCGTGGAGCGTGCTCCGCATCCCCAACTGGCGTTCGCTCACGCCCCCCGCGCTCGGCGCCGCCATCCAGCGTACCATCCGTACGAAGCGGCGGCACGCCGTGCGCGTGATCGCCAGGCGGAGCCCCGATCCGGGCCGCTCAACGCTTGCGCTGGCGGCTACGCTCCCCGCGGTCGCCACCACCATGCTCACCACGTTATCCCCCGCCGAGCGCGTGTCGTGGCTCGTCTGGACATGGATGCTCGCCGGGCTCGCGCTTGTGAGCACTCGGCGGCCCGTCGCCAGCGTGCATTCGCGGTGACGTTGGGGCTCGCGTCGGCCGCTCCCCCCCGCGCGGAGCCTGTGGTGCGCGCGTCGTGGCACTGGCGCGCGGCAATAGGCATTGCGCTGGGAGCGGCGGCCGTACGCCTCGTGCTCGCGTCGCTCATCCCGCTCGTCCCGGACGAGACATACTACTGGGAATGGTCGCGTCACCTTGCCGCCGGCTACTTCGATCATCCCCCTGCTATCGCGTTCCTCATTCATGCCGGCGTCGTGATCTTTGGCGCCACGCCGTTCGGCGTGCGTGTTTGTCCGGTGCTTGCCGGCCTGGGGACGGTGCTCGCGGTCGTCTGGCTCGCGCGACGAGTTGGCGGGGATGGCGCGGCGCTCTGGGCGAGCGTGATCGCGGCATGCCTGCCACTGGCGAGTGCCGGCCTCATTCTGGCCACGCCCGATGCTCCGCTCCTGCTCACCAGTGCCTGCACGCTGCTAGCGCTGGACCGGGCACTGTGCGCGCCGCCGCGCACCAGCGCGTCGCTCGCCTGGTGGGGCGTTACGGGTGCGTTGCTCGGCGTCGCCTTCGCGTCCAAGTACACCGCCGTGCTCATCCCCCTCGGTGTGCTCGTGGCCTTCCTCGCGCGGCGCACGCTGCGTGAGCGTCTGGCCACGCCGCAGCCGTATCTCGCACTGGTGGTCGCGCTCGTAGTGTTCACCCCGGTGGCCATCTGGAATGCCGGGCACGGCTGGATCTCATTCACCTTTCAGCTCAGTCACGGGCTGGCGTCGCCCTCATGGTCGGCGTGGGCGAACGAGGGCTCGCTCCTGGCGGGACAGCTGGCACTTGCCTCGCCACTGCTCTTCGGACTGATGGTCGCGGCTATCGTGCGAGCGGTGCGACCGGCGGGCGGGGAGCGTCGTTTCCTGCTCGCCGTGGTGGCCGCGACCATGTTTCTCTTCTTCGTCATCTCTGCGCTCGGCAAGCGCGTGGAGCCCAATTGGCCCGGCATCGCCTACATTCCCGCGATCGTGGTGCTCGCGGTGGCTGCCGCACGTCCCCTGTGGCGCCGCTGGTTGTACGCGGCGTGCGCGCTGGGCGGCGCCATGGTGCTGGCCATCTACGTGCAGTCGGTCTCTCCCGTGCTCCCCTTTCCGCCGGGTACCGATCCCATTGGACGGGCATACGGGTGGGCGTCGCTGGCGGCAAGCGTGGACACCGCACGCTCGGAGATCCCGCAGAGCGCGGGCGTGGAGAGCTGGGTTGCGGGCGACCGGTACCAGGACGCCTCCGAGCTTGCGTTCCATCTGCCCGAGCATCCCACCGTCTTCTCGCTCAACCTGGCCGGCCGGCAGAACCAGTACACGCTCTGGCGTGGATTTCCGCGCACGGCGCACATCGGAGACAATCTGGTGGTGGCGCTCACGCCCCCCCCACTCGACGACGCCGCCGATTCGTCGCTGGTGATCCGGCTACTCACGCCGCACTTTCGGCGCGTGCGCCAGGGCGCTCTTGTCACCCTTGGGCGTCCGGGTGACCCGAGAGGACTGCGGCGCATCTGGCTGCTCGAAGGGTGGCGCGGCTCATGGCCCGCCACATCACGGGCGCCCTGACGGCCGGGGTGGGGATGGGGGCGCGCTCAGGCGCGAGCGTCGCACACGGAGCACGTCCCTTCCGCGGCGACGTACTCGATGATCACGCGATCCGCGGTCACGAGCGGCACCGACGGAAAGACGGTGAGCTTCCCCTTGGACACCTTGTTCGCCACTTCCCACACGGAGATGTCGGACACGAGCAACCCATCGCTACCCGCCATACGCTTGAGCAGCCGAAGGGCGGCGGCGGACATGTGCGCCCGCTCGCCGCGCAGATACCAGAGCCAGATATGCGTGTCGATGAGCGCCGGGCCGGCGAAGAACGGCGCCGCTGCCGGCGCCCAGACTTCAGTCGGAATCGTCATCGGCCCACGATTCGTGATCCGGCCCCACGACATCCCCGTGCACGCGGATCGTACCGCGCAGGAAGCCGAAGGAGTCCGGGACCGTTGCTTCCACTTGAGCGAGCTTGGCCACCGGCTTGCCCCGGCCCGCGCGCGCATCGATCGTTAGCTCGGGCGCCGGCATCGCGCAGGCGCCTCCCCCGCTATCCGAGGCCATCCTGCATGCCCGGTGACCCACCCTGCTGGCTCCACCTCTTCGACGATTTCGACATGACCACCACGCTCGCCGCCGATCTCGATGCCTACCTCTCGAAGCACAACGCGGCCATCCATGAGGAGCTGTTCGATTTCCTGCGCATTCCCAGCGTAAGTGCCCGCTCGGAGCACAATGCGGACACACGGCGCGCGGCGGAGTGGGTGGCCGCGTCGCTGCGCACCGCCGGTCTTACCGCCGAGGTCTTTCCGACCGGCGGCCACCCGGCGGTGGTGGGCGAGTGGCGCAAGGGAGGACCGGACGCGCCGACCATCCTCATCTACGGCCACTACGACGTGCAGCCGGTCGAGCCGCTGGAGCTCTGGACGTCGCCGCCCTTCGAGCCGGCAATGCGCGATGGCAAGATCTTCGCGCGCGGCGCCGTGGACGACAAAGGACAGCTCTTCCTGCACATCAAGGCTATTCAGGCGCATCTGGCCGCTCGCGGGGAGCTGCCGGTGAACCTCGTGGTGCTCGCCGAGGGCGAGGAGGAAGTAGGCAGCGATCACCTGGCGGGTTTCATCGGATCGCACGCCGAGCAGCTCCGCTGCGACGGCGTCGTCATTTCGGACTCGTCGATGTTCGCACCGGGCATCCCGTCCATTCTCTCCTCACTGCGCGGTCTGACCTATATCCAGATCGACGTGCAGGGGCCGGCCGCCGATCTCCACTCCGGCAGCTACGGCGGGGCCGTGGTGAATCCAGCCGCCGCCCTGGCGCATATACTGGACAGCCTGCACGATGCCTCGGGGCGGGTGACGGTGAAGGGATTCTACGACGCCGTGCGCGACTGGGGCGATGCGGCGCGCGAGCAGATCCGCACGCTCCCCTTCAGCGACGAGCGCTACCTGCACGAGGTCGGTGCCCCGGCCCTCGGCGGCGAGGAGGGCTACTCCACGCTCGAGCGGCTGTGGACGCGACCGACCTGTGAGATCAACGGGCTGCTGAGCGGTTACACGGGCGAAGGCGCGAAGACGGTGCTCCCGGCCAGGGCGATGGCCAAGGTGAGCTGCCGCCTCGTTCCGGATCAGGATTCCGACGAGATCGCGCGTCTGCTCACGGCACACGTCCAGGCCGTGGCGCCCGCGGGGGTCACGGTGACGGTGACGCGGCTGCACGGGGGCGAACCCTGGCGCGCGGCGTTGAGCGGTCCGCTTTTCGAGGCCGCCCGGCGTGCCCTCGCCGCCACCTTCGGGCGCGAACCGGTCATCACCGGCGAGGGCGGCTCGATCCCCGTCGTGACCGACTTTCAGCGCATCCTGGATGCCCCGGTGCTTCTCATGGGCTTCGGCCTGCCGGGCGAGAACGCTCACGCCCCCGACGAGTGGCTGAGCGACGAGAACTTCGTGAAGGGGATGCGAACGGCGGCCATGCTGTGGGACGAGTTGGGGGGGAGCAAGAACAGCAGGGTGTAGGGAGTCGGGTGTAGGGTGGGCGGGGCGGCCATTCCGTGCGGCAGCGACTGAGGAATGACAACCACGCGAGGCGCGGGGATTCCTCACTCGCTCCGCTCCCTCGGAATAGCAGCGGAGGTTTTTTGCGGCCCTCGGCCCGACCGCATTGATGCGGGCCGTTTCCCCACGCCCCACTCCCTTACACCCTGTCTTCAGAACCGCCAGTCCCCAAGCACGAACATCCCGAACACGCTCGTGGCGCGCGGCGTCTGGTTGGTCGAGAGCGTGGGCTCGCGGAGCAGGAAACGAGGCTCCAAGCTCATCTGCCACTGCAATCCCATGGGAGCGCGGTACTGGATTCGCGCGCCCGGCGCAACGAACGTCGGGCGCACTTGAATGCCGACGAACGTCCGCGCATCCACGTACTTGCCGGCTTCCACCTGCGTGCCACGCAGCACGCCTGCGACGCCGTTCAGCGAGACTTCAGCCGGGATGTCCGCCGGGGTGATGTTGAGCACATCAGCACCGAGCGAGCGGGCCGCCGTCTCCTCGAATTCGTCGGTCAGCGTGCCGAGCGCAATCGCCGCCAGTTGCCGCGTGGCCACCGCGGCCACCTGGCCGATGATCCTGCCGTTGGCGCCCCCCTGCCCGGACAGACTGGAGGACCCTTCCTGCTGCAGGAGTGACGAGGTGGATTGGCCGAACGCCAGATAGCTGAGGAGCTGCTCCTGCGGGATCGGGGGCTGCGCATTGCTCGCGAGCGTCACGCGCGGCTGCCGCAGCGTCCCGCCGATCACGATGTTGATAGCCTGCGTCCCCTGTCCGGCCAGCTGGACGTCGCGCTGCCCCGTGAGCTGGAGAATCGGGTCGATTTCCGGGGCACCGATGAAGGTGGCGGACCCGCGCGCCAGCACGAACCGCCGTCCGAGGAAGGTATAATCCCCCTGGTTCGTGTTGATCACGCCCTCCACGGTGAGCGCCCGGCTGCGCTGTCCCAGGCGCACCGTGAGCGGCCCGGTGGAGTAGATCTCCACGTTCGCATCAGGCGTCCGCACCCAGGTATCCCGTGAGACGTTCAGCTCCACGTTCACGCTCAGGTTCTCGAGCAGGGGCGATGGGCTGGGGAGCAGATCCCGCTCGGCGGCCACCGTGGTGTCAATCACATTGTAGATGACGCTGTCGGCAAGGCTGATCGGCGCAGTCTCCCCAGCCGGGGGCAGGTAATAGATGCCGTTGAGGACGTCCGCATTCCCGGTGATGGAGACGCCATCGAACGGGCCATGCATTCCGATCTTCCCATCCATCGTGATGCGCCCGTCTTCATTGTCGAGAACGGTGGCGTTGTCCGCCAGCATGGTGAGCGCGAAGCTCGGCGTCTTGGGGTGCGCGAGGATGATCCTCCCCGCCAGCCGGACGGTTCCCACCGTCCGCGCGACCAGCGAATCCACCACCAGCGTATCGCCGTCCATGTGCAAGGTGCCGGTGAGCCCCTGCAGGGTGATGCCGAGTGGGACGATGCGCACGGCACCGTTATCCAGGCCAATCGCGCCCTCGATGGTCGGGTGCTGTGCGGTGCCGCGTACCGAGACCGCCGCGACCACGCGCCCGTGGATATTGTCCGCGTCCGGGCTCACATGCGACAGCCCGGCGAGGGGCAGGTCCTCCGCGCGCAGATTGAACGAGAGCGGCTCATTCAGGAGTCGCGGCCCGGAGTATCCGGCGATCGCGAGGTCGATAGGAAGTGTGCCGCTGGCGGTGGCCAGCCGCTCTCCGGTGCTGTCCACCACATCCGCGATCGCCTGAAGGCGCGTGTCGGCGTAGCGGAACGTCGCCTGGACCGTCGGCACGGGCGTACCGCCGTAGGCTGCGTGCGCAAGCGTCGCCGACCCGGTGAACTGCGGACTGCGCTCCGTCCCCTCGACATGCGCCGTGAGGCTGAGCAGGCCGCTCACCGGGGCCGCGCTCTCCAGCAGCGCGGTCACATTGGCCAGTGGTAGCGCGCGTACCTGCACGTCCAGGCTGGACGCGCCGGCCACCGGGAGGTGACCATTCACGAAGATG
The DNA here is from genome assembly GCA_036278935.1 of Gemmatimonadaceae bacterium. GTDB lineage: Bacteria > Gemmatimonadota > Gemmatimonadetes > Gemmatimonadales > Gemmatimonadaceae > DASSNR01. The sequence goes on from DASUKA010000072.1 coordinate 52,517, forward strand.
CGTCCGCCCTGGCCGTTCGTGATGTCGACGCTGTCCACATCCACGCCGGTTCTCCCCCATGCGATGGTGGCGGGCTGGGTGGCGTCCCAGCGGAGGCGGCCGAACTGCATGGCGAGCTGCTGGAGATGGACCAGCGTGTGGGCGGAGTCCATGGCGAAGTCGGCACGCGCGTGGTATGCGCGCACGCTGTCCTGGAAGACCGTCACGGCCGCCGTGCCGCCGGGCTGGCGATACGCCAGCCGGAGCGCCACGCTGTCGAGGGCAAAGCCGGATGCCTGCACGGAATCCAGCGTGGCGCCGGCCACGATGGCCATGCGCGGCGTACCGGCGTCCACGAGAGCGTACTCCATAGTGCCGCGGTTCACGAAGTTCCCGCGAACGATGAGGTCGGCGAGCGCGAGCCTTCCCCGCACGCCAAAGTCGCGGATCTCGCCGCGCACCGTGCCGACAGTATAGAGCGAGCCCGCCACAGCGCCGCGCGACAGCGCCGCGACTTTGGGCGTCGGAACCGGGGGCAGAGGAGACCCGGTGGCTGCCCGTTCGACCTCGGTCGCCTTCGCCACGCGCGCGGAATCGGCGCGCGCCTTGGCGAGGGCGCGCGACACCACCGCCGGCCGTGGCGCCACGATGCCCGTATCGGTAGGAAGGAAGCGGCGGAGCGCCGCCAGGGAGTCCAGCCGGATGCGATACTGCAGCGTGCCGGCATGGCCAGCCGCGAGGCCAAGCGTCCCGCTGGATCGCGCCTCGCCGAACGACGTCCGCACCAGCAGCGTGTCGACCGTGGCCATGCCGTCGGCGATGGTCAGCCGGGCGTGCGCTGTGTCGAGCGCGATGCTGTCCAGTGTCGAGCTCGAGAGGCTGGCGGCAATGGCGGCGGACATATGTGCGGGGTCGTACCCCCGTCCCCGCGCGCTGACCACCCCCGTCAGCGTGGCGGGCGGTCCCACCGCGGCCACTGTGCGCGGGCGCACATGATCCAGCTGCGCCGTGAGATCGTACTCCGGCACGCGCCCCGAAAGGTCGACGGTTCCCTCCGCGAGCAGCTGAGCGCTGTCGGGTAGACTCAGGTGGGCCTGAACGGCGAGATCGCGCAGCGTGCCGTGCGCGCTGGCGGTGCCCCTCGCCGCTCCATGCAAGCCCAGCGACGGAGCAAATCGTCCGGCCGTGACGAGCGCGAGCGGCGTGAAGCGCGCCTTCACGTTGGCACGCGGCCGGCGGCCACCGAGCGCTACCGTCCCGCCCCCAGCCACCTGTGACACCGCGCCGTGGTCCGTGAGGGCAAGCTGAGTGCGGAAGGCGAGTCCGGTGCTGGCCGCGCCGTCCAGCATGGCGCGGCCGGTGAGCGTGCCGCGCAACGGCAGCTTCGGCGCCGCGATGCGTGCCAGATCGAGCTGGAGCGGCTCCAGGCGCAGATGCAGGCTGTCCGCGTGAAAGCCGCCCGCCATCCCCACTCCCCCGTCGGCCACGAGATGGCTGACCTGGCCGGTGGGGTTCTCCGCGAATTCCACATCGGCGGAGAGGCGCATGTCACCCACGCTGCCATCGAGCGCGGCCTGGCCGCTGAACGACCCGCGGCGGGGGATGTGCAGCCCGGGAACGAGCTGCTCCAGCAACCGCGCACTCACGCGAGCGAATCGCAGGTGCGTGTTGGAGACGCGGGTGGTGTCACCCATGGAGAACGTGGCGTCGCCCGAGAGCGTGGTATCGCCCACCGCAAAACGCGCGTGCTGCAGACTGTAGTCGCTGGCGCTGTCATGATGCGTCGCCATCGCGAAATCCAGCGACCCGCTTCCAGTGGATGGGAATGGCGGGTAGATCCACCGGAGGTCGGCGAGCGCGGCGGGATCGGCGTGCCCGTGTACGCGGAAATCGCCGGATGCCAGGAGGTAGGCGCCCGAAAGGGTGGCGCGCGAGTTGGGGAGCGTCACGTGCAGATCGCGCCACCAGGCGGAATCCTTCGCCACACGGATGATGCCGCCGGCGTCGCGGAGCTGCAGCGGCGGCGGACGGAACATGTTGGCCGTCATGGACAGATTGCTCACCGCTATCAGCTTGGTCGCTGTATCCGGATCGGCGAGCCGGATGCGCGGGAAGGTGCCGTTCATCGACCTGAAGGTCATCACCTGCTGGTAGCCGCCCGGCACCGGCACCACCACCGTCCGCGCGCTCGGACTCAGCGCCTCCTGGATGGCGCTGTCGCGTGCCGCGCCCACCAGGGACGCGCGCGGCGTCCAGGGCGAGCGCGTGACGAGCGTGCCATCCACAATCCGTACCTGGTGCAGCCGGATCCAGCTGCCCCAGCCGGCGGTGGTGTCGTGCTCCGGGCTGGGCGGGAAGAGGATCCGATCCCAATTCCAGCTCCCCCCGGGCGGCTTATCGAGCACGATGACGGGACGTACGAGCGTGAGGCTGGAGAGGATCACCTTCTTCGAGAAGAAGGGACGCAGACGATAGGTGGCCTTCACCGTGTCGGCGGCCACGAACGGCTTGCCCGCGCTGTCGGTGAGCGTGACGTCACTCAGTACCACGCCGGCGAGCAGATTCCCGTGCACCGCGCCGATGTGTGCGATCCCGTGCGTGGCGCCGTTGATCCCTCCCACGGCCAGCTGCCGCACGCGCTCGCGTCCGTAGTCGGTCTGCGTGAGCACGAGCACCGCGAGCACGCCGACCACGACGACGACAACGATCACCGCCCCGATCACCCCGAGTCCCACGGCCAGCCACTTCCAGACGCGCCGCATCAGAACGCTTGCCCGATGGAGAGGTGCAGCGTCAGGCGGCTCAGGATCTGCCGGATGCCGCTCCCCGATCCCTGCAGCGGGTTGTACAGCTTTGGCGTGAGGAGGTGCACGATGGTGGGCGCGCCTGTGGAGTCGGGCACCTGGGTCACGACGGGGAGCCGTTCGGTGAGATCGGGGCGAATCCCCAGGTCCACGCGAATCGGACCGAGCGGTGAATAGTACCGCACGCCGAACCCCGGGGTGATGGCCCCGGTGCCCGAGAGGAAGTTGTGCACTCCGTGCTCACTCACCATGGCGGCATCCACAAAGACCGCACCGCCAATGTTCTTCCACAGGGGAAACCGATACTCCACGCTTCCCTCCACCACGGCGTTCCCGCCGAGCGGTCGCGGGAGGAAGTCGCTGGAGGGCGCCACGTCCGGGTCGCAGGTGGCAGTGGCGATCGACTGTACCGTGCACCCATGCTCGAGCAGCTTCTGCGGATCGACGGTGAGGATGCGCGGACCGAGTTCGTTCTCTCCGTATCCCCGTACGGATTGGGCGCCACCCGCATAGAAGCGCTTCCGCGGGTGCACGATGGCCGCGCCCGTCGTATCGCTGACGCCGAGCGCCTGGTTCGTAGTTGGAAGGGCATGCACCCATCCAAGTCGCAGCCGCACGGCCAGCACGGCGTGGTTGCCCGCCGGGATGTACTTGGCGGCGTCGGCGCTGATGCGATTGTAGCGGTAGTCGGACAGGGTGACGGCCGAGGCGTGCTCGAGGTCGACCTCCGCGCGATAGCCGCGCGTGGCGTTGAGGGGATCGTTCGAGCGATCGACCACCGCGCCGATGACGATCGGGGAGAGCGTCCGGCGGCCGCGCAGCGCCGTGATCGTCGGCGTTTCGCACACGCCGAAGTTCACGCAGAAGTAAACGTCGCCGGCCTGCACCTCCGTGCGCTCGTACCGGTAGACGATGCTCACGGGGCTGCGCTGCGCCACCTGGCGCGTGAACGAGGCGCTCGCCCCGTAGCCGCGATCGATGAAAACGGCCGGGGCGCTCTGGCGGTGGGCGAAGAGCTCCAGCCCCAGCGAATTCCGTGAGGAGTGAAAGAACGGCTGGGTGAGACTGGCGCTGGCCGTCCAGTTCGGCTGCAGGTAGATGCGCTCCGTCTCACCTGTCAGGCTGCGCGGTGTGACGTCCAGAAAGATGAAGCGCCCGTTGAGCATCGGCGCGAGCAGGTTGCCCACCACGCCCTGCAGCTCCAGGCGCCGCGCGTGGCCCCGCCAGTTGTAATTGCTGTAGCGTGCCTCGATCTGCCCGAAATCCGCGGTATTGAAGCCCAGGCTGGCGTGCACTTCATGGAGCGGCGCCTCGGTCACCGCCACGTCCAGCTCCTTGGCGCTGTCCCGCGTTGACGCGACGGTGATGGTTGCGCGCTTGAAAAGGCTCGACTGATACAGGTTCCGCTCGCTCTCCGTCAGGTCGCCGCGGCGAAAGACGTCCCCATGTCGTACCGTGAGCATGTTCCGGATGGTGCGGCTGGATACCTGCGTGTTGCCGGACACCTTCACCGCTGCAACGGTCGTGCGCGAGCCGGGCTGGATGGTCATCGTCACCCGGGCCACCCGCGCGCTGTCGTCCACGATCACCGTGTCGGTGACCACCGCATCCGCGTACCCCTCGTCCCAGTAGCTGTTGCGGAAGAGGACCAGGCTCGAGTCGAGCGCGATGAGATCGAGGGGGTCACCGATGTGGAGCAGGAGGATATCCCGCGCTCTCGCGCGTGACACGACGCGTGCCGGGCTCGCAATGGCCAGTGTCTTCACGACCGTGGGCGGCCCCTCGGCCACGTGAAACACAATCCGCACGCCCTCGTTCAGGCGGGTGACGGTCGTATCCACCTGCGTCGCCCGGTAGCCGCGCTTCCAGTAGAAGACCCGGATACGCAGCACATCGCGTGCGAGCTCCAGGTGATTGAGACGGTGCTGGTCGATGAACACGTGGAAGACGCAGAACGGCTCGAGCAGCACGCTCTGGCACTTCGGGGGCTGCGTCGCGAGGCGCGTGCGCAACGCATCTTCGTTCACGGCATGCACGCCGGTGAACTCCACGCGTTCGATAACCGGCATAGCGGCAACCTGACCACGTCCCTGTGCCCGGAGTGGCGCGATGAGCAGACATGCGCACGCGCTCCCGAGGAGCCACGTCCGGGGGAGCACGAGGTGGTACATGCCGGTTAGCCTCGCAAGTGACGGGCCGGGGAGGCGAGGGGCGAGGGAGTCGGTCAGTGAGTCAGCGGGTCAGTTCGTCAGAAACGGCTCGGATCAGCAGGGCGCTCGCCACCGCGTGCCGTTCCACAACCCGAACCCATAACCGCCTTTCTCCGTTCGCCCCTCGCTTAGAGTCCCGCCAGCAGCGCGTCGTTGTTGGCGGTGGCGGCAATGCGTTTGATCAGCCACTCCATGGCGGCCTGCGGCGGCATCTGCTGCAAGCCGCGGCGGAGTGTGTAGACCGCATCCAGCTGATCGGGGCGGAAGAGCTTCTCCTCACGTCGTGTCCCGCTCGTCGCGACGTCGATGGCCGGGTAGATGCGCTTCTCGGCCAGCGCGCGGTCGAGCTTGATCTCGCAGTTGCCCGTGCCCTTGAACTCCTCGAAGATCACGTCGTCCATCCGCGATCCGGTTTCCACGAGCGCCGTCGCGATGATAGTCAAGGAGCCGCCGCCCGGTTCCACCGCGCGTGCCGAGCCGAAGAACGCCTTCGGCTTGGCCATGGCCGTCGCGTCCAGACCGCCCGAGAGCGTGCGGCCCGTCCCACGCTCGACCGTGTTATGGGCACGGGCGAGTCGGGTGAGGGAGTCGAGCACGATCACCACGTCCTTCCCGATCTCCACCAACCGGCGGGCGTGCTCGAGCACCATTTCCGCCACATCCACGTGACGCTCCGCCGGCTCGTCGAAGCTGGAGGCTACCACCTCGCCGCGGCCCCACGAAATCATCTCGCTCACCTCTTCGGGGCGCTCGTCCACGAGAAGGACCAGGAGCGTGGCGTGCGGGTGATTGATCGCGATCCCTTCGGTGATAGCCTGCAAGAGCATGGTCTTTCCGGCGCGTGCCGGTGCCACGATCAGGGCGCGCTGGCCGAATCCGATAGGCGCGATCAGGTCGATCGCGCGGCGGGTGAGCTCCGGGCCGCCCTTGGCCGGCTTGCCGGTTTCCAGGGTCAGCTTGCGTTCCGGATACGACGCGGTGAGGGAGGAGAAGTCCGGGCGCCGCGCGGCGAGCTCGGCCTCCAGGCCGTTCACGCGCTGGATGTCCGCCACCGTCGTGCGGCCGCGCTGGTCACGTCCGACGCTCGCTTCCACGGCGTCGCCACGCCTGAGCGTGAACTGGCGGACCAGGTTCGGTGGTACGAACGCATCGCCGGGGACGGGCAGGTAGCTCGACGAGGCCTGCCGGACGAAGCCGCCATCGCGCGCCGCATCGAACCACCCTTCTACGTTCCCGTCGGGGACGATAGGGATGGTGCTGGCCCTGGGAGTGCGCTCTGAACGCGGCCCGTTGCGCGAGCGGCCGCGGCGGCGCCGGCCGTTGCCGGCGTAGCGGCCGTCGCGTCCCCCGGGCTGCGATGTCGTGTCGGTGTCCGTTCCGCCGCTTCGGGCGCTGGTCCCCCCCTCATCGCCCCGGGGAGCCGGCAGGGAGGCATCGTCGCGATACGGACTCGTGTCAGGACCGGTCTCGAGTGGCTGACGATTATGAGGGCGTGGCCCGCGGCCACGACGGGCGGGGCGTCGGCGATCGTTCATGCAACTATGGGTGTCTGTGGGTGAATAATCTGCGCTCAGGCGCCCGCCATCTGCGGGCTACCATGATGCGCCGTAAATCATCAAGCTCGTCTGGAATCGGAGGGGTCGCCGCTACGCGGCGACGTATGAACACTCAGTTCCTCTCGGGTCACGTCGTCAGTGACGGAATGCTCGCGCGCTCGCGCGCGCATCATAACTGTCCGGCCTGGGCATGGGCTCATGCGGTGTGCGAGCCGCCCGTGCCGGGGGTGAAACCAGGGCGCTGACTATCTGCAGCCAACCCCTTCCTTGCCGCGCTTCCCGGACTCGTCATCGATCTCCGCGCCGAGCGTGCTCGTGAGCCGGTTCGCCGACGACAACGCTCGGGGATCGATGCGCCCTACGCATACTGATGCTCTGAATGGACCTCGCCGCGGCGCGAACACGCGGTCCAAGTTGCTCGTCAGACTCGGAACATGACGCGCGACTTCACCAGGAAGCCGGCGGAGCAGGTTGCCAGCGTGGGCTCTGCTATCCGTGTGTTCTTCTTAGCGGTGACCACCGCCGTCATTCGGATAGTCACCTCGATTATTACCTCGCTCGCGTTATTGCGCAACCTCTGCGCCACGACGGCGAATGCGGACAGAGTTGGGACTCCAAGGGCGCTCGGGTATTACCCCGCAACCTCCCGCACGATTCGTTGGTCCAGCTCCCGGACGACGCCGATAAGGCGACGGACAAGAGCCAGACTGCGCTCCACTGCCGGCCGGTGCTCGTCAGAGAGGGTCGGCTCAGACTGCAGAAGCTGCAGTTCGGCAAGGAGCGCCGCGAGCGGGTTGTTGAGCTGGTGCTGGACGAGCGCGATACGCCGCTCGATCTCAAGCTGTCGGTGCATACCGTCCAACGGGGACGAGTAGCGGAATGGCCGGGTCACGCGCTGACGGCCGTACCGGCAGAACACTATAATAATCTAACCATGCATACATCCAATAGCGATCCTGCCTCCGAGCTCTCGCGCGCGGTGGAGGAATATCGGGCTGGTGGCGATCTGGGGGTGCTCCTGGGTGAACTCTCGCGGATCGCCCAGGGTGCCGACATCGACGCGCTGATCGCCGCCGTGGAGCCCTACCGCGACGTGAGCGAGGTGGCGGGGCCGGTCTACGAGCACATCGTGGCGGCGCGGCCCACCGATGCCCGCGCGCTCGTCATCCTCGCCACCGCCTACTGGCTCTCCGGGCGCGGACCGGACGTGGTGGGAGAGCTGGCGAGCCGCGCGCTGAGTGCCGACGAGCGGAACCGCGGCGCGTGGCATCTCTGGGCGCTCACGGAGTCCGAGTTGCGGGCCCGCGTCTCCCGGTGGGCCCACGTTGCCCAGCGCTTTCCCGACGACGAGTTGGCGCGAGCGAATCTGGCGGACAACGCCGCCAGCCTGGCGTCCACGGAGCACGATCCGGAGGCGCTGCAGCTGGCCATCCGGACGTACGAATCACTTCTCGAAACCGCACACCACCCCGAACAGCGGGCCGCCCTGGACAGCGCCCTCGCCACCCTTCGCGCGTGGAAGGTGTAGCGAGGGCCGTCAGGCGCTCGCGTCCTCCCGCGCCTCCTGCGTGACCTCCTGCACCAGGGTCAGCAGGCGGCTCATATCGAACGGCTTGTCCACCTTGGGGCATTCGCACGCTTCGATGCGCCGGTACGCCGCGTCGCTGATGTCGCCCGTGGTGAAGATGGTGCAATGCCGGAGGTGCGGCTGGACGGCGGCCGCGATGTGAAAGAGGACGTCTCCCTGCATGTCGGGCATGAGCAGGTCGACCACCAGGCAATCCACGTGTTCGGAACGGAGAATGTGCTCGGCCGCGGCGCCGGATTTCACGGTCATTGCCTGGTACCCCCGCTTGTTGAACGCCATGACCAGCACCTTGCCGAGCGCGAATTCATCGTCCACGATGAGGACGCGGACGCCGCTGCCGTCTGGAAACGTTGTCATGGGTGCGACTCCTTGCGGCGCGGTGCAGATGCGCCGCCATCTCCGTGATGAACTGTTCTGGCTTGACCGTCCGCCGGAGTGCGGATGGTGTGAGCCCGGTTGCGGCCCGGACCTGGCGCACCAGCAGGCGCGCCGAGCCATAGGCCACCTTCTTCCGAACATCATCCATCAGGTAGCCGGGATCGCGCGAGTAGTGGTACACCCGTACGACCCGCGCTGCCGTGAGCAGTGTATGCGCGGATGCCAGCCCCACCTCCGCCAGGTATCGGTCCACGGACCGGCGGGTGATTCCGGCATGCGCCGTGAGGTCCTCGACGCTCCGGAACTGGTGCGGCGCCCTGAACATCTCGCCGATCGCCTGGGCCAGGGGGGGCGGGAGGCGGATCAGCCGCGCGGACATCTTTCCGAGCAGGCGCTCCTCGATCACCCGTGCCGGCTGGCGCTCGAGCAGGCCCCGCAGGCGCGCCGGTTCGTCGTCGAAGCCATGGAGCACGACCTGCGGAATTCCATATTTCAGTAACTCGACGGTGACTCTGAGCGTCTCCGGGGTGAGGGTGGTATAGAGGACGATGGGCAGCGACGGGAATCGGGAGAGCAGCACCTTGATGGTGCGAAGGTGGATGCCGCCTCCTCTGCAGGGATCGACGACGGCGACATCGATGGGGTGGCTGCGGATCTCGGCCTCCAGGCCGACCCAGTCGTTGGCAGCATGGAGGATGTACTTCGAATCGGCGAGAACGAACCGGAGATGGTCGAGGAGCTTCGGAGCGAGTTGCGCGGCGACTTCCACGTTTGTTCGGGTAGTGTTGGCCGAAAAGTGTACATTGCTGTCCTAAAATGTGCATTTACACTTCCCAGCGCGACCGTACCTTGGCTGGTGGAAGTCGCTCCGCACCGCAACTCCCACCGACACTTCTCACCTTCCGAGGCCTTCATGTCCCGCCGCCACCTTACGCTGATCGTGCTCACCCTTGCGACCTTCGCGGTTGCCGCCTGCGCCGATGCTCCGACCGGTCCGAGCAACGATTCTCCTTGCTCCGTCCTGGCAGGCAACGGCACGCTCACCTGCCCGACTCCGTGATAGTGGAGGGGCCGCGGAGCGCTCACCCGCGGCCCCGCTGATATCCTATCCCGCCGAGTTCACCACCAGTCGCATACGGTGAATAGCCTCAGCAACCTTGGCGGTCTGCTGCGATGGTTTTGATACAACTGGCTTCGCCGCTGCGTCGTGGCGAGGAATATCCCGCAGGCTCGCCTCTGCCTTGACCAACACTTCGTTGATCTGAGATTCTGAGGCGACTTGAACCGCGCGCTTCAGCGTTCGCTGAGCCAGTCGCTCCTTGCCGAATGCTCTGTAACCCTGACCGGCAAGGTAGTGGTAGTGCGCGGCCAGCTTTGCCGGCAGCTCGGCTTTCGCCAGTTCACGCCGATACTGTTCAAACGCCCTCTCTTCTCCGTCACTCGCTGCGATTTCCATCAAGTTCATCTCCGCTACCCAGCGAGTGAACTGTGATTGGGCTGTCACGGCGAGTATCAGGTATGCATCGCGCGCAGGCGCGCGCAGGCCCAAATCAGAGAATGATGCCGCGACGTCCGCAAGCCCGCGGTCTCTGGCCTCCTCGTCCTGCAAGCCATCGAGCGCCTCGTAGCACAGGGCGATGGCCCGCTCATAGTCGCCGCGCAAATTCGCCACATTTCCGCGAGCGTGAAGCGCGATGGCTCGAACCCCTGGCAGGTTCCCGCTTTCCGCCTCTACGATGACCCGATCCAGGATCTTCTCCGCTTTGGGCAGATTTCCGCGATCCATCGCGACATTCGCCAGCGAAATCCGCGAATTGAGTACGTTCTCCGTATCGCCCAGGTGCTCCGCCAGCCAGGCCGCCTGCTTGTACATCATCGTCGCCTCGCTCCATCTGGCGAGCGTCCGGAGGCACGCCCCACGCGACATATACAGGCTGATGGAGAGCCGGGTCTGCCC